>DATMCI010000041.1:0-37872 GCA_035558535.1 Kofleriaceae bacterium
CCCCCAAGCCCCGCGAGGTGCGAGCCGTCCAGCCCGACGTCCCGCGCCCCCCGCCCGCCAGCGAGCAGCCCCCGCCGCCGCAGGCCGAGCCCGAGCCCGAGCCCGAGCCGGATTTCGGCGGCGCGCCCGTCGTCTCGATGCCCGATGTCGCCCCCGCCGCGACCGGCATCCCCGTCGCCACCGGCCCGCGCAACACCGGCAAGGTCGGGCGCGGCGGCCGCGGCACCGGCACCGGGGCCGGCACCGGCGCGGGCAGCGGCGAGGCGCCCCCCAAGCCCGTCTCGATCGCGGAGATCAAGACGAAGGCCGTCCCCCGGGGAGACTACGACTACACCAATGACTACCCCCCCGAGGCGCGCCGGCTCGGGATCGAAGGCGAGATCCAGGTGCAGCTGATCGTCGACGACAAAGGCAAGGTCAGGGCCGCCACGCTGCTCAACAAGCTCGGCCACGGCCTCGACGAGCTAGCGCTGTCTCGTGCGAGAAAGTTGGAGTTCACGCCGGCCATCGACACCAATGATCGTCCCGTCAGCTCGATGGTGGTGTGGAAGTTCGTGATGACGCTACCGAAGTAGCAACATGTATGCGCCGATCGCGTCGCGAAGCGCGCTCATCGATGATTCGCGGTCGACGGCCCGATCGGCATAGAATGGCGGGAATGGTCTCTCCTCGATTGGTTGGACGGTGGCTCGCGCTCGGTGTGATCGGGATCTCGAGCACGGCGCTCGCGCAGCAGGCGCCCTACGATCCCGCGATCGACGTCCAGACGTTCGAGTACGCCGTCGGTCCCAAGACGTTCGTCACGGTGAGCAACGCCGACGTCGCCGCGCCCAAGCAGCTCGCGGTCGACGCGCTCGTCACGTTCCTCACCAAGCCCTTCACCATCTACAACGTCGACGAAGATCGGATGATCTCCGGCGAGCGCGTGCGCGTCATCGAGTCGCTGACCGCCGCGCAGCTCGCCGTCGCGTACGGCCTCACCGATAAGCTGCAGCTCGGCGCGAGCCTGCCGGTGATCTTCACGCTGCGCGGCGAGGGGCTCGAGCCCAACACCGGCACGCCGGCGATGGGCGGCCTCCACGTCACCGGCCTCGGCGACATCGTCGTCGAGGGCAAGTACGGGCTCCTGCGCAAGAACAACATGAAGATCGCGGCGCTCGGGGGCCTGTCCTTGCCGACGAGCGTCGGCAGCGACGGCTCGCAGTTCATCGGCGACGACCTGCCCGCGCTGCGCGCGCGCCTCGCCGTCCAGTACGACGCCGGGCGGCTCTCGGTCGGCGCGAACGGCGGCGTCCTGCTCCGCAAGCCCCGCACGATCTACGACAGCACGATCGGCCCGCAGCTCGCGTGGGGCGTGGGCGCGGCCGTGCGGATCACCGAGCGGCTGTCGGCGATCGCCGAGAGCTACGGCCGCGCCGGCCTGCCCAGCTTCAGCCTCGACGCGAGCCCGCTCGAGGCGATCGGCGGCCTCCGCCTGTACGCGACGAGCGCGGTCGCGGTCCTGGCCGGCGGCGGCGCCGGCCTCGTGCGCGGCATCGGCTCGCCCGCGTCGCGGTTCTTCCTCTCGGTCGGCTACGCGCCGGACGTCCGGGATACGGACAGCGACGGCGTGCCGAACGGGCGCGATCGCTGCCCGACCGAGCCGGAGGACCGCGACGGCTACGCCGACAGCGACGGCTGCCCCGATGACGATGACGACGGCGATCACCGCACCGGCAGCGACGATCGCTGCCCCGCGGAGCCCGAGGACATCGACGGCTTCGACGACGACGACGGCTGCCCCGACCTCGACAACGACAAGGACGGCCTGGCAGACCTCTCCGACAAGTGCCCGAACGACGCCGAGGACGGCAAGGAGCCGGCCCCCAAGGACGGCTGCCCCGCGAGCAAGCGCGACTCCGACGGCGACGGCATCGACGACGCGACCGACAAGTGCCTTCAGGAGGAGGAGGATCAGGACGGCTTCGAGGACGGCGACGGCTGCCCCGACGCCGACAACGACGGCGACGGCGTGCCCGACGGCAAGGACCGCTGCAGCCTGTGCACCGAGGACATCGACGGCTTCGAGGACGACGACGGCTGCCCCGACCTCGACAACGACAAGGACGGCGTCGCCGACACGAAGGACAGCTGCCCGCTCGAGCCCGAGACGGTGAACGGTATCAACGACAATGACGGCTGTCCCGACAGCGGCGGCGCGAGCATCGCGCGCCTCGACGGCGATCGCCTCGTGATCGATCGAGTCCCGACGCTCGCCCGCGGCGGCCTGTCGCCCGCGGGCGCGCTCATCGTCGACCAGATGGCGTTCGTGATCCTCGCGAACCCCGACGTCACGAAGTGGCTCATCGCGCTGACGCAGCCCAAGGCGGGCGACGCGACCCGGCTCGCTGACGCGATCGCCGCGCGCCTCGCGGCCAAGGGCGTGCCGGCCGATCGCGTGTCCGTCCTCGGCGCCGCTGGCGCCGCCAAGATCGGCGGCGTCGCGCAGGAGCGCGCCGAGGCCAGCTTCGTCTGCCCTGCCGGCCGCGAGGCCAAGCCCCGGCCCGAGCTGAGCAAGCCCGACGCCGCGCCCGCGGCATCGGCACCGGCCGGCGCCACGCCCGCGGCGGCCACGCCCGCGCCCGCGGCCAAGCCCGCCGCGCCCGCGGCCGCGGCCAAGCCCACCGCGCCCGCGGCCAAGCCCGCCGCGCCTGCGACCAAGCCTGCCGAGCCCGAGATCGAGATGCAGTGATCGCCGCGCGCCGGCTGCCCGGCGCCGCGCGCGCTACCGCTGCCCGGTGAGTACCTTCGGCGGCTTGCCGGGGACGAGCTCGAGCACCTGGATCGGCCCGCCGTACAGCTTCGCGAGGCCGACGTCGATCCGCCAGACCGCGCCGTCGCACACGCCGTTGATCCCGGCCTGCACCGTGTGGCCGACGACCATCCGCTTGGCGCCCAGCGCGGCGAGCGCCGCCTTCGCCGCCGCGCAGTCTGCCTCGCCCAGGCCCAGCGCGCGCGTCCACACCGGGCCGCGGTCCGAGCGCAGGACGAGCGGCGGCTCCTCGGGGCCGCCCGCCTGGCCGTCGAGCCAGCAGCGCGCCGAGCGGTTGGCCTCGTCGACCTGGGTGACCCAGTCGCCGAGGACGCCGGCGTGCGAGAACACCGTGTCGCCGACGATCGCGATCACGTCGTGCGCGGCGAGCTTCTTGGCGTAGGCGCCGCCCGGGGTGAGCGCCGCGGCCCGCCCGCGCACCTCGGCCGGGAGCCGCGGATACCGCGACAGATCCACGCCCGGCGCGTCGTCGAAGTCGCGGATGGCCCCGGGCGTGACGTAGCGGAAGTCGCCCGCCGCGTTCATGAGCTCGTGGTTGCCGAGCAGCATGATCACGGCGCCGCCGGCCGCCTGCGCCTCGCGCTCGAGCTTCGCGATCAGATCGAGGATCGCCTGCTCGTCGTCGCCGCGATCGAGCACGTCGCCCGTCTGGACCACGACGAGCGCGCCGCCGATCCAGCGATCGCTCGCGTCGATCGCGCCCGCCGCGCGGAGCGCCGCGCGCGTGGCCGCGAGATCGCCGTGCAGATCGCCGATCGCGACCAGCCGCTTCGGCATCGGCCGCCGCTGCGGCAGCGGCGCGAGCGTGCACGACGCAGCCCCCGCCGCGGTGGCCGCCGCCGCCGCGGACCCGGACCCCGCCGCGGACCCAGACTTCTCTACGCCCGACCCGGCCGCGCCCTCCCGCGGCGCCGGGGCCGCCACCGGATCCGGCGGCGCGGTCGCTGCCGGCGGCGCAACCGTCGACGTCGAGGGCGGCCGCTCCCGGGGGCGGCCGCGATCACACGCGGTCGCCGCGAGGCCGAAGACGGTCATCGTCGCGGTCACGGTCGCAGTGGCGGTGGCGAGCCAGACAACACGCACGTCCGGTGCATAGCGTGGAATCTTTGACGCTGTAAGCCATTCCGCGCCGCTTCGTTCGAAGCTGCGTATGCGCAACCTCCCCTGTCTCCTGCTCCTCCTCCCGGCCGGGTGCGCCATGGGCGGCGCGCTGCGCCAGGCGACGCTCGTCGGCCAGTGCGCCGAGGGCGACGCCGCCTGCTCGCGCCGCCACGCGCAGGCGCCGATCGCCGTCGGCACGCGCTTCTACCCCGAGGTCTCCGCCTCGATCGACGGCTCGAGCGCGCCGAGCCTCACGCTCGAGAGCGCGGCGCCTGACGTCCTCGCCGTCGAGGGCGGCGCGCTCGTCGCCAAGAAGCCCGGCGCGAGCGCGGTCCTGATCTCCACCGACGACGCCTCGGTCGTCGACTTCGTGCACATGTGGGTCGCGCCCGTCACGAAGCTGACGCTGATGCGCCGCGACGGCGACCGCGTCGACGGCGCGATCGGGCTGACCGTCGGCGAGGACGTCACGATCACGCCCGCGCTGTGGAACGGCGCGCAGCGCCTCGCCGGCGCCGGCGACGTCGCGTGGACCGCCTCGCCCGAGGGGGCCGTCAGCATCCTGCGCGACGGCTCGCCCGATCGTCGGCGGCTGCGTGCCCGCGCGCCTGGCAAGGCCACCGTCACCGTCTCGCTCGGCGACGCGTCCGCCGCCGTCGACGTGGAGGTGGTGCCGTGACCCGCCGCGCGCTCGCGCTCGCGCTCGCGCTCGCAGCTATCTGCGCCGCGCTCGCCGCCGGCTGTAACCCAGTCCTCGTCGCGCAGTCCGCGGCGCCCCCCGGCCGCGCGGCGCGGCTCGACGAGGTCACCGGCTTCTGGGGCATCCAGAGCTACCGCCTCGAGCTCTCGCAGGGCGTGGCGATCGCCCTGACCTGCCACCGCGGCGGCCCGTGCGAGCAGCTGTCGGTCGTCTCCGACGATCCCGCCGTCGCCGAGGTCCGGCGCGCCTCGCTCGGCGTGCTCGAGAAGAGCGGCCTGTACAACCAGGCCACGTCCGCGGCCGTCGTCATCGTCGGCCGCGCGCCCGGGGCCACGCAGCTCCACGTGCGCAGCAAGGAGGGCGGCCGCGACATCGCGGTCCGCGTCATCCCGCCGCCCGGCCCGATCACGGTGCAGGCCACCTCGCGCTGAACCTCAAGGCGGCGGCGCGTTCGAGACCAGCCCGACGACGACGGTGATGTTGTCGTCGCCGCCGCGCTGGTTCGCGAGCTCGATCAAGGTCTCGGGGAGCCGGCGGTACCAGGTCATCGCGACGATGCGCTCGAGCTCGCCGTGCTCGATGTAGTTCGACATGCCGTCGGAGCACAGCACGAAGCAGTCGCCCGGCGACACCGGCACGCTCTTCATGTCGGCCTCGATCTCGCGCTCGAACCCGATCGACTTCGTGATCACGTGCCGGAACTTGCTGTGCTTGGCCTCGGCCTCGCTGATCGAGCCGGACCGCAGCTGCTCGGCGATCCACGAGTGATCGTCGGTGATCTGCTTGAGCCGGCCGTCGCGGAACATGTAGCAGCGCGAGTCGCCGGCGTGGACCAGGTGCGCGCGGCCGGCGTGCACCAGCATCGCGGTCAGCGTGGTCCCCATCCCGCGCAGCTCGGGCTTGGCCCACGCCGCCTCGAAGATGGCCGAGCTCGCGCGCCGCACGACGCCGCGCATCAGCTCGAGCGCCGGCGAGAACGCGATCACCGCGCCCGCCGGCAGCGTCGGATCTTCCCCGCGCACCGGCACGTCCTCCGTCAGCTCGCGGACCCGGCGCGGCGAGGTCGGCGCCATCCCGGTGTCGAGGAGCGACTCGTTCACCACCGGCATCTCCTCGGTCGTCCGCAGGCTGGCGCGGATCTGGTTCTCGAGCGCCTTGGCGAAGTCGCCGCGCGCCTCCGCCATCTCGCGCCCGAGGAACTCGACCGCCATCCGGCTCGCCGTCGCCCCGCCCTGGTGCCCGCCCATGCCGTCGGCGACCGCGATGACGCCGGTCTCCGGATCGACCAGGTACGAGTCCTCGTTGCGCTCGCGCTTGCGCCCCGGATCCGTCTGCCCCCACGCCCACAGCCTCATGGCGCCCCCGCTTTCGAAGCACACCCGATCATGTGCCGCTCGCTCCAGGGCCGAGCATACACCACGGCGTCTGAGCGCCGATCACGCACCCACCGCTCTCTCCGCGCGCGGATCATGAATAGTCCGCGCTCCGCTCGCTGATGTTGCCGTCCTCGCAGCGCAGGAGCTTGCCCTTGTTCTCGATCCTCGTGAGCAGGCTCACCGGCCGCGTCCACAGCTTGCACGCGTTGCGCAGCGTGTCACGCGCCTGCGCCGCGTCGAGATCGGTGCCCTCATGGACGTGCCGGAGGAGCAGCTCGCTGCGGTTCTCGAAGTTGCCGTCCGCCACGACGATCACCGGCTGGCCGCGGTTCGTCAGCATCCGCAGGAGCTGGTCCTTCACCTTCTTGAACTCGCGGCTCATGATCTCCCAGCTGCCGCTGCGCTCGGAGAACCCGAACGAGTAGAACTTCTGCTCGACGCAGAACTCGAGCGTGAAGAACTCGTCGATGAACGTGATGTCGTTGTAGAGCTTGCGCACCTCGAACAGCCGCTGGCGCCCCAGGCCCGTGCGGCGGTCCCAGTTGCGCTTGAGCTCCATCGAGTCGCACTCGTCCCACTCCTTGCCGAACTGGCCGCGGTTCCACCGATCCTCGATGTTGCGCAAGAGCTCGACGCCCAGCTTGTACGGGTTCAGCCGCCCCGGCGACGTCGCGAGCACGCCGGAGTTCGCGTCCGCGTAATCGATCACCTCCGCCGCGGTCAGCGCCTTCTCCGTCAGGATCTTCGAGTGCCAGTACGAGGCCCACCCTTCGTTCATGATCTTCGTCATCGCCTGCGGCGCGAAGTAGTAGGCCTCGTCGCGGACGATCTCGAGGACGTCGGTCTGCCAGTGCTCGAGCGGCGCGTGCTCGATCAGGAAGGCGAGCACGTCGCGCTGCGGCTGCTCGGGGAAGCGGCGCTTCATCCGCTTCTCCTCCTCATCGCGCTTCTTGCGCTGCTTCTCGAGGTACTCGGGCGGGTTGATGAACGACTCCATGTAGCCCTTGGCGCGGAGCCGGCCGACCTTGTCGCGCTGGTCTTGCTCCTGCTCCTCCTCGGCCTGGGTCTTCTCGCGGTGGCGCACGATGTACGCCGACATCGGATCGATCAGGTTCTCGAGCGAGAGGCAGGTGTCGATGAAGTCCTCGACGGTGTCCTGGCCGTGGCGCGCCATGTGGCGCCGCACGCGGGAGGCGTGGTTCGCCATCCCGTCGATCATCTTGCGGTTGGTCTTCGAGAAGAAGTAGTTGTGCTTGAAGAAGTCGACGTGGGCGCAGACGTGCGCCATCACGATCTTCTGATCAGTGAGCGAGTTCCCCTCGAGCAGGTACGCGTACGCGGGGTTCGTGTTGATCACCATCTCGTAGATCTTCGAGAGGCCCCACTCGTAGCTCTTCGAGAGCTGCTCGTAGTCCATGCCGAAGCGCCAGTGCGGATAGCGCGTCGGGAAGCCCCCGTACGCGGCGACCTCGTTCATCGTCTTGTAGTCGAGGACCTCGTAGAGGATCGGGAAGAAGTCGAGCCCGTACCCCTTGGCGTACCCCTCGACCTCCTCCTGGATGTCGCGCAGGTAAGCGGGGAATCGCTTGATCGGCATCTTATACGGCCTCCTCGCCGAGGCGGGCTCCGCCCTCCGGGACTCGCTCGTCGGCCATTTTATACAGCCTCCTCGTCGGCCATTAGCGCCCCTTTCCGAGGAACTCCTTGATCGAGTCCATGATGGCGTCCTTGCCCTTGATCTCCGACGTCACGACACGCTCGTCCTCGTCGAAGTGCTCTGTGAGGTCCTTGATGAACTGCCCCGAGCCGTACGGCGACTCGACCTGTCCATAACAGAACAGGTTCACGAACGGCAGCACCTCCTTCTTGAGGAGGTCCACGCAGGTGTGCGTGTCGTCGACGCTCCAGTTGTCACCGTCGGAGAAGTGGAACGGGTAGATGTTCCACAGGTCCGACGGGTACTCGTCGGCGATCAGCTTCGCGCACAGCTTGTACGCCGACGAGATCATCGTGCCGCCCGACTCGCGCGTCTTGAAGAACGTGTCGCGATCGACCTCCTTGGCCATCGCGTCGTGGATGATGTAGCGGCTCTCGATGCCGTGGTACTGCGAGCGCAGCCACGTGTCGATCCAGAAGCTCTCGATGCGGACGATCTCCTTCTGCTCGTCGCCCATCGAGCCCGACACGTCCATCATGTAGATGATGACGGCGTTCGACTGCGGGATCGGCTCGCTGCGCCAGCTCCGGTAGCGCTTGTCCTCGCGGATCGGGATGATGACCGGGTTCTTCGCGTCGTACGTCCCCATCGCGATCTGGCGCCGGATCGCCTGGCGGAACGTGCGCCGGAAGTGCCGCAGCGACTCGGGGCCGGTCGTGCGGATGCCCGAGTACTTGTCCTTCCACGCGACGATCTTCTCGGTACCCTTGGGCTGGATCCGCGGCAGCTCGAGCTCCTCGCCCATGATCTCGGCGAGCTCCTGCAGCGAGACCTCGACGTCGAGCAGGTGATCGCCGGGGCGGTCGCCGGCCTTGCCCGCGCCCGGCTGCTCCTGGCCGTCGCCGCCGAGCGCCTCGCCGACCTCGCCCTCGCCTTGCCCGACCCCGCCCTGCTGCTTGTCGCCGTGCTTGAAGTGCGGGATGTCGACCTGCGGCAGCGGGATCGCGACGGTGTCCTTGCCCTTCTTCGCGATCATCTCGCCCTGCGAGATGTACTTGCGCAGGTTCTGCTTGATCTTGCCGCGGATGATCTGGCGGAAGCGGCCGTGATCGAGATCGATCTTCTGCGACATGTTATGCGGCCTCCTCGCCTAAAACACCACGTCGGCGATGTCGCCGCGCTCGTTGACGAAGCACAGCCGGCCGCCGTGCCGCTTCGTGCGCTGCACCATCTCGAGCAGCCCGAGCGCGCGCGACAGGACGCCCGTAGGGTCGTCGGTCCCGAGCTCGACGCACAGCTTGGCGAGCAGCTCGGCCAGCGTGTGGTTGAGCTCGACGGTCACGGTCCCGACGCCCTTCGGGTCCATTTTATACGGCCTCCTCGCCGAGCCCAGTCTCCCGGCGGGCCATCAGTGCTTCACGTCCCCGCGCGCGAAGATCGACGCGACGAAGTTGAGGATGTCGGTGGCCGACACCTCGTCGTAGCCGAAGTTCTTGATCAGCCGCTGCTTGACCACGTCGATCTTCGCCTGCGTGTCGCGGTCGACGACCGACGACACCAGCGACGTCAGCTTGATCGAGTCCTTCTGGTCCTCGAACAGCTTCGCCTCGAGCGCCTTGTGGAGCCGCTCGTTCGTCTTGTAGTCGAACTGCCGGCCCTCGATCGCGAGCGCGCCGATGTAGTTCATGATCTCGCGGCGGAAGTCGTCCTTGCGGCTCTCCGGGATGTCGATCTTCTCCTCGATCGACCGCATCAGCCGCTCGTCCGGCTCCTCGTCCTGCCCGGTGTACGGGTTCTTGACCTTCTCCTTCTGGGTGTACGCCTTGATGTTGTCGATGTAGTTGGCGCACAGCTTCGCGATCATGTCCTCGTCGGCGCTGATCGCGCGCTGGACCTCGTTCTTCACGATGTCCTCGTACTCCTGCTTCACCACCGACAGCATCTCGGCGTACCGCTTGCGCTGCTCGTCCGACGAGATCAGCGAGTGCGACCGCAGCCCGCCCTCGAGCTCGTTTAGCACCATGAACGGGTTGATCGCGCCCTCCGCCTTGTCGCTGACGAGCGCGTTCGCGATCTTGTCCTGGATGTAGCGCGGCGAGATGCCGTCGAGGCCCTCGCGCTGCGCCTCCTTGCGCAGCTCCTTGATGTTGTCCTGCGTGAAGCCGGGCAGCGTCTTGCCGTCGTAGAGCTTCGCCTTCTGGAGTAAGGACAGCGAGTGCTTCTTCGGATCCTCGAGGCGCGTCAGCACCGCCCACAGCGCGGCGACGTACAGCGTGTGCGGCGCGATGTGCTTGCCGACGCGCTCGCTGGTGAAGTCCTTCGTGTAGATCTTCACCTCCTCGCTCACCTTCGTGATGTACGGGATGTCGACCTTGATCGTGCGGTCGCGGAGCGCCTCCATGAACTCGTTGTTGAGGAGCTTCTTGTACTCGGCCTCGTTCGTGTGGCCGATGATGACCTCGTCGATGTCGGTCTGCGCGAACTTCTTGGGCTTGATCTTGCGCTCCTGCGTCGCGCCGAGCAGGTCGTAGAGGAACGCGACGTCGAGCTTCAGGATCTCGACGAACTCGAGGATGCCGCGGTTGGCGATGTTGAACTCGCCGTCGAAGTTGAACGCGCGCGGATCCGAGTCCGAGCCGAACGTGGCGATCTTTCTGTAGTTGATGTCGCCGGTCAGCTCGGTCGAGTCCTGGTTCTTCTCGTCCTTGGGTTGAAATGTGCCGATGCCGACGCGGTCCTGCTCCGAGAGCACGAGCCGGCGCACCTTCACGTGGCCCATCACCTTCTCGAAGTTGCCGCCGTAGTGGCGCATCAGCTCCTTGAAGATCAGCCGGCACGCCGGGTTCACGTCGCCGTCGACCTTCACCCTGTAGTCGTCCGAGGACAGCCGGAGCTTGGTGATCGCGTCGACGCGCCACTCGCGCGGGATCAGGCGCAGCGGCTCGTCGTGCATCGGCGAGTGGAACACCTCGGCGCCGCCCGCGAGCTCGCCGAGCGCGCCGGGCAGCGTCCAGAAGTACGTGTAGAGCGCGCCGTCGGGCGTGCGCGAGTATTCCTCCATGCCCTTCTTGAGCTGGCGCGCGATCGTCGACTTCGACGAGCCGACCGGGCCGTGCAGGAGGATGATGCGGCGCTCGGTGCCGTAGCCCTGCGCGGCGCTCTTCAGGACGTTCATGAGCCGCATCAGCGGCACGTCGAGGCCGAACACCGCGTCGCGGCCGTCGTGCGTCTGGTCCTTGAAGAACTTGTAGCGGACCAGCTTCTTCTTGTTGTCGATGTACTCCTCGACGCCGTGCGACAGCACCATGTCATAGAGGCGCTGATACGCATTTCGGGTCACCTGCGGCGTGCGGCGGACCAGCGCGAGGTAGTCCTCGAAGCCGCCTTCCCAGGACAGCTCCTTGTACGTCGCGTAGTTCTGCAGCTCGGCGATCTGTCCCACGAGACTCATGGCCTCGACGGTACCACGAAGGTTCGGCGCGGGAACGCCGCCAGAGCCGTGCGCTGGCGCCACGCCGCGCGGCGCCAAATCATGGATCGATCACGGGATCGATCAGGGGTCGCTCGAGACGTACTTCTCCACGTTGCGCTTGTGCTCGCCGATCGTGCGCGCGAACGCGTGCGTGCGCGCGTTCTTCGAGGTAGCGACGAAGTAGAAGTACTCGCTCCCGTCGGGCGCGAGCGTCGCCTCGATCGACTTCCGGCCGGGGTTCGAGATCGGGCCGGGCGGCAGTCCCTCGTGCTGGTACGTGTTGTAGGGATTGTCCTTGTCGTCGAGCTGCGCGCGCCGGAGCCGCTCGCAGCCGGGCGCCTTGCCGGCCTTCGTGCACAGCTCGATCCACGCGACGCACGGCGGCGACTTCTCCTTCGGCACGAGGCAGCCGTAGCGGATCGTCGGATCGGTCTCGAGCCGCCGCGGCTTGAACGACGACGACGTCAGCCGGTTGATGAACACCTGCGCGATGCGCGGCCGCTCGCCGGGATCGATCGCCTCCTTCTCGACGATCGAGGCGAGCGTCAGGAGATCGCGGTCGCTCCAGCCGAGCCGCTCCTTGAGCCGGGTCGCCTCGCGCGCAGACTTCTGGATGGCCTGATTCCAGATCTCGCGGTGGCGCGTGATCAGGCGCTGCAGCACGGCGATCGGCCGCTCGCCGACGTGGAACTGGTACGTGTCGGGGAACAGGTAGCCGTCGGCGGTGTCGCCCGGGATGGCGTACTTCGCGAGGAAGTCGCGGTCGCGCGCGAGCGCCTCGAGCTCGGCGGCCGGCGCGATCTTCGCCTCCTCGAGCCGGCGGAACAGCTCGAGCATGTTCTCGCCCTCGGGCAGCGTGACCTTGACGGTCGCCTCCTTGACGCCGGTCACGATGATCGCGAGCACCTCGCGCGGCGTCAGCGTGTCCTTGATGAGGTACTTCCCGGGCCTCACGTCGGCGGTCTGCCCCCGCCACATCGCGAACATGCGGAACCACGTCGGCCGCTCGATGACGCCGCGCTCGGCGAGCCGCGTCGCGATCGTCGGGAAGCTCATCCCGGGCGCGATCTCTACCTCGACGTCGCGGCCGGAGCCGGCGTGCGGCTCGTCGGGGTAGCTCACCGCGCGGTGGAGGAAGTACGCGACGACCCCGGCCGCGACCGCGAGCGAGCCGAGGACGATCGCGAGGGCGATCCAGAAGGATCGGCGCGAGCGGCGCTTGGCGGCGGCTACGGCCGCGGGGTCTGGCTGCTGAGACTCGTCGACCACGCGGTCGTGCTCCTTTGCGACCCGGCGACGTTACTTGCTGCGGCGGCTGCCGTCGAGCCAAGCCTGGAGAATGAGCGTCGCCGCCTGTTGATCGATCACTTTGCGGCGCTTGGCCCGCGATACATCGGCCGCGAGCAGCACGCGCTCGGCCTCGGCCGTCGTGAAGCGCTCGTCCTGCTCGTGGTAGGTCACGGCGTCCCCGAGCGCGGCGCGCAGCGCGGTGAGGAGCTCGCGGACGCGGCGCGCGCGGTGTCCGACGCGGCCCGACAGCTCGAACGGGATCCCGATGACCACATCGGTGACGCCGTGGGCAGAGACGAGCGCGGCGACGCGGGCGCTGTCGCCAGAATTGCCGACGCGCTCGAGCACGGTGAGCGGATGAGCCGCAACGTTCGCCTCATCGGTGAGCGCGACGCCGATGGTCTTCGAGCCGACGTCGAGCCCCAGCGCGCGCACGCGAAGGTCGTATCGTTCGGATGGCTGCTCGACAAGGTCGGCCGAGAGGTCAGCCGCAAGAATCGGCCGAAAAAATAAAGGTCCGGCCGAAAAAATAAAGGCCCCGCTTGGGGGGACCAGGCGGGGCCGGGGCGCAGAGCGCAGCGCTACTTGTTGCCTCAGGTGGTGGGGGAGACCAGCGGGATGAGGGGGGAGGGAACCGCAGATCAACCACCGAGTCGAAACTTTTACGCTGCGTCGCGCGTGGGATTCGTCTTTCTGTTGTCAGCCAACCCGACAGCGGCGGTTTCTATTCCGCAAGACCCGCGATTGTCGTGCTTGGTTGCAGAAAGCCTGAGCAGGTTCTGGGCCAGCTCGGACCGCCGCCAGCTCGACCAAGAAACAAAGGCTTAGCGAGTCGGGCGAAGACTCACATGGGGGTGATATCGACAGGTGTAGACCCACCCTGTTGTCAGTCGTTCTCACGGCTGGCAAGGACAGTAGCCACCACGCCACGCCGAAGCGGCATCAGTGCCCGCGACGCGACTGTCGCTGTCGCGCGTGTCGCGCTGTCACAGGTGCCATCCTCGGGGCTCGGGGTAGCTTCGAGCCCATGCCGGACGAGCCCACCTCCCCGAAGCTACAGGTCCAGATCGACGACGACATCGCGCAGGGCATGTACAGCAACCTCGTCCTCATCAATCACACCGAGAACGAGTTCGTGCTCGACTTCGCGTTCCTCCAGCCGGGCAACGGCCGGGCGAAGGTCCGCATGCGCGTCATCTCGTCGCCGCGCCACACCAAGCGGCTGCTGCAGGCGCTGCAGAAGAACCTCGATCGCTACGAGGAGCGGTTCGGAGCGATCGATCTCGGTGCGGAGGACGAGCCGGTCTTTCACTGACGGGCCACCGACGGGCACGCGCGGCGCCGCGGCGCTGCGGCGCTGCGGCGCCCGATCACGCGACCGCGCCCTCGAGGATCGCGAGCGTGCCGCGATCGAGATCGAGCTCGCACGCGGCGCCGAACGGGAGCGACTCGTTGCGGTCGCCGTGGCCGACCGGCGCGCCCCAGGCCGCGGGCTTGCCGGCGGCGGCGAGCCGCTCGAGGACCGCGCGCAGCGACGCGTCGGCCGGATCGACGCCGCCCGCGGGCGGGCTCGGATCGTGACACCGCGTGAGATCGCCGACGACGGCGGCCACGGCCGGCGCGAGCGCGCCGGTCGCGGTGAGCTGCGTGAGGTAGCGATCGAGCTCGTACGGGCGCTCGCCGACCTCCTCGAGGAGCGCGATCGCGCCGGCGAGCGGCAGCGGCCACGGCGTCCCGGCGATCAGCGACGCCATCGTCAGGTTCGCCGGGACGAGCGCGCCGCGGTGGACGCCGCGGCCGCGCGACGCGAGTCGCCACGGCCGCTCGCCCGGCGGGCGCGGATCGGTGAGCAGCGCGACGAGGTGCGCGACGTCCTCGTCGGGGAGATCGCCGAGCTGCTGGATCACCGGGCCGTGGATGCCGCGCACGCCGGCGGCGTGGGCCCACGCGAGCAGCGCGGTCCCGTCGGAGAATCCGACGATCGGCTTCGGATCGCGGCGCAGCCGGTCGGGATCGAGGAGCGGCAGGATGCGCGTCAGGCCGTAGCCGCCGCGCGCGAGGATGACCGCGCGGACATCCGGATCGCCGAGCATCGCATCGAGCTCGGCGGCGCGCTGCTCGTCGGTGGCCGCGAGGTAGCTCGCGAGATCGGGCGGCCGCGGTGCCGTGACGCCGGGCGCGACCAGAAGCTCGAACGCGTCGCCGAGGCGCGCGGCGCCGCGCCGGAACCGCTCGAGCGAGACTGGCCCGGAGGGCGCAACGATGCCGAGCCGGCCGCCGCGCGCGATGCGAGGCGGCGGCGCTGGGGCGGGCGGGCGCGCGCTCACCGGCGCTTCTTGCGCTTCTTGCCGGCCGCCTTCCCGCCGCTGTCGGGCACGACCGGCGGGCGCGGCTCATCGCGCTCGCCCGCGCTGTCGGCGGCCGCGGCGCCAGCGGCCTCGCTCTCGCTGCCCTCGGCAGCGCCGCGCTCGCCGACATCGGCCTCGGTGACGGCGGCCATGACGGCGCTCGCCGTGAACTGGCCGCTCGCGCCGGCCTCGAGCCCGAGCGCGTGGAGATCGACCGACTGCATCATGACCGTCCGCTTGCCGTCATCGACGAGCGGCGTGTCCCCCACGCCGAGCGCCTCCGCATCCAGCGCGGCGGCCGGCGCCTCAGTGGCGACCGGCTCTTCTGCGGGCGCGGCCGCCACGGGCGCGGCCGCCGCGGGCGCGGCCGCCGCGGGCGCGGCCACGGCGGGCTCCTCCGCCGCAGGCGCAGCCGCCGCGGGCGCAGCCGCTGCGGGCTCCTCCGTCGCAGGCGCAGCCGCCGCGGGCGCAGCTACTGCGAGCGCAGCCGCTGCGGGCTCCTCCATCGCAGGCGCAGCCGCCGCAGGCGCCGCCCGCGACTCGGGTGCCACGCCCTCCGGCAGCACCACGCGCTCGTGCCACCAGGCCGCGGCCGCGCCGTCGGCGAGCGCGGGCGCGATCACCATCCCCGGCGCCCGATCCGAGCCGCCGACCTGCTCGTGGATCTGCGTGACGACCGCGTCGATCGTGACGCCGCCGTCGGCGGCGATCGAGATCTTCGTCCCGACCGGCATCGGCGCCGGCAGCTCGAGAAAGCCGGAGCCGGACTGGATCTGTGACAGCCTGATCCGGCGCCCGAGCGACAGACCGCGATACGCGAGGTCGACAAAGCTTTCGCTCACGCGGCGAGCATATCGCAGGCCGGGCCAGGCATACTCCGCGCGTGGCCCTGCTCGATCGCCTTCGGCAGCTCGGCGGCGCGGTGCGCGACGCGCTGCCCGCGGCGCCCGAGGACGACATCGACGCCCGGGCCCAGGCGCTCGTGGTCCACAGCAACGAGTTCGGCTTCGACCCGTTCGGCCTGTCGCGCGATCACGTCCGCGGCGCGGCCCGGGTCGCGCGCTGGCTCTACCGCTACTACTTCCGCGCGAGCGCGCGCGGCATCGAGCACATCCCCGAGCGCGGCCGCGTCCTGTTCGTGGCCAACCACTCGGGCCAGCTGCCGTTCGACGGGCTCGTGATCGGCGCCGCGTGCTTCCTCGAGCCCGAGCAGCCGCGCCTGCCCCGCGCGATGGTCGAGTACTTCGTGCCGAGCGTGCCGTTCGCCTCGTACCTGTTCGCGCGCTGGGGCCAGATCACCGGCACCCCGGAGAACTGCCGCCGGCTGCTCGCCTCCGAGGAGGCGGTGCTCGTGTTCCCCGAGGGCGCGCGGGGGATCTCCAAGCCGTTCTCGAAGCGCTACCAGCTCGCCGAGTTCGGCACGGGCTTCATGCGGCTCGCGCTCGAGATGCAGGCGCCGATCGTGCCGGTGGCGGTGATCGGCGCCGAGGAGCAGGCGCCCGCGTTCAACGTGCGGCCGCTCGCCAAGCTCCTCCGCACGCCGTCGTTCCCCGTGGTGCCGTACCCGCCGTTCTTGCCGCTCGTGCCGCTGCCGGTGAAGTACCGGCTCTACTTCGGCGAGCCGATGCGGTTCACCGGCGATCCCGACGACGACGACGAGGTCCTCGACGACAAGGTCAAGACCGTGAAGAACCGGATCCAGTCCATGATCCAGCTGGGGCTACGTGAGCGCGAGCACGTCTTCTGGTGATCCCGGCGCGCCGGCGGGAGCTCGCCCGGCGCGCCCCCGCAAGGTCATCATCACCGGGATCTCCGGCCGGCTCGGCCGGATCGTCGCGCGGCAGCTGCACCACGAGATCGGCTGGCAGATCGTCGGCCTCGATCGCCGCCCCATGCCCGGCCGGCCAAAGGACATCGAGCACCACCAGGTCGATCTGCGGAGCAAGAAGGCGCGCGACCTGTTCCGCGCCGGCGACGTCGACGCGCTGATCCACCTCGGCGTGATGCACGATCCGCGGGCGCGCCCCGCCGAGCTGTACTCGTGGAACATCGCCGGCACGACGAAGCTGCTCGAGTACTGCCAGGCGTACCGCGTACCGAAGGTCGTGCTCCTGTCGTCGGCGAACGTCTACGGTCCGCGCCCCGACAACCCGCAGTTCTTGACCGAGGACGCGCCGCTGCTCGCCGCGCAGCGGTTCCCGCAGATGCGCGATCTCGTCGAGATCGACCACCTCGTGTCGACGTTCCTGTGGCGCGCGCAGGCCGTCGAGACCGTGATCCTGCGCCCGGTGCACATCGTCGGCCCGGTCCACAACGCGCCGTCGAACTACCTGCGGATCGAGCGCCCGCCGGTCCTGCTCGGCTTCGATCCGATGGTCCAGCTCATCCACGTCCAGGACGTGGCCGCCGCGATCTCCTTGGCGCTCGCGCCGGGGCGCCGCGGGATCTACAACCTGGTCGGCCCCGGCGAGGTGCCGCTGTCGGTCGTGCTCGCGGAGCTCGGCAAGGAGCCGCTCGCGATCCCGCACCCGTTCGCCCGGCCGATCCTCTCCCTGGCGTTCCGGCTCGGGTTCTCGAGCTTCCCGGTCGCGGAGCTCGACTTCATCCGCTACGTCTGCATGGTCGATGGCCGCCGCGCGTCGGCCGAGCTCGGCTTCCGCCCGCAGTTCGGCCTGCGCGACACCATCCGGGCCGTAGAGGAGCTGGCCTGAGCGGGCCAGAACGGGCCCGCGTTCGCCTCCGCTCGGACCGAACATCATCCGTCGTGATGATGTTTCTCGTCGGCGAGCCATGCCTGCTCCTGCCGTGGCGTCTCGATACAGTGAGTGTGGCTGACCGTTCACACCGGACGGGAGCACGGGCCGCGCTCGTCGGTGGCGACCCACATCTGCGACCGTCGACCCGTCAGGATCTTGTGAGGTGCGGTTCGACCGATCTGAGATTTTTCGGGCGTTTTTGTCAGAGATCGGGCGCCGTGCTCGCGACCGATCCCGCTGCCGTGGCTCCGGCATCGAGCATTCCCGCGCAGTTCGATCTCGTTGCCCGAATGGCACAAGCAATGCTTTGCGTTCTGCCACCGCACGCGTCACCGTCAGCGCCACCGCCCGCGCCACCGCCCGCGCCACCGCCCGTCAAAGGACCAAGCCCCCATGAAGAAGCCTGTTCTCCTCGCCCTCGTCGCCTTCCTCGCCTTCGTCGCCACCGGCTGTCAGCTCTACTTCGGTGAGACGAAGGACTCCGACGACGACTCGTACTGCGCGGCCGACGGCTACTACGTGCGCGGCGAGTGGGTGAGCGCGCAGTGCCCGGGCGGCGGCAACGCCTGCCTCTCGAACAAGGACTGCGCCGCGGGCTGCTTCTGCGACGAGGTGAAGGGCACCTGCGACGAGGGTGGCTTCTGCAGCCAGCAGGATGAGTGCGCACCCGACATGGAGTGCGACGAGGCGCGGTCCTCGTGCGTCCCGGTCGTCGCGAGCTGCGCCGGCGCGATCGCGACGAGCTGCACCAACGGCGCGCCGAGGTGCCCGGCGGGCTCGGTGCCGCTGATCAAGGACGGCTGCTACTACGATCGGAACGGCGACGGCCAGTTCGACTGCCAGGCGATCGACGACTGCAACGCGCCGCCGACGTGCCAGGCCTACCAGTACGCGGCCGACTGCTCCGCGGCCAGCTGCACCACGATCACCCGCGGCGAGAACTGCCGGGCGCAGAACGGCGCGACGTGCCAGGACGGCCAGCCCGGCTGCGTCTGCCAGACGTACACGTTCGCGCGCTGCGAGTGAGCTGACGCCCCGCGCGTGTGGAGCCCAGGCGGGCCGCCGACCGGCGGCCCGTCGGCATTTTCGGGGGTATCTTCGGGTCATGGGCTTTCAGTTCGCCGAGACCATGGCCGGGACGGTCGAGTGGGACGCGCGGCCGGGCAACCGCCTGCCGCTGCGGTTCGAGATCACGGCGCAGGCGGACTCGGTGCGGCGCCACCTCGCGGACGGCAAGGTGGCGGTGCGCGGCACCCTGCACGCCCCCCCGATCGCGGAGGGTGTCGACGTAGAAGGCGTCCTTACGATCCGTCCGGTCGGCCAGCGCATCATCCGGTACGAGCTCGCGTTCGTGGGTGACGACGGCAAGCACTACGAGCTGGTCGGGCAAAAAGACATCCGATGGCGCGCGCCGCTCAAGACGTTCACGCACCTGCCCGCCGAGATCCTCGACGAGGAGCACCGGCGCGTGGCGACCTGCGAGATTGCCTTCGACCTGAGGAAGGACCTGTGGACCTTCCTGAGGAGCTTCCGCGCGCTTCCGTAGGCAGCACGTGCGTGGGAACGTGGTAAGACCCGACACCCTCCAACCAGCTCGCTCCTCGCGGAGCCCCCGGGACCAACCATGGGACTTTTGCAGAAGATCTTCGGCAGCAAGAACGAGCGAGAGCTGAGGAAGCTCCAGCCCATCGTGGCCCGGATCGCCGCGCTCGAGCCGACGATGAAGGCCAAGAGCGACGACGAGCTGCGCGCCCTGACGCCGGACTTCAAGCGCCGGCTCGACAAGGGCGCGACGCTCGACGAGATCCTCCCGGAGGCGTTCGCGGCGGTCCGCGAGGCCGGCGTGCGGCGCCTCGGGATGCGCCACTACGATGTCCAGATGATCGGCGGCATGATCCTCCACAGCGGCAAGATCGCCGAGATGCGGACCGGCGAGGGCAAGACGCTCGTCGCCACGCTGCCGACGTACCTGAACGCGCTGACCGGCAAGGGTGTGCACGTCGTCACCGTCAACGACTACCTGGCCAAGCGCGACGCCGAGTGGATGGGCCGCCTGCACGGCTTCCTCGGCCTGTCCACGGGCGTGATCGTCCACGGCCTCGAGGACCACGAGCGCCAGCGCAACTACAACTGCGACATCACGTACGGCCAGAACAACGAGTTCGGCTTCGACTACCTGCGCGACAACATGAAGACGTCGCCGGACCGCATGGTCCAGCGCGGCCTCAACTACGCCGTCGTCGACGAGGTCGACTCGATCCTCATCGACGAGGCCCGGACGCCGCTCATCATCTCCGGCGCGTCCGAGGCGAGCGGCGATCTGTACGTGAAGATCGATCGCCTGATCCCGCGCCTCAAGCGCGAGGTCGACTACACCGTCGACGAGAAGGCGCACTCCGCGATGCTGACGGACGACGGCGTCGAGAAGATGGAGCAGCTGCTCGGCATCGACAACCTGTACGAGGCGACGAACATCCAGCTCGTCCACCACGTGAACCAGGCGCTGCGCGCGCACACGCTCTACAAGCGCAACGTCAACTATCTCGTCGAGGAGGGCAAGGTCGTCATCGTCGACGAGCACACCGGCCGCAAGATGCCGGGCCGGCGGTGGTCGGACGGCCTCCACCAGGCGATCGAGGCCAAGGAGGGCGTGCCCGTCGAGGAGGAGAACCAGACGCTCGCGACGGTCACGTTCCAGAACTACTTCCGCATGTACAAGAAGCTCGCGGGCATGACCGGCACCGCGGACACCGAGGCGGCGGAGTTCCACCAGATCTACAAGCTCGTCGTGTCGGTCATCCCGACGAACAAGCCGATGGTCCGCAATGACCTGCCCGACCTCGTCTACAAGAACGAGGCCGGCAAGTTCCGCGCGGTCGTGGCCGACATCGAGGACTGCCACCAGCGCGGCCAGCCGGTGCTGGTCGGCACGGTCTCCGTCGAGAAGTCGGAGGTCGTCGCGAACCTCCTCAAGCAGAAGGGGCTGCCGTTCAACGTCCTGAACGCCAAGCAGCACCAGCGCGAGGCGATCATCGTGGCGCAGGCCGGCCGCAAGGGCGCGATCACGATCTCGACGAACATGGCCGGCCGCGGCACCGACATCTTGCTCGGCGGCAACGCCGAGGCGATGGCGAAGGCCGACCTCGCCGAGGAGAAGGCCAAGCTCGCCGAGGGCCCGGACGCGGCCAGGCCCGCGGTGGGCGAGGAGGCCGAGGGCACCGAGCCGTACCGCGGCTCGGTCGAGCCCGCGTTCGACGAGGACGCGCGCTTCAAGGAGCTGCACGACAAGTACAAGCAGCAGTGCGAGGTCGAGCGCGAGGAGGTGGTGAAGGCCGGCGGGCTCAAGATCATCGGCACCGAGCGCCACGAGTCGCGCCGCATCGACAACCAGCTGCGCGGCCGCGCCGGCCGCCAGGGCGATCCCGGCACGTCGCGGTTCTACCTGTCGCTCCAGGACGACCTGCTCCGCATCTTCGGCCTCGATCGGATGACGGGCCTCATGGAGCGGCTCGGCCTCGAGGAGGACGTGCCGATCGAGTCGCCGATGGTGACGCGCTCGATCGAGGGCGCGCAGAAGAAGGTCGAGGGCCGCAACTTCGATCAGCGCAAGAACGTCCTCGAGTACGACGACGTCATGAACCAGCAGCGCAAGACGATCTACGCGCTGCGCCGGCAGATCCTCGAGGGCCGCTACCACCGCGAGCCGACCGAGGAGGAGCAGAAGCAGGGCATCGTCCCCGAGCCGGTCACGCAGAGCGGCGACTGGACGCTCGAGGCGCTGAAGCCGGAGCTCGAGCCGAAGCTGTCCGAGATGATCGACGTCATCCGCGGCAAGGTGAAGGAGCGCGACGACGACGCCGCGCTCGGCAAGGACGTCGGCGACACGCGGCCCGGCTGGCGCGTGATGCGCGCGGAGATGTGGCGGCAGTTCGGCGCGCTGCTCGATCTCGAGAAGCGCTACGACGAGGACAAGCAGGAGCTGCTCGACTACTGCATCCGGCAGATCGCGGCGTCGCTGATCCAGCAGCGCGAGCGCATGTACGACCTCGCCGACGCCCGGATGGCGTCCATCATCGAGCAGGTGCTGTCGGCGGACGTCCCCGACGACGAGTGGGACTGGGACCAGCTGATCGACGCGCTCCAGGACCAGTTCAACACCGAGTTCGAGATCACGCCGGGCACGGCCGACGAGGTGGCGACGCAGGTGTGGCCGGTGATCGAGAAGCGGCTCGGCGAGCGCGAGAAGGAGCTGTCGCGCCCGTGGCTCATGTACTTCGCGCGCCAGTTCTCGCTCGAGGAGATCGATCAGCAGTGGATCGAGCACCTGAAGACGATGGACGCGCTCCGCGAGGGCATCGGCCTCCAGGGCTACGGCCAGAAGGATCCGAAGAAGGAGTACAAGAAGGCCGGCTTCAGCCTGTTCTCCGAGATGATGGACCGGATCCAGTCCAACTCCATGACGAAGATCTTCCGCGTCCAGATCCAGCGCGAGGAGGAGCAGGTCCCGCAGCTCGCGCAGCGGGAGCGCCAGCTCGACGAGCGCGGCGCGGCGAACAAGTCCGAGGAGGAGAACGCCGAGCAGGACGCCGCCGAGCGCACCGAGAAGCGACGCGGCCAGCGCGGCGGGCGCGCGGCGGCCCGCGGCGGCGCGGCGGCGGAGGGCGGCGCGGCCGAGAAGGCGGAGCCGGTGCGCCGCGAGCGGCCGAAGGTCGGGCGCAACGATCCGTGCCCGTGCGGCTCGGGCAAGAAGTACAAGAAGTGCCACGGCAAGGACGAGGAGGCCGCGGCGCAGGAGTGACCGGCGCCTGCGGGCCCGCGCGGAGGGGGCGGGAAGGCCCCCTCTCGATCAACCAACCAGCGCGGCGCAGCGGCGGCAAACTTCTGCGGCGTAGCACTGGCGCGTCGCGTCACGTGATCGGGCCGATCACCGTCGACAAAGATCGGCGTCGCCGGATGGATCCGGCCCCTCGCCGGATTGATACTGCGCCCCCACCATGCGCATCGGCGTTCCCAAAGAGATCAAGACTCAAGAGTTTCGCGTCGGCATGACCCCGGCCGGCGTCGCGATCCTCACGGCGCGGGGCCACACCGTCCTCGTCGAGCAGAGCGCCGGCATCGGCTCCTCGATCTCCGACGAGGCCTACGTGAAGGCAGGCGCCACGATCATCCCGAGCCGCGAGGAGGTGTGGGGCTCGGCGGACATGATCGTGAAGGTCAAGGAGCCGATCGCCCCCGAGTTCGCGCTGATGCGCAAGGACCTCCTCCTGTTCACGTACCTCCACCTCGCGGCGGCGCAGGAGCTCGGCAAGGAGCTCCTCCATCGCGGCGTGAACGGTGTGGCGTACGAGACGATCGAGCCCACGCCGGGCGACCTGCCGCTCCTGACGCCGATGAGCGCGGTCGCCGGGCGCATGGCGGTCCAGGCCGGCGCGACGTACCTCGAGCGCGAGCGCGGCGGCAAGGGCGTGCTGCTCGGCGGCGTGCCGGGTGTCAAGCGCGGGCGCGTCACCATCATCGGCGGCGGCGTCGTCGGCGCGAACGCGGCGAAGATGGCGGTCGGCCTCGGCGCGAACGTCACCGTCGTCGACGTGAATCTAAAGACGCTCGCGTACCTCGATGACATCTACGCCGGCCGCATCTCGACGCAGTACTCCGATCCGATCAGCATCGAGCGCGCCTGCCTCGAGAGCGATCTGGTGATCGGCGCGGTGCTGCTCGCCGGCGCCCGCGCGCCGCGGCTCGTGACCGAGAGGATGGTGAAGGAGATGGAGGCGGGCTCGGTGATCGTCGACGTGTCGATCGATCAGGGCGGCTGCGTCGAGACGGCGCGGCCGACGACGCACGACAACCCGACGTACGTCGTCCACGACGTCATCCACTACGGCGTCGCGAACATGCCGGGCGCGGTGCCGCGGACGTCCACGTACGCGCTGACCAACGCGACGATCAAGTACGTGATGAAGCTCGCCGACCTCGGCCTCGAGAAGGCCGTGGCCGACACCCCGCACATCGTGACGGGGATCAACACGTACAAGGGGACGGTCCCGCACGCGGCGGTCGCCGAGGCGCTCGGGGTCTCGTTCACTCCGTTCCGGGCCTAGCGCGGCCTCGCGCGTCCCGGGCGCGGCGCCCAAAGCTGCAGAAGTCTTGACCGGTCGAGACAGCCGGTCGCCCCACGGTGGGCTCGGCATCGCGCCGGGTCACAAGCTTTCGGCGGCGGGATGATGAAGGCGGCTCGGGTTTTCCTCCCAGGGATCTCGGCAAGTTGCGTTCGACCTGATTCCGGGAACAATTGCCGCTGGGCCACAGGTAACACACGCAACCCCCATGCTGGCCGTCCGAGAGAAGCGCGCGGAGTTCGAGCGACAAGCCCTCGTTCACACCGACGCGCTCTACGGCGCCGCGTACCGGCTGACCCGCAACGCCCGCGACGCCGAGGACCTGGTCCAGGACTCCCTGCTCCGCGCCTACCGGTTCTGGGACTCGTTCGAGCAGGACTCGAACTGCAAGGCGTGGCTCCTGCGGATCGTCACGAACACGTTCATCAACGAGTACCAGCGCAAGAAGCGCAGCCGCGAGGTGCTCGACGCCGCGACGGCGGAGCAGGACGCCACCGACGGCGTCCTCATCCACGCCGACGCGGGCGAGCGCCAGACCCCCGAGCGCGCGCTCCTCGATCGCAGCGTGTCGGACGACGTCCAGCGCGCGCTCGACGCGCTGCCGGAAGATTTCCGCACCGCCGTCGTGTTGTGCGACGTGCAGGGCCTCTCGTACAAGGAGATCGCCGAGATCATGCAGACTCCCGTGGGCACGGTGATGAGCCGGCTGTTCCGCGGGCGGAAGCTCCTCGCGGCGTCGCTGCGCGAGTTCGCCCTGCAAGAGGGCTACGTCAGATCCGCCGAGGACAAGGCGGCGCCGGCCCAAGACAAGGCGGCGCCGGCCCAAGACAAGGCCAATACGATCGATCTCGAGAAGTACCGCGCCAAGCGCGCGGGTAAAGAGGGTTCGCGATGAGTCTCTGTGAGAGCATCGACACGCTCGCGATGGCATACCTCGACGACGAGCTCGTCGCCGAGGAGCGCCGCGAGCTAGAGCTGCACTTCCTGTCATGCGCGGGCTGCAAGGCCCACGTCGAGAGCGAGCGCGCCGACCTCGCGCTCGTCCGCAAGGCGCTCGCGCCACCCCCGGCGCCGCCCAAGCTGAAGGTCTCGATCCAGCGGCTGCTCGACGCCGAGGACCAGGCGACCGCGCGCGCCGCCCGGCGGCGGTGGACGCGCTTCGCCCTCCCGGGCTCGGCCACGCTGGCGGCGGCCGCCGCGCTCGCCGTCTTCGTGTTCGCGCAGCCGCGAGAGGCGCCGGACGACGGCCGCGTCGCGCGCGAGGCTGTGCGGCAGCAGGCGCGCAAGATGCCGCTCGAGGTGCAGGGGCCGAGCACCGGGCCGTGGCTGCAGGCGAACTTCGCATCGTACATCCAGCCGCCGCGGTTCACCGAGCCGGGGATCGAGCTCCTCGGCGCCCGGCTCACGGCGGTCTCCGGCCACAACGCGGCGCTGCTCAAGTACCTCGTCACGCTCGGCCAGCGGCAGGTGACGCTGACGGCCATCGTCATCGACGACCTGCGCGGCGACGAGCTGTCGGGCGGCACCCCGATCCGGCTCGGCGGCGGCCATACGCTCCACGTCCACAGCGCCGACGGCACCCCGGCGGTCACCTACGTCGACGTGAGCACCCCGGTCGGGACGCGCATGGGCTACGCGTTCGCCTCGGACGGGCTGTCCCGGCAGGAGCTCCTGGAGCTCGTCGTGCGCTCCGACCTCATCTCGCGCGCGCAGCAGGGCCGGTAACTTCGGCCCGGCCGCCAACTCGGCTATCATCGCGGCGGGCATGAACCGCCGCATCCTCTTGATCGACGCCGACCCGGCGTTCCGGAAGCTGCTCACCCAGACGCTCGGGCGCTACCGGTTCGAGGTCGACGCCGAGGACGATCCCGACGAGGCGATCGCGCGCGGCGCGACGACCTCGCCGGCCGCCGTCGTGGTCTCCGTCGAGGAGCCGGAGAAGGCGGGCTTCAAGGTGTTCCAGCGGCTCAAGAAGGGGCCGCTCGCGAAGGTGCCGACGGTGCTCGTCACCTCGTCGGTCTCGCCGGACAGCTTCGCCAAGCACCGCGGGCTCAAGGTCCACGCCGACGAGTACCTCGACAAGCGCGAGCTGGACGCGGACGAGCTCGTCGCCCGGCTCGATCCGCTGATCGGGCTCGGCCGGCCGGCCGAGGAGGACCTCGACATCCCGATCGAGGTGGACGACATCGCGCTCTCCGATGGCGACCTGGTCCTCGAGGAGACGGTCGGCGAGGACGAGATCGCGATGGCGCGATCCGGCGGCGCACCAGCTTCGGAAGACCCGCAGCTCTCCTCGGTCGTGGAGGCGGAGACGGACGCCGCGTTCGAGGCGCTCATGGGCGGCCTGGACGGGGCTCTGGACGGCGGCCCGGACGGCGGCCCGGACGGCGGCCCGGACGGCGGTGACAGCCCGTTCAGCAGCGACGAGGCCACCGAGTTCGGGCGCGAGGAGGCGCCGTTCACCGGCGTCGCCGCCGCAGGCGCCAGCCCGGCGGCCGCCGGACGGCCCGGCGACTTCGAGGAGCCGGAGGAGGTCACGCGGGAAGCCAACCCCGCCGAGCTATTGTCGGCCGGCCTCGCGGATCTGGTCCCGGCGCCGATCGAGGACGGCGGGCTCGGCGATCGCGAGGAGGTCACCGCGTTCGGCCGCGGGCCGAGCCTGCCGATGCCGGCGACGCAGCAGCCGAACCAGCTCGAGTCGCAGGAGATCTCGCTCAAGTCGCTGGAGATGATCCCGATCGAGCGCCTCGCGGAGGCGGCGGCGCTGGCGCCGGCGGTGTCGTCGCCGGCGATCCCGATCTCCACCGACGATCTCGAGCACATCGAGGACGAGGCGGTCCCCGAGCCGGTGTCGCCCCCCGTCAGCGAATCGCGGCGCAACCGCGACCTGGCCCCGCAGCCGCGCCGGTCGAAATCGGCGACGCAGCAGCCGGCGGCGGAGCCGGCGAAGCCGGCGCCCGCGGCGGGGCTGGCCAAGGGACGGCCGACGAAGGCGCGCTCGCAGCCGCCGACGCAGCCACCGGCGATGCAGCCGCCGCCGACGCCGCCGCCCCGGCCGAGATCGGCGACGCAGCAGCAGCCGCCCCCGACGCCGCCGCCTCGGCCGCGGCCGACGACGCAGCAAGTCCCGACGGTCCAGCAGGCCGCGGCTGTCCAGCCGCAACCTGCGCCGCCGGAGCCAGCGCAGGCAGTGCCGCAGGCAGTGCCGCAGGCGGTCCCGCAGCCGGAGCCATCTCAGCCGACCCCGTCGTCTCGGGACATCTCGCGCAGGTTCGTCGACGCGTCGACCGTCCTCGACAAGCGCACGCCGCCCAAGGGCGTCCCCGTCGTCGACCTGGGGCTCGACGCGGTGGCGGAGGAGGCCAACGAGGAGCAGTCCGGCGTGTTCGATCGCCGCGCGCTGCGCAAGATCGGCGAGCTCGAGCGCGTGAACTCGCAGCTCAAGGGGGAGCTCGAGAAGGCCCGCGCCGCGGCGTCCGAGGGCCGCGGGCCGTCCCGCGAGCGCGAGTTTCGCAACCTGCGCGAGCAGCTGACCCAGCTCGAGAGCGAGCTCTTGCGCGCCAAGCAGGACCTCACCGCCCGCGAGCGCGATCTCGCCGAGGCGCAGGAGCGCATGCAGGCGATGCAGGAGGTGCGGGAGGCGCTCGATACCAAGGCGACCGAGCTCGAGCAGCGGCTCGATCGCGACGGCAACAAGGTCGCGTCGCTCGAGACGCGGGAGCGCGCGCTCGCGACGCAGCTCATTGCGCTGCAGGACGAGGCCGCGGCGCGGGCCCAGTCGCTCGTGGACGCCGAGGTCACCCGGGCGCAGCTCGAGAGCGATCTGGCGGCCGAGCGCGCGCTGCGGGCGACCAGCGCGTCGGAGGCCGAGCAGGCGCTGCGCGCCGAGCGCGAGCAGCTCGTCGCGCGGCACCAGCAGGAGCTCGCGGGCCTGCGCCAGGAGCTCGCGGCGGCGCTCGAGGGCCTCCGCGGCGAGCTCGAGGCGCAGCACGCCGCCGCGCTCGCTGCGGCGGTCGAGCAGGCGCGGGCCGCCGCTGGCGGTCAGGCCGAGCAGGTGACGAGCCAGCTGGAGGCGCGGCACGCCGGCGAGCTGGCGGCCGTGCGCGAGCAGCACGCGGCGACGGTGACGCGCATGGCGCGCGATCACGAGGCGGTGCTCACCGCCGCCCGGGCCGAGCGCGACGCCGCGCTCGCGCAGGCGGCCACCGAGCGCGAGGGGGCGCTCGAGAACCTCGAGCGCGTCCACGCGCGCGACGCGGAGGCGGCGAAGGCCGAGCACGAGGCGGCGCTCGCCGACCTCGAGCGCGCGCACGCGGCGGCGGCCGAGACCACCAAGCGCGAGCACGAGGCGGTGCTCGCCGGCCTGCGGCGCACGCACGAGGACGCGCTCGCCCGCCTCGAGACCGAGCGGACGGCGCACATCGCCAAGCTCGAGGCGGCGCACGCGGCCGCGCTCGAGCGCCTGCGCCAGGAGGCCGAGGCCCAGCTCGGGGAGGCAGCAGTCGAGCGCGACGCGACGGTCGGCGAGCTCGCGCACGAGCTCGAGACCGCGCGCGTCCAGATCGCGGCGGTGACCAACGAGCGGGATCGCGCGCTCGCCGAGGCGGCGAGCCGGAGCGCGGCCGAGCTGACGCGCCAGGCGAACCAGCACGCGGCCGAGCTGGCCGCGCGCGAGCAGGCGCTCCTGGCAGCGCGCCAGGAGGACGCCGCCGCCCACGCCGCCGCGCTCGACGAGCTCAAGGCAGAGCTCGATCGCGTGGTCGCGAGCTCCGGCGCCCAGCTCGACGGCGTGCGCCGCGAGCTCGACGAGGCGATGGCGCTGCACACGGCGTCCCGGCAGCAAGCCGAGGACGAGCACACCGCCCAGGCCGCGCGGCTCGCCGCGGCCCACACCGAGGAGCTCGCGCGCCTCGCCGAGGACAAGCAGCGCGCGGTCGAGGAGATCCAGCGCGCGACGGCCGAGTACCGCGCCGCGGCCGAGCGCGAGGCCGCGCAGCACCGCGAGGAGCTCGACCGCCTCCGCGAGGCGGCCGAGCGCGAGGCGACCGAGTCCCGGAGCATGCTCGGAGCCGCCAAGCGCGCGCTCGACGAGGCGAACACGGCCCACCAGGCCGAGCGCGATGCCGCCGAGCAGGCGCACGCGCAGGCGCTGGCCGAGCTGCGCGCGGCGCACGAGCGCGCGCTCGCGGTGGCTCATGGCGAGGTCGTGCGCGTCAAGGCGGTCGCCGACGGCGAGCACGGCCGCGAGCTGGCGGCGCAGCAGGCCGAGCACGAGCGCGCGCTCCGCGAGGCCCAGATCGAGCGCGACGAGCTGACGCGGGGCCTGTCCTCGGCGCGCGACGGCATCCGGCGCCTCGAGGGCGAGATCGCCGCCGCAGCCCAGGCGATCGCCGACCGCGACGCCGAGCTGCGCGCCCACGCCGCGGCGATCGCCGAGCGCGATCAGCGGATCGCCGAGCGCGGCAAGGAGATCGAGACGCTCGAGCACGAGAACGCGAGCTATCAGGATCAGGTGCTCCGCGCCTACCAGCGGATCAAGTCCGACGAGGCGGCGATCGCGCGCGCCAAGAAGGCGCTCGCGATCGCGCTCACGGTGCTCGACGACGAGAAGCCCAAGGCCGAGCCGCCTACGCAGTGAGCGCCCCCGCGAGCGCCCGGTGACCGCCCCCGTGAGCGCCCCCGTGAGCGCCCCCGTGAGCGCCCCGTGAGCGCCCCCGTGAGCGCCCGGTGACCGCCGCGGGCGAGCCTGGTCAGCCGCGCGCCCGCGGCCAGGTCGCGGCCGCGCGCCCGCGCGATGGGATGGCGCAGGTGGCGATCGCGATCGCCGCGATCTCGACGGGGGCGCCGTTCGCGCGCTGGGCCGCCCCTGCCCCGCCGATCGCGATCGCGGCGCTGCGCGTGGGGATCGCCGCGCTCCTCCTGCTCCTGCTCGGCGCCCGCGAGCTCGGCAGCCTGCGCCGGATCGCGCCGCGCGAGCGGCCGCTGGTCTTCGCCTCGGGGGCGCTGCTCGCGCTGCACTTCGGCTCGTGGATCGCGTCCCTGTCGTTCACGTCGACGGCGGCGTCGGTCGCGCTCGTGGCCACGAACCCGATCTTCGCGGCGCTCCTCGGCGCGCTCGTCGGCGATCGGGTCGCCCGGCGCGAGGCCCTGGGGATCGCGATCGCGGCCGCGGGCTGCGCTGTCCTCGCGGGCGGCGACTGGCAGGCAGGCGGCGACGCGCTCATCGGCGACGGGCTCGCGCTCGTCGGCGCGGCGAGCGCCGCGGCGTACCTCGTCGTCGGCCGCCGGCTGCGCGGCGCGGTGCCGCTCGTGCCCTACCTCGGCGCGGTCAACGCGACGGCGGCGGCCGCGCTCGTGCTCGCGGCGCTCGCCGCGGGCCACGATCTCACGGCGCTGCCGGGGCAGACGTACCTGGCGTGCGCCGGGGCGGCGGTGCTCGCGTCGGTCGTCGGGCACAGCCTGCTCAACGCGGCGGTGCGCGTCGCGCCGGCGCACCTCGTGGCGCTCGCGATCCTCGGCGAGCCGATCGGCTCGTCGCTGATCGCGTGGGCGGCGTTCGGCGAGGAGCCGCCGCTCCACGCGGTGGCAGGCGGCGCGATCGTGCTCGTCGGGATCGCGGTGGGCTTCATCCGCCGCCCGCCGCCCGCGCCGCCCGCGCCGCCTGCGCCGCCCGCGCCGCCTACGCCGGCCACGCCTCCGGCCGGTGCACGCCGAGGATGACGTCGAGCGCGCGCTCGGCGACGGCGGCGATCGTGTGCGACGGGTTGCGCAGCGGGTTGGCCGGCAAGACGCTGCCGTCGATCACGTAGAGGCCCGGGTTCTCGCGGACCCCGAGGTCCGACGCGCGCACGACGTCGTCGGGACCGTCGCCCATCGCGCAGCCGCCGGTCGGGTGCACCGTCACGGCGGAGCCCGAGAGCTCCCACGGCGTCACCGCCACCTGGCCGCCGAGCGCCGTGATGATCGAGCGCGCTGCCTCGAGCGCGCCGGGCGCGGGCGTGTACGGGCGATCCTCGATCGCGGCGTTGCCGCCGTCGTCGCGCACCGCCATCGTGCGCTCGGTGCCGGCCCCCTGCTTGCCGACGACGCCGATCGCGAGCATGTGCGCGCCGTAGTCGCGGAAGCTCTCCTTGTAGGCGCGGCCCCAGCTCTTGCCGACCGAGGGCAGCCGCGCGCCGAGCGTCACCGCGGCGCCGACGGGCACGCCGTGCAGGTCCTCGAGCACGTAGTCGCCGAGATCGACGTGGCTCATCATGACGCTGCCCTTGTAGCCGTCGACGTGCTGGGGGACGAAGCCGCCCTGCACGAAGTCGCCGGTGCCGTCTTGCTCGCGGCCGAGGCGCCGCGTCGAGAACGCGCGCAAGGGCTCGCTGCCCCGGGGCGGCGGCGCCGCGAGCGAGCGCGCGAGCAGGACCGGCGACTCGATGGCACCGCCGGCGATCACGACGATGTCCGCGTCGCGGTGCTCGAGCGGCAGATCGGCGCCAGCGACGCGGTGGTACTCCTTGGCGACGCCGTCGGTGCGCCACGACCAGACGCGGTAGCGGTTACGGGCGCGCGTCACGTACGCCGCCTTGCGGTGCACGAGGACGGTGAGCCGCCCGGTGCGCTCGGCGTCGAGCAGGTACGTGTGCTGCATCGTCACCTTCTTGCCGAAGCCGCACAAAGGGACGCACCAGCCGCAGCGCGTGCAGCCGGCCATCGCGAGCGGGTTCGGCCGCGCGGGCGGCAGGCCAGCCTTGCGCGCGCCCTCGGCGAACGCCTTCGGCCGCCCGAACTCGAACGTGTCCGCCATCGGCGCGACGGCGAGCCGCGCCTCGACGCGCGCGTAGTACGGATCGAGGCGCGCGCGCGTCCAGCCGGCCGGCCAGCCGTCGAACGCCTGCTGCGGCGCGCGCATGTGGATGCCCGAGTAGACGAGCGAGCCGCCGCCGTAGCCCATGCCCTGCGTGACGATCAGCCGGGGCTTCGTGCGCAGCGGCTCGTGCGGGTAGTTGCGGAGCAGCCGGAACAGGTAGCGCGGATCCTGCGACTGCTGCGCCTTGCGCAGATCGCGCCAGTCCTCGCCGAGCTCGAGCACGGTGACGCGGTGGCCGGCCTCGGCGAACCGCTTCGCCGCGATCGCGCCGCCGAACCCCGAGCCGATGACGATGACCTCCTTCACGGTTGCACCGCGCGATCGTCGAGATCGGTGCGCAGCCGGATCGACCACAGCTCGAGCCGGCCACTGCCGGCGGCGTGCGCCGCGATCTCGAGCCGCCACGCGCCGGCGGCGGGCCCACCCGCGAGCGGCAGCGAGACGTCGTCGACGAGGCCGTCGCCGCCCTCGGCGCGGATGGGGATGTCGTGGTGCCGGCCGTCGGGCGCGCGGATCCGCAGCGTGGCGTGCACGTCGTCGCCGCTCGTCACGTAGGCGGTCGCGCGCGCGGCGCTCACCAGGCCGGCGCCCGCGACGCGGAGCTCCGACGCGCCGCCCCGCGCGATCGGCAGCGGCTGCGCGCTCGCGTACGCGCCGGCCGCGCTGCCGGGCGCGTAGCCGCGGCTCGCGCCGGGGAATCCGATGTAGCTCGTGCCCGCCTTGTTCGACAGGGCGCCGAAGAACGCGAGCTTCGTGAGCGCGAGGATGCCCTCGTAGACGGGCAGGTACAGCGACTGGATCGCGCGCCCGCGCAGGCCCATCCGCTGCTCGAGCGCGAGCTCGCGCTGCTCGGGGGACAGCGACGAGAACAGGCCGTGGTAGGCGACGAGGCACCACTCGTCGAGGTCCGAGACGACCTCGGAGATGTACGGGTTCACGCCGTACGCGGGATCGACGATCACGCCGAGGGCGTTGACCTCCGTCGCGCCCGGCGCGCCGTCGCCGCCGGGGAGGAACGTCTCGGCCATCGCCGAGAGTGTCTCGAGCTCGTGCGGGCTCACCGGCTCGGCCCGCGTGATCGGCCGCGTCCACGACTGGCACGCGATCAGCGCCGTGCCGGTCCCGCCGAGGATCGCGCCGCCCAGGAGAAACGATCGCCGCCGCACCTGCCCATCGTATCCGAAGCACGAGCGCGACGCCGCGCCCGGCCAGCCGCCCGCCGCTCCTTGCCGGGATCAGCCGTGCGCGACGCGCGCGACGGCGGTGTCGCGCCCCTGGTGCCACAGCGAGCGCTCGATCGCGAGGAGCAGCGGGCCGAACGTGGCCGGATCGAGCGCCGACACGACGAAGCCGCCGCCCGCGTGCACGGCGAGGTGATCGGCCTCGGCAGGCGCGAGCCGGTCGGCCTTGTTCCAGACCAGGATGCGCGGCTTGTCGCCGAGCCCCAGGTCCGAGAGGATCCCCTCGACGGCGCGGATCTGCTGATCGCGGTCCGGATCCGAGGCGTCGACGACGTGGATCAGGAGGTCGGCGTCCGCCATCTCCTCGAGCGTGGCGCGGAACGCGCGCGTCAGCTCGGCGGGCAGATCGCGGATGAAGCCCACGGTGTCGGTGATCACGACCTCGCGCTCGTGCGGGAACCGGAGCCGCCGGCTGATCGGATCGAGCGTCGCGAACAGCTTGTCGGCGGCGAGCGCGTCGCCCTCGGTGAGCGCGTTCAGGAGCGTGGACTTGCCGGCGTTCGTGTAGCCGCAGATCGCGAGGATCGGGACGTCGCGCCGCGTGCGGCGCTGGCGGCGCAGCCGGCGATCGCCGGCCAGCTCCTCGAGCCGCTTCTCGAGCAGCTGGATCCGCTCGCGCGCGCGGCGGCGGTTGATCTCGAGCTTCGTCTCGCCGGGGCCGCGGCCGCCGAGGCCGGCCTGGCCGCCGGGGCCCGCCGTGAGCCGCGACATCATCGTGTTCTTCTCGACGAGGCGCGGCAGCGCGTAGCGCAGCTGCGCGAGCTCGACCTGGAGCTTGCCGTCGCGGCTCGTGGCGTGCTGCGCGAAGATGTCGAGGATCAGCATCGTGCGATCGATGATCTTCATCTCGGTCGCGTCGCTGATCGCGCGCGCCTGGCCGGGCGACAGGTCCGGATCGAAGATCACGACGTCGGCGCCGAGCTGCATCGCGCGGAGCAGGATCTCGTCGAGCTTGCCGCGCCCGACCAGGAACTTCGGATCGGCCTCGGGCCGGCGCTGGACGAGGACATCGAGCACCTTCACGCCCGCGGTGCGGCACAGCTCGCGCAGCTCGGCGACGCGCGCCTCTGCGTCGCGAGCGCGGCCGATCTGGACGTGGACGAGCAGCGCGCGGTCCTTGCCGCCCGCGCCGGCCTCGGCGGCGACCGTGCGGTGCGCGCGGCCGTACTCGGCCTCGAGCCGCGTGATGAGCTCGAGGAAATCGGTGCGCGGCGCGGTGGCCGGCTCGGGCGGCAGCTCGCGCCACGGCCGATCCGGCGGCGCGTCCGCGACCAGGTGGCCGATGAACAGCTTGCCGGGGCGGCCGGTGGCGTCGACCGTGATGGCGGCCACCGCGTCGAGCCGCAAGAGCGCGAGGTCGGTCAGGTCGTCGCGCGTCAGCGCCTCCCCCCTGAGGTGGGTATGCACGAGGCGCAGGCCGCGGAACCGACCGGCGCCGCCGCGCATGCGGCCGACGTCCGGCAAAAACAGGCGCGACGCGTCACCGACCACGACGTGCTGGATGGCGCCGCGGCGATCGACGAGGACGCCGACCTGTCGGTGCAGCTCGGCGCTCTGGGTCGCCAGCTGCGCCGCCAGCTCGGAGGAGACGATCTCGGTGGGGGCGACCCGCCGACGGTACAGCCGCTCCAGCGCCTTGATCTCGCTCGCCTTGAGCCCCGTGAGGTTCCCGGTCACCTCGTGCTGCATCTCTTCATTACCTCGGCGGGTCTCCCTTGGAGCTTTGGTGCCCCAGCTGGACCCCAGCTGTGCCCCAGCTGTGCCCCAGGCAATCTACCCGTTGCAGCTGGGTTTGCCACGGATATAGTGCCTCCGTGAGCCGCCGGTTCCGCGCGCTGGTCGCGCATCCGCACGTGGAGGCGCTCGGGGAGCTCGCCGAGATGCTGGGCGATCTCGGCCTCACTGTAGAGACGGCGCGGTCCACCGTCGAGGGCCTGAACAAGCTGCGCGCGTACCCGGCGCACGTGATCGTCGCGTACCACATCATGTCGTCGTCGAACGCGTTCGATGGCGTCAGCTTCCTCGAGTCGGCGGTCCAGTTCTCGCCCGACGCGCTGCGCATCGCGCTCGTGTCCTCGCCCGAGGAGGCCGTCGAGCTCGATTACCGGCCGGCGCACGGCGGCACGATCATCCGGCTCGTCGCCCGCCCGAGCGAGCGCAGCCGCCTGGTCGCCCTCGTCGGCGAGGGCACCAAGCTCCTGAACCTCGTCGAGGAGCAGCGCGATCTGGTGCGCCGCCTCTCGCTCGATCAGCAGAAGCTGCAGCGCCGCGAGACCTTGCTCGACGTGGTCGTGCGAGAACGGACGAAGGAGCTCGAGGAGAGCTACGAGAAGCTCAAGATCGCGAACCGGCAGGCGCTGTTCGGTCTCGCCGAGGCGATCGAGGCGAAGGATCCGTACACCAAGGGTCACTGCGGCCGGGTCGCGGCGTACTCGCTCGTGCTCGCCAAGGAGGCCGGCTACCCCGACGGCGGCCTCGAGACGCTCGAGTTCGGCGCGTTCCTCCACGACATCGGCAAGATCGGCATCCGCGACGCCGTGCTCCTCAAGCCGGGCCCGCTCGACGACGTCGAGTGGCTGCACATGCGCGAGCACCCGGTGAAGGGCTACGACATCGCGTCGAAGATCGAGATGCTGCACCCGATCATGCCGGCGGTGCGCAACCACCACGAGCGCTGGGACGGCACCGGCTACCCCGACGGCATGATCGGCGACGAGATCCCGGTGGTCGCGCGCATCGTCGCGATCGCCGACGCGTACGACGCGATGGCGACCGATCGCCCGTACAAGAAGGCGCTGCCGCTCGAGGAGTGCGAGGCGATCCTGCGCAAGACGGGCGGCAAGATGTACGACCCGCACCTGTGTGAGGTCTTCGTGCGCCACCACCTCGGCGCGCTGTACCGCGACGACTACGAGGCACTGCCCTACGACTCGGGCTACGACCTCGGCGCGGATCTGGCCGCGGACCTCGCGGCCGACCTGGCCGCCGACGCCTCGTCGGACGCCTAGCCCGGATCCGGGCTAGCGCTTCGGCTTCCGCGCCTCGCCACGGCGGTATCCCAGCGTGCTATAGCGGTCTCGTGCTGGAGACCCTCGCCAAGGGATTCAAGGCCGCGCGCCAGCGGCTGACCGGTGTCGCCGAGCTGACCGACGACGTCATCGAGGACGCGCTGCGCGACGTCCGCCTCTCGCTGCTCGAAGGCGACGTCGAGTTCCGGGTGGTCAAGCGCTTCCTCGAGCGGGTGCGCGAGTCCTCGCGCGGCAAGCAGATCGAGCTCCGCGCCAAGAGCAAGGAGTACGGGACCAAGTCGATCACGCCCGAGCAGGCGTTCATCGCGATCTGCCAGGACGAGCTCGTCAAGATGATGGGCCCGGTCGACACCGAGCTCCGCTGGGCGAAGAAGGGCCCGACCGGCATCATGATGGTCGGCCTCCAGGGCTCGGGCAAGACGACGTCCGTCGGCAAGCTCGCCCGCTGGCTCGAGAAGAGCCACAAGAAGAAGCCGCTGCTCGTCGCGGCCGACATCTACCGCCCCGCCGCCGTCGAGCAGCTGAAGACGCTCGGCCGCCAGCTCGACATGCCGGTGTGGTCGATGGAGGGCAAGGATCCGGTCACGATCTGCCGCGAGGCGGCGGCCGAGGCCGCGCGGCTCGGCAGCGACGTCATCATCTACGACACCGCCGGCCGCCTCGCGATCGACGAGCCCCTGATGCAGGAGCTCGAGGACATCGACAAGGCGGCGACGCCGGCGAACATCTTCCTGGTCCTCGACGCGATGACGGGTCAGGACGCGGTCAACGTCGCCGACACGTTCAACACGCGGCTGAACCTCGACGGCGTGATCATGACCAAGCTCGACGGCGACGCGCGCGGCGGCGCGGCGCTGTCGGTCAAGGAGATCACGGGCAAGCCGATCAAGTTCCTCGGCATGGGCGAGTCGCTCGACAAGCTCGAGGAGTTCCGGCCCGAGGGCCTGGCGTCGCGCATCCTCGGGATGGGCGACATCGTCGGGCTGGTCAAGGACTTCGAGCAGGTCGTCGACGCGGAGAAGGCGGAGGAGGACGCCCTCCGCATGCTCAAGGGCAAGTTCGACATGCAGGACTTCCTCGAGCAGATCCGGCTGATCCAGAAGATGGGATCGCTCAAGGACCTGTTCGAGAAGCTGCCGTTCTTCGGCGGCGGCCTGCCCGAGGGCGTGAACCTCGATGACCGCGAGCTGACGAAGATCGAGGCGATGATCTCGTCGATGACGCGCGAGGAGCGGACGAACCCGCAGGTGTTCGTGACCACGACGTGGGAGGACTTCATGTCCACGTCGGGCAAGAACGCCAAGCGGCGGCGCGCCGACTTCGATCCGGGCCGTGTCAAACGCGTGTCGCGCGGCTCGGGCCGCAGCGAGCAAGAGGTGAAGGAGCTCCTGCAGAAGTTCGCCCAGATGCGCCAGATGATGGTCCAGCTCGGCGCCTCGACCGGCCTCATGGGGAAGATCCCGGGGTTCAAGCAGTTCTCGCAAATGAAGAAGCTGGCGAACATGGACCTGAACGCCCTGATGGCGGCGGGTGGCGGGCTGCCGCCGGGCCTGGGCGAGGGCGCGGGCATGCCGAACATGCCGACGATGCCGGGCGTCCCGGCGGGGAACGTCCCCGGCCTGCCCAAGGGCTACACCCCGCCGGGCACCAAGAGCCTCGTGGGCCAGCAGCGCGCCGGCGAGAAGCAGAAGGCCAAGGACAAGCGCAAGGCCGAGAAGGCCGCCCGCAAGAAGAACCGGCGCTGATCTCGCCCGGGGCCGGGCTGCCGGTTCTGTCCGGCGTGCCTGCCACGAGGCCTAAGTCGCGGTTAGTATGGAGGTATGACCCCCGACCTCCAGAGACTCCCGCAATCAAGCGACCTCCTCGGTCCGATCATGGCGCAGCTCGCGCTCGAGCTGACCCGCAACAACGATCACGCGCATGTGAGCCCCCACATCGAGGGGATGTATTCGATGGTTGCAGGGCCTCGCGACGACGACGAGGACGAGGACGCCGCGGACGACGACGACAACGTCGTCGATGACGACGACGATGACGACGACGATGGGGATGACGATGGCGGGGCGGCCGGGGGCGGGGGCGGCGGGGGCGGCGGGGGCGGCGGGGGCGGCGG
>DATMCI010000042.1:0-29592 GCA_035558535.1 Kofleriaceae bacterium
TGCTGTTTCATCGCAATGCGAAGACACGGCCGGTGCGCGGCGGGGACACCTTCGTCGAGACCTGCCCCGAGTGCGGACAGCGCGCGAAGTTCATCGAGGTCGAGATCACCGAGAGCTTCGGCGTGTTCTTCGTCGATCTCGTCGGCGACAAGGAGCGCGCCTACCGCTGCACGGCGTGCGGCGAGACGTTCGATCTCAAGGATCAGCAGCCGGCCGCCGCTGCCAAGCCCGCCGAGCCCACGCCGCCCGTGAAGTCCGCGGCCGAGCGCGAGCGCGAGCGCGCGGCCGCCGAGCAGCAGCGCCGCGAGGCCGCCCAGGCCAAGGCGATCCGGATCGAGGACGAGCTCGCCGAGCTGAAAAAGCGCATGGGCCGTTGAGGTTCACTCTCGACCCCAAAATCCAGTTGCGCGATCGCGCGCGACGCTCTAGAAAACATTCACCGTGTCCTTCGCTGCGCGCCTCACGACGACGACCACGTCCCCTCGCGGGACGGTGGTCGCGCGCGCCGGCTGACACCCCGCACCCGACCCCGCCCGCCACCTGGCCGGGCGAGGTCGCGTCGTGATCGGACATCGCCCGTCCCTGCCTGGGCCTCCTGCCTCTGGAGACGACGATGTCTGACGAAGCTTGCGAATCCATTCCCGACAGCGACCACCGCGCGCTCGCGCAGCGCCTGGGCCTCCTGCACTTCCAGGACGAGGCGCCCGGCATGGCGTTCTGGCACCCGCGCGGCTGGACGCTGTACCGCCTGCTCGAGGAGGCGGTGCGCGCGCACGTCCGCGCCGCCGGCTACCAGGAGGTGCGCACCCCGCAGGTGCTGCGCCGCCCGATCTGGGAGCGCAGCGGCCACTGGGGCTCGTTCCACGGCTCGATGTTCGTGCTCGGCGAAGGCGCCGATCAGGCCGCGCTCAAGCCGGTGAGCTGCCCCGGCCACATCCAGATCGTGCGCCGCATGGCGCCGTCGTGGCGCGACCTGCCGATCCGGATCGCCGAGCTCGGCCTCGTGCACCGCGACGAGGAGCGCGGCGCGCTGCACGGCCTCCTGCGGCTCAAGCAGTTCACCCAGGACGACGGCCACATCTTCTGCGCACCCGACGACGCCCCCGCCGAGGCCGAGCGGTTCTGCCGCGAGCTGCTCGCGTTCTACCGCCGGTTCGGCCTCGACGACATCTCGCTCGCCCTGTCGCTGCGCCCGCCGCCCGGCGTGCGCCTCGGCGACGACGCGGCGTGGGACCGCGCCGAACGCGTGCTCGCCGACATCATCGAGCGGCTCGGCGTGCCGTGCGAGGTGCAGCCCGGCGCCGGCGCGATCTACGGCCCCAAGCTCGAGCTCCTCGTGCGCGATCGCCGCGGCCGGGCGTGGCAATGCGGCACCGTGCAGATCGACTTCGTGATGCCGCAGCGGTTCGATCTGCGCTACGTCGACGCGGGCGGCGAGCGGCGCCACGTCGCGATCCTGCACCGCGCGCTGTTCGGCTCGCTCGAGCGGTTCCTCGGCATCTTGCTCGAGCACCACGGCGCCGAGCTGCCCGCCTGGCTCGCGCCCGAGCAGGTGGCGGTGGTCCCCGTCGGGCCCGCGCACGCCGAGGCCGCCGCCGCCGCCCACCGCGCGCTCGCCGCGGCCGGCCTGCGCGCGCGCGTCGACGCCGACGCGGCGACCCTCGGCAAGCGCGTGCTCCGCGCGCACCAGGACGGCGTGCCGTTCGTCGCCGTCGTCGGCGAGCGCGAGATCGCGGACGGCACGCTGTCCGCGCGCGATCGCGCCGGCACCTGGAGCGGGCCCGCTGCCGAGATCGTCGCCGAGCTCGCGCGCCGCTGCGCCCCGCCCGCCTGACGCGTCAGGGCGTGCGCCGCCAGTCGTACTCCATGGTCGCGGCGGCGTTCTCGGCGACGGTGCGCCCGGCGAGGCGCGCGACCAGGTAGAGCGCCATGTCGATCCCGGCGGACACGCCTGCCGAGGTGACCAGCTTCCCGGCGTCGACCCAGCGCGAGACGTTGTCCCACAAGACCCGCGGCGCGCCCCGCGACACCATGTCGAACGCCTGATGGTTCGTGGCGGCCGGCAGCCCGTCGAGGACCCCGGCGCTCGCCAGCACCTCCGCGCCGGTGCACACGGAGGCCACGACCGCGACCTTCGGATCCTCGACGCAGGTCTTGAGGAAGCGAAGGATCGCCTGGTTGCCGGCGGCGGCGGATGACCCGAACCCGCCGGGCACCAGCACCACGTCGAGCGGCGGGCAGCTGTCGAACGTGTGATCGGGCACGGCACGCGGCCCGCAGTAGCACGCGATCGGATCGAGCGTCTCCGCGACGAAGATGACGTGGAACGGCCGCGGGTCTGGCTTCAGGTAGTCCGTCCCGAGGAAGCGCGCCGTCACGAACGCCTCCACGGGCCCGAACACGTCGAGCGCCTCGAAGTCCGGATACAGCACGATGCCGACCGTCCTGGTGGGTGGATAGCCTGCGTCCATCACCGGACTGTCGCACGATCGGCGGGCGGCGCGCGCTCGACGGCGTAACCCGCGCGGGCGAGCAGCGCCGGCAGGCCCTCGGCGCCGGCCATGTGGCTGACGCCGACGGCGACGAACGCGCCGCGCGCGGCGAGGTAGCGCTCGAGCTGGGGCAGCCACTTGCGGTTGCGCGCGGCGAGCAGCGTCTCGGACTGCGCGCCGCCGAGCAGCCGCCCCATCGCGTCGAGGTCGCCCGCGGCGTACGCCGCGAGGATGCGCTCGACGCTGCACCGCACGGCCGCGCGCTCGCGGATCGCCTGCTGCAGGTCCGCGAGCGTGACGGCGGCGTCGAGCGCCGTCAGCTGCTCCGCCCAGGTCTCGAGCGCGTCGACCGGGAGCTTGCGCTCGCGCGCCCGCCGGGCGAGCGCGACGTCCATCGTCGGCCGCGGCGACGGCGCCATCGTCGACGTGAGCTGCGTCATCGCGAACCACGGCCGCGCCCGCGCGAGCACCGGCTCGGCGACCACGCCGCGCAGCGCGTCGCGGAGGTCCCACCAGTCGCTCGCGGGCAGGAGCGCGTCGAGCCCCTTGCCGCGCGGCAGGCGCGACAGCTCGCGCAGCTGCTCGGGGTCTGGCTCGGCGTCGCCGAGCTCCGACGCGAAGTGCGCCGCGGACTCGAGCGCCGCGTGCGCCGCGGGCGGCACCCGCGCGTGCCCGTTGTGGAACGTGCCGTAGAGCCAGAGCACCGGCCCCTCGCCGCGCTGCACACGCCACAGGAACGGCGCTCCGGGCGGCGCGGGCGCGGCGGTGACCTCGCACGCCGGCCGGGACGCGCCGCACGCGGCGAGGGCGGCGAGGGCAGCGAGCGCGAGGGCGAGGGCGGCGAGGGCGGCGAGCGCGGGCGCAGCGGGCGCGGGCGCAGCGAGGGCGGCGAGCGCGGGCGCAGCGGGCGCGGAGCGCGTCGGCGAATGCGAGCGCGCGGCGACCGCCCTCGAGTGAAACGCGCGCACGGGGCAGCGTACCATGCGCCGCAATGGCATCCGGCGTGCCCGCCGTCGCGGTCGGTGGCGGCGCCCGTCGCCGACCGCGCGGCCGGTGCGCCGCACGCGACGCGCGTGATCCCGATCGCGCGCGGCGGCGGCCGCACGCCCTGCTCCGCTGTAAGCGAGCCGGTATGCTCAGCGTTTCGAAGCCGTGCGGACGTGCGCGCTCCTCGGTTTGGCCTGCGGGCTCGCGCCCCGACTCGCGATCTTGCTCGCGATCGGGCTCGCCGCCGCGCTACCTGGTGAGGCGGCGGCCCAGACCATCGCGCAGCCCGACGCCCGCCCCGGCACGGGTGCCGAGAGCCGCCCCGACCCGCACCCACCAGCCGGCCTCGGTGGCGCGCTCACCATCGGGCGCGCCGGCATGTCAGGCACGCCGACCGGCTGGCTCGTGCGGCTCGACTACGAGGCGTTCCCCATACTCGCCCCGCGCGGCATCGCCGGCCCGATCCTCGGGTTCCATGTCGGCTGGGAGTTCTGGCGAGCAACCCCCGGCCGGGACCGGGGGCTCGCGCTCCCGATGGCGGTGGTGCTCGGCGTCCGGGCGCAGCCGGTGCGCGCGACGCTCGGCGTCGGGGTCGACGCGCTCATCGTCGATGAAGTGAACGACGACACCGGCGTGGGGCTGTACGCGCCGTTCGCGTGCGCCCGCGGCGGCGGTGACATCTTCGGCATCCAGCTCGGCGCTGACGCCCGCATCACGCGGCGGTGGCAGATCGGCGCGCCCGATCACACGCAGTGGCAGCTCGGCGTGTTCGCCGGCGTGACCTGGGAGTCGAAGCACCGCGGGCCGCGGTACTGATCGAGGCGGCGGGATCGACGCGACGGGACCGAGGCGGTGGGATCGACGCGACGGAATCATGCAAAGCTCCCGCGCGTTGCTGCGCGTAATGCATCGCCTCGTCTGCTGGATCGCCGCCTGCGCCTGCGCCTGCGGTCCTTCTTCGTCTTCTTCGTCTTCTTCGTCTTCCTCGTCTTCCTCGTCTTCTTCGTCGCCATCGCCTCCGCCGTCGTCGCAGCCCGCTGCACCCGCGCAGCCCGCTGCACCCGCGCAGCCTGCTGCACCCGCACAGCCCGCTGCACCCGCGCAGCCTGCTGCGCCCGCGCCCGCCGACGCCGCGCGCGCCCTCGATCCCGCCGTCATCGCCCGCCTGTGGCCCGACGGCTGCTTCACGATCCGCGACGCGACCGGCCGCGTGCTCGAGAGCGATCGCGATCGCTGCGCCAGGCCGCGTCGGCCGTACTCGACGTTCAAGCTCGCCAACGCGCTGATCGCCGTCGATGCTGGCGTGCTCGACGGCCCCGACGCCGCGATGACGTGGGACCAGAAGGCAGTCCCCGACAGCCCGCACTTCCTCGCGTCCTGGCGCAAGCCGCACACGCTGCGCTCCGGGATCGCCGTCTCCGCGGTGCCGTACTTCCGCACGCTCGCGCTCCAGCTCGGCCCCGAGCGCATGCGCGCCGGCCTCGCGAAGCTCGACTACGGCAACCGCGACACCAGCGGCGGCCTCGACACGTTCTGGCTCAGCGGCGGCCTGCGGATCAGCGCCGCGCAGCAGCTCGCGTTCGTCGAGGCGCTCGCCCGCGGCAAGCTCGCCGTCTCGGCGCGCGCGCAGGAGACCGTGCGTGAGATCAGCCTGCTCCAGCGCGCCGCTGGCGCCGCGCTCCACGGCAAGACCGGCTCCGGCCCGATCGAGGACGCGCCCGGCTCGCTCGTCTGGCAGGTCGGCTGGATCGCGCGCGACGGCGCCGTCCTGCCCTACGCGTGCTGGATGGAGGTCCGCACCGGCACCCTCGACGCCGCGCGCGCCGCCCGCGACCGCCGCTTGCGCGAGACGCTCGACGCCCTCGGCGTGTTCCCGAAGCCCTGACCGCTGGCAGCGGCGCCCGGCGCGCACATCGGAAACACCGCCGCCCTGCAATCGGCGCCGGGTTCCGCTGTCCACCGGCAATGAGGCTCACGCTGCTCGCCGCCGCGCTCGGAGCAATGACGATATCGCTCGGCCGGGTCCCCGAGGCCGACGCGATGTGCGGTGCACCGAGCCCCGCCGTCCTGCCCGCGGACGGCACGATCGTCCCGCCGCAGCCCACCCTCTACGCGTTCATCCCACTTCACAATGAGCTCCACACGGGACGCTTCGTCGTCGAGGGGGCTGAGGCGAGCATCGAGCTAGCGGCCAAGTCTCCCGCGTACGCCGTCGTGCGCATCCTCGTGCGCGCGCGCGACCCCGGCCACCGGTTCACCGTGCGCTGGCGCTCCAACAACGGCCCTCCGGGCAACAACATTTTATCCGGGCGTTACACCGGAGGTGCCAACAACGGCTATTCGGGCCCTGTCTCCTACGAAGTGGGGACCGCGGCGCCCCCGAACTGGGCCCGCGTCGTCGGAGTCAAGCACAACACCTTGCGCTGGATGTGCTCGTCCGAGGACGTCATCCGGTTCACGCTCAGAGGCACCGCGATCGCGTATCGGATCGCCTGGGCCGACGGCTCGACGTCGATCCTGGCCGGGGACGACGGGGCGATGTGGACCGGATACCGCGATGACAAGGCGCCTCCCAGAGTCGCGACCACCGCGCTCGGTCACCTCAACTGCATGAGCCACACCGTCGCGCCCGAGGAGCTCGCGCGTCGGCGCGCGTTCGAGCTCTACGCGCTCTACACCGATGGCTCGGAGGTCCGGATCGGCAGCTCGATCGCGCAGCTCGGCAAGGACGGCGTGCGCCTGCCGCTCGAGCTCATGGACAGCGGCGGGAAGGACGGAGAGAGCGGAGAGAGCGGAGAGAGCGGAGAGAGCGGAGAGCTCAGAGAGATCGCCCCCCAGCGCGTGTTCTCGGCCGACGACGTCTGGTCCGCCGTGATGGACGGCTGCACCAGGCGGCCGGGGCGCGAGGGCGCGCCGTCCCCCGGCGGCGCCACGCGGCCGTCTCTTGGGTGGAGCGCCGCGGCCGGCGCGCTGGGCGGTGCGGCCGCGCTGCTCAGCGCGGCGCTGCTCCGGCGACGGCGGCACCGCCGCGATCACGCGCCGCGGCATTGACAGTAGGCCGCGGGCCGACGCGACGCGCCCCACCCCGCCCCGCCCCGCGAGCCGCAGCGTGCGCCGCCCCCGCCCTTCGGGTATGGATCGAGGACGCATGCGAGTGCTCGTCTACGATCGGACCTGCGTCCGGCGCATCGGCGGGATGTCGCGCATCTGGGCGGCCGGGGCCGCGCTGTACCGCCGGCTCGGCCGCATCGATGCCGCGCGCGGCGTCGTCAGCTGGGACGAGGCGCTCGGCTGGCTCGCCGCGCAGCCCGCGCCGATCTCCGAGCTGCAGTACTGGGGCCACGGCAAGTGGGGCCGCGCGTTCGTCGCCGACGACGCCCTCGACGCAGGCGCGCTCGCGCCTGGCCACGCGCAGCGCCCAGCCCTGGAAGCCGTGCGCGAGCTCCTCGCGCCGGACGCGCTGGTGTGGTTCCGCACCTGCGAGACGTTCGGCGCGCGGCGCGGCATCGACTTCGCCGAGCGGCTCGCCGACTTCCTCGGCGCCCGCGTGGCCGGCCACACCTTCGTGATCCACCACTACCAGAGCGGGCTGCACGGCCTCGCCCCCGGGTGCCGAGCGGACTGGTCCGCTGACGAGGGCCTGGCCGAGGGCAGCCCCGACGATCCGCGCGCCGCCCGCGTCTCCACGCCCTGGGCGCCGCGCACGATCACGGCGCTCGCGGGCCAGGTGCCCCAGGCGTGGTTCGCGCGCTGAGCCGGGCTGGGCCGGGCTGGGTTGCTGGGTTGCTGGGGCGGGGCTGGGCTGGCTAGGCGAGTTGGGCTGGACTGGACTGATCCGGGCCGTATCAGCCGCTTCTCGCATTGCAGAACCGCGGCGCAGTCGGCAACGATGGCACGCGTCATGTCCACGCCCACCGCCGCCAACGCCGACGCCGCGCCATCCTCCCCCGACCAGAAGCGCGCAGAGCGCCAGGTCATCTTCGCGTCGTCGCTCGGCACGGTGTTCGAGTGGTACGACTTCTATCTCTACGCCACGCTCGCGCCGTTCTTCGCGGCGCTGTTCTTCCCGAAGGGCAACGAGACCGCGGCGCTCTTGTCGGCGTTCGCGACGTACGCCGCCGGCTTCCTGGTCCGGCCGTTCGGCGCGCTCGTGTTCGGCCGGATCGGCGATCTCGTCGGCCGCAAGTACACGTTCCTCGTCACGATCGTCGTGATGGGCCTATCGACGATCGCGGTCGGCCTCCTGCCGACCTACGACTCGATCGGGCTCGCGGCGCCGCTTTTGCTCACCCTCCTGCGCCTGCTCCAGGGCCTCGCGCTCGGCGGTGAGTACGGCGGCGCCGCCACCTACGTCGCCGAGCACGCGCCGAACCACCGGCGCGGGTACGCGACGAGCTGGATCCAGACCACCGCGACGCTCGGGTTCTTCCTGTCGCTGCTCGTGATCGGCGTGACCCGCAGCACGTTCGAGCCCGCGAGCTTCGCGAGCTGGGGCTGGCGGATCCCGTTCTGGTTCTCGGCGATCCTGCTCGCGCTCTCGGTCTACATCCGGCTCAAGCTGAACGAGTCGCCGGTGTTCTTGCGGATCAAGTCGGAGAACCGCGCGAGCAAGCACCCGCTGACCGAGAGCTTCCTGCGCTACCCGAACAACAAGCTGGCGCTGCTGGCGCTGCTCGGCGCGACCGCCGGCCAGGGCGTGGTCTGGTACACGGGGCAGTTCTACGCGCTGTTCTTTTTGACCATCACGCTCAAGGTGGATTACGTCACCGCCTACACGCTCGTCGGCGCGTCGCTCCTGGTCGGCACGCCGTTCTTCGTCGTGTTCGGCAAGCTCTCGGATCGAGTCGGCAGACTCAAGATCATCATGCTCGGCTGTCTGCTCGCCGCCCTCACCTATATCCCGCTGTTCCACGCCCTCACGCACTTCGTCAATCCCGCGCTCGAGGAGTTCCAGGACCGCACGGCGATCTCCGTCGCCGCAGACGACTGCAACACGCACATCTTCGTATTCCCCGGCACCGTGTTCACGCCGTGCGACAAGGCGAAGGACTTCCTGACCAAGTCGGGGCTGTCGTTCGAGTCGAAGCCAGCGGTCGCGGGCGAGGCCGTCGTCGTCCGGATCGGCGACATCGAGCTGCGCGGCTGGGACGAGAAGAGCGCGGCGAAGTACGCGGCGGCGCTGAAGCAGGCCGGCTATCCGACGGCAGGCGCCGACAGCTCGCGGATCAACTACCCGATGGCGCTGCTCATCCTGGTAATCCTCGTGCTGTACGTGACGATGGTCTACGGGCCGATCGCGGCGTACCTGGTGGAGATGTTCCCGGCGCGGATCCGCTACACGTCGATGTCGCTGCCGTATCACATCGGCAACGGCTGGTTCGGCGGGATGCTGCCGCTGCTCGCGACGGCGATGGTCGCCGCGTCTGGCAACATCTACCGCGGCCTGTGGTACCCGATCGTCGTGGCGGCGCTGACGCTGCTCGTGGGCGCCGTGTTCCTGCGCGAGACGCGGAAGGACTTCGATATCCACGATTGAGCCGTGGCTCGAGCCGGAGCCTAGGCTGGAGCCCGAGCTGAAGCTGGAGGCGGAGGAGGCGGCGGCGGAGGAGGCGGAGGAGGCGGAGGAGGCGGAGGCGGCGGAGGCGGAGGCGGAGGCGGAGCTAGAGCTGTAGCTGACGCCGGAGTTGGCGCTGGCGCTGGCGCTGACGCCGAAGTGGGCGCTGGCGCTGGCGCTGACGCCGGAGTGGGCGCTGGCGCTGGCGCTGACGCCGGAGTTCGCGCTGGAGCTGGCGCTGACGCCGGAGTGGGCGCTGGCGCTGGCGCTGACGCCGGAGTTCGCGCTGACGCCGGAGTTGGCGCTGGCGCTGACGCCGGAGTCGGCGCTGACGCCGGAGTGGGCGCTGGCGCTGGCGCTGACGCCGGAGTCGGCGCTGGCGCTGGCGCTGCAACCATTGCAGCTGCTGCGGGAGCTGCGGGAGCCGCGGGAGCTGCGGCCGTGCGCACAGAGAGCCGTGGCTCCGACCTCGCGACGGTGGGCCTCGCCCTCGCGCGCCCCCGCGCACGCCCCGCGCCGAGCGCTTGTGAGGCCGTGCAACTGCGAAAGACCGCCGCAAAGATGAGCGAACGGAAGAACACGAGCGTCGCGCCAGCGCTCGTCACGGGGCATGCGCGGGCGCGCGTACGGGCGAGAGGCCCGCCGCCGCTCGGAGGCTCCGGAGCTTGGGGGAAGAGTGTGCGTGAGTGGTGCCCTGCAGCGTGTCTCGTGCAACATGAGGGACCAAGATGGAGATACGAAAATCGCCGGATCCACAGTGGACACAGTGAACAGCTGACCGCCCGCGAGCGGCATTCGCACGAATCATCTCCCGCCGCTGCCGCCTCGCGACCGCCGCTGCCGCCTCGCGACCGCCGCTGCCGCCTCGCGCCGCCGCTGCCGCCTCGCGCCGCCGCTGCCACCGCTGCCGCCTCGCGCCGCCGCTGCCGCCTCGCGACCGCCACTGCCACGCGCGCCCTCCCACACTCGCGTCCTTCGCCACCGCCCCGCGCCTCGCGTCCTCGCATGCCACCACGTCCACGTCGCTACCCGTCTCGTCCATTTTAGGCCTCGCCACGCGCACCGCGCCATCCGCCTCGCCTCTCAGGTCTGCCCGCTGGCTTCACTGTGTCACCTGGTGGACGACACCACCGGTGATCATCAATGGCGATCATCCGGTCACTTACTATTGGCACCTTCGTCGGAATCAGCTCGGTCCAGTCGCGCTCGCTGCATACACGAATCTGATATAGTTGATTTATTCGCAATGTCCGAGTTGACAACAACGACTGGCCATGTCATGTAATACAATATTCGAACGAGCGCCGTTCGAAACTCAGCCACAAGGCACAGGACACCCGCGCCTGACCAGGTGTGAGCCGGTCGCATGGCGGATCTCGAGGACAGCACGGTGCTCGGACACAGTGAAGCCGCGTCGGGAGCAAGTAGGCAATTGGACGCTAGGACAGGTCTACGATCATGGCGAATCAGCACTTCCATGGAATGGATGGTACCGATAATGATGATGATGGCGTGGCGAGCTGGATGCAGGAGCCGCCAAGCCAGAGCTCGTGGGTAGACCACGCGGCAGCGGCCGATGCATGGGAGCGCCAGCACGCGGCAGAGTGGATACGAGTAGACGGCAAGCTCCGCGGCATCGCGGCGCGACGAGCTGCGCTCGATGCCGAGGAGGCGAACCTGCTGCGTTACGCCGAGGAGCTGAAGCTATGGCGCGGCTACGCCTGTGGCTCGATGATCGAGTACATGGAGCGCGCGATGGGCTACGCGCCACACACGGCAGCCGAGCGACTCCGTGTCGCACGCGCGATCGCCGAGTTGCCCCTGATCGCCGAGGCGCTCGAGCAGGGCGGGCTGGCGCATTCGGCCGTGCGCGAGCTGTCGCGAGTCGCCGTTCCCGGTACCGAAGAAGCATGGCTCGAGGTGGCGCGAGGTAAGAGCCTGCGCGAGATCGAGGCGCTAGTGTCAGGCCACAGACCGGGGCATCTGCCCACCGACGAGACCGAGCCGCGCCTCCACCGCAAGACGATCACGCTCGAGGTCTCGCCCGAGACCTACGACATCTGGCGCAAGATGCACGCGCTCGCCGCTGAGGAGCACGGTCAACGGCTCTCCGATGACGAGCTCATCCCGGCGGTGTTCCGCAGAGCCTATGGCGGCGGCAGCGGCAGCGGCAGCGGCGGTAGCGGCGGCAGCGGCGGCACGCCTGCTTACAAGATCGCGATCAAGCAGTGTCCAGACTGCAAGCGCGCGTGGCAGTACAGCGGCGGCCGGGATATCGAGATCGATCCCGCTGTGGCCGAGTGCGCCACCTGCGACGCCATTCACCTTGGCTCGCTCGATGCCGACGTGCCGGAACGCACGACCACTACCGTCACGGCTCGCAAGCGCGAGCAAGTGCTCGCGCGAGATGGCCATGGCTGCACCGTGCCTGGATGCCGCCGAAACGTCGGGCTCGATCTACACCACATCGAGTACCAGAGCCGCGGCGGTGGCCACGAGCTGAAGAACCTCACGACCATCTGCGATCTGCACCACCGAGCGGCCCACTACGGCAAGCTCGTGATTCGAGGCACTGCGCCTGACCACCTGACATTCGAGTTTCGCAAGCCGCGAGATCGGCGCAACGTCACTGACGACGAGCCGTCCACTCCACGTAACCCGAGCGCCGAGCGACTGCACGCCGAGCGACCGCACACCAACCGCTCGCTCGACGACCAACCGCTCGCTGAGCGATCGCTCGACAATCAACCGCGCGTCGACCGTTTGCACGCCGACCGCTCGCTCGCCGAGCGACCGCACACCGACCGCTCGCGCACCGACCACTCGCTCACCGACCAACCGCTCGATAACCGCATGCTCGCTGACCGCTCGCTCACCGACCGCCTGCACGTCGACCGCTCGCTCGCCGAGCGACCGCTCACCGACCGCTCGCTCACTGACCAACCGCTCGCTGACCTCGCTGACCGCTCGCTCGACAATCAATCGCGCGTCGACCGTTTGCACGCCGACCGCTCGCACACCGAGCGACCGCTCACCGACCGCTCGCTCACTGACCAACCGCTCGCTGACCACTCGCTCGACGACTGCTCCGCCGCCCTGTCCGCACAGGCTCGCGGCGTCTCCTCTCGAGTCCCTGGCCTCGCGTCATCCAGTCCCACGGGGGACCCGCGCACGCACCACCTGGACGAGATGCACGACAGCAGACCTGGCCTCACATCAACCAGTCCCACGGGGGACCCACGGCCGTCGCGCGGCCCCGCTCGCACAGACCACGCAGCTTCCAATGCTGGCCAGCCTGCGTGCCTGTCGCCGCCAGCGCCCGACGGCGGTCCCACGTGAGCACAAGCGCCTCCGCCATGAAGCCCGTCTCGCCGTGCGCATCACCTCACCGGCACCGGGAAGTTGCCACGCTCGAGCGAGCCGGCCCATCGGCGCGCGCCGCCTACGGCGGGCGCCGCAGCCACTCGCGCAGCGCCCACTTGCACCGACGCTCACTCGCGCTGTGCCTACTGCGCTACGCCTGCCGCGCTGCGCCTGCTGCGCTGCGCTTACTGCGCCGAGACCACGACATCGTCGATGTAGATCTCGTCATTCTGCTGCGCCCTGCCCGCACGGGCTCACGGCACCTCCTCTCGGAGACCTGGCCTCACATCAACCAGTCCCACGGGGGACCCACGGCCATCGGCCGTCGCGCGGCTCCGCTCGCGCAGACCACGCAGCTTCCAATGCTGGCCAGCCTGCGTGCCTGTCGCCGCCAGCCAGCGCCCCCACGGCCTCACGGCAGCCCCACATGAGCACACGCGCCTCCGCCATGAAGCCCGTCTCGCCGTGCGCATCACCTCACCGGCACCGGGAAGTTGCCGCGCTCGAGCGAGCCGGCCCATCGGCGCGCGCCGCCTACGGCGGGTGCCGCAGCCACGAGGCCGCCGGCGCCCACTCGCGCAGCGCCACTCGCGCCAGCGCCCACTCGCGCCGGCGCCCACTCGCGCAGCGCCCACAGGCGCAGCGCCCACTCGCGCCGGCGCCCACTCGCGCCAGCGCCCACAGGCGCAGCGCCCACTCGCGCCAGCGCCCACTCGCGCCAGCGCCCGCTCGCGCAGCGCCACTCGCGCCAGCGCCCGCTCGCGCCAGCGCCCACAGGCGCAGCGCCCACTCGCGCAGCGCCCACTCGCGCAGCGCCCACTCGCGCAGCGCCCACTCGCGCCGGCGCCCACTCGCGCCGGCGCCCACTCGCGCCGGCGCCCACTCGCGCTGCGCCCACTCGCGCCGGCGCCCACTCGCGCCGACGCCCACTCGCGCCGACGCCCACTCGCGCCGCGCCTACCGCGCCGGGCTGCGCCCGCTGCGCCCGCTGCGCCTGCTGCGCTTACTTCGCCGAGACCACGACGTCGTCGATGTAGACCTCGTCATTCTTCTGCGACCCGTCGCAGCGGAAGCGCACCTTCACGTTCGACGTGCCCGGCAGCGAGACCTGCAGGTCCTTCGCCTGGCGGACGCCGTTCGTGAAGCCCGTGCCGGCGACGAAGTTGCCGATCGTCTGCCACGTGCCGCCGTTCACCTGCAGCTCGACGAAGTAGTCCTTCCCGTTCTCCATGCCGTTCGCGATCATGCTGTATTGCACGCGCAGGCCCGTCTTGCCGGCGAGGTTCATGCCTGTCGTCGTCGCGAACGACGCGGCAGTACCCGAGGCGCGGATCCGGACACTGTACGTCCCGCTGTTTGCGAACCCACCGCTGACCCGCGAGGCGTTGGTGCCGCCGAGCGTGTACGGGTCCATGCCGGACTCGAAGTCGGCGCTGGAGATCACCGTCCACGGCGACGGGCCGCAGGCGGAGTTGCCGGAGCAGTCGCTGTCGGAGCAGTCGGTCGCACCGTCGCTGTCGTTGTCGACGCCGTCGGTGCACGACGTCTCCGTGGTCGGGCCGCCGCCGCCGCCCGCCGCGCTGACCGTCAACGTCACGCCGGTGTACGCCGAGTAGGCGCGGATCATCACGTAGTACGTGCCGCTCTGCGCCGGGTTGAACTCGCAGCTCTCGTTGTTGGTGCCGCTGTACGGCCGGCAGTCCCAGACCGTCTCGGACGCCGGCGTGTTGAACTTCACGTAGAGATCGGCGTCACCCGTGCCGCCGGAGATCACGAACTTCATCGCCGTCGCGCCGTTCGCCGGGTAGCTGTACGACAGCTGCGTCGACGACGACAGGTTCGTCTTCGTGTCGATCACCTGGTAGTCCGGCGGCGGCAGCACGCCGACCGCGGTCCACGCGTTGTTCGTCTGCGCGACCTGCGCCGAGCTGGCGCCGAACAGGTCGGCCGCCGCCTTCGCGGTCTGCGCGCGCGCGTCGGCGAAGGTGCTGCCCGGCGTCAGGTAGTTCGCGTTCGCGCGGTAGAAGATCGCCGCGGCGTCGCGGATCCCGATCCCCGTCACCACCGTCGACGACTTGCCGCGCGGGTGCGTGCCGCCCTCCGCCAGGAGGTAGAACGCGAGGTTCGAGATGCCCGAGCTGTAGTGCACGTCGACGTTGCCCGCGCTCGACGTCCAGAAGTCGAGCGAGGTGCCGTCGGTCACCGGATCGGCCATGTAGCGGAGCGCCGGCTCGGGGAGCCAGATCTCGTCGCCGACCAGGTAGGTGTTCGCGCTCGTCGGGCCGTTCGTGTTGCCGGCGTTGTCCCGGTACCACTCGCACACGCCGCCGAAGATGTCGGACATCGACTCGTTGAGGCCGCCCGACTCCCCCGAGTAGATGAGGTTCGACTCGTACTCGGTGACCGCGTGGGTCAGCTCGTGCGCGGTGACGTCCATCGAGATCGCGAGGCTGATCGAGTAGACGTTGTCACCGTCGCCATAGACCATCTGGGTCCCGTCCCAGAACGCGTTGACGTAGTTACTGCTGTAGTGCACCGAGCTGATCAGCTTGGCGCCGGCGTTGTCGAACGAGTCGCGGCCGTACAGGGCGTTGTAGCAGTCGTACGTCCAGCCGAGCATCGCGTAGTTCGTGTCCACGTCGTTGTCGCCGGTGGCGGCGCCGCCCTCGACGCGGGCGATCGGCCCCGGCAGCGACGTGCCGTGGTTCAGGTTGTGCAGCTCGCGGTTCCTCGCGGTCTGCAGGTTGTCGTAGCTCCACAGCTCGGCGCCCGTCTGCGCGTCGATGAAGATCACGCGGCGCTGCGGCTGCCCCGCCGCGTCGTAGGCGAGCTGGACGCGGTGCGCGAGGCGCTCCTTGCCGTGCCCGACGAGGATCTGCAGATCCGTCTTCGACGCCACCTGCCGCGCGGCGAGCCCGCGCGTCCCGAGGGCGCGCGACACCGCCTCCGCGGCGCTGAGCGCCGGGACCGTGTCGACGCGCAGATCGCGCGCGAGCTTGTCGACCGTGCCGACGAGCTCGCCGGTCGGCGAGAGCTCGACGACCGCCTCGGCACCGAACACCGGGATGCCGGAGATCGTCTGCGTCAGCCGGGTGAAGGCGCGTCCCTGATCATCGATGTGGACCCTGCGGACCGCCAGCGAGTCCGCGAGCGCCGGCTCGACCCGGGCCAGGTGCTTCCACGTGAGCTGCTCCGCGAGCTGCTCCGAGGCCGGATCCCCGCGGTGGAAGACCTGCACCGACTGCGTCGGCGAGGCGTCATCCGACGGAAGACACGAGGGGATCGCGAGCAGCGTGATCGAGACCGTGGCGAGACGCGCGAGGCGGAGCATGGAACCTCCTGAATCGGGGGCGCCATCCTTCGCGAATCGCATTCTGACCGTCAACGCGCGCTCTCTGGCACCCATGAAAATTGCGATAGTTCGCCGCCTCGCCCTTCATCCGACGATCTGTAAATAGAGCCCCTGCGAGGAATCCCCTCTCACGGCACATGGGAATCCGGATCCGCACCGGCATTTCGAACACTTCGGGATCGAGCGCGCCTCACCATCTCCTTACGGCACCACCGCGGCACGCGGCCCCGCGCGAGGGGCGCGGCTCGGTACCGTGATGGGAACGAGGTGCGTCATCAGGTGGTGACGCTTCGTTCGACCGTCTCGCGACCGTCTCGAGGAGTATTCATGCGTCCATTCGTTCGATCACTCTCGCTCGTGATCACGCTCGCCGCCGTCCTGATCGCCGGTAGCTCCGGCACCGCGCGCGCGGATCATCATCAATGCAAGTGCCTCGCGATCGCCGCCGATCTCCCGGGCGCGATCCAGGCCGAGGTCGCGCGCGCCGACTGGCTCTACGCGCGCGGCGACTTCGCGGGCGCGCTCGCGATCTACGCGAAGCTGCACGCCACCGTCAAAGACCCCGCGCTGCTCTACGCCCAGGCGATGGCGAAGTGGCAGCTCGGCGCGACCGCCGACGCCAAGGCGCTGTTCCAGGCGTACCTCGCGGTCGGCGGGACCCTCGCCTACCGCGATCGCGTGGAGGCCAGCCTGCGCGACCTCGGCGCGGGCGTCGGCGGCGCGGTCGGCGCCGTCGGCGGCGTGGCGGGCGGCGTGGTCGGCGGCGGCGGCGGCGTGGTCGGCGGCGTCGGCGGCGTGACCGGAGGCGTGGTCGGCGGTGGCGTCGGCACGGTCGGCGCCGTCGGCGGCGCCGGGCTCGGCGCGGTCGGCAAGGTGACGGCGAAGCCGAAGAAGGTCGCCGGGGGCGCGGCCATGCTGCTCGGCGTCGTCGCGGTCGCGGCGATCGGCGCCGTGGCGATCCACGGCATCGCCGCCGGCATCAAGGACGACATCTCGCTCGACGCGAAGTTCGATCTCGGCCTGGGCCTCACCGGCGTGACCGTCGGCGCCACGGCGATCTATCTCAGCGGCCTGACGGTGGCCGCGGGCGCGGTCGGCGGCGTGAACTGCGCGAGCCTGCCGGCGAAGAGGCCGATCGTGGCGCCGATCGCGCTCCCCGGCGGCGGCGGCCTCGCGACGGCGCTGCGCTTCTAGCGGCCCGCGGCGCTACGAGCGCGCCGCGCCGCGCCGCGCGCGGTCGCGGCGCCGGAGCGACAGGAGCGACAGGAGCGCGAGCACCGCCGACGCGCCCGCGCCCGCGCCGGCTCCGCCCCCGGCTCCGCCCCCGGCCGCGCAGCCGCCACCGCCCTCGAGCCGCCCCGTGCCGCCCCCGCCCCCGCCCCCGCCGTTGGGATCCCGCGTCGGATCGCCCGTCGTCGGATCCGAGGCGATGGCGTCGAGGCGCGCCGGCCCGCTGGCACCGTCGTGGCACGCGAAGTCGCCGTTGAGGCTGTTCGCCGTGCTCGACGACGCGGCCCACACGAACGTGTTGGTGTCGCGATCGAGCCCGACCTGCGCGAGATCGCTCCACGGCACGGCGATGTCGAGGAAGTAGTCGGCGGTGCCGCCATAGCTCGAGCCCGGCGCTGGGAGGGTGCGCGCGTTCATCGCGAACGGGTACGTCTTGGCGGCCGGCTGGTCGGCCGGATCGTTGGGATCGTTGCGCACCATCGTCGTCCGGTTGCTGAACAGCGAGACCGTCCCGGCCCCGCCGGCGGTCCCGTCGGCGAGCACCATCACCTCGTAGGTGCCGAGGTCGCCGTCGGTGTCGAACTGCATGCCCCACGAGAACGGCCGGATCGCGCCGGCCGGCGCCGGATCCTCCTCGAGCCGCAAGCGCAGATAGAGGTAGGTGTCGTCCACGGCGCGCAGGCCGGCGGGCGCGCCCGCGTCGCCGACGATGTCGCGCTCGTCGAGCGCGCCCGACTGGTCCGCGAACCCGTCCTGCATCGACACGTCGTCGCAGCGCAGCGGGATGAACTCGGAGTCCGGGGGGAAGACCTGCGCGCTCGCGATGGCCGGGAGCACGACACAGCACAGCACGACGCTGACCTTGACGAAGCTCATTTGCCTGACTCCACGATGACGAACTCCACGCGCCGGTTCTTCTGGCGACCGCCCGGCGACTTGTTCGGCGCGATCGGCTTGATCTCGCCGAAGCCGCGCGTCTGGAGGCGATCCTCGTCGACGCCGCGCTTGGTGAGCGCCTTCTTGACCGACTCCGCGCGCTCCTCGGACAGCTTCTGGTTGAGCTTGGGATCGCCGACGTTGTCGGTGTGCCCCTCGATGCGGATCTTCTTGACCTGCGGGTTGGCGTCGAGCGCCTGCGCGATCTGATCGAGCAGCGGATCGCTGCTCCGGTCGATCTCGGTCGAGCCGGTGCGGAACTGCACCTTGCCGATGATGAAGATCTCGCCGTTCTCGATCTTCACGTAGGTCTTCGCCGGGCAGCCGTGGCGATCCGGCTCGCCCTTGAGCTCGGGGCACTCGTCGTCCTCGTCGCGGATGCCGTCGCCGTCGTTGTCGGGCTCGGGCGCGCCGTCCTCGTCGCGGTACCCGTCCTCGTCCTCGGGCTCGTACGGCGCCTCGTCGTCCTTGTCCAGCACGCCGTCGCGATCGCTGTCCTCGTAGCCCTGCCGATCGGGCGCGTTCCGGCGGTAGCGGAGGCCGCCGATGATGCGGAAGTCCGGATCGCCGACGCCATCGGTGAGCCCGAACGAGGCGCCGCCGTAGAGCGCCAGGCCCCCGAACCGGAGCTCGAGGCCGCCGAGCACCTCGATCGGAAAGTCGGCGGTGCCGGCGGCGGTCCCGAGGAACTTCTCGGCGTACGCCTCGGCGCGCAGCGACAGGCTGTCGGTGAGGGCGAGCGAGAGCCATGGCCCGAGCGTGACGCCATCGCCCCACGGCAGCCCCGGCTGCTCCTCGGAGCGCCAGCGGAAGCCGGCGTCGAGGCCCAGGCCGAGCCGGCCGAGGTGGCCGGCGATCAGGAGCTTGCCGCCGAGCGTGACGCCGCCAGCGCCGCGCAGCGCGGCGTCGTCGCCCGTTGGCAGGCCGAGCGGGATCGCGAGGCCGAGCATGAAGTGCCGCTCGAGCGAGCCGGCGCGGACGAGCGCGATCTTCGGCACGAAGCGCAGATCGCCCAGGCCCGCGCTCGCCGCGAGCGGGCCGTACGGGTCGCCGTCATAGAGGAGGTGCACCGGCAGGTGCAGGCCGAGCTCGAGGCGGCCCCACAGCCCGAGCGAGGCTGTGAGGTCCGCGGTGAGCCCGGTGTGGAGTGGCTTGCTGATGACGTCGTCGTTGCCGTCGACCTCGACGACCTGATCGTCAGCGAAGTTGAGAAACAGCCCCAGGCTCCAGCCGAGATGGAACGGCACGGCCGGGTGCTCGTTGACGAAGCCCCCCTCGGCGCCGACAGCCGGGACGAAGCGCTCGGCGTCGAGGCCATCTGCGGCGGCCGTCGCGGCCGAGGCACAGATCAGGGCGGTCGCGAGTACTCCCGTCGATCGCATGCCGTCGACGTTACCCGCGCCCGCGCGCGCTTGGCCAGCCGCCGCACCCGCGATTGATCTCACGGTGTCGGACCCTGTCGTCGAGATCGCCGTTCGCACCACCTGGTCCGACGCACAGCCGCGAGGCAAGCTGCCACGGCGTGACGCCAGAGCGCAGCGACATTTCGGCACCTCGCGACTTCGACGCCCGACGCGCCGACGCGCCAACGGTCACGGTCGCGGCCGCGTAAGCACGCTCAGCGCGGCGCCACGGTCAGGAAGAAGCCGATGCACATCTCGTCGTTGGTGCCCTCGCCCCAGGTGACGTCAGCCGGCGTCTTCGGCACGCCGTCGATCAGCGGCTGGTTTTGAGCCGTGTTGTCCCAGCGGCACTCGATCGACAGCTGATCGCCGCGCCGGAGCGTCTCGGGCTGCGAGAACGCGTACGAGCCCTGCCAGCTGAAGTCCCAGCTGTCGATCTGGAGCAGGCAGCTCTTCGTGCCGTCGGGGCGCTGGATGGCCAGCTTCCCGGAGGTGCCGAGCGTGTGCATGTGGAGCGACGCCGAGAAGATCTCGAGCTCGCCGGTGAGGAACGTCGGATCGACGGTGAATGAGTGGACGACGTCGGGCTGGTTCGCCGGGATCGTCATGGCGCCCCGCGGCCACTGCGGGTTCGTGAACGGGGTGATGCGACCCGGCCGCTCGACGGTGGAGTCGAGCTTGAATTCGATCGCGCTGCGATCGGAGCCGGCGCCGCCATGGCCGTGGTAGTGGAGCTGCAGGACGATCGCAGAGCCGGGCTCGACGGGCAGCCCGATGCCGGGCGGCAGATCCGCGCCGAGCGAGCCGGGCGCCCATGCGCCGATCATGCCGGAGACGGGCGCGCCGGCCCCGCCGAAGCAGGAGTAGCCGGGCCGGGCGTCGGCCGCGTCGAGCGCGCGGACCTGCGCGACCTGGCTCGGCGAGGCGAGGAACGCGATCACGTGGTGCACGAGCTCGGCGTTGCCCGGCACCGCGCGGAACCCGGTGACGTGGGTCCGCTGCGTGTACTCGGCGGGCCACGGGAGCACGAAGCAACGGTAGTCGTCCTGCCCGCCGGCCGGCGGGCTCAGCGTGTACGCCTCGGGCATCTCGAGCCGGCGATCGACGCGCGATAGCGTCGGGATGGCGGTGGCGAGCGGCGCGCCCGGAGCGGCCGCGTCGCCCTGGGGCGCGCCCTGCTGCGCCCAGCGCTCGAGGATCTCGATCTGCGCCGGATCGAGCGAGCGCTCGCCCTCGTAGTCGCGGCAGTCGCCGCTCGCCGGCCACGGCGGCATGACCTTCGATCGGACGGCGCCGGCCGAGATCGCGGCGTGCTCGGACGCGGACGTGAAGTCGTTCAGCGGGAACGGCGCGATCCCGCCGCTGGCGTGGCAGGTGACGCACTTGGCGTCGAGGATCGGCTTCACGTCCTGGTAATAGGTGGCGACGCTCTGCTCGTCGTCCGAGACGTCCGAGTCGGAGCATGCTGGGAGATAGACGGAGAGCAGGAGGAGGAGCGCGGTCCGCGCGGCGAGCTTGCCCAGATTCATGGCGGCGCGTGTGTGCATGCGCCGGGCCGCGGCGCGCCGGCTGCGATCGCGCGGCCTTACGGTGCGGCGGCGGGCGCCCCCTTGCCTGCCGGCAATGGCCTGCCGTCAGGGGGCCGGCGGCAAGATCCGGATCGTCCGATCGCGGGCCGTGTCGATCGCGAAGCCCGCGGTGATGGCGATGGCGACGCCGCCGACCGCCGTCCACAGCCACCACGAGCGCAGGATCGAGCCACGCCCGGTTTCGCGCCCGCGGCGGTCGCCGCTGGCCAGCCCGCCGGTGGTGAGCCCGTTGTCGGCGGCGTCGCGCCGGAGCGTGCCGTCGGCCGCCAGGAGCGCGAGCGCGGCCGCCGCGGCCGCCGCGGCCGCCGGCCGGCGCACGGCGGCGGAGGACTCGGGCGCGGCGCGTCCGGCGCCGCCTCGGTCCGGTGCGCCGATGGCGATCACCCGCGCGCTGGCCTCGCCGCGAGCGCGATCCACGTCGATGACGACCGCCGCGGCGGCGCCCAGCTCGGCGAGCACCGCCGCGATCGCGCGGCGCCCGGACTCGGTGCCCGCGTCCACTGCGCCCTGGGCCCACGCGCCGCCCAGCCGCTCGACCGCATCCCCGGCGCTCCCGGTGCTCCCGGCGGCCTCGGCGCTCCCGGCGGCCCCGGCACTCCCGGCGGCCCCGGCGGCCGGCGCGAGCGCGACCTCGATCGGCGCGCCGGAGCGCACCTCCACGATCGCCGCGTGGGCCCGGTAACCCGGCGCCGCCACCGCGATCGCGTGGAGCCCGGGCCGCAGCGCGCGCGGAGCCGCGTTGTCGATCACCGGCAGGCCGTCGATCGCGACGCGCGCGTCCCGCGGCTCGATCCGCAGCGGCGTCGGGCGCGGCGGGATCTGCGCCCGCGCGTCGGCGAGCTCGGCAAATGTGCGCGTCACCTCCGGACCGTAGAGATCGCGGCGCGGCGCGCGGGCCGCGTCGAGGGCGAGCGCGAACGAGAAGCGCGCGCGGGCCGCGTCGAGCTGGCCCTGCCGCAGCGCCGCCAGCCCGCGCTGGAGCTCCAGCTCCCACAGCACGGCGGCGTGGCGCGGCTGCGCGAGCACCGGCAGCGCCGCCGCCTCGGCCTGCTCCAGCCCGGCCGCCATCGCCGCGAAGTCTTGCCGCAGGTAGCTCTCGCGCGCCGCGGCGAGCGCCGCCTGCAGCGCGTCGAGCGCGGCCGCCTCTGCGGCCGCCTCGCGATCGCCCAGCGCGCGCAGCCGCTCGCGAACGCGGTCCATCGAGACCAGCTGGAAGCCCGCGCCGCGCACCGCCGCGTCGACGCCGGTGACGTCGTCGCCCGGATCCTGCGGCCACACGGCGACACGCGCGCCCGCGGCCCGAGCGTTCACTGGCGCGGCAGCCGGCGCGGCAGCCGGCGCGGCAGCCACCGCGCCGAGCTGGGCGAGCCACACCGCCGCTGCCGCGACGGCGCCGAGCGCGCGACGGCCCCGCGCAGCACCGGGGCCTAGCCGCCGGCGCATGCGAGCGGGACCTCGACGCGCTTGCCGCGCGGCCCCATCACGATCGCGGTGCCTGCGCCAGTGTACGTCCAGGCCAGGAGCTTGCCGCGGCCATACGAGAGCTCGACCGAGCCCGCCGTCGGGCACTCCTCACGGCAGCGCTGGACGCCGTCGCCCGACAGCGCGATCGGCCCGAGCGATCCGAGCAGCTCGCCCGAGAGCTGCGCGCCCGCCGTGATCGTCACGCAGTCGCCGCTCACCGTCCACGCCGCGCCGAGCGACGCCGTCACCGGCGCGTCGTCGTCGGCCGAGACCTGCAGCTCGGCGTCGAGCTCGACCGGCGCGCCCAGCTGCCGGATCGGGTGGCGCAGCGTCAGCTCGCCGGCCATCCGGCGCGTCCGCACCGGCCCGGCCAGCGACAGGCCCGGGCTCGACAGCGACACGACGACCGCGGACGGAGTGCCGCCCACGGCCTCGATCGCGACGCCCGCGTGCAGCGCGCCGTCGAGCGTGAGCACGAACGCGATCCGGCAGGCGTTGAACGTCAGATCGAGGAACGTCGCGCCGTCGGTCGCCACGCCCAGGCACGTCGAGTTGGCGACCAGCGCGCGGAACGCGGTGATCGCGCTCTGGACCTTGCGGACGCGCGCGACGTCCGGGCCCAGGAGGCCGAGATCCGCGCTCGCCTCGAGCGGCACGAGCAGCCGCGACAGCTCGCCACCCGCGTCGAGCGCGGTGGCCACCTGGCCCACGGCCTGCGCGTCGCGCTCGCCCTCGTCGTCATCGTCGCCGCCGCCGACACACGCGGTCAGCGCGCACGCGAGCGCGGCGGCGAGCCAGAGCGAGGTGGAGCGAGCAGCGCGCATGGGGTGGCCCTTCCGGAGAAGGCGAGCGATGAGGATACACGCACTCGCGACGGGTGATCGGCTCGCCGGCGAAGGCGCCGGCAAGCCCGGCAGGACGAGCTCCGTGGCAGACGAGCTCCGTGGCAGGACGAGCTCAGTGGCAGACGGTCCGGCCGTCGACCTCGAAGGTCGCCGCGGCGCTGCGCTGCGGGCCCTCCGCCGCGACGCTGCCCGATGCGCTGTAGGTCACGCACGCGCCGTTCGCGGTCCAGCTCGCCGACGCCTCCGCGGCCAGCGAGCGGCGCGGGCCGGCGATCGTGAGCTCCGCGTCGAGCGTCCGCTCGGCGCCCGGCGTCACCGGGATCGTCACGGTGACCTGGCCGTCGAGCGAGACGTTGCCCACCGTCAGCTCCGCCGTGGCCTCGAGCGTCGTCGGCGACACGCGCTCGACGCGCAGCGTCCCGGTCGTCGACAAGAGGCCGGTGCACGAGAACGTGACCGACACGAACGTCAGATCGTCGCTCGCGACCGTGGCGCAGCCGAACCCGCCCAGGCCGAAGCTCTGCCGGAACGAGGCCGCGATCAGGGCCGGGCTCGTGCTGGTGATCGGCGCCATCGCCACCACCGTGCCCTCCACCGCCTGCTGGGTCATCGCCGACTCCTGGCTCGAGATCGGCTCGCCGGTGGGCTCGTCATCAGTGGCGCACGCGGCGAGCGAGAGCGAGAGCGGGAGCGCGAGAGCGAGCGAGAGCGACATAGGCTTGAACATCGAAGTCCTCCTTGGGATGTCCGCCCAATGTGCAGGAGGCGTTCCGAACGCTGATCCCAGTTATCACGCGGGCTTGGCGCGCACCGGGGCCGGCCCCCTTGCCTTCGGTCAATGGCGCCCGATCAAGGGCACGGGATCAAGGGCACAGATCAATCGACTCCGGACACTCGGCGCCCCCCGTGTCGGCCTCCAGCTCGATGACCAGCGTGCCGTCCCGCGCCTGGCCGAGGCTCCCGTACCCGCACAGGACCGGGCGGTTGCTGCCGTCCGCGCGCGGGAAGCAGTCGCGGCTCGGCCGGCCGTTGATGACGAGCGTCTGGGCCTCGCCCGAAGACAGCTCGAGCAGCACGTCGGAGATGCGCAGCGCGGCCTCGACGTCCGCCACCGAGCCGACCGCGACGTTGAACGCGCACTCGTGGGCCAGCCGGCACCGCCCCGCCGTGGCGACCGCCTCGATCGACAGGGTCGCGACGTCCGCGAACCGGGCGGCGCAGTCGCCATCGGCGTCGGCGAGATCGATCCGGACGTCCTCGGCGGCGCCGCACGCGGCCACAAGCAGGAGCGCCGCCATCATCCGCGGTGCCAACACCGCGCTACTATACCCGGCGTGTCTCCGCCGGAGCGACTCGGCCGGTACGCGCTCGGCGACCGGATCGGCGAGGGCGGCATGGGCGTGGTGTTCCAGGCGCGGCTCACCGGCGAGGGCGGCTTCTCCCGGCTCGTGGCGATCAAGTGCATCCACGCGGCGCTCGCGCGCGATCCCGGGATCCGCGACGCGTTCGTGGCCGAGGCCCTCACCGCGCAGCGTCTCCTCCACGGCGGCATCGTCCAGCTGATCGACGTCGGGCTCGACGCCGACGTGCCGTACCTCGTGCTCGAGCACGTCGACGGCGCCTCGCTCGCCGAGCTCCTGCACGGGCCCGGCGCCGCCCGCCCGCTGCCGATCGCGGACGCGCTGCACATCGTCGAGAGCGTGGCCGCCGCCCTCGCCTACGCGCACGGCCTCGCCGACGCGGCCGGCCGCCCCGAGGGCGTGGTCCACCGCGACGTCACGCCGCGCAACATCCTGATCTCGCGCGACGGCGTCGTGAAGCTCGCCGACTTCGGGATCGCGAAGGCGCTGAGCGCGCCGTCGTACACGCTCCCCGGCACGTTCAAGGGCAGCCTCGGGTACCTCGCGCCCGAGCAGGCGCGCGGCGAGCCCGTCGACGCGCGCGCCGACCAGTTCTCGCTCGGCATCGTGCTCCACGAGCTGGTCAGCGGGCAGAACCCGATCGCGGCGCGCGACGTGGAGTCGTACCACCGCGCGCTGACCGCGGGCGTGCCGCCGCTCGCAGCGGCGCCGCCCGCCGACACGGAGCTCGCCGCGATCGTCGCGCGCGCGACCGCGCTCGATCCGGCGGCGCGCCACGGCTCGATGGACGAGCTGCGCTCCGAGCTCGAGGCGTGGCGGGTCGCGCGCGGGATCCGCACCTCCGGCGAGTCGCTGCGCGCCGTGATGCGCGAGCGGCTCGACGAGCAGCACACGGCGCCCGGGACGAGCGCGGCGCCGCAGCCAAAGGCGCGACCGCAGCCGCGCCCGCTGGGGGACGCGCTCGGCGACGCGCTCGGCGAGCAGCTGCCGCCGAGCGCCACCCAGCGCGTCGATCCCGCGGCGCGCGCGCCCGCCCGCCGCGGCCCCGGGCGGCGCGCCCTGATCGCCGGCGCCGGGCTCGCCGGCCTTGGGGCGATCGCGCTCGCCGTGGCGCTCCTCGGCGGCCGCGCGCCGGCATCGACGCGGCCGCCCGCGGAGGCGCGGCCGGAGCCGCGCGAGGCCGCGCCCGCACCCGCCGCGGTCCCGGCATCGGCGGCGCCCACGCCCGCGCCCACGTCCACTGCCGCCACGCCCGCGCCCGCCGCCGCCGCCGCCGCCGCGCCCGCCGCCGCCGCCGCCGCGCCCGCCGCCGCACCCGCCGCGCCCGCGCTCGCCCCGCGCCCCGCCGCGCGCAAGCCCGGCCGGCTCAAGATCATGGTCGTCCCCTGGGCGACGGTGCTCCTCGACGATCGCCCGCTCGGCGGCGTCCCGATCGATCGCGAGGTCGCCTCCGGTCGCCACCGCCTGACGCTGCACAACCCCGACACCGGCGACCGCGTCGAGCGCGCGATCGACGTCCCGCCCGGCGGGCTCACCGAGGTGACGTCGTGGTGAAGCCGCCGCCCGGCGCGACCCTGCACACGGTGCAGGTCGTGCGCGACGACGCGCTCGTCGCGCTGCGCCGGCACCGCCTGCGCCTCGAGGTCCTGCGCGGCGCCGACCGCAAGCTGCGCAAGGACTTCGACCTCGATCGCATCGTGATCGGCAGCCACGAGCGCTGCGATCTCTGCCTGAACGAGCCCACCGTCTCGCGGCAGCACTGCGAGATCGCGCTCACCGGCGACGGCTACGCGATCCGCGACCTCGCGTCCACCAACGGCACGTTCGTCGGCGACGTGCGGATCAAGGAGGTCGTCGTCGATCGCGAGACCAAGCTGCGCGTCGGCGACGCCCTGCTCCGCCTCGTCCCTTCGGGTGACACCGTGGAGCTCCCGCTCTCGGTGCACACGAGCTTCGGGCCGCTGCTCGGCAAGAGCCCCGCGATGCGCCGCCTGTTCGAGAGCCTGCGCAAGATCGCGCCCACCGACGCGACCGTCCTCATCACCGGCGAGTCCGGCACCGGCAAGGAGGTGGCCGCGCGCGCGATCCATGAAGCGAGCGCGCGGGCGCGCGGCCCGTTCGTCGTCGTCGACTGCGGCGCGCTCCCCGGCAACCTGATCGAGAGCGAGCTGTTCGGCCACGTGCGCGGCTCGTTCACCGGCGCGGTGAAGGATCGCGTCGGCGCGTTCGAGTCCGCCTCGGGCGGCACCGTCTTCCTCGACGAGATCGGCGAACTGCCGATCGAGCTCCAGACCCGGCTGCTCGGTGTCCTCGAGCGCCGCAGCGTGACGCCGCTCGGCGGCACCGAGCCGCGCAGCATCGACGTCCGCGTGCTCGCCGCGACCCACCGCGACCTGCGGCGGCAGATCAACCGCGGCGCGTTCCGCGAGGATCTGTTCTTCCGCCTCGCCGTCGTCACCGTCGAGATGCCCGCGCTGCGCCACCGCCGCGAGGACATCCGGCTCTACGTCGAGAAGTTCCTGGACGAGCTCGGCGCCCGCGGCGCGCTCACGCTCGACGAGCCCACGCTCGCCCGGCTCGAGGCGCAGAGCTGGCCCGGCAACGTGCGCGAGCTGCGCAACCTGGTCGAGCGCGCCGCCGCGCTCGGCGATGAGGCGCTCCCCGACGCCGCCGACGCCGCGCCCGCGGACGCCGCGCCCGCCGCCACGCTCCCCGCGATCGCCGGCGAGCTCGACGTCGCGGTCCCGTTCAAGATCGCCAAGCAGGCCCTCGTCGACGACTTCGAGCGCGCCTACTGCGAGCGCCTCCTCGCCGCCCACGACAACAACATCACGCGCGCCGCGCGCGCCGCCGAGCTCGATCGCGTCTACCTGCTCCGCGTCCTCGACAAGTACGGCCTCCGGCCGAAACGCTGATCCGCCGCCCCCGCGGGCGCCGCACGGGGGATACTCGGGCCGTGAACCGCACCAACCGTGCCGCGCTCACCGTCGCCGGGGCCGCGATCGAGACCCTGATCGCGCTCGCGTGGTGGTGGCGGCCCGAGCACGCGCTCCTGTGGGGCACGGCCGCGGCGTTCGTGCTCCTGATCGCGGCCATCGTCGAGCGCGGGACGCGGTAGCCCGCCCGCCGTGCCAAGCTCCCCCGGCATGAGCACACGCCGCGATCGAGGCGGCGCCGAAGACGGCCAAGCAGGCGCTCGCGGATCACCTCAAGCGGATGACCGACCTCGAGGCCGAGGTGCAGAAGCTGTTCGGCGCCGGGACCGCCTCCAAGGCCGACGTCGAGACCGTCGCCTACTACCGGCTCACGGCGGACCTGTGGGTCGCCCGCGGCAAGCGGTAGCGCGCGCCGCGCGGCGCGGGACTCGCTACAGTCCCACGCACCATGCCGCGCTGGATCCCGACGCTCTTCCGGCTCGCCTTCGTCATCCTCGCCACGTGCGCGGCCGCCGTCGCCGGCCTCGTGGTGTTCCGCGCGCTCGCGCCGACCGACGCCCTGCTCGCGGCCAAGAGCGAGCTCGGCACGTACCTGCAGACGATCGGCGGGATCTACGCCGTCCTGCTCGCGTTCGTCGTCGTCATCGTGTGGAACCAGTTCAACGAGGCGCGCGCGCTGATCGAGCGCGAGGCGAGCGCGCTCGTCGACCTGCACCGCACCGCGAGCGGCCTGCCCGCGGAGACACGCAGTCAGATCCAGGAGGGGCTGAGCGCGTACGTCGACGACGTGCTCGCCAAGGAGTGGCGCGCCATGCACACCGGCGACGAGGCGGCGATCGAGCTCGTCGGCCAGCGGCTCGACGACGTGTGGCGCGCCGTGCACCGCTGCCGGCCGAGCGACGCGTGCCAGCATACCGTCTACGGCGAGGTCTTGTCCCACTTCAACGAGCTCGCCGACCTGCGGACGAGCCGGCTGTCTGCCGCGCGCACGCGCGTGCCCATCGCGATGCGGATCCTGCTCTACACCGGCGCCGTCCTCGTGACCGGGTCGATCTACCTCGTCCACATCCCCGAGCTCTGGCTCCACGCCACGATCGCCGCCTCGCTCGCCGGGGCGATCGCGCACATCCTCTACCTGATCATCGATCTCGACGACGCGTTCGAGGGCGACAGCCAGATCAGCCGGGCCGCGTTCGAGCGCGCGCGCAGAAGCTTTGACCGCGTCGCGAGCCTCGTCGGCGAGGAGGACCTCCGCGAGCGAGGCGTCGGCCGGTGATCTTTGTCCGGTTTCGTCCGGTTTCGTTTCGGCCGGACCGTCCATCCTTATACAATCTATATCAATAAACCGCGACTCCCGTCCGCTCCCTCGGAGATAGGGACGATGCAGAGCCGCATCCCGAAAGAACGAGATGTACGGGAACTCACCCCCTTGAGGTTCCGCGGCGTATCCGTTCTCATGGACGACGAGGATCTTCGGACGGAGGAGCCGAGGATCCGGAGAAAGAGCGGCCAAGCGAACGAAATGGGGAGGATTCCGCGCAGCGGGGACGTCATTGACGACCGGTTCACGATCGAGCACCTCGCGGGCTCCGGTGGTATGGGCCAGGTCTACCGCGCGCGCGATCGCCGCTCCGGCGGCCTCGTGGCGCTCAAGGTCATGCACGACGCGGAGAAGCTCGAGATCGAGCGCTTCGTGCGCGAGGCCCACGTCCTCGCCACGCTCTCGCACCCCGGGATCGTGCAGTACATCGACAGCGGGGCGACCTCCGACGGCGAGCCCTACCTCGTCATGGAGTGGCTCTCGGGCGAGACGCTCTCGGCGCGCCTGCAGCGGACACAGATCACGCTCCCCGAGACCCTCGCGCTCGGCCGGCGCGTCGCGTCCGCGCTCGGCGCGATCCACCGCCGCGGCGTCGTGCACCGCGACATCAAGCCGAGCAACCTGTTCCTGCGCAACAACGCGATCGAGGAGGTCGCGCTGATCGACTTCGGGACCGCGCGCCGGCCGGTCGGCGATCACCAGAAGCTCACCACGACCGGCACGATGCTCGGCACGCCCGGCTACATCGCGCCGGAGCAG
>DATMCI010000043.1:0-48828 GCA_035558535.1 Kofleriaceae bacterium
GGCCTCCTTGAGGTGGCCCTGCCACACCTGCTGGTGCGCGATCGCGTCCCACGACGGCCAGTGCTCCCAGTGCTCCTGCTGGAACGGCCAGCTGCGCTCGTCCCAGCCCCGCCGCTTGCCCCAGTGCCAGCCGGCGTCGCCGTCGGTGACGCCGTTGCCCGACAGGAACTCGTTGAGCGGGCCGAACCGGGTCGCGGCGTGGTCGGTGCTGTCGAGGTTGCCGCTGCACCGCCGCAGCGCGACCCGGTAGTCGGGGTGATTGGCGATGCCGTGCAGCCAGCCGCCGCCGAACATCGCCTCTCCGAACATGTGAATGTGCAGATCGGCATAGCCCTTCAGCACGCTGGCCGCCGCGCTGCTCGCCAGGCCGGCGGCTCGCTCGGCGGGCGGCTCGGCTGGCACTTCACCGGCAGGATCGTCAGCGTCGCCGCGATCCTGCGCGGCCTGACACGCCACCGCCAGCTGCACCACGGACAGACTCATCACCAGGCTCGCTCGCATCGCGTGGGAGTGCGTGATCATGATACCTTCGCTCGTCGGGTTGAGTTCGAGCCTATGCGACGCGCGCGCCGGGCGTCCGCGCGCGACGCCGATAAAATCGGCAGCGCCAGATGCGGTGTGCGTCACTCGGCGACTGCCGCGCTAGCTGTTTCATTGGGCCAGCGGAGGTCGCCGCCGATCCTCGACGGTCCGCTTGCGAAGCCACGATGCACACGCAGGAACCCGCAAAGGCGCGGCGGCCGCGTGGTGTCTCGCGGTGTTCTTGATGTTGCTCGCATCGCCACGCCGCCGCGGCTAGCATCGATGCATGGGGAGAATGACGCTCGGGCTCGATCCACATCCCGCGACGCGACCGCAACACGTCGAAGGCGCCGCCGGTAGCTACGAGTTCACGCAGCTGCAGGAGCACACGATCGCGAGCCTCGCGAAGGCGATGCGGTTCGTCGGCATCTTCATGATCATCGCCGGTATCGTGAGCAGCATCGGAGCGGTGATCGCGATCGTCGACGGGCGCCTCGTCACGTCGGTCGCGTCGGCCGTCGGGGCGGTGATCGACATCGTGCTCGGCTTGTACCTGACGAGCTCGGCGGGGAGCTTTCAGAGCGTCGTCGATACGCGAGGTGCCGACATCCCGAACCTGTGGTCGTGATCGGGTGTCCAGGTTCGTGCCGTGGCCACCTCGAGCGGCGTCCGAACTTCGTACTGGGCCTGCCAAGCCCAGCCCGACATGTGCGGCGACTCGCCCGACGACACGCTGGCCACGCTCGCGCGCTGGGAACGCCTGACGGCGCCGTGAGGGCGCCTGCCCAGGGTGCTACGCTGACATGCTCGCCTGAGCGGCCATGTCATCCTCCCCGATGCTCCCGTACTTCAACACCTCTGGCCCGTGCATCCCGAGCGAGCACTACATGCTGCCGCCCGAGCGCCGGCTGCATCATGTGCTGGCGCTCATCGAGGCGCGCCGCTACTTCACGCTGCACGCGGGGCGCCAGACGGGCAAGACCACCAGCGCGATGTGGCTGGAGGATCACCTCGGCGGATCGGGCCGCTGGCGGGCGTTGTGGCTCGATCTGGAGACGGCCCGCGAGAAGCCCGAGGTGACGCGCGCGATGACGGCCATCCTGAAGGTGCTCGACGACGCGCTCGCGGCGCGCCACCCCCAAAAGCCCCGGCCCTCGGCCGCCGAGCGCGCCGCGATGCTGGCGACCCCCGACACCGCGCTGCTCGATTACCTGAGGCACCTCGCCCGCCTCGAGCCGCTACCGTTCGTGCTGATCTTCGACGAGGTCGACGGCCTGGTGGGCGAGGCGATGGTGTCGTTCCTCACCCAGCTGCGACACGGCTACATCGAGCGCAGCCGGGTGCCATTCCCGGCGAGCGTGGTGCTGGTGGGGCAGCGGCAGGTGCGAGACTACGCGCTGCGGGACGAGGACCGGTGGACGCTCCAGTGGCTGGGGACAACCTCCCCGTTCAACATCTCGGCCGAGGCGACCACGCTCGAGGCGTTCACCGAGGCCGAGGTCGCGGAGCTCCTCGCGCAGCACACCGCGGCCACCGGGCAGCGCTTCTCGGCCGAGGCGGTCGCGCGGATCTGGGATCTCGGCCGCGGCCACCCGTGGCTGACCAACGCGCTGGCCGATCAGATCGTGCGTCGCGACGTCCCGGACCGCGCGGTGGAGATCACCTCGTCGCATGTGGACGCGGCCAAGGAGACGATCATCCTCGAGCGGCGCACTCACATCGACTCGCTGGTGGCGCGGCTGCGAGATGATCGGGTGCGTCGGATCCTGGCGCCGATGCTGGTGGGCGACCGGGCCACCGGGGACGTCCTCGACGACGACTTCGCCTACGTGGTGGGCCTGGGCCTGCTCCGCGAACGGGCCGGGCGATACGAGATCGCCAACCCGATCTACGCCGAGGTGCTCCCCCGCGCGCTCACGCACACTCAGCAGCTGCAGATCGCCAACGAGCCAGCCTCGTACGTGCGGCCCGACGGCGCGCTGGACCTGGCCGCGCTGATGGCGGACTGGCAGGTGTTCTGGCGCAAGGACGGGCACCTGGCAGCCGACGGCCTTCACTACCGCGAGGCCGGGCCGCACCTGATGCTGATGGCGTTCTTGCAGCGGGTGGTCAACGGCGGCGGCCGGATCCACCGCGAGTACGGGCTGGGCCGGGGCGCGCTGGATCTGATGATCGAGGGGCACGGGCAACGGCACGCGATCGAGGTCAAGCTGCGGCGCGACACCGAGACCGAGGAGGACGCGCTCGACCAGCTCGCCCGGTACCTCGACCTCGCCGGGCTCGCCGAGGGTTGGCTCGTGACGTTCGACCTGCGCTCGACGCTGCCCTGGGACCAGCAGCTCACGACGCGGCAAGCGCAGCACCGCGGCAAGCGGGTGCACCTCGTGGGGTGCTGACGCTAGATTCCCTGCCGAGCACTGCATCGAGGTTCTACGGCGCAGCGGCCGCACCTGGGTCAGCCAGCTCGCGCGCGCCGGAGAGACCGTCACCATTCACGGCGCCGAGATCCAACAGCGCGCGCAACCGATCGTCGAACTTCGACGGCTGCTGGAGCTCGTCCAGGGCGAGCAACATGTTGTAGACGGCGGGCGACTCGATGCGCTCGAGATCCCTGGCGGCGCGCCCGGTGGCTATCATGGGCGCAGCCAAGGAGCCCTTCGATGAGCGAAGCCAAGAGAGTGCTGATGATCGTGACGAGCCACGCGCGCCTGGGCGAGTCGGACGCGCCGACCGGGTTCTGGCTCGAAGAGCTCGCCGCGCCGTATGGCGTGTTCCGCGACGCGGGGCTCGCGATCGACATCGCGTCGCCGTCCGGCGGCCGACCGCCCGCCGATCCCAAGAGCGAGAAGAGCGACGCCGAGCCGGTGCGCCGCTTCCTCGAGGATCGCGAGGCGATGGCCAAGCTCGAGTCGACGCTGCGGCTCGCCGACGTGACCGATCGCTACGACGCCTACTTCATCGTCGGCGGGCATGGCGTCATGTGGGATCTCGCGCAGAGCCCCGAGGTGGCGGCGCTGCTCGGGCCCGCCCACGACGCCGGCAAGGTCGTCGCCGCCGTCTGCCACGGCCCCGCGGCGCTCGTCGGCGTGCGCGACGCCAAGGGCGAGCCGATCGTGCGCGGCCGCCGCGTCGCCGCGTTCTCCAACGAGGAGGAGGACGCCGTCGGCCTGACATCCGTGGTGCCGTTCCCGCTCGAGACGCGCCTCCGCGAGCTCGGCGCGAGCTACGAGCGCGGCCCCAAGTGGGGCGCGTTCGCGGTGCGCGACGGCAACCTCGTCACCGGCCAGAACCCGCAGTCCTCCGCGGATACCGCGCGCGAGGTGCTCGCCGCCCTCGGCGTGGCCGCCTCGCGCACGTGACGCGAGCCCGCCCGTCGTGACACGGCGAGAGCTGCCCTGCCCGACCACCGTCTCTGAGGGCGAGCACGTTCCGACGGCCCGCTCGAACACAATCCGCTCGACGGGAAGCGCCCGCTCACTTGTAGATGGTGTCAACAGAGATCACGGCGCCGTGGATCGTGATGGTCTCGCCGGCTCGCGCGGTGTGGCTGATCCAGTTGCGGCCGTTGCGTCGGCGAACCTCGATGCAAGGCTCGTCTTGCGAGACGAGCACGTACTCCTCCAGCGAGTCGAGCTTCTGGAACAGGCTGAATCGCTCGTTCCGATCGCGGTGCTCGGTGGACTTCGACAGGACCTCCACGACGACCCGCGGGTTCGCGATCGCCTCCCCGAGGCTCTTGCCGTTCTTGTCCTTGGCGCCTCGCGTGAGGATCGCGCCGCACACGATGCTGGCGTCCGCGTAGGTCGAGTGCTCCGCCTTCTCGATGTAGATGAGCGTATCGGATGAGTAGACCCGGCATTGCTCGGTCTCGGGGAGCGCCCGCACCATCGCGGCGGAGAGCCGGCCGTGCTCCGGGGTTCCCCTCGACATCGCGTAGATCAGCCCGTTGATCCACTCGTGCTTGATATCACTCGCAGCCTCCATCACGAGGTAGTCCTCGAACGGAACCAGCACCATCTCGGACGGCGGGCTCGACATGTCCGCGATCCTAGAGCTTCGCCTGCCCCGCCGCCGCCGAGAAGCAGCCCGAGGCGAGGATCATGCCTGCGGCTGGAGGCACCGGCGGCGCCGCCGCCGACCGCGGTAAAGTGGCGGCGTGATCGAGCAGATCGTCGACTCCGGGCTCGTGCCCGAGCCGCTCCTGCGGGCGGGCATCCGCGCGGTGTGCGCGCTGCGGCTGCGGCAGGAGCGGCGGGGCGTCGAGGAGGAGCAGGCACGGCACCAGGCGCTCGTCGAGGAGCTGCGCAAGAGCGAGATCGCGAGCGAGCCGGAGGCGGCGAACGCGCAGCACTACGAGGTGCCGCCCGCGTTCTTCGAGCGCGTGCTCGGGCCGCACCTCAAGTACTCGAGCTGCTACTGGCCGGCGGGCGTCGAGCGGCTCGGCGACGCCGAGGCCGCGATGCTCGAGCTGACGGCCGCCCGCGCCGGGCTCGCCGACGGCCAGGACGTGCTCGACCTGGGCTGCGGCTGGGGCGCGCTGGCCCTGTGGGCGGCACGGCGGTTCCCCAAGAGCCGGATCACCGCGGTCTCGCACTCGCGCACCCAGCGCGCGTTCATCGAGGCGCGCGCCCGCGCGGCGGGGCTGCCGAACGTGAGCGTCCGGACGGCGGACGTCCGCGCGCTCGAGCTGCCGGCGAAGAGCTACGACCGCGTGGTCTCCGTCGAGATGTTCGAGCACATGCGCAACTACGAGCGCCTGCTGCGCCGGATCGCGGGCTGGCTGCGCCCGGACGGCGCGCTCTTCGTCCACGTGTTCGCGCACCGGCGGTACGCCTACCCGTTCGAGGACGCGGGCCGCTCTGACTGGATGGCGCGCGAGTTCTTCACCGGCGGCCTCATGCCCTCGACGGCCCTGCTCCACAACTTCCAGCGCGATCTCGTCCTCGCCGACGAGTGGCACCTCGCAGGGACGCACTACGCGCGCACCGCCGAGGCCTGGTACGCAAACCTCATGGCAGCCGAGGGCCCGGTCCGCGCGATCCTCGCCGAGGCGTACGGCACGGGCAAAGGCGCCGACGCCGCACGCCGCTTCCAGCGCTGGCGCGTCTTCTTCCTCGCGTGCGCGGAGCTGTTCGGCTACCGCGGCGGGCGCGAGTGGCTCGTCGCGCACTACCGGTTCTGCCCGCGCTGAGGGCGCCGCTACTCGCGCCCCCGGAGCACGCCGCGCTCGCGCAGGACATCGACCAGCACGCGCGTGAACGCGGCCTGATCCCGCTGATCGAGGTGCATGTCGTCGGGGCACGCGAGCTGCGCCAGCGCGGGGACGTCGCGGAAGTGGATCACGCGCGCGCTCGTCCGCGCGGCGAAGGCGTCCCAGTACAGCCGCCGCGGGTACAGCTCGTCGATCTTCGTGGCGAGCAGGCCGCTGATCGGCATGTGCACGACGACGACCTCGCCGCCGCGCGCGCGGATCCGCTGGATCTGCGGCTCGAGCTGCCGCTCCAGCACGGCGAGCCACCCCTCGGGCGAGAGCGGCGGCCGCAGCGCCGCAGCGCGCCGCTCGGATCGCGACCGCAGGGCGGCGGGCGGCGCGAGGCTGTAATCGCCGTGCGAGCCGCGCTCGCGATCGATCGCGACCCACAGGGCGGCCGGCCAGCGCCGGCTGCCGGCCAACGTCGTGACGATCCGCCGCCCGCCCACGGCGAGCACCGCGAGGTGCGCCTGGGCGTGGCTCGCGAGGTAGCGGTTGGCCAGCGCCCCCGGCGCCCGCCACAGCGCGCGCGCGCGCGCGACATAGTTCTCGCCATCGGTCCCCAGCGGATCGGCGACCTCCGACTCCATGAAGTCGAGCACCACGACACCGCGGAACGAGGCGTCGTCGGCGAGATCCTCGAACACCTCGAACGGCAGGTAGTCGCTGATCGAGAGCTGGACGCCGCGCAGCTTGGGCGCCGCCTCGGCGAACGCCTGCGCCGAGTACCCGAGCGCCATGCGCGACGCGCCGAGGAACGCGACGATGCGCGGATCCTCGTCGACGTCCCGACGCACAAGGCTCCACAGGTACGGATCGTCGACGACGGAGGGGCGCTGGCCCCCGGCGCGCGTGAGGAGCTCGAGCCGCCACGTCCCCGCGACAGCGAGCGCGAGCGCGACGAGCCAGGTCGCGCCCCAGCGGCCGCCCGGGATCTTGCGCGGCTCAGAACTGAAAGTAGATGAAGGCACGGTCCTGCCCCTGCATGAGGACGATGGTGGCGATCATGGCGCCGAGCGCCGCCGAGCGGACGGGCCACGGCGTCCGCTCGACGAGATCTTCGATCGATCGATCGCGCAGCGCCGCGTGGACCGCGAGGATCGCGGCCATCCCCACCGCCACGAGCCAGTAATGGGTGGGCCGGAGCACGGCGGGTCCGGCGCCGAGCCCGAGCATGCCCTCGAGGATCGCGAACGCCTGGCCAAACGACGTCGCGCGGAAGAACACCCACGCGACGCACACGAGGACGAACGTGATCGCCGCGGCCGCGAAGCGGGCGCCCGCGGTGTCGCGCCACGCGCCCTCGGGCAGGAGCCGCCGCACGACGCGCTCGCCGATCAGGTACGAGCCGTGGAGGCCGCCCCAGACGACGAACGTCCACGAGGCGCCGTGCCACAGGCCGCCGATCAGCATCGTCAGCATCAGGTTGACGTACGTGCGGGTCGGCCCGCGCCGGTTGCCGCCGAGCGGGATGTAGAGGTAGTCGCGCAGCCAGGTCGACAGCGAGATGTGCCACCGCGTCCAGAAGTCGGAGAACCCGACCGCGGCGTACGGGAACCGGAAGTTGTCGGGGAGCGAGAAGCCGAAGCACAGCGCGGCGCCGATCGCGCACGTCGAGTAGCCGGCGAAGTCGCACAGGATCTGGCCGGCGAACGCGAGCGTGCCGATCCACGCGTCGGCGGCGCCGACGTGGCCCGACGTCTCGAACAGCTGATCGGCGATGGGCGCCATCACGGTGTCCGCGAGCGTCATCTTCTCGAACAGCCCGAGCACCATGAGCGCCATGCCCCACGCGAGCAGCGGCCGGGTCGTGCGGCGCGGCTCGCGGCACTGCGGCAAGAACTGGGACGCGCGCAGGATCGGCCCGGCGACGAGCGCGGGGAAGAACGTCACGTACAGCGCGAAGTCGAGGAAGCTGTCCCACGGCTTGGTCCGGCCGAGGTAGATGTCGAGCGTGTACGACAGCGTGTGGAACGTGTAGAACGAGATGCCGATCGGCAGGACGATGTCGAACGGCGCGGGCTGGTAGTCGACGCCGAGCGCGCGCAGCGCGGCGACGACGTTGCCGAGGATGAAGTTGCCGTACTTGAAGTACGCGAGCACGCCGATGTTGACGACCACGCTCACGACGAGGAGCAGCCGCCTCCGCGCCTGCGTGCGCGCGGCGAGGATCATCCGCGCCGCGCCCCAGTCGACGAACGTCGACAGCCAGACGAGGAGGATGAACACGGGATCCCAGGCGGCATAGAACAGGTAGCTCGTGACGAGCAGCCACACCTTCTGGCCGCGCCACCCGAGGAACGGGAGGTTGTACACGGCCAGGACGGCGACGAAGAACGCGCCGAAGACGTAGCTGTTGAACTGCAAGCGGGCCCGAGTCTAACCAACAACGCCCCTCGCGCAGGGGCTTCCGGCGGGCGGAGATCCGCTCCTCGCCCGGCGGGGTCGTGCCCGGGTCAACGCGTCAGCTCAGATCAGAACCGCTGCGCCGAGCAACTGGGCCGACGGGCGAGGCCGGCCCGCGGAACATCGCCCCGCAGCGGCTCCTCCGCCCTGTGCGCGACGCGCGGGCGCTCCGCTCGAACGCGCGCGGCGGGCGCACCTCGCTCGTCGTGAGGTTCAGGCTCGCGGAGAGGTGGAGCTCTCATCCTGCCGCTCGAGCGCCGCGGCGGCTCCGCCGAGGGCGGCCTGCGGCGAGAGTGGACTGACCGGAGTCACGTTATCGCCCTCAGATTCAGATCAGAGGCAGTATTGAATCGACAGGCAGAATTCCATTTCAAATCAAAGGTTGGGCGCGCGGGCCGTGGACCTCGACCTGGTCGTGTGCTGCCAGGAGCGCCGCGCCGAGCGTGCTGTCACCCAGTCTCGTTGCCGAGCAGCATCAGATTCGCATCATGAGGCGGTGCGGGATCAGGTATGCACCACCCGCACGGAAGTCCCGTCGATGTCAGCCCCAGCTCGTAGCTTTCGAGCGTGCCCAACATCTACCAGTACCAGCTCAAGGTCACCCTGCAGGAGACCCATCCGCCGATCTGGCGCCGCCTCATCGTTCCGGGGAATCTCAACTTCGCGCGCCTCCATGCTGTGCTCCAGGCCGCGATGGGCTGGGAGGACTCCCACCTGCATTTGTTCAAGATCGGGGATCTCGAGATCGGGAATCCCGATCTCGACAGGTCCTCGTTCGGAGCGCCGATCGCACCCGAGAAGCAGTACACGCTGGATCGTGTCGCGCGCGGCAAGGAGGCTCGCTTCACGTACGTCTACGACTTTGGCGATTCCTGGGAACACGAGATCGTCGTGGAGACGGTCGCCGTCGGCGAGCTCGAGGCGCCTCGCTGCGTGGCGGGTGAGCGGGCGTGCCCGCCCGAGGACTGCGGCGGTGCCCCGGGGTACGCCGACCTGGTAGACGCGCTCGCGGATCGGATGCACGAGCGGCACGCTGAGCTGACCCGGTGGGTCGACGACGAATGGTCCCCGGAACGCTTCGACCTCGCGGCCGCCGACCGCCGCGTCGCGGCGCAGCGACCGCAGCCGGGACGCCCCCGGACGGCGGGCAAGCCGCGGGGGAGAGCTCGCGCGCGGGTGTGATCCTCGGAAGCGTCGGCGATGGGAAGCAGAAGCACGACGCGGCATGGCACCGTCAGCGCGGCCCGCGCCTGACGCGGCGGCGGTGGCGCGGCGGCGGTGGCGCGGGATCAGGCGGCGCCGGCGGTGGCGGACTTCTCGAGGAACGCGCGCGCCGAGGCGGGGCGCTCGTCGGGGGACTTGGCGAGCGCCGCGAGGATCGCGGCCTCGAGGGCCGGCGGGCAGTCCTTGCGGAGCTGGCGCGGCGGCGCGGGCGGCTCGGAGATGTGCGCGAAGCCGATCGCGATGGGGTTGTCGCCGGAGAACGGCGGCCGGCCGCAGATCAGGTGGTAGGCGACGGCGCCGAGCGCGTAGACGTCGCTGCGCGCGTCGACGGCCTTGCCGCGGACCTGCTCGGGCGCCATGTAGTGCGGCGTGCCGAGGATCGTGCCGGTCGCCGTGAGGCCCTCGGCCATCGCGGTGGTCGCGAGGCCGAAGTCGATGAGCTTCACGGCGCCGCGCTCGCCGACGAGCACGTTGCTGGGCTTGAGATCGCGGTGGATGACGCCGGCCTGGTGCGCCGCCTCCAGGCCGCTCACGATCTGCCGCAAGATGTCGCGCGCGTCGTCGAGCGGCACGATCCCGCGCTGCGCGATCACCTCGGCGAGCGTGCGCCCGGCGAAGTACTCCATCGAGAGGTAGAGCAGACCCGGCCGCGCCTCGCCGAGATCGTGGATCCGGATCACGTTCGGCGAGCTGACCTTGCGCGCGGCGGCCGCCTCGCGCCGGAACCGCACGATCATCGCCTGCTCGTCGGCGGCGAACGCGCTCGAGATCACCTTGAGCGCGACGAGCTCGTGCAGGATCTCGTCGTCGGCGAGGTACACGGCGCCCATGCCGCCCTTGCCGAGCAGGCGCTGGACCCGGTAGCGCTGCGCGAGGACCTGGCCGGGCTCGAGCGCGGTGGTGAGCGGCCGCGGCACGCCGCCGTGCGACGTGGCGGTGCGATCGAGCGGATCGGCCAGCGCCGCGCCGCCCGCGGGCGCCGCCTTGGCCTCCGCCCCGGGCGCCTGCGGCGCGGGCGCGGCCGGCGCGGCGAACGCGCCCGCGGGGAGCTGGAGCGAGCGGTGCTCGTCGATCACCTTCGAGAGCTTCTGGTTCAGCTCGAAGTCGACGCTGCACACGATCGTCTCGAGGTTCTCGACCCGCTCGCGGAGCAGCCGGTTCTCCTCGGTGATCCGCTTGACCTCCGCGTCGTCCATCCCGCCGCGGTTCCTCGCCTCGAGCTCGAGCCGCTTCGTCCGCTCCGCGTGCCGCAGGCTCGCGATGTACATCGGTAGCAAGAACGCCCCCAACACGGCCAGAAACCCGATCATCATGGCCGGAAATTCTACGCGTACTCGTCGAGCGGCGGGCAGGCGCAGACGAGGTTGCGATCGCCGTACGCGTTGTCGACGCGCGCGACCGGCGGCCAGTACTTGTGCGCGCGCAGCCACGGCGCGGGGAACGCGGCCTGCTCGCGCGAGTACGGGCGATCCCACTCGGTGCCGGTCACCGCGGCGGCCGTGTGCGGCGCGTTCTTGAGCGGGTTGTTCGCGCGATCCAGCTGGCCGCCCTCGATCGCCGCGATCTCGGCGCGGATCGCGATCATCGCCTCGCAGAACCGATCGAGCTCGGCCTTGCTCTCGCTCTCGGTGGGCTCGACCATCAGCGTGCCGGGCACCGGGAACGACATCGTCGGCGCGTGGAAGCCGAAGTCCATCAGCCGCTTGGCGATGTCGTCGACCTCGACGCCCGCCGTCTTCTTGAAGGCGCGGCAGTCAAGGATCAGCTCGTGCGCGACGCGGCCGCTCCGGCCGGTGTAGAGCACGGGGTAGTGCGCGCCGAGGCGGTGCGCGATGTAGTTCGCGTTCAGGATCGCCACCTCGGTCGCGCGGCGCAGCCCTGGCTCGCCCATCATCGCGATGTACGCGAACGAGATCGGCAGGATGCTGGCCGAGCTCCACGGCGCCGCCGACACCGGCCCGACGGGCTGGCTGCCCGGCGGCGCGAGCGGGTGCCCCGGCAGGTAGGGCGCGAGGTGCGCCGCGACGGCGATCGGCCCCATCCCGGGCCCGCCGCCGCCGTGCGGGATGCAGAACGTCTTGTGCAGGTTCAGGTGACAGACGTCCGCGCCGATCTCGCGCGGGCGCGTCAGCCCGAGCTGCGCGTTCAGGTTCGCGCCGTCCATGTAGACCTGGCCGCCGTGCTTGTGCACGGTCTCGCAGATCTCGCGGATGCCCTCCTCGAACACGCCGTGCGTCGACGGGTACGTCACCATGAGCGCGCCGAGCTCGCGGGCGTGCTTCTCGGCCTTCGCCGCGAGATCGGCGAGATCGATCGTCCCGTCGGCGGTGGACGCGACCACGATCACCTGCATGCCGGCGAGCACCGCCGACGCGGGGTTCGTGCCGTGCGCGCTCTGCGGGATCAGGCAGACGGTGCGGTGCGCCTCGCCGCGCGCGCTGTGGTACGCGCGGATCGCGAGCAGGCCGGCGTACTCGCCCTGCGCGCCCGAGTTCGGCTGGAGGGACACCGCGTCAAAGCCGGTGATCTCGGCGAGCCACGCCTCGAGCTGCTGGAACAGCGCGCGGTAGCCGCCCCACTGCTCGGCGGGCGCGAACGGGTGGATGCGCGAGAACTCTGGCCACGTCACCGGCAGCATCTCGGTGGTGGCGTTCAGCTTCATCGTGCACGACCCGAGCGGGATCATCGACGTCGTGAGCGAGAGGTCCTTGGCCTGCAGCCGGTTCAGGTAGCGCAGGAGCTCGTGCTCGGCGTGGTAGCGGTGGAACGTCGCGTGCGTGAGGAACGGCGACGTGCGGAGGAGCTCCGGCGGCAGCGGCGGCACCGCCGTGGCCTCGATCAGCTCGGCGAGCTCGAACGGCAGCTCGTCCGCGCCGAGCGCGAACGCCTCGAGCAGGTCGTGCACGTCGGCGTGGCTCGTGGTCTCGTCGCACGAGATGCCGACGCCGTCGGCGTAGCGCCGCAGGTTGAGCCCGCGATCGGTGGCGCGGGCGAGCACCTCGGCCTGGCGGTGCGCGTCGAGATCGACGCGCAGCGTGTCGAAGTACGCGCCGGGCCGCGCCGCGAAGCCGAGGCGCAGGAGGCCCGCCTCGACGAGGGCGGTGTAGCCGCGGACGCGGCGCGCGATCTGCGCGAGGCCGTCCGGCCCGTGGTAGACGGCGTACATCGAGGACATCACCGCGAGCAGGACCTGCGCGGTGCAGATGTTCGACGTCGCCTTCTCGCGCCGGATGTGCTGCTCGCGCGTCTGGAGCGCGAGCCGGAACGCGGCCTTGCCCTTGGTGTCGCGCGACACGCCGATGATCCGGCCGGGGAGCAGGCGGCGGAGCTCGTCCTTGCACGCCATGAACGCGGCGTGCGGGCCGCCGAACCCGAGCGGCACGCCGAACCGCTGCGCCGTGCCGACCGCGATGTCGGCGCCGAGCTCGCCGGGCGGCGTGATCAGCGTGAGCGCGAGCAGATCGGTCGCCATCACGACCGCGGCGCCCGCGGCCTGCACCTTGGCGATCAACGCGCGCAGATCGACGATCCGGCCGTCGGTCGTCGGGTACGACAGGAGGACGCCGGCCACGTCCGGCCCGAGGTGCGCCTCGATCTCCTCGGGCGTGCCGATCTGCAGCATGATCCCGAGCGGCTCGGCGCGCGTCGCCATCACCGCGAGCGTCTGCGGGTGCGTCTCGGCCTGGGCCCAGAACACGCGCCGCGTCTTCGCTCCCGAGCCGCGCTCGACGCACATGTGCATGGCCTCGGCCGCCGCCGTGGCCTCGTCGAGGAGCGACGCGTTCGCGAGCGGCAGCCCGGTCAGGTCCTCGATCATCGTCTGGAAGTTGATCAGCGCCTCGAGGCGGCCCTGCGAGATCTCGGGCTGATACGGCGTGTACTGCGTGTACCAGCCGGGGTTCTCGAGCACGTTGCGCTGGATCACCGGCGGCGTGATCGTGTCGTAGTAGCCCTGGCCGATGAACGAGCGCAGGACCTGGTTGTCGGCGGCGATGTTGCGGAGCTCCTCGATCAGCTCGTGCTCGCCGAGCGGGAGGCGATCGCCGAGCCGCAGCGGCTCGCGGAGCCGGATCGCCGCTGGCACCGTCGCTTGCGCGAGCGCCTCGAGCGACTCGTGGCCGAGCGCCGCGAGCATCTCCGCGATGTCGCCCTCGGAGGGCGCGATGTGGCGGCGCGCGAACGTGTCGGATGGAGCGAGGACGTCAGGATGCACGGGGCGCAACGTACCAAGCTGCGCGTCGGTTGAAAACCTCGCCGGACCGGTGGTGCGACGGCGGTGCGACGGCGGTGCTAAGGCGGGCAGAACAGGCCGAGGTAGCGCTCGGGGAAGTCGCCGAGCTCCATGGTGGCGCCGCACTCGGGGCACGCGATCGGGGGCGCCCGCAGCTGGGCGAGCTCCGCGGCGTTGGCGACCGCGTCGATGAGCGGCATCGCGTCGGCGCCGCACTTCGGGCAGACGTACTGCGCGTGGAACGAGGTGATGCGCAGCCGGTGCGCGAGCTCGGGGATCAGGTTCATCTGCGTCATCAGCGTGTCGGCGACCCGCTCGACCGTCACGGCGACGCGGCCGGAGAACGCGCGCACGAAGCGCACCCACTCGCGCATCCCGAACGAGTTGACGAACGTGATCGCCTCGCAGTCGAACACCAGGTCGCCGGGCGGCAGGTGCGGCACGAGCTCGTCGAGCCGGCTGGTCTCGTCCATCCGCCCCGCGAGCGTGACGCGCGAGCCGGCGATCCGGACATCGAGCCGGCCGAGGCGCACGGAGGCCGGCGCTCCGTCGGGCGTTCCGTCGGGCGTTCCGGCCGTCATTCCTCCTCCACCGTCCCGCGGAACGTGTGGAACGAGGCCGCGCGGCCGAGCTCCGTCGGCCGGTAGCGGACATCGAGCAGCGCGATCACCTCGGTGCGCGCCGCGGGCGCGGTGCCGACCACGAGCTGCGTGCAGCACGCGTAGACGAGCGGCAGGCCCATCCCGCCGTCCGTCTGCGGCGCCCGCTTCGCGCCGCTCGCGAGCCGGGTCGCGATCATGGTGTCGTCGATCGAGCCCCAGCTGTCGCGGACCTCGATCGCGAGGTAGCGCGCGTCGGTGGCCCACCGCACCGTCACCGCCTCGCGGCCGGTCAGCGCGCGGCTCTGATCGCGCGCCTCCTGCGCGCGGAACCGCTGGCCGGCCTCGTCGACCGGCGCGGCGTAGAGCGCGTTCGTGAGCAGCTCGTCGGCGATCACGCTCGCCAGCGAGCCCGCGCGCTCCGGCAGCCCGGACGCGATGACCTCCTTCGCGAGCTCGGCGACGGCCGTGTCGCGATCGCGCGTGTCCGCGAGCGTGTAGCTGCGCACCTCGGCGCCCCACATCAGGTACTTCTCCAGCCCGAACGCGTCGCCGCGGATCACCTTGAGGACGGTGGTGAGCAGCTCCTCGGCGAGGATCGGCATCGGGTGCGACGCGACGTGCGTCCAGCCAGCCTCGAGGAGCGCGTCGACCGTGTCGGGGTCGGCGGCGCTGCTGCCGTCGCCGGGCACCGCGATCCAGGCGCGCGCCGGGGCGGTGCGGAGCTGCGGCCGCGTCCGCGCGAGGGCGGCGTCGACGATCGCGATCGTGTCCGCGTCGACGGCGGCGGCCAGCGCTTCGAGGTCAGCGACGATCTCGACAGGCCACCGACACGCGCCTACGAGACGATGCAGCGTGCGCTGGGCTTTGCGCTCGGGATGCGCGATCACGAGCTTGCCTCGCGCCGCGGAAGACGATTGCACGGGGGGATTCTACAGAAATCGGCGTGCGCCGTGTCGCGCAGAGGGATGAGAACTCAGTACATCGCGCCGAAGGTGACTGCCGCGTTGATGGAGCGGTCGGCGGCGCCGCCCACGTCGAGGGTGTTCGCGTTCCCGTCGCGGCTGTTCGCCTTCGCGCCGCCGTTGCCAGTGAACTGATAGCCGATCTGCGTGAACCCTCCCGAGAGCCGAATCGCGAACCGCTTCACGGGCAATATGTCGATCCCGGCCTCGGCGTCGAAGCCGAGCACCTTCGCGCGGCCGTAGGAGGTCGCGCGGACGATCGGGCCGGCGTCGCTCACGATCCAGCCCTCGCCGCGCGCCCCGATCGCGAGCACGCCGCCGAGCGGGATCCGGAAGGAGAGGCCCGGCGCATAGAATTTGTAATAGGTGTTCGGCAGATCGAGGCTGCCCGGGTTCGTGAGGCCGGAACGGTCGGGCTGGAACCGGCTGCGGCCCATATCGGCGCCGAGCGTCACGGACGGGCTGGACGCGCTCTTGCCGACGATGCGGAACCGCACGCCGACGCCCCAGTGATACTGATTCACCGGGATGGAGACCATCGGCTCGGCCGACGTCTTGAGGTTCATCGTGAGCGTACGATCGAGCCTGAACGCGACCCCGAGGCCAGCCAGGAAGCTGTCCGGGCTCGAGAACCCGAGCGGGTAGAAGTCGCCCTCGGCGCGGAGGCCGGGGACCGGATCCGGCCGGAACGGCCGCGGCGCCAGGTTGGGGGGGAGGTTCGTGTTGAACACGAGGCTGCGCTTCACGAGGGACGGGCCGACGTCGACCCGCGCCGCCGCGCGGTTCGGGCTCCGGCCGGAGCGCGCGCCCACCACGCCGCGCTTGCGGATCATGACGTCGTCGTCGTCGCCTTCGAGGTCCGCCGCGGCGGTCTTCTTCCCCGCGGGCTTGGTCCCCTCCTCGTCGTCCTCGGACATGGCGGCCTTCTTGCCGTCCTTCTTACCGTTACCCTCCTCGTCGTCCTCGGCCGCGGGCTTCTCGCCCTCGCCCGATTCAGGCTTCTCGAGCTTCTCGGCCTTCTCGGCCTTCTCGGCCTTCTCGGCCTTCTCGCCCTTGCCGTTCTTGCCGGCCTTCTCGGCCTTCTCGGCCTTCTCCGGCTTCTCCAGCTTCTCGGCCTTCTCGGCCTTCTCGGCCTTCTCCGGCTTCTCCGCCTTCTCCGCCTTCTCGCCCTTGCCGCCCTTGCCGTTCTTGGGCTTGACGTTCGCGTTCGGATCCTCGTCGTCGACCTCGGCCTTCGTCCCCTTCTTCGGCGGCTTCTTGCCCGCCCCGTCCTCCTCGCCGCCTCCCGACGCGGACTCCGTTGTGCCGTCGAGCTTCTCGACGACCTTCTTGCGGAGCGCCTCCTTGAACTTCGCCGAGCTCGCGCTCTTGAACTTCACCGAGAAGCCCTTCTTCATCTTGCCGTTCACGAACAGCTTGACCTTGAGGGTCTTCGTCGCGCCGCTCTTCTCGAGCGAGCCGGAGATGATGGCGTCGGCGGACAGGTCCTTGGCGAGCTTCTTGGCGTCCTTCTCGGACAGATCGGAGATGTCGCCGACCTTGTCGACGGCGCGGCTCGTCTCCTTTTTGCTGATGAGCTTGTAGTCCTCGCCGTCGAGCGACTCGGCGAGCGCGTCGCGGACCTCGCTTTCGGTGTCGCCGTCGATCGCGGTCACAGCGACTTTCGGAGCAGCCCATGCCAGAGCTGGCAGGGCCACGAACACAAGGGTCGCCAAGGGCGCCAGGGCGCGTCGGATCATCGGTATCTCCACGTGCGGCCGGGGCCTTGGGTCCCGGCGAAGGCCCGAGCTACGAGTATACACGACCGGACGATGCACCACATGCATCTCGAGCAGGGGGGGCCGGCGCGCGAGCGCCGCGTCATGGCGACGAAGATTCGCACTTCGAGACGCCGCTCACACGGTGCTTGCCAAGTCATCGAAGCCATGGCCAGCTCAAGCCCGCATGGATCCCGTCGACCGTCACAACCTCGCCATTACGGGCCGCCACCGCGCGATCACCGGGCCCAACTTCCATATCGAGAACGATGTGACGATCATCGTCACCCAGGCCTACGGGCCTCGCGGTGACAACCTCGTCGGAATCTCCAAGATCGACTTCGATGGCCACCCCGCGGTGACCATCGGCATCCGCACCGATGATGGCCAAGAAGGGCTCGTGCACCTGTCCCCGATCCACGGTGACGGGCGCAAGACCAAGCCATTCCACATCCCGTACGGCACGCGCTGCGAGCTGCTCTGCCCGGTCTCCAAGCAGCCGCTCGATCTGGTCGGCGAGGTCGAGGACGGATCCGGCGCGCGCTACTACGCGATCTACCTGACGGACCAGCTCTCTCGCGGTTCGATGGTCATGATCTCCGACGTCTGGGGCCACAACCACTCGCGGATCATCGACGACTTCGAGCTGATCTCGGAGTGGGCCGCGCGGCATCCGGACGGGGGCTGAGCCCGGTCGTTCCTGTCGTCCCTGTCGTCCCTATAGATCGTAGAGGTAGAAGTACGCGCGCAGGTTCGCGTTCGCGAGCGGCTTCTTGATACGCGGCTGGCCGATGGCCCGCGCGAAGACCTCCTCCAGGATGGGGCTGCCGACCAGAAAGCCGGCGCGCCAGCCGCGGAACCGGCGGCACGCCGTGGCGAGCGCCTCGTAGATCTCGCCGAGATCATAGGCGTCGAGCCGCTCGCCATACGGCGGGTTCGAGAGCAAGAGGCCGGTCTCGATCGTCCGGCCGCGCTCGTGGGCGATGGCGGCGATCGTCTCGGGCGAGAGCCGCGCCACGTCGCCGCGCTGCCACGTGATCGCGCGCTCGACGCCGGCGGCGCGGGCGTTGTCGCGCGCCGCGGCGAGCACCTCGAGATCGAGGTCGCAGCCGATCACGAGCGGATCGGCGTCGGGGAACAGCGGCGCGGCGGGGCGCGTGAGGCCCAGCGCGGCGAGCGTCGGCACCTCGCGCGGCGTCGCGCGCGCCGCGTGGATCGCCTCGATCGGGATCGTGCCCGCGCCGCACATCGGATCGACGAGCGCGTCGCGCCGCGGATCGAACCGGCCGAGCATGAGGAGCACGGCGGCCAGGTGCTCGCGCAGCGGCGCCTCGCCGGCCTCGCGCCGCCAGCCGCGGTACGCGAGCGAGCCGCCGCCGAGATCGATCGAGACGACGAGCTCGCCGCGGTCGGACAGGCGCGCCACCCAGCGCGTGGCCGGCCGATCCGGATCGACGCGGAGCCGCGCCCCGCGCCGGGCGGCCGCGTCGACGAGCGCGTTCTTGACGGTGCCGACGATCTGGCGCTCGCCGGCCGCGAACTCCTCGACGCGGCGGACCTCGACGGAGATGCCGTCGCCATCGCGCCACAGCCGGCGCGCGTCGCCGGCGGCGTCGGCGAGGAGCTCGTCGTAGAGCGGCTCGAGCCGGCGGGCGCGCGAGACGTAGACGTCCCACAGGACGCGGGTCGGCGTGCGGAGGTACGTGACGGCGGCCCACGCGAGCGCGGGGTCGAACGGGTAGACGAGCTGGCCGAGCCCCTCCTTGCGCGGCTCCGGGGGCCGGCGGCCGAGCGCGCGCTGCGCGACGCGCACGAGCTCGGCGGCCATGACCACGTTGGTCTGCGTCGAGCCGACGACGCGAAGCTCGTCGATGATCACGAGGTGTACCCGGTCATGGGAAGCCGTTCAGCGTCGCCAGGAGGCCGGCGTCGGCGAAGAAGCGCCGGTGGAGGTAGATCCCGATCTGGGTCGTGCCGGCGGGCCCCTTGGGCCGCTCGTGCAGGTAGCGGCGCGCGAGCCGCGCCACGCCCGCGTCCCACTCGAGCAGGTACCACGACAGGATCGAGGCGTCGGCGTGCTCGCCGCGGCCGGCCTCGTCGAGCGTGACGCGCACGAGCCACAGCGTGCGCTGCAGCTTCGCGAGCGCCGGCTCGCCGAGCATCGCGATCGCCGGATCCTCGATGACGCGCCAGCGGCCGCTCGGATCGCGGCCGACCGGGACCGTCTTCACCTCGACGTCGCCGCGCCAGTCCGGCTCGTTCTCGCCCCGCTCGTGGATCCCGAGCAGCGCCGCCGCGCGCAGCCCCCACGCCCCCTTGTCGCGGCCGCGGCGGCCGAGCCGCACGCCGATCGAGCGATCGGCCGCGGCGAGCAGGTCGTCGAGCGTCTCGGGCTCGCCGTCGGGCGGCGCAGGCGGCGCGGCGGGTGGCACCGCGCGCGGCCACGCGGCGGCCGGCGGGAACAGGCCGCGCGGCGGCGCCTGCAGCACGAGCTGGCCGCCGAGCAGGACGGGCCGCGGCTGCAGCGCCGGTGACACCGGCTCGCCACCGGTCTCGAGCCGCGCGCCGTGCTCCCACAGCGCCGCGCGCAGCTCGGGCGCTCGCCCGTCGGCGGCCACGCCGAGCGCCTCCGCCAGCGCGCCGAGCTCGCCGCGCGTCAGCGCGTTGAGCAGCCCGCACAGGTCGGCCCCCCACCGCGCGACGACGCGGGCGTGGGCCTCGTCGTTGTCGAGCACGCGCCGCTCGCGCTCGTCGGGGGGCAAAGGTGGCGCGAGCCCGGCGAGGCTCGCGCCGCGGATCGGCGTGAACCGCGGCTCGCGCAGCACCGCGAGCCGGCGGACGGCCTCGCGCGAGAGCTGCCGGACCATGTGCTCGACCGCGTTCACGTGCGTCCACCCTAAGCGATCCGGCCCGCGTGGTAGCGTGGCCGCGTGCAGATCTCGCTCGTCGCGATCGTCGCCGCCGCCGCGGCCGCGCTCGCGGCGTGCGCGCCGGCCGTGGACGGCCCGGCGGAGCGGCAGCGCGCGCTCGATCGCGAAGACGGGGCGCGCCTCGGCGCACAGCTCTCGGTGCTCCCCGGCGTCGTGCACGCCCTGGCCGAGGTGCGGCGCCCGGTCACAGATCCGCTCGCGCCGCTCGATCCGCTCGCTTCGCTCGCTCAGCCCCTGCCCGCCCCCGCCGCGGCAGCCGCGCCCGCCCCCGCCGCGGCAGCCGCGATCGCCATCGTCGTCGACGATCGCGCCGATCGCGCCGCGATCGAGGCGGCCGCGCGCACGCTCGCGCGCGCGCTCGCCCCCGGGGCCGCGCCCGCGATCGTCGTCGAGGTCGGCGCGATCCGGCCGCGCCTCGCGCAGGTCGGCCCGTTCACCGTCGAGGCTGCGTCGCAAACGCCGCTCCGCGCCGCGCTCGCCGCCGCGCTCGCGCTGATCGCCGCGCTCGCCGGGTGGATCGCGTGGACCGCGCGCCGTCAGCGGCGCGGGAACAGCGCCCAGTAGTCGAGCTCGAGCACGATCCGCGGATCCTTCGTGCCCGACAGGAGCGGCGGGATATCGCCGAGCTCGCCCGCGTCCACGTTCTTGACCGCCGACAGCCGCAGCCGGATCGCGCCCACGTCCTTGCGGCTCGGCACCTCGGCGCGCTCGATCACCTGCGTGAACGCGCGCAGCGTGTCGCCCGCGTACGTCGGCCCGACGTGCACGCCGCCGTTCCACGCCGCGAGGCGGAGCGCGGTGTTGAGCCCGTTCTGCGCGAGCGCCAGCGCCACGCTGATCACGTGGCCGCCGTACACGACGCGGCGGCCGAGCTTGCTCGTCTTCATCGTGTGCGCGTCGAAGTGGACCTGCGCCGTGTTGTGGTACAGCCGCGTCGCCTGGACGTGATCGGCCTCCTCGATTGTCATCGCGTCAGCGTGATCGAGGCGCTCGCCGGGCTCGTAGTCGTCCCACCGCGCCGTCGAGCCGAACGCCCACGCGAGGTCCGGGAAGCGCTGCAGGTTCATCGCGTCGGGCACCGGCAGCCGCTCCGGCGCCACCACGGCAGGCAGCTGCGGCACCTCGCTCATGCCCCGGGCCTGCCCGCGATCGCGCTTGGGCACCATCACCCAGCGCACGAGCGACAGCACCTCCTGCCCCTTCTGGTTCGTGCCGCGCGTCCGCACGTACACGATGCCGGCGTCGCCACTCGACACCTCGCGCAGGCCGATCACCTCGCTCTCGGCGACGAGCGTGTCGCCCGGGTAGACCGGCCGCAGGAAGCGCACGTCGGCATAGCCCATGTTCGCCGTCGCGTTGTGCGAGATGTCCGGCACCGACTTGCCGAACACGATGTGGAACACGAGCATGTCGGGGACCAGCTCGCGGGCGAACCCGAGCGAGCGCGCGAGCTCCGTCGACGACGCCAGCGGCGGCCGCTCCCCGGTCAGCGCCATGTACAGCGAGATGTCGCCGCCATGCAGCGTGCGCGGTACGGCATGGGAGATGTGCTGGCCGAGGCTGAAGTCCTCGAAGAAACGACCGGTCGAAACCTTGCGCATGCCAGGCGCGACCCTAGCCGCTCGCGCCAGGGCTCACAAGCGCCGCCGGGCGCCCGGTGACTCGGCGAGCAGGGAGCCGGTGACTCGGCGAGCAGGGAGCCGGTTACTCGGCGAGCAGGTAGCTGAAATTAACGGTCTGCGGCACACCGTCCCACGGCGGGAAGGTGACGCTCTGGATCGCCCCCTCGACGCACGCGCCGGTGGGGGTCCCGGCGAACACGCCCGAGACCGTCATCTTCTGGACCTGGCCAGTCGGCGCGACGGTGAGCTTCACCACCGCCGTGCCCTGCTGGCCGGCATAGCAGGACGTCACCTTCGGAGTGACGGCGTTCATCACCTTCTTGATGTCGTCGCCCGAGAGCGACTTCTTCTCGAGCTTGGGCTCGTCGGCCTTCTTCTCCTGGTAGCCGGCCTCCTTGAGGAGCTTGTCGAAATCCGGATCGCCCGGATCGGGCTTCTTCACATCGCCCTTCTTCTTGGGGCTGGGATCAGGCGCGGGCGAGTCCTCGACGTTCGGGACGTACTTGCCGATGCTCTTGGTCGGCTTCTCCGGCGCGGGCTCTACCGCCTTGGCCCGCTCGGCCGGCTCGGCCGGCGCGGGCGCAGGCGCGGCCGCGGCCGAGCCCGCCGCCACCGGCTCCGGCTCGGCGATCGCCGCGGGGCGCGTCTCGACGCGGCGGAGCTCGGGCAGCTGCATGGCCTGGTCCTCCGCGGCGCGAGGCGCGGCCCGGCGCGCGGACTCCTCGGTCTCGTTGCGCTGCGTGGAGACGAAGAACGCCACGCCCGCCGCGGCGGCCAGGCCCAGCCCCGCGGCCGCGAGCAGCGCGTTGCGCTTGCCGGACGCCTTCGGCTTCGACTTGGCGGCCGTGATCGGCGTGACCTTGCCCGGCTGCTCGACGGCGGACGCCGCCTCGCCCGGCCGCGCCGCGTCCTTGGCCGCCTCCTTGGCCGCCTCCTTGGCCGCCTTCGCGCTCTCCTTGCTTCCCTTGGCCGCCTTGGCGGCCTTCGCCTCCGCCTTCGCCTCCGCCTTCGCGGCGGTCGTCCCCTTCACGTCGCTCGCCGGCGGCAGATCCGCGAGCTCCGGCAGCGCGACCATCTTCGCGGGCTCCGGCAGCGCGACGGCCCTCCAGCTCCCGCTCGCCGAGGCGAGCAGATCGTCGTCGGCGTGGATCGAGGTCTGCGACGCGCGCTTCGACAGCCGCATGCGCTGCGAGCTCGCGAGGTTGCGGATGTCGTGGAGGCCCGAGTCCTCGTCGCGCACCATGGGCGCTGGCGTGGCCTCCACCATGGACGGCGCGCCGGTGGACGCAGGCTCCGCCATGGCGGCGGCGACCGCGGCGGACGCGGCCGACGCAGCCGCCGGGAGCTGATCGGCGGAGCTCGCCGCGCCGAGCGCGTCCTCGGGCGCGTCCTGCGCGACGTCTGCGAGACGCGCGAGCAGCTGATCCGGAAAAGCCTCGAAGTAGCCCGGCGGCACCTGGTCTTCCAGGGTCGTCATCGCGCGGCGGAGGAGGTCGTTCAGTTCGTCTGACATGGGAGCGCTACTTGGCTGCGGCAGCGGCCTGGGCGGCCGCGAGCTTGAGCTTGAGGAGCCGGCGCGCCTCGTTGACGCGCCAGGCCACCGTGCCCTCGGGGATCTCGAGCAGCTCGGCGATCTGTTTATGGGGCATCTCTTCGATCGTGGCCAGGACCAGCGTCACGCGGAGCGGCGGGGTCAGCGCGGCCACGGCCTCGAGCACGCGCGTGACCTCGCTCGCCTGGTGCGCTTTCTGAGCGGGCGTTGGCGCGCCCTGCCCCAGCGACTCGGGCCGGCCGCCGATGTGCGCCGCCTCGGCGCCGCCGCGCTGCTGGAGCGCCGCCCCGCGCTTGTCGGAGCGGAGCGCGTTCAGCGCGGTGTTGATCGTGATGCGGTAGAGCCAGGTGAAGAAGTCGGCGCGGCCATCGAACGATGGGAGGCCGCGGTACGCGCGTACGAAAGCTTCCTGGGCGACGTCGTCAGCGTCGCTGTGGTTACCGAGGATATGGAGCGCAGCGGCGTACACGCGTCGTTGATGGCGCCGGACCAGGCGACCGAAAGCTTCTCGGTCCCCCTTTCGTGCCCGGTCGAGGTCAGATTCCTCGTCTGCCATGATGCCGGGCACTATAAGGGGACCTCGGATTCGACAACAGCGGGACCGCGAGCTTTGGGTCGCCTGTGCGGATCACCTGCGGCGGTCGGCTTCGAACAGCCGGGGCACCAGCGCAGATGCGAGATCTGCTAATCGAGCCAGCGCGCGCGCGGCGTCAGCCTGCGCCGCGAGCCGGGCGCGGATCCGATCGGCCCCGGCGGCTCCGACGTCGCTCGCGCGCTGGCGGGCCGCGGCGTCGAGGACGCCGAGCGGATCGGCGCCGCCGAGCTGCCCGCGCAGCGTCGCGATCCGGGCGCGCGCCTCGCGGAGCGCGTCGGCGACGTCATCGGCGTAGGCCGCGATCAGCGCCGGCCGATCGCCGGCGATCAGCGCGTCCAGCTCGACGAGCGCGAGGTCGCGCAGCCGCATCGACAGCGCCTCGTCGGGATCGGGCCCGCCGCCCGGCGTGCCCGGGCCCACCGTCGCGGTCAGCGTCACTTGCCGTCCTTCTCGCGCGGCCCGTCAGCCGGCTTGTCGGATCCCGCCGCCGGCTTGTCGGACCCCGCGGCCGGCTTGTCGGACCCCGCGGCCAGCGCCCGCTGCTTGGCCGCCTTCTCCTCGGCCATCTTCGCCTTGAGCTGGCCGAGCGCGTCGTCGGGCGCCGCCGGATCGACGCCGGCTGGCAGCCCCCCGACCGCGCCCGCCTTGGCGATCTTGGCGTCGAGCATCGCCGCGTCGGCGTCCTCGCCGCGCATCGCCGCGTCGACCTCGCTCTCGATCGCCTCCTGATCGATCCGATCCTCGGCGGCCTTGAACCGATCCCACACCGACGAGTCGTTGCCGAACGCGTCGCCGCCCGCCGAGCGCGCCGCCGCGATCTGCGTGGCGAGCGTGCCCTTGCGGAGCTTGAGCATCTGCAGCTTGGTCTCGAACTCCTTGCGGCTCCTGTTGAGCTGGATCGCGTAGCTCGCCGCCTCGTGCTTGTCGCGCTCGATCTTGGCGGCCTCCGCCTCGGCCGCCTTCTTCTCGCGCAGGGCGGTGCGAGCCGCCTCGTCATCGCCGGCGCGCACCGCGAGCATCGCGCGCCGCTCCCACTCGGCCGCCTTGGCGCGGTGCTTCTCCATGTCGTGATCGAGCGACTTGGCCGTGGTCTTGTAGGCGAGCAGCTCGGCCATCGCCTTCTTGCGCCCCTCCTCGAGCTCCAGGATGGCCATGTCGAGCTCCTTCTCTGGATCGATCGCCTTGTCGAGCGCGGCGTTCGCCTTGCCCGAGATGCCGCTCTTGATCTTCGAGAAGATGCCCATGCGCGTAATCTAGCCCAGCCCTAGTCCTTGCCGAGACCGTACTTGCGGTAGCGCTGCCGGAACTGGTCGTACGTGATCCCGAGGAGCTGGGCCGCCTCCTTCTGCTTGTAGCGCGTCCGCTCCAGCGCGTCGCGGCACAGCCACGCCTCGAACGCCTCGACGCGCTCGTCGAGCGGCAGCCGCGCGTCGTCGTGGAACGCCAGCGCCGTGGACTGGGGCGACGACGCCTCGGGCGGCAGCGCCGCGTCGACGTCGGCGTCGGAGAGCACCTCGCCGTGCGCCATGTACACGGCGCGCTCGACCACGTTCTTCAGCTCGCGCACGTTGCCCGGGTAGTCGTACGCGGCGAGCCGATCGAGCGCGCCGGCGCTGATCTCGCGCACCGTGATCCCCGCGACCTCCTGGCGGAACCGGTTCAGGAAGTGGATCGCGAGCGTCGGCACGTCCTCGAGGCGCTGCGCGAGCGACGGCAGGCTGATGACCTCGAACGCGAGCCGATCGTAGAGGTCCGCGCGGAACTTGCCGTCGGCGATCGCCTGCTTGAGATCGGCGTTCGTCGCGGCGATCACGCGCACGTTGACCTGGATCGACTCGCTGCCGGCGACGCGCTCGAAGCGCTGGTACTCGAGGACGCGCAGGATCTTCGCCTGGAAGTCGAGCGACATGTTCCCGATCTCGTCGAGGAACAGCGTGCCACCATCCGCAAGCTCGAACTTGCCTTCCTTCTGCTTCGTCGCGCCCGTGAACGCGCCCTCCTCGTGGCCGAACAGCTCGCTCTCGAGCAGGCTCTCGGCGACCGCGGCGCAGTTGATCGTGACGTACGGCTCGGAGGCGCGCGGCGACAGCGTGTGGATCGCGCGCGCGACCAGCTCCTTGCCGGTGCCGCGCGGCCCGAGCACGAGCACCGGCCGCGGCACCGGCGCGACGCGCTCGATCTTGGCGATCACGGTGCGCATCGCCTGCGAGTCGCCGACGATCTGCCAGCGCCGGCCGGCCGCGCGCCGCAGCCGCTCGTTCGTGGCGCGCAGCTCGCGGTTCTCCGCCTCGAGGCGCTTGCGATCGAGCGCGTGCTGGAGGATGCGCTCGACCTTCTCGACCGAGATCTCGAGCTTGTCCTCGAGGTAGGGGTCCTTCGTGATGAAGTCGACCGCGCCCGCCTTCACGGCGGCGACCGCGTCGTCGATCGTGCCGTGCCCGGTCAGCATGATGATCGGCAGGTCTGGCAGCCGCGCGCGGATCGCGCGGCAGATCTCGATGCCGGTGCGCCGGCCGGGCCCGAGGTCCAGATCGAGCACGGCCAGGTCCGCCTCGTTGGTCCCGAGCCAGGCGATCGCGTCCTCGCCGTCGTCGAAGCCGACCACGTGCGAGCCCCGCGCGCGGAACACGTCGGCGAGGAGCCGCCGCACCTCGGCCTGATCGTCGACGCAGACGATGGTGCCGATCGTCACCCCGCGGGGCTCCCGCGCCTCGGCTCCCCCGCGGGGCTCCCGCGCCTCGGCTCCCCCGCGCGCCTCCCGCGCCTCGGTCACGGAGCGCCCCGCTCGCTCGTCGTCCACAGCGGCAGGGACAAGAGGCCCGACTTGTCCGTCGGCAGCGTGATCGTGATCGTCGTGCCGCGGCCCTCCTCGGACTCGACGGTGATCCGCCCGTGGTGCGCCGCGACCACGCGCTCGGCGATCGCGAGCCCGACGCCGGAGCCGGTCTCCTTCGTCGTGAAGCCCGGCACGAACAGCCGGCCCAGGTGCGCGCGCGGGATGCCCGGCCCGGTGTCGGCGACCACGATCTCGACGATCGGCGCGGTGCCGCCCGCCGGCGACGCGACCGAGCGCACGCGCACCGAGACCTCGCCGGGGGCCGGCGCGCACGCCTCGGCCGCGTTCGAGATCACGTTGAGCAGCGCCTCGCGGAGGAGCATGCGATCGCCGCGCACGTCGGGCAGCCCGGCCGTGGTCTCGAGCGCGATCGGCACGTGCTGCGTGCGCGCCTGCGCCGCCACCACGACCTCGTGGACGAGCGGCGAGAGCGGCACCAGCTCGATCGTCGGCGTCGGCGCCTGCATCGAGCGCAGGTACTGCGCCCACTCCTCGTAGAGCGCGGTCACGTCGGCCTCGAGGTCCCGGAGCCGGTCGGCGAGCTCGCCGTCGCCGGCGACCTTGCGCGCCGAGCGGGCCCGCGCGCCGATGATGCCGAGCAGGTTCTTGACCCGGTGGCCGTGCGCGTAGACGCCGGCGAGCACGTCGTGGCGCGCCACCTCGGCCGTCGCCGTCACGAGCCGCGGCGCCACGCCGCCCGCCGCGCTGCCCGCGCCCGGGTTCGCCGCGTCGAGCAGGCGCCCCACGACGACGCCGAGGCTCGGCGACTGCGCGTCGAGCATGCGCGCGGCGTTACGCCACGCGAGGCCGTGGCTCGCGTCGATCCGCAGCGCGCGCTCGATCTCGGCGAGCGCGCCCGCCTGATCGCCGCGATCGAGCATGAGCAGCGCGAGCCGGCACGCGGCGCTCGTGTGGCCCGGCTGGTACATGAGGCCCTTCCGGTACGCCGCCTCGGCGCGGTCGCGCGTCGCCGGATCGTCGGCGCACACCGACGCGTAGAGGAACCACAGGCGGGCGCGATCCACCGCGGGCAGCTCCTCTGTCGCCGACGCGGCGATCAGCGCCTCGAGCTCGGCCACGAGCTCCGCGGGATCGCCGCTCGGGCGCCGCACGCGCCGCTCGAGGCGGCGCAGCTTGATCGCCGCGGTCGGCGACTCGGCCTCGATCGCCGCCAGCTCGGCGTCGACCGCGCGATCGGTGATCGCGGCGTCGCCGCCCGCGAGGCGCGCCGCGAGCAGCGCCGCCGCGCACAGCCGCGCGCCCGGCCGCCCGCTGGCGGCCTCGACGCCGGCCGTGGCGTCCTCGGCGCGCCCGCACGCGACGACCGCCGCGCACACCTCCTCGAGCAGCGTCAGCTCCGGCGCCGGCCCGGCGGCGGCCGCCGCCGCGAGCGCGGCCTCGAACGCGGCCCCCGCCTGCGCCGCCGCCCCCGCCGTGTCGCCCTGCGCCTGCGCGGCGCGCGACAGCTCGAGGTGCGCGCGCGCCCGCTCCCACGGCCCGAGCTTCGGCGCGTCAAGCGCCGCGAGCAGCGACATCCGCGCCGCCGCCAGCTCGCCCGCGGCGAGCTGCGCGCGGCCGAGCAGGATCCGCGTGGCCGGGCCCGGCGCCCGGCGCCCCGCCTCGGCCGCGAAGTGCCGCGCCCCCTGAGCGTCGCCCTGGGCGAGCGCGATCTCGGTGAGCCGCAGCGCCGGGGCCGCGTCCTCGCCCGCGGCGAGCGATCGGGAGAGCGCGCTGCGCGCCGCCGCCGGCAACCCGAGCGCCCAGTACCGCTCCCCCAGCTCCAGCAGCACGCTCGACATCGGACGAGACGATACCAGATCGCCGGCCCCGCTCGGACCGGCGGGGGCCCGCACGCCTGCGGCGGGGTGGCGCGGCCTCGCCGAAGACTTGCGACGTCAGCCGGCGATCTGCTTGCGGAGCTGCGCGACGTGCTGCTCGAGCGCGTCGAGCTCGCCGGTCAGCTTCTCGGCCGCGGCGCCCTCGCGCAGCCGCTTGAGCGCGCGCTCCATCGCGTCGGCGTCGGCCACGGCGCGCGTGCGCACCGACTCGTGCATCGACTTGAACGTCTCGTAGAAGTCCTGGAGCAGGTCGCCCTCGCGCAGCGGCGTCACCTTGCCCAGCTTCCCCTCGGCCATCCGATCGAAGTACATCGAGATCTTGAACAGCGGGCCGGCGACCCGGTGGGTCATGACCAGGAGGTACATCGACAGGATCACGACGAGCCCGATCCCGATCAGGCCCATCTTGTAGACGAGCGCGCGATCGCCGGACTCGAGATCGCTGGCGATCGCCTCCTGGAACCCGTCGCCGGAGCCCTTCTGCATGAGGACCTTCAGGTCCTCCTCGATCGACTCGGATGCCGCGCGGTTCTGCTGGTAGATCAAGAAGCCGAGCGAGCCCGCGATCAGGCCGGAGAGGAACGTGACGACGAGGATGTAACGGAGCTGCAGCTTCTTGTCGAGCAGGTAGTTCGACAGCCTGCGCCTGTACTTCGGGCGCGGCGCCGTCGACGGCAGCCCCGGGGTGGCGGCGGTCGGATCACTCAATGGACTTCTCCTTGCGCGCGAGCAGGTCGCGCAGCTCCCGCACCGCCGGCTCGTCGCCGGCGCCCGCCGCCTCGGCCGCGGCGATCACCGAGCGCACGCGCTCGATGTCGGCCTGCTGCATCTTCACGACGCCCGCGTGCGCCTGCCGGAAGTGCTCGTAGAAGTCGAGCAGCTGATCGCCCTTGCGCAGGTTGTAGACCTTGTCGAAGCGGCCGTCGCGCATCTTCTTCAGGTAGAGGCTCACCTTGAACAGCGGGCCCGCCACCTTGTGCGTCATCTTGATGCCGTAAGCGGCGAGGCCGAGCACGAGCAAGAGGCCCGTGCCGATCATGACCCAGAGGATGCGATCGTGGCCGCGCTCGAGGCTGCGCTTGGCCGCATCGATCTTGAGCCGGCACGTCCAGTGCTTCACGACCATCGCCGCGTAGTCCGGTGGCAGCTTCGGCTCTTGCTGCACCTCCATCGGCTCGAGGCTGACGACGATCTTGCGGCGCCCCTCGCCTGCCTCGTCACCCGCGGCGGGCTCGGCGCCGCTACCGGCGTTGGTCGCAACACCAGCGCCGGACCCAGCCGGTGCAGGCGCTGCGCTGCCCGCAGGCGCAGGCGCAGGCGCAGGCTCCTCGAGCTTCATCGGCACCTGCGGCCCCTCTGGCGCTGGCTCCGCGCTTGGCGGCGCCGCCGCGGCCATATCCGGGATCTGCGGGCACGGCGTGCCCATGACGCTCGCCTTCGAGACCTCGGTGGTCTCGTCGGCGACGCGCATCACCCAGATCCCGAGGCCCACCATGAGCGCCGTCGAGAGGCCCACCATGACGAGCGTGAAGCGGAGCTGGTAGCTCTTGTTGAGGAGGAGGTTCCTCCACTGACGCTTGTGGTTGCTCTCACTCATCAGGGGGACCCGCCCTTGCTCGAAGGGGCCGGAGCGACCCCAGACTTGGAGCTGATCGTCGGGACAATCTTCTTCGCGATCAAGTCCTCGACGACTGCAGACACGCAGTCCTCGGTCGCGAGCTCGATGTCCTTGGGGGAGGCGCTCCCCTGCACCTTCGCGCCGCCGTTGAGGAAGCCAAAGATGCTCTTGTTGGGAAAGTCCGCGAGCAACATGTTGACCTTGCAGGAGATCGTCGCCGAGCCGCCGGACGAGTTGACCTTCAGCTCGTTCAGCGTGCCGTCGATGAAGAACCCCATGGTGTTCTTCTGGGAGAGCGCGGCCGCCGTCGGGACGCCGCCCCCCGACCAGGTCGTCGGCATGTTGCTCGCGACCTTGCCGAGCGTCTTGGTCGCCACCTTGACCATCATCTCGCGGAGCTTGGAATCGTTGGGCGTGCCGGTCTTGCTCGACATTGGCCCGATGTTCACGTAGACGGCGCCGCCCGACTTGGGCGGCGTCGTCGCCGGGCCAGCCGCGCCGATCGCGGTGAGCGCGCGCGTCGCCTGCGCCTGGACGACCGGGCTGGGATCGTTGGCCTCGCGGTCCTGGAGCGCAGCGATGGCTTCACTGCGCGGCTTGCCCTTCACCTGCGGCGTGACGAGGGTGCCGAGCCCCTGGGCCACGATGCTGCGCACGTTCTTCGATCCGTCGTTCTTGAGCACGCCGACCAGCGGAATGATCGCGCGCGGATCACCGAGCTTGATCAGGTTGAGCGCCGCCGACAGCCGGATCTTCTCCGAGCTGTCGTCGAGCTGACCGATCAGCGTGTCAACGTTGTCCGCGCGCGCCGGAGACGCGTGCAACAGAAGCGCGAACAGCGCGAGCAGCGCGATCTCGATCGCGGCTCCTCTGCGACGTACCGCGCGGCTCCCTGCTTTCACCCTCGGATCCATGAGTGCGTTGGAGCTGTAGACGTCCCGCGAGCCGGACGCTTCACTCGAATTCCTACGGTACCGAGGATCCGCCGCCGCCCGCAAGGTACCTGCGAGCCAGCTCGACATAATGCGTGGCGCCGTATTCGATCTGATCTCGCTCCTTGCGGTTCACGGGGCGCTTCGCGCGCGCCGGCCACCCGAGCGCCAGCGTCTCCGGTGGGATAACGGTGCCAGGTGTGACGAGGGAACCTGCACCGATGAGGCTCCCCCGGCCGATCACGGCGCCATCGAGCACGGTGGCGCCCATGCCGATGAGGCAGTGATCCTCGATCGTGCACGCGTGGAGGATCGCGCCGTGCCCGATCGTGCAGTCGCTACCGATCACGGTGCCCTGCAGCCCGGAGGTGACGTGCACGATCACGCCGTCCTGCAGGTTCGTGCGCGCGCCGACGCGGATCGCCATCACGTCGCCGCGCAGGACCGCGGCGTACCAGACCGACGCCTCGTCGCCGAGCTCGACGTCGCCGATCACGGCGCACGTCTCGGCGAGGAACACGTCGCGGCCGAGCCGCGGCCGCAGCTCGCCCAGCGGGCGGACGAGCGCGGTCACCGCAAGGTCCGGCGCGCCGTCTGCTCGACGGCGGCGTACAGCTCGTCGAGCACCGCGCCCGTGTCGTCGGTGTTCGGGACGATCGGCGCGACGTACTGCACGGCGCCGCGGCAGTCGATCACCATGAAGTACACGCGATCGCCGTCCTTCACCGCGAACCGCGTGTAGACGTCCATGTCGGCCGCGAGCAGCGGCACGTCGAGCGCGCGCTGCACGGGCCGGAGCGACTCGCGCAGCTCGGTCGCCATGCGGCGGCCGGAGAGATCGGCGGTGACCGCGAGGACGTCGACCGGCGCGCGGCGCTCCTTGCGCTCGCGCTCGCGCTCGCGGCTCCAGCGCGCGACGGCGCCGAGCACCGCGTCGCAGCCCCCGCAGGAGGCCGGGAACCAGCCGACGATCGTCGCGCGCTTCGCCGCGCCGAGGTCCACCGTCGCGCCGTCCTCGACGCGCAGGAGCTCGGTCGACGGCAGCGGCTGTCCGACCAGGCGGCGGCGCAGGATCTCGTCGCGCGTCAGGAGCTCGGCCTTGAGCTTGAGCGGCTGCTCGCGGCGCCGCATCTCGAGCTGGATGATCGTGCCGGGCGTGCGCGCCGTGATCTGCGAGACCAGCGCGTCGCAGCTCAGGATCGGCGTCCCGTCGAGCCGCTCGAAGGCGTCGCCCGGCTGGAGCGCGGCGGCCTCGGCGCCGCTGCCCGGCTCGACGCTCGTGATCGTGCACGGCCCCGCCCCGCGGGCCCCGCCGGAGTCCTCCATGCCCACGCCCAGGAAGGCGGGATTGCTCGCCTTGTTGGCCGACGCGGGAGACGCCGCGCAGAGCAGGAGGAGAGCGATCGTTCCCGGCAAACGCACGGCGTGAGCCTAGCGAAGCCCACTCCGGGTAGCCAGCGCTCCCTGTCGTGTAGGACCAGGTAGGATATTGGACTTCATTGGAGCCATCGCTCTATCATTCATTACTGCCGTGAAGAGACGAGAATCGCTCCCCGACCTGCGTCACATCCTCGAGGACAGCCGCCCGTACCGCGTCGAGAAGCGCATCCATACGCGCTTCGATAAGCTGTTCCTGGTCGTCATCGGCAGCGAGCTGTACGGGGACTCGTTCGCGATCGCGCGCAACGTGTCGACCGGCGGGATCCTGGTCGAGATGACCTACGCCCCGCCGCTCGGGACGGTGGTCACGGTGCACTTCCAGCACGCGCACAGCGAGGATCGGGTCGACGAGATCGTCGCGCGCGCCGAGGTGAAGCACCACCACTATCTGAACTTCAGCGGCTCGGGCGAGGCGGCGTCCACCCGGGCGATCGGGATGCGCTTCCTCGAGTTCGTCGACCTCGGCGAGAGCGCCAGCGAGCGGTTCGACCCGATGCTCGTGCACTGAGCCCCGCGCGCGAGCGAGGGCGAAGCGCGGGGCAGCGCGGGGCAGCGCGGCGCAGCTCATGCCCGAATCGCCCGAGAATCGCGCGGGAAATGCCGCGCCCCGCGCGCGCGTTCGATCCGCATGCGCAGCTTGCGTGTGACCTCGCGACGGCGTAAAGGGTGCTCGATGCGTGCAGTGCTCGCCCCCTCCCTGCTCGCGTTCCTGCTCGCGGTGACGGCCACCGCGGCGGTGGCGGATCCCAAGCCGGCGGATCCCAAGGCGGATGCCAAGGCGGATGCCAAGGCGGATGGGAAGAAGGCCGACGCCAAGGCGGACGGGAAGAAGGCCGACGCCAAGGCGGACGGGAAGAAGACCGACGCCAAGGCGGAGGGGAAGAAGGCGGCCGACGCCAAGCAGCCGGCCCCGGCGCCGCCCGCGCCGCGCAAGCCCGGTCCCGACGACGCGAAGGTGACCGCCGTCCTCGGTACGATCGTCACCGGCCCCGACGCCGCCGCGCGCAAGGCCGCGATCGACGAGCTCGGCAAGCTCGCGCCGACGACCGTCGAGGCGCTCGGCGAGTGGGTGCTCCGCCCGCACCAGACGGAGCAGGCCGATCGCCGCAAGGTGCTCGCGGCGATCGGGGCCGCCGTCCCCGACAAGACCGGCAAGTTCGCGCCGCCGATCCAGACCGGCAAGCAGCGCAAGGCCGATGACGAGGTCGACTGGCAAAAGGCGCTGCTCGAAGCGGACGCCGCGCTGACCGGCCTCGGCGAGGTGATCGCCGACGTCGCGGCGATCCGCGCGCTCGCGGCCACGCGCGACATCCGCGCCGCGGCCGTCATCTTCGACATCGCGTTCGGCGAGGACTCGATCATCTACCGCGACGAGTGCGGCCGCTACCTGCGCAAGATGGAGCCGTACGTGATCCCCGCGCTGACGCGCGAGTCGCAGGCCGCCAAGGATCCGGATCGCCGGCGCTACGCCACCTGGCAGCTCGAGCGGATCGATCGCCAGGATCCGCTCAAGGCGCTCGCCGCCGCCGCTGGCGACGAGCAGCTGACAATCGCGATCCTCGACGCGTTCCGCGCCGTTCGCCTCCGGGAGGCGGTGCACGCGGTGTGGACGCGGGTCGACGCCGACTCGCCGGCCGTGCGCGCCGCCGCGCGCGCCGCGTGGCTGGACTACGTCACCGGGCCCCCGCCCCCGCCCGCCCCGCGCAAGAAGCTGCAGCTCCCCGGCGGCAAGCTGACGAAGAAGGAGAAGCCGCTCTGGCTCACGTACCGCGAGCTCGCCGACAACGAGCTGCGGCGGGCCGCCAACGAGCTGCTCGGCGAGGACTTCCCGATCGAGGACGAGACGAGCCTCTCCGACAAGGAGATCAACGTGAAGGTCGAGAAGATCGATCTGCCCGCGCTCACCAAGCGGCTGTTCGATCACTTCGACGCCGCGCGCGCGAAGCAGGAGGCCGCGCAGTGGGGCGCGGCCAAGGCGAAGGCCGACGCTGGCGACCTCCCGGCCGCGATCGCGATGCTCGATCGGCTGATCGCGACGAACCCCGACCGCGCCGAGCGCGCCGAGATGGCCACCGTCTACGCGCGGTGGGCCAAGCAGCTCGAGGACAAGCAGCAGTGGGCCGACGCCTCGGCCGCGTACTCGAAGGCGCACGGCCTCGATCCCAAGGGCGCGGGCGCCGTCAAGAACCTCGCCGCGCACCACTACGCGCTCGGCAAGGCGCTCGAGACCCAGGGCAAGGACGGCGGCCCCGACTTCCGGCGCGCCGTCGCGCTGTCCCCCGACTACCAGCAGGCACAGACCGCCGCCGCGCGCACGACGCCGGGGGCCGGCCGGCCGACCTGGATGCTGCTGGCGGCGATCGTCGCTGGGATGATCGCGATGGCGCTGTTCGGGGTCGCAATGCTGCGCCGGCGCGCAGCGTAGACAGTTTGCGGCGGCGCGCAGCGTAGACAGTCCGCGCGGCGCCGTTTGCTGATAGAACCGCCCCGATGACGCGCTTGCTCGTGCTCGAAGGGCTCGACGGGGCCGGGACCACCACGCAGGCCAAGCGGCTCGTCGAGCACCTGCGCGCCCGCGGCGGCAAGGCGCACCTGACGCGCGAGCCGAGCGACGGCCCGATCGGCCGGCTGATCCGCGAGATGCTCGTCGGCGGGCACGCCATCCCCGGGCAGCAGATCGCGCAGAGCACGTTCGGCCTCCTGTTCGCCGCCGACCGGATGGATCACCTCCAGCGCGAGGTGGAGGTGCAGCTCGCCGCGGGCGCGACCGTGGTGTCCGATCGCTGGTACCACTCGTCGCTCGCGTACCAGGGCACCGGCGCCGACCGCGACTGGATCGCCGCGCTGAACGCGCGCGCCCGCCGCCCCGATCTGACGATCTTCCTCGAGGTCCGGCCCGAGATCGCGGCGCAGCGCCGGGTCGCCGCCGGACGCGTCGAGGAGCTGTTCGAGGACGTCCGCATGCAGGAGGAGGTCGCGGCCGGCTACCGCGCGACGATCGCCGAGCTGGCCGCGCAGGGCGAGCGGATCGAGACGATCGACGGCGAGGCGCCGCCGGACGCCGTGTTCGCGGCGATCCTCGGGCTCGTCGAGGCGTAGCGACCGCGACCGCGACCGCACGGCAAGATCTTGCGCCCGGCGCGCCGCGGCGGCACCGTCGGGGCATGCGCACCCAGCTCCTCGCGAGCACCGCGCCGGCCGCGCTCGCGCTCGCGCTCGCCGCGTGCGCCCCCAAGGTCGCGCCGCAGCCGCCCTCCTTCGACGAGGACCTCGCGCCGCGCCGCGTCTCGGACATGCCGCCCGGCGATCCGCTGCTCGTCGCGGCGCGGCCCGTCGCGCCGCCCGGCCCGGGCCTGCGCACCGGCACGATCGCGCGCGCGCGCCTCCTCGCCGTGCTCGACGCCGGGCCGCCGTCGTTCCTGCGCCAGCTCGAGGTCACCCCGAAGCTCCTCGGCGATCGCTTCATCGGCTGGGAGCTCGTGCAGCTCGTCGATCGAGCGAGCCCGCTCCACGACGTCGACGTCGCGCCCGGCGACGTCCTGCTCTCCGTCAACGGCCGGCCGCTCTCGCGCCCCGATCAGCTGCAGCTCCTGTGGGACTCGCTCCGCACCGCGAACGAGCTCACCGCCCAGCTCTGGCGCGGCACCGCCAAGCTCGAGCTCGCGTTCGCGATCGAGCCACGGCTGTAGCCGCGCGCGATCTGCAGTGCCGGCGGGTGTCGCCAAACCACATGATGCACGGATCAGAGTAACCATCACGGGATGATCGATCTGGCCGCCTCACGCTGACTGTTTATCAGCCTCGGGCAGCCTCGGGCAGCCTCGGGCAGCCTCGGGCAACCTCGGGGCGGATGGCCATTCCGTGACAAGGATGATCCGCAGCCGTCGGCCTTTGGCCGAGACCACGCTCCCGCGGCACGCGCTCGAGGTATCGCCTTGACCTCGTTCGTTGACGCACAGTAGCGTGTCGCATTCACCTTCGTGCGACTGACCAAACGGTTGGGAGCGCGCGACGAAGAGAAGTATGGAGCTCGCGAACACGAAGACCGTCTCGGAGTGGGATGCGGTCGAACGAGATCGCTTCGTACCGTTCCGGGAGACGAACATCGCGTCCGTCGTGCTCGCGCGCGCGGAGCACCCGCGGCTCGCCGACAAGGTCCACCTGATCGTGTCGCCGCGCCGCGGGCTCGTCGAGCGCCGCCTCACCTTCGCCGAGCTCGCGCGGGAGTGCCTGCGGCTTTCTCGTGCGCTCCAGCGCGAGGGCGTGCGGCGCGGCGCGCGGATCGTGCTCTCGTTCGCCGGCGACTGGAGCTTCATCCGCACGTTCTACGCCTGCCAGCTCCTCGGCGCGGTCCCGGTGCCGGTGATCCCGCCCATGAACCGCGCGCAGGTGCGGAGCCGCATCGAGCAGCTGCGCGAGATCGCCCGCGAGACGCAGGCCCAGCTGCTCGTCACCGATCGCCAGCTCCACACGCTCATGGAGGGCGGGCTCGGCGCCGTCGGCGCGCTGCGCGTGCTCTCCTACGAGCAGCTCGACGGCGAAGCCGAGGAGGCGGCGCCGGACGTCCCGACCTCGAGCGACGTGTCCTTCATCCAGTACACGTCGGGGAGCACCGGCGGCCGCAAGGGCGTGCCGGCCACGCACGGCCACCTCGTGGCGAACATCAACGCGATCGGCGACGCGCTGGCCATCGTGCCGGGTGACGTCGGCGTGTCGTTCTTGCCCGTCTATCACGACATGGGCCTGATCGGGAAAGTCATCCTCACCGCCTGCCACGGTAACCTCCTGTGTCAGGTCCCGCCGCTCTCGTTCCTCCGCGATCCCGCGCACTGGCTGCGATCGATCCACGAGCACCGCGGCACGGTGTGCGCGGCGCCGCCGTTCGCCTACGGCCTGTGCGCGCGTCGCGTCGAGGACGCGGACGTCGAGGGCATCGACCTCGGCAGCTGGCGCGTCGCGATGGCCGCGGCCGACATGATCCGGTCCGAGGTGCTGGACGCGTTCGCGGCGCGGTTTGCGGCGTGCGGGTTCCAGCGGCGAGCGTTCCTGCCGGTCTACGGCCTCGCCGAGTGCACGCTCGCGGCCACCATGCCGCCGCCGAGCGGGCCGCTGGTCACGCTGCGCGTCGCCGCGGGCGCCAGCGCGCGCGAGCTGGTCTGCGTCGGCAAGCCGGTCGTCGGCCACCGCGTGCGCATCGCCTCGCCCGAGGGGCGCGAGCTGCCGCCCGGCACCGAGGGCGAGATCGAGCTACAGGGGCCCTCCGTGATCGATCGCTACTGGGGCGACGCCGCGCCCCGCACGCGCGACGGCTGGCTGCGCACCGGCGATCTCGGCGTCGTCACCGACGCCGGCCTGTTCATCTCCGGGCGCACCAAGGACGTGATCAAGGTGCACGGCCGCTCGCTGCAGCCGTCCGACATCGAGTGGGTGGCCGACGAGGTCCTTGGAGTGCGGCGCGGCTGCTCGGCCGCCTTCAACGCGACCGCGTCGGAGCAGGTGGTGCTGGTCGTCGAGAGCCGCCTGCGCCAGGCAGCGGACCGGGTCCGGCTGGCCGGGGACGTGCGCGACCGCGTGCGGGCCGCGCTGGGAATCGAGATCGCCGACGTCGTGGTGGTGCCGCCTCACACGGTGCCCAAGACGAGCAGCGGCAAGACCCGCCGCAACCTCACGCGCGAGCAGCTCGAGGCCGGCACGCTGCGCCCGTCGCGGCGCGCGCAGGCGCAGGATCTCGCCGTCGCCGCCCTGCACCTCGCGCGCGGCGGCGTCTCGCGCGCGGCGCGCACGGCCATCGCGAGGGTGCGCGCCGTGCTGCGCGCCGGCCGCGCCCCTCGCCCCCCTGAAGAGGAGACATGAGCCAAGAAGTACCGACCATCGGGCAGCCCTACACGGTACGCGAGGGCGACACGATCACCGAGATCGCGTACGTCGCGTACGGCGATGCGCGCCGCTACGTCGAGCTCGTCGAGCACAACCGTGCGGTGCCCGGCTTCAACGCCGCGCGGCTAGCCCCGGGCCTCGTGCTCGACATTCCGCAGCCGGATTACCTGCCGATGCCCAGCGGCATCGGCGGCATGCGCACCAGCGCCGGCCGCACCTTCAAGGTAGACGCGCGCCCCGCGCCGGCGGCCAGCGCGGAGGCCGCCAGCCAGGCGCCCGACGTTCCGGCCGAGCGCCTGATCCGAAAGCCAAAGGAGTCGTAAATGACCGCGACGATCGATCCGACCTTCGAGCTGATCCGGAACGTGATCTGCAAGGTGACCAAGCTGCCGCCCGAGGCGGTCCTCCTCGAGAACCCGGTCACCGGCCTGCAGAACGTGGACTCGATCGTGCTCCTCGAGATCGTGGCGCGCGTCGAGGTCTCGCTCGACGTCTCGATCGACGAGCAGGTCCTGTTCGAGATCCAGACGGTCGGCGACTTCGTGAAGGTGTGCCAAGAGCTCGTCGCCGCCAAAGGCGCTGACAAAGGCGCCTCCGGCGGCGCGGTCGCGGACGGTGCGCGATGAAGAAGAAGCGGCTGCTCCTGATCTCGCCGCGCGCGACGTTCTTCGGCAGGAACCCCGCGCACCAGCGCTTCAAGCGCGAGTGCCGCGAGTTCCAGTTCTTCGATTACACGTGGACCGGCTTCGCGGCGGGCCTGATCATCGTCGGCTCGCTGACGCCGCCGCACTACGACATCCAGTACATCGACGAGAACATCGAGCCGATCGACTTCGATGCCGATGCCGACCTCGTGGCGCTGACCGGCATGACCGCGCAGGCCGACCGCATGTACGAGATCGCGGCGGAGTTCCGCGCGCGCGGCGTCCCGGTGGTCGCCGGCGGGCTGCACGCCAACCTGATCCCCGAGGACGTGGCCCGCCACGTCGATGCCGTGTGCGTCGGCGAGGCCGAGGCGCTGTGGCCCGAGGTGATCCACGACTTCGAGCACGGCCAGCTAAAGCCCGTCTACCGCCAGACCGCGATGGCCGCGCTCGGCGAGGCGCCGCGCCCCGCGTACGAGCTGGCGCGGCAGCGCTACTACCCGAGCATCTGGATCGAGACCTCGCGCGGCTGCCCGCACCTCTGTCGCTTCTGCGCGGCCACGATCCGCTACCGGCCCAAGCTGGGCCACAAGCCGGTCGACAAGGTGATCGAGGAGGTGAAGTACGTCCGCGAGCGGTGGGACAACCCGTACATCTTGTTCTCCGACGACAACTTCGTCGTCGATCGCGAGCGGACCAAGGAGCTCTTGACCAAGCTCGTCCCGCTCGGCATCAAGTGGAGCGGGCAGTCGGACGTCTCGTTCCACAAGGACGAGGAGATCCTCGATCTCATGCACGCCAGCGGCTGCATGATGATGCTGATCGGCTTCGAGAGCGTCTCGGTCGACACGCTGACAGGGATCGACGAGCGCAACTGGAAGCTCAAGTCGCTCGCGCAATACGTCGAGGCGACCAAGATCATCCAGGACCACGGCATCGGCGTCTACGGGGCGTTCACGCTGGGCCTCGACACCGACACGACCGCCTCGTTCCAGGAGACGGCCGAGTTCGTGATGAAGCACTACCTGGCCGGCATCCAGGTCTCGTGCGTGACGCCGTTCCCCGGCACGCCGCTCCGCGCCGATATGGAGCGCGAGGGCCGCGTGCTGGATCGCCCCTGGTCCAACTACACGGTGTTCGACAGCGTGTTCCAGCCCAAGAACATGACGCCCGAGGAGCTCGAGGCCGGCGCGCTCAGCGTGTACCAGGCGTTCTACAAGCGCGAGTTCTCCCTGAAGAAGACGCGCCACTTCAAGGACATCTATCGCCGGCTCGTCCGCAAGGAGATGGCGCAGGAGACGGCGCGCAACACCGCGCTCGCCACCACGGGCCGGAGCATGGTCTGATGGACGCGCTCCCGATCGAGGGCAGCATCCTCGTCGTCGGCGCGGGGGACATCGGCATGGCGATCGTCCGCGCGCTGGTGGCGCGCGGGCACCGCGTGGCCTTGGGCTACCACCGCGCGCCGCCGGTGCTCGACCCCTCGATCGCGGCGTCGGTGGCAGCCCACCCCGTCGAAGCCACGGAGCCAGACTCCTGCCGCGCCTTCGTGCAGGCGGCCACGCGCGAGGGCCGGTTCCGGGGCCTCGTGACCTGCTTCGGCGGCGTGCTCGAGGCGCCCGTCGCGCGCACCGAGCCGGCCGCGCTGCGCGAGATGTGCGCCGTCCACCTCGAGGGCGTGCTGAACCTCGTCCGCGCGGCCAGCTTCGGGCTGCTCAAGTCGCGGAGCGGCGCGATCGTCCACGTGGGCTCGGCGGCGGCGGGGCACGCGATCGCCGGGACCGGCGCCTACGCCGCGGCCAAGGCCGCCGCCGAGAGCCTGGGCCGCACGCTCGCGCTCGAGCTCGCCGCCTACGGGGTCACCTGCAACACCGTGCACCCCGGCTTCGTCGATGCTGGCGCGACCGCGCGCCGCCCCGAGGGCTGGAAGCAGGCCGTCGCCAAGCACGTGCCCATCGGCCGGCTGATCACGGCCGACGAGGTGGCGGCGCTGGTGGCGTTCCTGGTCTCGCCCGCGGCGCGGGCCATCACCGGCCAGGCGTTCGCGGTCGATGGTGGCCTGTCGATCGGATCGCCGGCCCTCTTGCACGAGCTCGGCGCGCTGGCCGCGACCGCCGCGCGTGAGGGAGCCTAGCGATGGCGGCGACCAAGACCCTGTGCACGTTCTGCGGCGTCGTCGATCAGGTCACCGTCGACGAGCACGGGGTCGCGCGGGGCACCGGGAGCCTCGGGGCCTGCGTCAAGGGCATGGGCTACTTCCGCGAGCGCATGCGGATGGACTCGCGCTCCGCCGAGCGCTTCACCTCGCCGATGCTCCGCACGCCGTACGGCTGGGAGAGCGTGTCGTGGGACTACGCGATCGACATGGTCGCCGACACGATCCTCGCCGATCGGCAGGAGTACGGCCGCGACGCCCTCGCCTTCTACGGCGTCGGCCAGATGTGCCTCGAGTCGCTCTGGATCACCAAGCGCTTCTTCCAGGGCCACCTCGGCACCAACAACATCTGCTCCAACGCCGAGCAGTGCCTGTCCAACAACGCCGGCGGACACGAGCTTGTGTTCGGCAACGAGGGGCCGTTCTCCTGCTACGACGACTACCTCGACGCGGAGACGATCGTCTTCTACGGCCACAACCCCGCCGCGAACCACCCGACGATCTTCGATCGCTACATCCGCAAGAACCGCGACGCGGTGAAGGTCGTGGTGGACCCGCGCCGGACCGACACGGTGCAGATCTTCGAGCGCGACAGCCCCAACAACATCCACCTGCCCATCCCGAGCGGCGGGGACGTGCTGCTGAACTCGCTGATCGCGCGTACCCTGCTCGACGAGGGCGGCATCGACGACGCGTACGTGAAGGCCCACGTCGAGCCGCGGGACCTCGCCGACTTCCTCGCGTTCCTGCGCGGCGGGCCGTTCACGTTCGATGAGGCGATCCCCCGCCTCACCCCTGACGGCTTCTCCACGGCCGAGATGGCCGCGCGCATCCGCCGCGTGTGCGAGGCGTGGAAGCGGACCCGCATGGTCACGACCAGCTCGGTCGGCATCAACCAGACGGTGGGCTCGACGGGCGTCGCCTCGATCCTCAACCTGCACCTGCTCACCGGCAACCTCGGGCTGCCGGGGCGCGGGCACGTGCGGCTGGCGGGGCAGTCGAACGCGTCGGGCGAGCTCGCGCTCGGCTACTCGGGTCGCCTGCTGCCGTTCCGGATGCGCGTCACCAACCCGGAGCACCGCAAGCAGATGGCGTCGATCTGGGGCCTTGCGCCCTGGCGGATCAGCCCGCGGCAGGGGCTGCCCGTGGCCTCGTTCGCCACGTCACCGCAGCTGCGCACGCTGTTCGTGTTCGGCACGAACCCCGCGCGCAACTTCCCGAACCTGGCCCGCTGGCGCGAGAAGATGATGGATCTGTGCGTCGTCTACGTCGACTCGTACTACAACCCGGAGATCCTCGAGTACGTCGACATCGTGCTGCCCGCCCGCACCAAGCACGAGATCGACGGCGTGTTCCTGAACGGCGAGCGGCGGCTGCAGGGGCTGCGCCGGGTCGCCGAGCCGCCGTTCGAGGCCTGGAGCGACGTGCGCATCGTCTGCAGCGTCGCGCTCCGCATCGCCGAGCGGCTGCGCGAGCGACCCGAGCCACCGCCGCAGGTGCCCGAGGACGCGCCGGACGAGCGGGCGGACGAGCTGGCAGCGGCCGGCAACCTGGATCTATCGCCCGACGAGCTCGAGCGCGACTTCCGCCTCCCCGTCGACGCGGTCGGCGAACAGCTCGCAGAGCCGATCTGGGAGCAGATCCGGCAGGCGTCGCACGGGTTCTACAACGAGTTCATCGACGGCGACGGGCGGCCGATCACGCTCGATCGCATCCACGCGGACGAGGGCGTGCAGTGGGGCGGCGTGCGGCGTTACCACCGCCGTGCCGGCGCGGGCGACGACCGCGCGCCCCTCGACAGCGAGGACCCGCGCGGCCCGTTCCCCGGCATCCGGCGCGACGACCGCCACCGCGCCACACTGCACGTCCCCGCGCCGGAGCGGCTGGTGCCGTTCACGGAGCGCACGCCGGAGAAATTCACGCTGATCACCGGCCGCGGCGCCATGGGGGAAGGCGTGCGCCAGGGCAACGTGGCGCTGTTCAACTCGTCCACGGCCACCGGCCGCGACTCGTGGCCCGAGGAGAACCAGCTCTACATGGCGCCGAGCGACGCGGCGCGCCTCGAGCTCGGGTCGGGCGATCGCGTCACCTTGCGCAACCAGTTCGGCGCGATCCAGTGCCCGGTCGAGGTGACCGGCGACATGCCCGCGGGGCACATCTACCTCACGTTCCACCCCGATCATCGCGGCACGCACCCCAACTTCCTCACCGACTCGGACAATATCGACCCCGTCACATGGCAACCGCTGCTCAAGGACACGCAGGTGGAGGTCATCCCGGTCCGCGAGGCGCGCCCGCCTGGCGCTCGGTGATCGCACAGCGCGCGGCGGCGCTCGGGCGTGACCTCGTCGGGCCGCGGTACGTGTGGAGCACGATCCGCCGCTTCGCGTGGCCCGACGTGGCGCCCAGCCTGGATCGCCCCGAGGAGCACGGCCTCTCTCCCGAGGCGTTCACTGTCCGGACCGCGGACGGCGTGGACATCCGCGGCTGGGTGCTCGCGCCGGGCGCGGCCGGTGCGGCCGGTGCGCCCGGTGCGCCCGAGGCGGTGGTCATCCTGTGCCACGGCCGCAACGCGAACAAGTCGCGGCTGCTCCACCACATGGCCCTGCTCCACCGCGCCGGCTTCGCCGCGGTGGCGTTCGACTTCCGCGGCTGCGGCACGAGCGATCCGCCGCGCCGCCGCTGGTACAACAGCATGTGGGAGCCGCTGCGCGATCTCGAGGCCGTGGCCCGCCTCGTCGAGGGGCGCTTCGGCGCCCGGCCCGTGGCGCTCTTCGGGCTGTCGTTCGGCGGCAACATGGCCATCGCCCACGCGGGCACCACCGGCCGCTGCTACGCCGCGCTGATCCTCGACAGCACGCCCCTGATCCGCTGGGGCGACATGCTCACGACCGTGCTCGCGCGCGAACGGGAGGGCGCGCGGGCGCCGCGGCTGCGCGCGCTGTGCGACCGGCTGGCCATGGCGTTCATCGTCGTCTTCACCCGCGCCGACGCTCTGTACCGCCACGCGCAGCGCTCCGCGACCCAGCTGCGCGACACGCCGCTCCTCCTGATCCTCGGCGAGCGCGAGGCGTTCTTCGACCCCGAGGCCAGCGCTCGGTTCGTCGAGCGCTACTACGCCGGCCCTGCGCGCGTCTGGCGCGTCGCGCGCGGCCGACACCTCACCAACCATATCGTCGCCGCCGCCGCATATGAGCGAGAGGTCGTCTCGTTCCTGCGCGACGCGCTCACCCGAAAGGAAGCCCCATGACCGATGCAAAGCGGGTCGAGCAGCTGGAGTCCCAGGCCAGCGCGACGCTGTCGTTCGCGGATCTCGACGCGCAGCTGCGCCTGAAAATTCGCTCGACGCTGGGGCTGTGCTTCCCGATCCTGTACGCCGAGTTCGCGCGGAATATCGACGTGGCCTCGATGCGCCGCCAGGGCATCGCCTCGGTGATCACGGCGGTGGACGTCGAGCGCACGCTCACCCCGCTGCCCGTCGGCGGGAAGCTCGACGTGGACGTGGCCATCCGCATGTGCGACTTCGCGGCCGGCGCGATCGCCGACGGACGCCGCCGGCTCGGCTTCGAGGTGCGGCTCGAGCTGCGCGCGGTCCCCGGCACCGGCGATCCGCTGCGCTACCGCGACGCCGCGCCCGGCGCCGAGCGCGTGGTGTGCGGCCGCAGCACCGTGCTGCTCGCGCTGCTCCGCCCCGCGGCCCCGCTGATCGAGCGCCTGATCAGCGATCCGCCGCCCGAGGTGGCCCACATGGCCGTGCTGCCGCTGGCCCAGCCCCACCCGTCAGCCGAATCGCTCGCCGAGATCCCGGCCGGCTTCGCCGAGCTCGCGCGCCGCGATCGCGCCGCCGCGCCGCGCGTGTGGGGCCTGCACAACTCGGACGTGAACCAGAACGTGTTCACCGGCAACTACGTCGAGGCGATGGAGGACACGTTCTCCGAGCTCTTGCACGGGGCCGGGCAGGACGTCGGCGGCCATCAGATCGATCGGGCGACGCTCGTGCTGAAGAAGCCGTTCGCGGCCGGCTCGGTGGCCGCGATCCACGCGGCCGCGCACCGCAGCGAGGACCGCACGCTGCTCGTCGCCACGCTACACGGCGTCGGGACCAGCGGCGATTACGAAGTCCGCCCGTCGATCGTGGGCCGGCTCGAGGGCCGGCTGGGCGTGACGCGCGGCGATCCGCGCTTCGCGGCGTAGCGCCGCGGCCGGCATGGGCGCTATGCGCCGCCGGGCTCCGGCGGTCGCCGCCCGCCGAGGTTGAGCAGCGCGAGCCGCTTCTTGAGCGCGTGCGGCGACACCCGCAGCTCGCGCGCGGTCCGCGGCGCACTTCGACAACTGCGCCTGGACCGAGGGCTCGACGTGGATCAAGGACCACCGGACGGCCGCGGTGGCCGCCGCGATCGCCTACGACGCCAACCCGACCGCGGCCGGACGCGCCGCCGTGCTCGACCACCTCGGCTTCGTGCTGCACGCGACCGAGGACTTCTACTCCCACTCGAACTGGGTCGAGACCCACGCGTGGGGAGACCTGGCGGACCTCGACGGCCCCAAGCCGACAGGCTGGTACAGCGGCACGTGGGACGGTAACGCGCCGAAGCGGTGTCCGGCGGGCACTCCCTCCCATGACGAGATGAACAAGGACAGCGCGACGAGCTCGCCGGCCTACTTCGACGAGGCCTACGCCGACGCGATCCTCGCCGTGCAGGATCAGCTGGACCGCTTCATCACCGAGCTGCGCTTCACCGACTCGTGCCGCGCCGACGCGATCCTGGCGCGCCTCGGCCTGCGCAAGCAGCCGCAGGTGATCTCCGAGGCGCTGGCCTGGCCGTCGGGGAAGATCTACTTCTTCCAGGGCACCTCGTACTCGAGCTACGACCTCGCCGCCGATCACGTCGACGCCGGCTATCCGCGCGACACCGCCACGTACTGGCACGGGCTGGGCGTCTTCGGCGGGGCCGTCGACGCGGCGGTGATGGCGCCCAGCGGCGCGAGCGCCTACTTCTTCCGCGGCACGAGCTACGCGCGCTACAGCGTCGCCGCGGATCAGGTCGACGCCGGCTACCCGCGCGACACCGCCACGTACTGGCACGGACTCTGGGGCTCTGACCTCGACGCCGCGGTGCTGTGGCCAAACGGCAAGCTCTACTTCTTCAGCGGCCCCGAGTACGCGCGCTACGACTTCGAGGACGACCAGGTCGACGCCGGCTACCCGCTGCCGATCGCTGGCAAGTGGCGCGGCCTCGAGCCGTTCTCCGACGGCATCGACGCGGTGTTCGTGACGCCGAATGGCAAGAAGGCGTACTTCTTCCGCGGCGACTACTACATCCGCTACGACGTCGCGGCCGACCGCGCCGACCCGGGTTACCCGCTGCGCATCGAGGATCAGTGGCACGGGCTGTGACCCCGGCCGCGGCGGCCCAGCGGGGGGCCAGGGACTCGTCGGATAGAGCAGTGGCGCGAACCGGGCTTCGGCAAACCGGGCTTCGAATGATGCCGACGTTTCCACTGCGCCCCCCAATCATTCCGTACGGCGGGTTTTCCCAGTACGGCTGGAAGACTGGCATGTCAGGCAGGGCCTTCCTACGCGAGCAACTTGGTTAAGCTTGCTCCCAGCATTCCCAGCAGCTCGCGTAGTTTGCGCCTGTCCTTCGTGCTCCGTGCCGGATAACTGGATGCGTGGCGCCTACCCGCAGCGCGCGGGCGGCGGATCGCTGCTGCGCCTGCATGCCAAAAACTTGACCTGAGCTGAGCACCGAAGATCAGTACCTGGATGGACACCGAAGAGCGCCTGACCTGGGAGCAGATCTGCGAGCGTTACCCGGAGCAGTGGGTGATCATGGTCGACCACGACTGGCAGCCGCATAACATCACCGAGTTCAAGACTGCGCGGGTGCTCGCGATTGGCAACTCGCGCATCGAAGCGAAGGAGCGAGCACGTCCGCAGCTCGACTCCATTCATGAGTGGGGCTGCCATTTCACCGGTCTGATCCGCGGGCCGCGTTTCGGTTACCGGCCGTGGCTCATCCCGTGACGATCACCAGGTTTCAGTGGCACCGCCTGCGAGTGCGACCCGGCACCGACGTAGGCGCGCGCCCGGCTCTCCGGTCGGAGACCGCGGTGTACTTACTCCTGATCACGGCCGGGCCCTCTGTTTCCGAGCAGGTCGTCCTCCCACCCGCGCTTGGCGATCGGCGCCGGCCGCCGATCCCGATCCGGGCCCTCGGCCCAGCCCTCCTTGAGGCCCGTGAAGAAGAACAGCTCCTGGCGGCGGTAGGCGAACAGCCAGCGGCCGTCGACCCTGCGGTACTCGTCGAACATCCGGCCGGCGCCGATCACGCTCTCGCCCTGCTGGGTGACGCGGTTCTCGTAGAACGAGACGCCGATGGCGGTGTCGCCGTCGACCCGGATGATGTGGTTCGAGAAGAACGCCTTGACGTCGAGCCGGTCGATGGAGGGCAGGAAGTTGCAGATCGCGTCCCGGCCCACGAACACGAGCGACGAGCCCGCGTCCTGCTGCGTCTGGGCCGCCTGCGCGGACCGCCCGCGCGTCGCCACGTCGGAGTAGTCGAGGATGCCGTCCTCCGTGAACAGGTCGGCGATGCCGCGCCAGTCGCGCGTGACGAGTCGGTGCGGATAGAAAAACACGAGCTCGCGGATCTCGTCCTTGTCGAGCAGCAATCGAGTGTGTGCGTCCATCTCAGCTCTCCTTCTGGCGGTTGTCACGGCAGCTGACTCGGATCCGCTCGTCCCCAGCCACCGAAACTTTGACCGGCTGATAGTGGCTCGAACCTCCTGACGGTATCGGCTCGGCATGCACCGGTCAAAACTTCTGCGGCGAGGCTCCCCAGGCGATGCCGGCCGTGTGGCGGGCCTGCACACCGCGCGTAGCGAACCAGCTGCCGGCGCTGGTTGGCAGTCACCGAAAGCCGCAGCGCGATCTCTGATCGTAGTAGAGCACGGCGAATTGTGGCACGATGGGCGTTCGCATGCGAGCGAACCACATTGACGTATTGATTGTGGGGGCTGGGCTGGCCGGAATCGGTGCAGCCTATCAGCTCCAAACGCAATGCCCGGAGAAGACGTACCTGATCCTCGAGGGACGCGAGCAGCTCGGCGGGACATGGGACCAGTTCCGCTACCCCGGGATCCGCTCCGACTCGGACATGTACACGTACAGCTACTCGGCTCGGCCATGGAAGAGCCCGAAGGTGTTCGCGGACGGCCCCTCGATCCTTGCGTACATCCGCGAGACGGCCGAGGCCGAGGGGATCGATCAGAAGATCCGCTACCGGCACCGCGTCGAGCGGGCGCGGTGGTCGAGCGACGACGCGCGCTGGACGATCGAGGCGCGCGATCTGGCGACCGGCGAGCCGGCTGTCTTCACGTGCAGTTTTTTCTACGTGTGCGCGGGCTACTACGACCACGCCGAGGGCTACACGCCGCCCTTCCCCGGCCGCGAGCGATTCCGCGGCCGCATCGTGCACCCGCAGCACTGGACGCCCGACATCGACTACGACGGCAAGCGCGTCGTCGTGATCGGCAGCGGCGCCACCGCGGTGACGCTCGTCCCGGAGCTCGCGCCGCACCTGCCCGATGAGGAAGCGCTTCGCCCGCTCCGGCGCGCGGCGGCAGAACTGGTAGAAGCTCATCCCGAACAGCAAGTTCTTCCAGCGGGTGGCGGCGTACGCCGCGCGCTCCGGGAGGTGCGCACGCAAAAATTCGGCGATCGGGTCGCGGCTCGGCCACGGGGTCATGTACGTCGGCGATCGCTGCAGCATCGTCACGTGTGCCGCGCGCTTCGCGAGCTCCGGGACGAGCGTCACCGCGGTGGCGCCGC
>DATMCI010000044.1:0-87249 GCA_035558535.1 Kofleriaceae bacterium
TCCCTCTCGCTCGGAGGTCGCCGCATGCTGCTTCACGGTAAGTGCCACTGCGGGAACATTTCCTTCACCCTCACGTGGGAGCCCAGCCCCGCCGAGATCCCGGCGCGCGCCTGCACCTGCTCGTTCTGCACCAAGCACGGCGGCGTCTGGACCTCCAATCCCGCGGGCGCCCTGAAGATCGTGATCGAGGACCCTGCGCTCGTCTCGAAGTACGCGCAGGGCACGCGGACCGCGGACTTCCTCGTCTGCGCCCGCTGCGGGATCGTGCCCGTCGTCACCAGCCAGATCGACGGCCGCCTCTACGCCGTCGTCAGCGTCAACGCGCTCGAGGACATCGATCCCGCGCTCCTCCGCCGCTCGCCCGCGAACCTCGAGGGGGAGTCCGAGGAGGTCCGCCTCGCGCGCAGGCAGCGCCACTGGATCGCCGACGTCCAGCTCCTCGAGGGCGGCGCCTAGGCGCTACTCGTCGTCGTCGTCGTCGTCGTCGTCGTCGCTCGCGGCCTCGCGGTCGGCGATCGCGTCGTAGAGCTCGTCGATCAGCGGCGAGCCGTCGGCCCACCACAGCGTCTTCGCGCGCCGGCCCTTGCCGCGCGTGACGAGGGCAGGGTCGACCGCGTCCATCCACGGCTGGGCGTCGTCCTCCGGCAGATCGTCGGGATCGACGTCGTCCAGGTTGCGGATCATCGGCACCGGGATCGTCGCCTCCTGGCGCTTCTGCATCCACGAGTTGCGGAAGAAGTCGAACTGCAGGTGGTAGCAGCCGGCCGCCTCGGTGAAGAGGATCGGCGGCACGAGCAGGTGGAGCACGCCGACCCGCGCCGCGACGTCGATGTAGTTGTCGGGGCTGCCGCCGGAGTTCCAGCACGCCGCGAAGTTCACCGGCGCGAGCTCCTCCTTGCCGAGCACGTGGATGCGGTTGCCCTCGATCACGAACTTGTCCGGATCGAGCAGCACGTCCTGGCCCATCATCACGAGCGGCGCCGGCATGATGTGCGCCTTCGCGAAGCTCTGCGCGCGCGTGTAGAGATCGATGATCTCCGAGTGGCGCGTGGCGTCGAACTGGCCCCAGCCGTGGAACGGGCAGCAGACCCCGTCCGGCTGCTCGGGCTCCGGGAACAGCGCCGCCTTGTCGATCGCCGGGACCGCCGGGACGGCCGGGGTCGCCGACGCCGATGCCCCTCGCTTGCCCTCGAGGAACGCCGGGATCCACGCCGCGTCCTTGCCCTCGATGATCTGCGTGCGGCACTGCGCGCGGAACGCGGTGTCGCCGAGCTTGGCGTTGAAGTAGTCGAGCAGCGTGATCGCCGCGCACTCGGTGAGCGAGAGCCCGTCCTGCTTGCCGAACCAGAAGTCGTGGCCGTTCGCGACGAAGTGCACGCCGCGGAACTCCTTGTGCACGAACGGCTCGCGCGCGCCGCCCGCCGTGCTCGCCAGTGCGTCGCCCCAGTGCGCCGCCGCGACCTGGTTGTAGTAGGCGTCGGCGTGACGCGCGAGCTCGGGGGCGAAGACGCTCTCGCCCGTCCAGTAGACGGCCTGGCTGAACCGCGCGGCGATCGCCGGATCGTGCTCGAGCTCGGGATCCGTGAACACCAGCTCGGTACGCAGGAAGACCTTGCGGCCATCCTGGTACGGCGCGCCCTCGTGCTCGTACTTCTGCTCGAAGATCACGCACGACAGCGCCTCGATCGTGTCGAGCGCGGCCTTGCCACCGAGGTCGAGCGCGGGCTGGGCCGAGCCGCCGGTCAGGTAGATCAGGATCGTGTAGCGCGAGACCTGCTTGCGCGCGGCGTCGTAGTAAGGCGTGTCGTGGTGGCGATAGAACTTCGCGTCGCCCGGCTCGAACCGGTTGCAGCGGAACACCGGGTTCACATGCGAGAAGCCGCCGAGCAAGGACCGCGGCATCGCCTCGCGGACCGCCGCGGTGAGGGCCTCGGCGAGCAGCGCCGAGTGGAAGATGAACCGCTCGCCGCCGCGCGAGGCCGCGTTGAGCGGCGGCACGTAGAGCCCGAGCTCGTCGAGCCGCGCGAGCCGCGCGCGCGTGCCCGCCGAGACTCGCAGCCCGAACGCGTACGCGTTCGTCGCGAGCTTCCGCTTGTCCGCGAGCGCGATCTCGAGCGGGCTCCCCTCGAACAGCCGATCGAGAGGCACGATGTTCTCGAACGTGCGGAACGACAGCTCGCGCGGATCCACGAACACCGCGGCGAGGTGCGGCGCCGCCTCGCTCGGCCGCGCGAACAGCTCGCGCACGCCCAGGTCGATGCGCTCCGCGTCGACGAAGCGCACCGCCTTGTGGCGCGCCGACGGGTGCCAGGCGATCCCCAGCCCATCGAGCACCGCCGCCGGCTCCGGATCGATCGCGTCGACCTCCGCGCGGTAGCGCGCGATCTCCTCGGCGCGCGCTATGCCCGTCGACAGCGCGAAGAACCGATCCCTCAGCTCGATGCTCATAGACTCCTCCAGTAGCTGCGCAGCGTGGGGGCGAGCCCGGTCGCGCCCGCGAGCTTCTTGACGCCGGCGTCGGAGACGTCGGTCCGGTATAGCCCGAGCCGCCGGAGCGAGCCCAGGAACGGTGCCGCCAGGAGGGCCTGCACGCCCTTCGCGCCGATCTCGTTGTAGCGGAGGTCCAGCTCGATGAGCCGCGCGAACTGCCCGAGCGCGGCCGCCCCCGCTGCCGTGAGCTCGTTGCGCTGCAGGTGCAGCCTGCGCACGCTGGCCGCGAGCGGCGCCGCCGCGAGCGCCGCGAGCCCCTTGTTGCCGATCCCGCAGTACCGCAGATCGAGCGCCTCGAGCCCGCCCAGCGAGCCCATGGACGCGAGCGTCTTGGCGCCCTTCGCGCCGAGGCTCACGTACGACAGATCGAGCTCCCGGAGCCGGCTCAGATCGAGCTTGCCGAGCGCGCCGATCTCGAGGGGCGCCGGCCGGATCGGCTCGCCGTTCTCGTCGTACCCGTCGTCGTCGTCGTCGTCGTCGTCGTCGCCCTCGTCCTTGTCCGGCGTCGTGATCCGCAGCGCCGTCACGAAGCGCTCCGCGAGCGCCGCCTCGATCAGCGTCGGCGCGTCCTCGGACCACGCGACCTCGACCGCCGTGACGAAGCCGTAGCGCCACGCCTTGGCCGTGACGCCTTTCGGCAGCGCCTTGCGCCAGCGCTTCTGGTGCTGCTTCACGAGCGCGTCGATCTCGCTCCGCAGCGCGGGTCGCTCGGCGACGCGCGCCCGCGCGTGGCGGTGCTCGAGCTGGATCAGCGCGCCGCGCACGTCGTCCTGATCGAGCAGCCAGTCGCCGTAGACCAGCCACGTGCCCAGGTCGTCCGGGTGCTCCCGCAGCGTCTGCTCGAGAGCGGCTGCCTCCATCCTCCGGACGATAACACCGAGGCGATCCTCGTCTGCTCGCGGGTTTGCGCCGGGCCTATCGGTCACGGGGATGAGCCCGCGGCCCCGCCCCGGGCCCGCGCGCAGTCCCAGGCGAACCGATCGTGACGGTCGCTCGTAGAATGGGGCGTGGCAGCAAGCAACTGGCGACGATCATCATCTATTGCAGCGGTCGGCCTGGCCGTCGTGCTCTCCCACGCGGAGGCATACGCCGACGACTGCGCGCTCGAGACGCCGGCGTGTCACCTCGAGAACGGCAAGCGGCTCCTGACGAGCGATCCGAAGCGTGCCGCCGAGGAGCTGCTCGCGAGCTACAAGCTCGACGAGCGGACCGACACGCTGACGCTCTACGCGACGGCGCTCGAGGGCGACAAGCAGTACGCCCTCGCGCTCGAGACGTGGCAGCGCATCATCGTGTTCCGCGAGAGCGAGCTCGACGCCGCCAAGGCCGCCGCGAAGTCCGCGACCGGCAAGAAGCGCACGGCCGCCCGCGAGGCCGCCGCCGCCGCCCAGACGCAGATGGATCAGGCCGGCGAGGCCATCATCAAGCTGTGGCCCAAGATCGGCCGCGTGCGCATCCAGATCCCCGCCGGCCGGCAGGTCACCGTCACGCGCGCCAGCGGCGTCGAGGTCGACGCCACGAAGGAGGTGCTCGTCAACGCCGGCCGCGAGGAGCTCGTGTTCACCGGCAAGGACGGTGCCGTGGCGCGCCTGACCGTCGAGGTCTCCGCCGGCGCGTCCGCGACGGTCGATGCCCCCGAGCCCAAGCCCGTCGCCAAGGCGCCCGTCAAGCCCCCGCCGCAGAACGTGCAGCAGCCGGGCGCGCCGAAGGTCGGCGAGATCAAGGCGCCCGCCGGGGGCGAGGGCGGCGAGCCGGCGGCGCCCGCTGGCAAGCCCAGGACCGAGCCCGCGGGCAGCTCCACCGAGGTGCCGCGGTCGCGCACCATGCAGCGCGTCGGGATCGGGCTCGCCGCCGGCTCTGTCCTCGCCATCGGCGCTGCCAGCACGCTCGGCTACCTCGCCAGCCGCGACTACGATCGCTCGCGCGACGCCGGGTGCAGCGACGACGGCCAGTGCCCGATCGGCCCCGCCGCCGACCTCGCCGAGCGCTCCAACGATCGCGCGCGCCTCGCGCAGGTCAGCGCGGTCGCCGGCGGCCTCATGCTCGGGGCCGGTGTGGCGCTCTTCATCTACGGCCGCGGCAAGACGCACCGCGCTGCCACGGACGTCACGCTGCACGTCAACACTTCGTCTTCCTCTCCGTCTGCCGCGATCGGCTGGAGGTTTTAACCATGAGAGCCCTGCTGCTGCTTGTGCTGGCGTCGTGCACCCACGACCTGGCCGTGTACGACCGGATCACCGTGAAGCCCGCGCGCGATCTCGACATCCTCTACGTGTTCGATGACTCGTTCGACCGCGGCTCGTTCGCCAAGATGGCGTCGCAGCTCGACGTCCTGCAGGCGCGCCTCATGGACGTCGACGGTCAGCTGCCGGACCTGCACGTCGGCGTCACCACCACTGACCTCGGCACGCGCGGCGCCAAGGACCCGCTCGCCCGCCCCGCGTTCGACAACTGCGCCGGCGACGGCAACGCCGCCCGGCTCGTCTCGTTCGGCTCCGGGATCCCGAGCCGCGGCTACCTCGAGGATCTGCGCGGCCCCGACGGTACGCGCGACCGCAACTACGGCTCCGGCGAGCTCGGGCTCGAGCTCGCCCGCCTGACCAACCCCGCGCCCGGCACGGCGAACACCGGCTGCGACTTCGTGCAGCCCCTCGAGGCGATGCGCCGCGCCCTCGATCCGTTCACGAACCCCGACTTCATCCGCCCGAACGCCCTGCTGTCGGTCGTGTTCCTCACCAACGATGACGACTGCTCCATGGCGCGCGGGGCCATGCTCGATCCCAACAACGCCGCGCTCGGGCCGCTCTCCACGTTCCGCTGCGTCGAGCAGGGCGTGATCTGCGACGGCGACGCGGATCCGCGCAGCCCCGGCGTCCGCACCAACTGCCGCCCCCGCGAGGGCTCGCAGTTCATGGTCGACGTGTCCGAGTACACGAAGTTCCTCCAGCAGTACAAGGCCGACCCGCGCGACGTCACCGTGTCCGCCGTCGTCGGCGCGCGCGACCCGTTCGAGGTCCGCAACGTGGGCGTGCCCTGGGTCGCCCCGAGCTGCCAGGGCGCCGTCGGCGCCGCCAAGCCCGCCGTGCGGCTCGGCTCGTTCGTCGACAGCCTCGGCGGCGTGATCGTCGACGCCTGCACGCAGGAGGCCGCGTACGAGAAGATCACCGCGCCGATCCTGAACCGGCAGCGGTCCTGCTTCCCGGACCTGCGCCAGGACGACGGCGAGGACTGCGTCGTGACCGAGACCATCCTCAACGGCGGGGGGCAGACCGAGTTTCCGCGGTGCGCCGACGGTGGCGGCGGCCCGACCCCGTGCTGGTACACCTACGCCGACCAGGCCGCGTGCCCCGGCGGGGACCACGTCGGGATCGCGATTCGCCGCGGGAACACCACGGCTCCTGCACGGTCGCGCGTCGAGGCGACCTGCTTCGTGAAATAATCCGCCCCGCGCGGGGGGGAGGGGCCGGTCCGAGCGGTCCCGCTGTTCGTAACGTGCGCCAACCGGAGGAATTCGTGAAGAAGCTCGCAGCTCTCGCCTGCATCCTGTTCGCCTGTGGCGGCGGCAAGTCGAAGCCGCCAGAGACCGCCAAGACCAGCGCCAAGTCCGACGCCATGGCCAAGGCGGACAAGGCCGACAAGGCCGACGACAAGGCATCCGACGCGCCGGCCAAGCCCGGGGCCGCGAAGTCTCTGTACGACCGCCTCGGCGGCAAGGCGGCGATCACCGCCGTCACCGAGGAGTTCGTCACCCGCGTCGGAGGCGACTCCCGGATCAAGCACCGCTTCTTCAACACCGATCTCGAGAAGCTCAAGATCCTGCTCGTCGACTTCGTGTGCATGGCGACCGGCGGCCCGTGCAAGTACACCGGCCAGGACATGGAGACGTCGCACGCGGGCATGGAGCTCGTCGACGACGAGTTCACCGCGCTCGTCGAGGATCTCGCCGGCGCGCTCGACAAGTTCAAGGTGCCCGCCAAGGAGAAGAACGAGCTGCTCGGCGCCCTCGGCCCGCTGCAGCCGCAGATCGTGACGCCGAAGGATCGCCTGAAGCCGCTCAACGAGGCGTCGATCGGGAAGGCCACCGCCGTGGCCGTGAAGATCAAGGACCCCGCCGCCGCCGACCTCATGCAGGCGGCGATCATCGCCGCCAAGCGCGGCCAGCGGAACTACGCCGATCAGCTGTTCAGCCGCGTCGAGCAGATGGTCGGCGCGAAGACCGTCGCCGCCGCCGCGCCCACGTTCCGCGACGGCGCGCCGCCGCGGATCGACACGCCGCTCAAGAAGATGCCGAAGGAGGCGCCGCAGCCGAAGATCGTCGGCAACTCCGACGACGACGACCCGGGCGCCAAGGGCCCCTCGTCGCTCAAGGGCAGCGTGACGGTCGACGGCAAGCCGCTCGACGGCCTCGGCATGGTGATGCTGACCCCCGTGAAGGGCGGCGGCCAGAAGCGCAAGCCGAAGCAGCGCATCGTCGAGCAGCGCGACAAGACGTTCCTGCCGCGCGTGCTCGCGGTTCCGCCCGGCTCGAACGTGGCGTTCCCGAACTTCGACGGCGTCTACCACAACGTCTTCTCGATCTCGGCGACGAAGAAGTTCGACGTCGGCCTCTACAAGGACGGCGACTCGCGCGAGGTGAAGTTCGAGAAGCCCGGCATCGTGCGCCTGGGCTGCAACATCCACGCGAAGATGGCCTCGTACATCGTCGTCGTCGACGCCCCGCACTACGTGGTCGTCGATGGCGGCAAGGAGTTCAACTTCCGCGCGCTCTCGCCCGGCAAGTACAAGGTCCGCGCGTGGAGCGAGCGCAGCACCACCCCGGCCGAGTCCGAGATCGAGATCAAGGCCGGCGAGAACACCCAGACGTTCGACGTCAAGGGTGACGCCGAGGGCGGCCCGAGCGAGGACAAGTTCGGCATGACGCGCCAGCCCGCCGGCAAGCCCGCGACCAAGAAGTAGGGCCGCCCGGGGGCGCCGGGGCCGCCCGGGGCGCCGAGATATTCTTCGGATATCTCAGTGCTTGCTCTCCGGCTGCGCCAGCCACGCGACGAGCGCCTCGCGCGAGAACCGCCACACGCTGCCGAGCTTCCGGCCCGGCAGCTGGCGCGCCTCTGCCAGCTCGACGACGACTGCCTCCTCGACCTGGAGGAACTGCGCGGCCTGCTCCACGCTCATCACCTCGGGCGGATCGTACGCCTGGAACGAGTACGAGCCGAGCGTCGGCCCGTTCTCGCCCATGTCGACGGTGACCCGGCGCGGCTGCGACAGCGAGCCCAGCGCGTCGAGCCCGCGCGGGCTGTCCGGGTCGACGTACTTCGTGACGAGCCCCGCGATCAGGTCCTTCTTGTGTACCCCGAGCGCCTCGGCGGCGCGGCCGAGCTTGTCGACGGCGGCTGTCGGGATCCGGACGTACAGGGCGCTCTCTGCTGGCGGCTTCCTTGGCATATTCATCGTATATCCGACGAATATCCCGGCGTCAAGCCAGGCGCCGCTCCCGCTCCGTCACGGCGGCGTCAGATCGCGCGCGCAGTCCACGCACCAGACCCGGACGCCGCTCGTGCGCGCCCACTCCTTGAACGCGCCGGCGTCCTGGGTGCAGACCTCGACCACCTGGGGCGCGCTGACGCCGAACGCCGTGGCGCACGCGATGTTGTACTGCCACGAGCAGGCGTTCTGATCGTCGGGCGCCGCCTTCAGCAGCGCCTGGTAGACGGCGATCGCCTTGTCGTTCTTGCCCTGCTCGAAGTAGCGGTCCGCCAGGTCTGCCAGCATGGCGGGCGCCTGCTGGCGGTCGACGCGCTGGAACGCCGGCGCTGCCTTGTCGGGCTTGCCGATCTCGGCGTAGGCGACGACGAAGCCCCGGAGCGAGGCGTGGCCCAGCCGCTCGAGCTTCTTGTCACTCTTTGTGGCCTGCACCACCTGGAAGAACGTCTCGAGCGCTTCCTGGTAGCGCTGCACGCCCAGGTGGATCCAGCCCAGCTTGTACATCGCGAACCAGTACGCGGAGGACTTGGGGAACTTCTGGATGTACCGATATCGGGTCTCGGCGTCTCCGAGCTGGCCGGTCGCGAAGAAGTACTCGGCGAACACGAGGTGCGCGTCGGGCACGTACTTCGACGTCGGATAGTCCTTGAGGAGCTTGTCGAAGACCTGGCGCGCCTCGGCCATGTACGCGCCGCTCTGCAGCGTGTACCCGTAATAGAAGAGGGCGATGTCCATCTTGGGGAAGTTGCGGAAGGCCAGGTTGTCGGTGAGGCCCTTGTAGGTCCTCACCGTCTTCAGGAGGTACTGCTTCGCCTTCTCGGTCGCCGCCGTGGCCTCCGCCTTGACCTTGGCGTCCTTCGTCTCCGCGGCCCGCGCCGCCAGCTCGACGCTCTTCTGGCGCCAGAGCCGGTGCTGCCTCGCGTGCAGCTCGCCGAGCATGAAGTAGTACTGGCTCTTCTCGTCGACCTGCGCGTCCGACGTGCTCGAGATCAGATCGGTCAGGATCTGCTCCTGCTCGGCGCGGATGGGGCCGCCGAGCTCGTCGAGCCACAGCACCTGATCGGCGGCCAGCTCCGGCCGGGCCACGGGCGCGGCCGCGGGCGCCGGCTGGGCTGGCTTCGCGCCGTCGGCGCGCGAGATCGTGACCTTGGACATCGGCGGCGCGGCCTGAGCGCCCGTCGCGAGCGCGAGGACGAGCCCGAGCCCCAGCCCGAGCCCGGCCCGCGTCGCGGCGCGCGCCGGGTGCCTTCGATCGCGCCCGCGGCGCTCGTGGTTTGCTCGTTGCGCGCTGCTCATGCTCACGTGTCCTTCCGTGCCGGTGCCCGGTGCCGGTGCCGGTGCTGCCGCGAAAGCAGGACACGCCACATGCGCGTTCGCAACCTGGATCGCTAGCCCCCGAAGCTGCGCGACAGCGACAGCGTCAGCGCGCGCTGCATCCTCCCCTCGGAGGTGCGGCTCGACCGCCGGCCCGGTACCCGCCTATCCTGGCCGCATGAAATCCACTGCGCTCGCGTCCGGGCTCGGGATCCTGCGCTGGCTCGCCGTCGCGTGCTGCGTGGTCGCGCTGGTCTCCTGCGGAGGCGACGACGCCTCCTCCTCGAACGACCTCACGTCGTTCTCGTTCCTCGCCGCGGACAACAGCGCGCTGGCCGCGGACGTCCACGCCACGCTCGACGGTGACCTCATCACCGCGACCGTGCCGTCCGGCACCGATGTCACCCGGCTCGTCGCGACGTTCGCGGCGACCGGCGCGAGCGTGACCGTCCAGGGCGCGCCGCAGCAGAGCGGCCAGACCGCGAACAACTTCACGGCCCCCGTCGTCTACCGCGTCACCGCGGTCGACGAGACGACGCGGGACTTCACGGTCACCGTGGCGGTCCGGCCGAGCAGCGCGAAGGAGCTCACCAGCTTCGCGTTCCTGGACGCGAAGAACCCGGCGCTGGCCACCGACGTCACCGCGGCGATCGACGGCGCGGCGATCCTCGCCACCGTGCCGTACGGCACCGACGTCTCCGCGCTCGTCGCGACGTTCACGACCACCGGCGCGAGCGTCGCGGTCCGCGGCACGGTGCAGACCAGCGGCCAGACCGCGAACGACTTCAGGAGCCCCGTCGACTACCGCGTCACCGCCGCCGACGGGACGACGCAGGACTTCACCGTCACCGTGCGGATCGCGCTCAGCACCGCGAAGGACCTCACCGCGTTCCGGTTCCTGGCGCCCAACAACCCGCAGCTGCCCGCCGACGTCACCGGCACGATCACCGGCACGGCGATCGCGGTGACCGTGCCGTACGGCACCAACCCCGCGGTGCTCATCGCGTCGTTCGTGACGAGCGGCACGAGCGTGGCCATCGGGACCACGCCGCAGGTCAGCGGCCAGACCGCGAACGACTTCACAAGCCCCATCATCTACAGCGTCACCGCCGGCGACGGCACCACGCGCGAGTTCACCGTCACCGTGACCGTCGCCAAGAACCCCGCGAAGGACCTCACGTCGCTCGTGTTCCTGGCCGCCAAGAACCCGGCGCTGGCGACCGACGTGACCGCGGCGATCAACGGCACCGCGGTCACGGCGACCGTGCCGCTCGGCACCGACCGGACGGCGCTCGTCGCGACGTTCGCGATCACCGGCGCGAGCGTGACCGTCGGCGGCGTGACGCAGATCAGCGGCCAGTCCGCGAACGACCTCCGCGGCTCCGTCGTCTACCGCGTCACCGCGGCCGACGGCACGACGAAGGACTACACCGTCAAGCTGACGCTCGCGCCGAGCAGCGAGGTCTTCGCCAAGGCGTCGAACACCGGCGCCACCGACGGCTTCGGCATGAGCGTCGCGCTGTCGGCCGACGGCACCACGCTCGCGGTCGGCGCGCCGTACGAGGACAGCGCCGCGGCCGGCGTCGGCGGCAACCAGGCCGACAACTCGCTGCAGAACAGCGGCGCCGTCTACGTCTTCGTGCGCTCCGGCAACACCTGGAGTCAGCAGGCCTATCTCAAGGCGTCGAACCCCGGCATGTTCGACGACTTCGGCCGCACCGTCGCGCTGTCTGCCGATGGCAGCACGCTCGCGGTGGCCGCGATCAACGAGGACAGCGCCGCGCCCGGCATCGACGGCAACCAGGCCGACGAATCGGCGCCCGCGGCCGGCGCCGTCTACGTCTTCACCCGCGCGGGCACGACCTGGAGCCAGCAGGCGTACGTCAAGGCGTCCAACCCCGGCCAGGTCGACCAGTTCGGCCTGGGGCTCGCGCTGTCGGTCGACGGCAACACGCTCGCGGTCGGCTCGCCCGGCGAGGACTGCGACTCGACCGGCATCAACGGCAACCAGGGCAACAACGCCGCGCCGAACGTCGGCGCGGCCTACGTCTTCACGCGCGCGGGCACCACCTGGACGCAGCAGGTCTACATCAAAGCCTCCGCCCACACGAGCGAGGACTGGTTCGGCGGTGCGGTCGCGCTGTCGGCCGACGGCAACACGCTCGCGGTCGCCGCGGACGGCGAGGACAACGTCGCGGGCAACAGCGGCGGCGCCTATGTCTTCACGCGCGCCGGCACGATCTGGAGCCAGCAGATGAAGCTCAAGGCGTCGAACCCCGGCACCTCCGACCAGTTCGGCTCGAGCATCGCGCTGTCGGGCGACGGCGGCACGCTCGTCGTGGGCGCTCGGTACGAGGACAGCGCGGCCCTCGGCATCAACGGCAACCAGCTCGACAACACCGCGCCCGACAGCGGCGCCGCCTATGTCTTCACGCGCGCCGGCACCGCGTGGACCCAGCAGGCCTACGTCAAGGCGTTCAACACGCTCGACAACGCCCTCCTCGGCGAGAGCTGCTCGATCTCGGCCGACGGCAACACGCTCCTCATCGGCGCGAAGCGCGACAACGCGGTCGGCGCCGTCTACCTCCTCACGCGCGTGGGCACCACCTGGAGCCACCAGGCCTTCGTCCGGGCCTCCAGCCCCGACTTCCTCGACGAGTACGGCTTCAGCGTCGCGCTGGCGTCCGACGCCCGCACCTTCGTGGTCGGCGCGAGCCTGGAGGACAGCGCCGCGACCGGCATCGGCGGCGACAAGGCCAGCAACGCCGCGCAGGACAGCGGCGCCGTCTATGTCTACCGCTGAGCCGAGGCCACCCGCGAAGATCTGCTCCCCGAGCGCCTCCACTCGGCGCGGTCGTCGATGACGTCCGGATCCCGGAAGAACACGAAGATCCGCTCGCTGAGCCCGTCGCGGAGATCGATCTCTTGTTCGTAGTTGCCGATCACCTGGCCCATCGCGTCCTCGAGCTTCGCCGCGAGCTGGTGGCGGACCCGCGCGACGTCGTCGAGGCGCACGATCGCGTCCGCGCAGGGCGCCGTGACCGGACCGGGCGCGTCCGCCGGATCGTCCACCACCAGCGACACCACGACGCGCTCGCCGTCCTCCACGCACGTGAACTCCGGCAGCCACTCGACCACGATGTCGGGCAGCTCGGGATCGGGGTAGATGCGCATGCAGCCGCCGAGGGCCAGCCCGATCGCTGCGGCCGCCGCCGCCGCGGCCGCGATGGTCCGCCGGTCACCGCGGGACAAACTCGACCCCGATATACGGCAAGATGGGCAGTCCTCGAACGTCTTCATATCGATATACCGTGGGGGCATCGGGATGGAAGGGATCGAAGTCCGGTCGGCTCTCGCGAAACTCGACATTTCGGTGATTCGTGATGTTCTGGATGTCGAAGAACAGGCTGATGCTGCCCCACGGCCGCTTCCACCGGCGATCGATTCGCACGTCGAGCTGCCAGAACGTGGGCAGGCGCACGAGCACCGTCGGCGGCTCCTCGAAGTCGTCCGGGACCGGCGTCCCCTCGGGCACGACGTGCACCGGGTTGCCCGAGACCACCGTCAGCCGCGAGCCGATGTTCCAGCGCAACGCGGTGGTCGCGAACAATAGATTGAGGCGCATCGGCTGATCGAGCCCGTACGGCTCCCAGCCGCCCCCCAGCGCCGGATCGTACTTGCGCTTGGAGCGCGACCACGCGTAGTTCGCCATGGCGCGGAAGGAGTCCGCGTCGTAGCGCAGCGCCACCTCGAGCCCGTAGCTCAGCTGGCGCCCGACGTTGCCCTGGTAGCCGTAGAGCCCGAGCTGATCCTCGAGGAGCTCGCGGAAGATCAGCTCGATGTCGATGAGCCCGTCGCGCGGGTTGTCCGCCATGGCGTCGACCAGGGTCTTTTTGCCCCGGTGCCCGAACGCGGTGACCGACGCCGTCAGCGCCGGCTCGGGCGTCCACTCGACGCCCAGCGTGGCCTGATCGACGTACGAGCTCTTCGCGCCGAGGTTGTCGGTGAACTCGTCGAAGTGGGCCGGGGAGGGCGGCTGATGAAACCGCCCCAGGGACGCGCGCACCCGCGTGATCGGCGACAGCGCGGCGTGCGCGTTGACGCGCGGATCGATCGCCCACTCGTCGCCGAGCCCGAACCGATCGATGCGGAGCCCCGGCCGCACCGACAGCCGATCGCCGTACCAGTGGCGGCGCGCCTCGGCGAAGATCGCGGCGTCGGTCCACAGCACCGTGTTGCGGGGTACGGGGAACTCGTCGGCGTCGTCCTGGAACACCTTGGCCGAGACCCGCCCCAGGTAGCCGCCCGAGACGTCGAGCCCCGCGCGGAGGAAGCCGCCCGGATCGTCCCGCAGCCACTCGCCGCGCCCGCCGAACACGTACCACCGCCGGCTGATGTCGAGCTCCGAGAGCATGCTCGTGCCCTGATAGTCCTTCGTGTGCAGGCTGAGGAGGTTGGTCCCCACGGACGGCGCGACCGTCACGAGCGTCTTGTCGATCCGCCGCTTGTAGCTCGCGCCCGCGCGGACGAAGCCGACGTTCGCGGCGACGTACCCGCCCGCCTCGGGATCGTTCGGGCGCGCCGCGTCCTCCGAGTTGGCGATGCGATCGAGCGAGCCGATCACGTACGCCGCGAGCTGGCCGCGCCGCCGGGCGTCGCCCCACACCCCGCGGAGCTGGCCGTCGGTGTAGCTCGGCAGCGGATCGTTGCGGCTGACGAGCGGCTGCGCGAGCACGTCGAGGTACGACCGCCGCAGCGCCACCAGGAACGCGCCGCGCCCGGGGAGCGGCCCCTCGGCGCTGGCGATCGAGTGGAGCAGGCTCACCTCGCCGCCGATCCTGTACGTGTCGCCGCGCGGGAGGCGGCTCGCCAGCTCGATCGCGCCGCCCTGCGTCCGCCCGAGCGAGACGTCGAACCCGCTCGGGACGACCTTCATGTCGCCGAGCACCTGCGTCGGGAACACGCCGGTGATGCCGCCGAAGTGGAACGCGAGCGGGATCTCGACGCCGTCGATGAACACGCTCGAGTCGCGCGGCGACATGCCGCGCAGGACGAGGCCGCCGAACGAGAACGGGATGCGCGCCGCCGCCGGCAGCACCGTCACCGCGCGCAGGGCGTCGTTCATCGCGCCCGGCGTCGTCCGCACGTCGCTCGCCGAGATCGTGTACTCGAGCGGCTTGCTCTCCTCGGGGGCGCGGCCCGTCACCTCGATGACCTCGCCGTCGGCGCGGGCGAGCCGCACCACGACGCCGTCCGTCGCGCCCAGCGTCTGCGCCTCGTAGCCGCTGGCGATCACCGTCAGCTTGCTGCCGCCGCCGCCACCGCCACCGCCCGTTACGACGAACGCGCCATCGGCGCCGGTGACCACGGCGTGATCGCCGACCAGGACCGTCGCGCCGGCGATCGGCGCCCCGGCTTCGTCGACGACCGTGCCGCGGACCTTCGCGCCCGCGGCCGCGCCCGGGCGCGCGCCCTGCGCCTGCGCTGGCGCAGGGCGCACGAGCGACGCGGCGCAGGCCGCGAGACCCAGCGACGTGAGGAGCCGTGCCGCCGCCACCGAGCCTACGGTATGAGATCGAGGACGGCGCCGTCCATGATCTGCTGCACGGCGGTCACCCGCGGCCCGACCTTGACGTGAACGACGATCCCCGGGGCCGGCTCGTAGACGAGCGCCGTCTCGTTCGTACCCGCGATGCGAACCGGCTGCCCGATGACCTGCGACACCTCGTCGACCGTCATGCCGCGGCGGAGCTTGCGGAACCGCGCCTTCCAGTCGTCTTGCGCCGGGGCCGTGCGCGCGAACTTCACCTCGCCGACGATCACCTGGTCGCTCGGGCGATCGAGGCGCAGGGTCATGACCTGCTTCTGCTCGTCGGGGCGGCCGTAGTGCAGGAACACGTGCGCGATGACGGTGCAGGCGCCCGCGACCGTCTGCTGGCCAGAGCCGTAGTAGTGCGCCTTGACCTGGTAGGTGCCCGGGATGGCCTTGCGCAGGACGTACTCCTCGGGGCCGTAGCCCTCACGGAAGTCGCGCGAGACGAGCCCGCCCATGTCGGTCCGGTTGTGGCCGTAGTACGCGTGCTCGCCCAGCGGCTCGAAGACGTGGAGGTCCACGTCGGTGAGATCGAGGTCCCACGACAGGCTGATCCGCAGATCGAGATCCAGGAGCTGGATGAGCCGGCGATCGATCCGGGCCGGCGCGGCGATCCCGCGCGCGCTCGCCCGGGCGATCAGCCGGTTGAGCTCCATGAGCGCGATGAGCTCGATCTCCGGGAACCGGTCCCATGCCCGCTCGATGACGTCGTAGAGCAGCTCCATCGCGCGCGTGGCATCGCCCGCGTCGCCGGTCGCCTCCCAGCGCTCGGCCAGGGCCAGCGCGAGATCGCGGTGCGACTGCGGCTCGTCCTCGCGCATCCGGCGGACCCGCTCGAAGACGGTGATGGCCGCGGTGAGCGCGCCCGCCTGCTGGAGCCGCCACGCGTACATGCGCAAGAGCGGCGGATCGTCGAGGCCCAGCTCGACGAGGTTCGACAGCACGCGCAGGCCGAGCGCCCGCTCGCCGCGGCTCATGAAGAGGTCGCCGCAGTCGAGGAAGAACGCCGGGCTCGCCGCGTACTCGCCGCGCTCGCGCAGGTAGGCCGCGTACGGATCGCCGCTGTTCTTGATCTTCGTCAGATACGGCGTGTCGGCGGCCCACGGCTTGATCTGGATGCTCCCCGCCGGAGATGGCGCGGAGCCTTCTTCTTCCTTCTTCGCCTGCTCCATCTCCATCGCGGGCGCCTCCGCGGCCGGACCCCGCATCGGCGCCGCCGCTGCGGGTCGCGGCGGCGGCGGTGGCGCCGCGGCGGACGGCGCCGCGGGCGCGGGCGCGGCCATCTCCCTCGAGCGCAGCGAGCTCGCTCCGACCACGCCCGGCGCCAGGCTCTCGGCCAGGCTCTCGTCGTCGTGGAGCTCCGCCGCGGCGGCGGCGGCCCCCTCGGAGAATCGCGCCATGTCGGCCATCGGGGCGGCCGATGCCGGCGGCGGCGCCCCCCCCAAGGACGGCGGCCTCCGCATCTGGATTGTCTTCTTGCGAGCCGGCGGGGTCGGCCGGTGCTCGGTCTCCCACCACTGGACCCGCTCGCGCCACAGCGCGACCACACGCTCGAGGTGGCTCGATCGGATCGCCGTCTTGTCGGCCCGCTTCCGCTCGCGCAGCTGGCGGTACTGCGCGACCATCTCGCGGCGCGACGGCGCCGGCTCGATCTCGTACTCGAGGTGCTGCTCGAGCGTCTCGAGCACGAGCAGCGACGCGCCCGGCGTGACGACGCCGTACGTGCGGGCCAGCTCGAGGATGCGCGGCGCTTCTCCCTCGAGCACGGCGAGCGCCTGCGCCTCCTGGCCCGCCCACGCCCGCGCGATGAGCCGCCCCGGGACCGCCTGCTCGCGCGAGATGGAGATGTGATCCGCGGGCGCGCCGCTCCCCTCGAGCCGGAGCTGGCCCAGCGGCGCGGTCAGCCGGCCAACGATCCAGAGCCGGCTGGCCGCTCGCCGGACGTGGACGTCCTCGCACCCGCTCGTCCCCGTCAGGCGCAGCGCCTCGCGCGACTCTGCGATGAGCCGCGCCGCCGCGCCCGGCGTCGTCTGCACCAGCTGGACGTAGGTCCCGCCGCTCTGGCTCGCCACCTGACGCAGGTAGGCGGAGTCGCCCGCCGCGGCGCTCGAGATCGCGTGGACCGGCCGCGCTTTGCCCCGCGGCAGCCCGCGCCCGAGCGTACCGAGGCCATCGCTGAACAGGAGCCACGCCTCGACGTCCGGGTGTGGCAGCGCGTCCAGGTCCAGGGCCGCCAGCGCGGTGCCACCGTCGCGCGGCAGCTCGCGGAGGTAGCTCACGAGGTGGTCGCGCTCGCCCGCGCCCGTGAACGTCCGGCTGCCATCGTCGACGCTGTCGCGCACGACCCGCACGTCGATGACGACCCGCGGCCAGAGCTCCAGCAGCTCCGAGACGAGCGCGAGGTCGCGCTCGACCTCGGTGCGGCTGCCCGACGCGTCCCACAGGAGGGCGATGCGGCGCGGCACCCAGGTGGTCGCGGCGCCCGCGGTGACCGCGCTCGACACGGCGAAGAAGACGTCCTCGCCGTGCGTCTCGACGGAGCGCAGGTGACGCGGCAGATCCGGGAGCCGCACGAGCAGGTCGTCGCACGCCGTCCCGCGCGGCAGCTTCGCCTCGGCGACGAACGAGTCGCGGAAGCTCGCGAGCGAGAGGTTGCCGAGCCCGCCCGAGATCTCCGGAACCACCTCGCCCTTGGTGATCTCGACGCGCAGCGCCACGCGCTCGATATCCCCGGCGTGCGCGAGCGGGAGGTGATAGGCGGCGCTATTGCCCTCGATCGCGAGCTCGCTCACGTAGACGATCCGGATCGTGCGCGTGCCCCCCGCCGGCAGCGGATAGATGCGCGTCCGGTAGACGTTGCCCTGGACGTGCTCGACGAGCCCCGGATCGACCCCTTTGCGGATCTCGGCCTCGAGGATCCGCCGCGCCTCCTGCTTGGGCACGATGACGCCATCGACCATGGCGCCGTCGACGTCGATCGCGTACCCGCAGACCACCGCCCCGTCCGGCAACGGGAAGGTCAAGGTCCCCTCGAGCGGGCGCCGGTTCGGGTTGCGGAACGTGAGCGTCTGCGTCGTCTCCGCGAACATCCCCGTCACGACGACCCCGATGTCGAGGCCCTCGAGCGTGACCGGCTGCTCCCCTCCTGGTGCCGCCACGAACGGCAACATGTCGTTTGCTCCAAACTGACGTCCCCTACCGCGCTGCGAGATCTCGGTCATGCCCCGAAACTCGCACGACCGGCCGCCGGGATCACCTGTCGCGGAGCGCGGACCATCGCCAGACCGCGATCGGCCGGAGCGCGCGCGCGATTCCCCGGCTCGATCGTCGCTCACCGGATCTGTGGCGACGCTAGACTGCGCGTCTGCCGGGGTCGCCGACGGTGATGCGCGGTCGTGAGCAGTAGGATGAGCCAACCAGGAGGATCCTCATGCGTCTGCATCTCGTGCTCGCCGTGATCGTGACGAGCTTGCTTACCGCGGCTGCCAGTTGTGCTGGCGAGCCCGGCGGTGATGCGCCCGGCGCTGCGCCCGGTGGCGCGCTCGGCGCTGCGCGCCAGCCGTTGTCTGGTGCGTGCGGGCTGGGCGACGAGGTGCTCGCCGCCGAGACGCTCACGCCCGCCTCGATCCCGGCGCTGTCCGCGCTCGAGCGCGCGCAGATCGTGGCCGCCGTGCAGGAGTCGGCGCACACCGACGTGACCACCGTCGAGGTCGCGTTCGATCGAGTGGACGGGCACGAGATCAACCGCATCGTGCTGTGGGACGCCGGGACCAACCAGTTCTACGTCGAGATCGAGTACGGCGCGGGCGACAACTCCTACGGCGCCATCTTCTACTGGGGCACGGCGCACAAGGCCGCCGCGATCCATGACGGCTTCGAAGAGGAGTGCGGGCCGCTCACGTTCAACTACGACCCGGGCGACACCGCGCCCGAGTGCGCCGGCGTCCTGACCTACCTCAACATCGCGCCGATCGGGGCGCTCGACGGGTACCTGCCCAGCGACGTGGCGCAGGCCGTGGTCGCCGCGCGGACCGTCGCGCCGTTCGACTCGATCGCCTCCGTCGTCGCCGTCGATGGCGTCGCCGACTTCCGGCTCCAGCAGTTCCTGTACGCGGCGCGGACCGCCGGCCTCGTCGGTGCCAGCTGCAGCGGCATCTACGATCGGATCGCCGTGTCGACCGCCGAGGCCGCCGCGATGGTCGCCTTCGTCAACGAGGCCAGCGCGAGCGAGCTCCACGGCGTCCTGTCGTTCCTGATCAACCAGGGCGTGGTCGACACCCTGGTTGGAAGCCGGCCCGTCGCGGCCGCAGGCGACATCTCGGCCACGTCCGGCGTGGGCCCGGCGGTGTTCCGGGCGCTCCGCAACGCCGCGACGTTCCATCGCCCGTGGGAGGAGCTGGTGGCCGCGGTGAACCAGATCGATCACCCCGACGGCCAGATCCGGTTGGACACTCACTTCGACTGGGTGCCGCTCGTCACCGGCGCGGCGAACTTCTCCAGCATGACCTGCTTCGGCATCTCCGCCGCGCTCTTGCCCGCGGGCGCCACCGCCCGCGCCTCGCTGGGCAACGGCGCCGAGGTGATGGAGAACGTCGGCGAGGCAGTGGCGAGTGCCAATTACCAGAGCGAGCTGTCGATCGATCCCACCCCTGGCCTCACCGATCTCGAGCGGCGCACGACCGGCCGCAGCTTCCTCGGCTGCTACATCGCCTATCATCCGAACCCCTGGGTCTACGATCACCAGACCTTCTTCGTGGACACCACCCGCGGCTCCGGCGTGCTGATCACGTCCCACTACGTCGAGTAGCGATCGCTCGCCGTCACCCGCGCTCGCTATCGCCCACGCGTTGTAGCGAGCCACGCGATCAGCCGTGCGACTAGCTCGCGCCGCCCATGCTCTGGCCGATCGAGGTGCACGAAGTGCGTCGCGCCGGGGAGTTCGACGATCTCGGTGGCGGCCGCCCCGCGGAGCTCGCGCCTGAGCGTCGCGAGGTCCTCAGGTCGCGACCAGAAATCGAGCGAGCCGCGCACCACCAGCACACGCGCCCCAATCGCCTCCGCACGCCAGAGCTGCGTCGTAGCTATCGCGGAGCGGGCCCGCCGGCACGCGCACCTTCGGTGGATCGCTCCGCGCCGCCTGCCGGTGCCGGGCTACTCGCTCGCCGAGGACCTCGCGCGTGCCGGACACCCGACGTACGCGCGGATCGCGATCGCGATCCCCGGCGCGCTCCACGGTCAGCTCGGCCCGCTCCACTGTTGCCGCGGTCTCCGCCGTGGCCGCCGGCTCGCCGCGCGCTCCTGCTCCGCCGTGGGATCCGTGAGCGCTGCAGCCGAAGATCATCACGCTCACCGCCGCAGTGACGCTCGTCGCCAAACGCACGCGCGTACCCTCGCACGTCCGCACGCCTTCCGCGGGACCTGTCACCGACGGCTGCTCCACCCATCGCGTCTCACGGGCTGGGCGACGCGAACCTGATGGAGAGTGTGCCGAGATCGATCACGGCATTCGCGGCGCGGAGGAAGTCCATTCCAAGGATGCCGCCGATTTCGAATCCATAGTCCATCTCGCCGATCTCTACGTCGAAGTCATCGAGTCCCTGCTCGCCGATCGCGAGCCGATCGACTCGCCGCACGAATACGTGCTCGTGGCCTCCGACACCTCGAAGCCTCCGTAACTGATCACTCGACCGGAGAAAGATGTGCGCTTCCGCAGCGAAGTCGGCATTGATCACCGTGCTGGCCGCACCGGTGTCCACTAGCACGTCTGGGACTTCGATCGTCGTCCCTTCGTAGGTCAAAGTCGCGGTGACGAACGCGAGGCTATGACGAAAGATCAGCTGCACGGACCCCTCGAATCCCCAGCCAGAGCCGCTCCTCGATGTTGAGCTCGACCATGCTCGTGTGCACGAAGCAGAACTCGCGTTGCGGGTGCATTCGTCGTAGCTCACCGTACCGCTTCATCGTTGTTCGACCGTCCGGACACACATCGATCACGGCGATCCGATCGAGGATGCGATGATCGTTCTCGCTGTGCGCCTCGAGTGCCTCGATCACGAGCCACTGATCGGGATGTGCAGCCCGCACGTCTTGCCAGCGCATGTTTTCACCCTAACCGTCGCCTCTGACCGCGGACAACTTCTTGCCAGAGCCTGATATTTCGCCACCTTGGGCGATCGGAGCACGAACCGCGAGCACGACGGCGGTGGCGGTGACAGCGTGTCATTCGCGGCTTGCGATTCGGCCGTGAGGATGACAGCGTGGCATCGCACGCGGCCCACCGCTGTCGGCGAGGCTGCCTTGGGCGCGGCCAACTCGCCGATCTCACACGCGGCGGACGAGCGGGGGCGGTCGGTCGGCGCTTGGTCCGCCACGTGAACTCGGGCCGCTCATGCGAAATGCCAGGGTGGTCGGAGTCGGATTCCTATTCCTATGTATCACTGCATGTGCCAGCGGCCCGCCGCCGGCCGGTGACCCGCCGCCGGCCGGTGACCCGCTGCCGGCCGAGAAGGGGGCCTTCAAGCTCGAGGACGTCGTCCAGACGACCGACGACGCGATCAGCGTGCAGGTGAATCGTCGCGAGGTGCCGCTGAACGAGATGCCGATGGCCTCGGTGCTCGCCGGCCTGCCGATGAGCGGGCTCGCCGAGGTCGCCGTCGATCTTACGGTCCCGGGCGCGGACGGCAAGCACGACTACCGGAGGGCGTCGGGCTCGGTCGCCTTCCGCTGTCCCACCGGCTGCACGCTCGGTGACGACGCTGCCAGACTCCAGCCTCCGGGGAGGCCAGGAGGTGACGGCATTCCCTTCGGCCACATCGCGCTCGACAAGGTTGACCTCCGCGCCGAGATCCAACAGGGCCACCTGAAGGTGACGCGCTGGCAGCTCGAGTCGAAAGAGCTGATGCTGGATCTGCGGCTCGACATCGGCCTCGCGGCCGATCTCCCGAGCTCGACGGTCGACGGGTGCCTGCGGTTCAAGCCCAATTCGGCACTGGAGCAGCGCGATCCCAAGACCGCCGCGGTCATGGCGATCAGCGGCGCGCCCCGGGGCAAGGACGGCGTCTACTCGATCAAGATCGAGGGCAGCGTCGGCCAGCGTAAGCTCCTCGGCGTGGCGTGCACCTGACGTCTCTGATCCAGTGAGCTCGCCCGCGCCAGGTGGAGCCTCACGCGCCGTCGCGCGCGCTTTCGGCGGCGAGCGCCAGTGCCTGCTCCATGCGGTCGCTGCCCCAGAACAGCTCGTCGCCGACGCAGAACGTCGGCGCGCCGAAGATCCCGCGCGCGATGGCGGAATCGGTGTGATCGCGCAGCCGCTGCTTGGCCTCCGGAGCCCCGGCGCGCTCCAGGGCCGCCGCCGGTGCGGGGCAGCCTGCCGCCTCGAGCAGCTCGCCGAGCACCGCCGTGCTGGCGATGTCGCGATCGTCGGTGAAGTTGGCGAGGTAGACCCCGCGCACGAACGCGGGCACCCAGGCCTCGCGCGCCGCGGCAGCGACGATCCGCGCGGCGGTCAGGCCATTGCGCGGAAACTGCGACGGCCGCCGGAACGGGATCCCGTGGCGGGCGCACTCGCGCTCCATGTCGCGCCACATATAGGCGCCCTTGGCGGGATAGATGTTGAACGGTGAGTCGTTCCAGCCCTGACTGCGAAAGATCGGTCCGAGCAAAAAGGGGATCCAGCGCACCTCGACCCCGCGCTGTGCCGCGGCGGCCTCGATGAGCTGGGCCGCAATATGCGAGTACGTGCTGCCGAACTCGAACCAGAGCTCCAGCGATTTCGATTCCAAGCCGGCCTCCGATGCTCTCGCGCGAGAGGCTGGCACTGTCGCATCGTCGGCGGGCGCGCCACAATGGCGAGCCCCGGCCGGCGCGCCGCTACTTGCGGTGCGCGGCGCGGCTGGCCGATGCTCCGCGGATGCGTAGGCTCGCGCTGGTGGTCGCCGTGTGGTCGTGGTCCTGGTCGTCGTCGTGCTCGTCGCCGTCGCGGCCGCCTCCGGCGGCAGTGGGGCCGGCCGTGTCGCCGTCCGCGCCGGCAGCCGCGGCGCCGGCTCCGGGCGGGGCAGCGCCAGCGCCAGCGCCAGCGCCGACGCCACCGCCACCGCCGGCAGCCGCGGACCGGCTCGAGCCCGGGCGGCCCGTCGAGCGCGCGATCCGGGCCGGCGAGGCGCATCGCTACCGGATCGAGCTCGCGGCCGGGCACGCGGCGATCGGTGTCGTCATGCAGAACGGCATCGACGTCGAGCTGATCCTGTTCGATCCGGCCGGGCGCAAGCTCGCCGCGCTCGACAGCCCGAACGGCGACAAGGGGCCCGAGCCGTTCGTCATCGAGGCCACCGCCGCGGGCGCATACGACCTCGAAGTCCGGCCCTTCGTCCAGCCGCCGCCGGCCGGCGCGGGGCCCACGGTGACCCTGCCGCTGCCTACCGAAGGCCGGTACGAAGCGCGCCTCGACGAGGTCCTGGACGCCGACGCGTACGCCGAGCGCAAGGCCAGAGCGCGCATCGCGAGCCCGCGGCTCCTCGAGATGTGGCGCGCGGTCCGCGCGAAAGATCAGGCCGCGCTCGAGAAGCTCTGGAGCGAGCGGAAGGGCAAGGGGCCGATCGTCGAGCCGTATCCGGGCGATCCGCGCGACGTGCTGGTCACGTTCGTGCTGCGCGCGACCGCGCCATACGTCGGGATGCTCGGCGGCCCCGACTTCAGCGAGAAGCCGCTCATCCGGCTCGCCGGCTCGGACATCTGGTACCTGACCGCGCGCATGCCGGCCGACTCGCGCTTCGATTACTCGTTCATCGTCGCCGACGAGCCGCCGCCGTACCGGCTGCCGTACCGCAAGGAGCGCGGGCCCGACGCGCGCTGGAACGGCAGGCAGCCCGATCCGAACAACCCGCTCGGCCCGTTCGGCCAGTCGCGCGTCGAGCTGCCGGGGGCCCCGCCGCAGCCGTGGATCGTCGCGAAGCCCGAGGTGCCGAAGGGCAAGCTCGCCGAGATCAAGCTCGAGAGCGCGCAGCTCAAGGAGCCCCGGCGCGTCGGCATCTACACGCCGCCAGGCTACGACCCCAAGCGGCGCTATCCGCTCCTGATCGCGTTCGACGGCGAGGCCTACGGCCTCGATCCGGGCACGCTGATCCCCGTGCCGACGATCCTCGACAACATGATCGCCGCGAAGCAGATCCCGCCCATCGTCGCCGCGCTGGTCGCCAACCAGGGCACGCGCGAGCGCGACCTGCCCGGCTCGGCGCCGTTCGCGGCGTTCGTCGCGAAGGAGCTGGTGCCGCGGCTGCGCGCCGACTATCGCGTCGGGCTCACGCCGGGCGAGACGATCGTGACCGGCTCGAGCTTCGGCGGGCTGTGCTCGTCGTACGTCGCGCTGCACCACTCCGACGTGATCGGCAACGTGCTGTCGCAGTCCGGCTCGTACCAGTGGGTGCTCGGCTCGATCGGCGCCGACCTGTCGCCCTCGGTCGAGGGCGGCTGGCTGATCCGGGAATACGCCGCTGCGCCGAAGCGTCCGATCCGGTTCTACCTCGATGCCGGCCGCTTCGAAGCCATCCTGCTCGACAAGAACCGCCACATGCGCGACGTGCTCGTCGCGAAGGGCTATGCCGTGACCTATGTCGAGTTCAGCGGCGGCCACGACTACGGCATGTGGCGCGGCACGATCTCCGACGGGCTGCTCGCGCTGCTCGCGAAGAAGCCGTGACCGCGCCCGGTGCGGCGGTGCGGCGCCGCCGTCCGCCGTGAGGTGAGGTTTCATCCAAGGACCGCCGCCGCCCCGGTGTTGTCATGGGCATGGTCATGCGCTGGGTCTGGATCCCGCTCGTCGGCGCCACCGTCGCCGCCGCCGCTGCCGCTGCCGCCGTGACCGCCGCGACACGCCAGAGCGCCGGCCCGGAGCTCCCGCCAGCGGCCATCGCGGCGTGTGGCGGGTTCGACTTCCCGGTCGGACCGCCCGACGCGAGCGGGTACTACGACGCGCAGCCGTTCGGGAAGAACGACCACCTCGGCAACGACTGGAACGGCAACGGCGGCGGCGACACCGACCTCGGCGACCCGGTGCACGCGATCGCGGCCGGCGTTGTCAGCGTGGCGAGTGACCACGGCGGCGGCTGGGGCAACGTCGTGCGCGTGGTGCATGCCTGCGGCGACGTGCCGGGGCGCGAGGTCGAGTCGCTGTACGCGCACCTCGATACGCTCGAGGTCCAACCCGGCCAGCGCATCGATCGCGGCCAGCGGATCGGCACGATCGGCACCGCAGGCGGCCAGTACCGGGCGCACCTGCACCTCGAGCTGCGCGCGCGGCGCGGGATGGAGCTCGGCGGCGGCTACAGCAAGGACACCGCCGGCTACCTCGATCCGACGGCATTCATCCTCGGCCACCGCTAGCTCTCGCCGCGCGTCGTCGGGCGTGGCCGCACCGTCTCGAACGAGTTCGAGATCCGGGGCGCCGACCTCTCTGGCGAGCTCCGCACGGGGGGCGATCGCACGGAGAGATCGACAGCCCGCGGGCCCGCAGACGCGTTAGGCTGCGAGGCCCCGGTGTCCGAGCCTCCCAGCCCAGAAGACGCGCTAGAGAATGGGTGCGTGGTCGCCGATCGGTACCGGATCGGCGGGATCATCGGCGGTGGCGGGATGGCGCGCGTCTACCGCGCGGAGCACCTGGAGGCGGCGCACCCCGTCGCCGTCAAGGTGCTCTACGCGAGCCACTGCAGGGATCGGGAGTCCGTGCTGCGGTTCCAGCGCGAGGCGGCCATGGCGCGGCGGCTCCGGCACCCAAACATCGTGACGGTCACCGACACCGGCGTGCTCGAAGACGGCCGCTACTTCCTGGTCATGGAGTCGCTCGATGGCGAGACGCTCGAGGCCCGGATCGCGCGCGAGAAGCGGATCCCCTGGCGCGTCGCGGCATCGCTCCTGGGCGAGCTGCTGCTCGGGCTGCGCCACGCCCACGAGCACAGCGTCGTCCATCGCGATATCAAGCCCGAGAACATCTTCCTGCTCCGAGGCGAGGGGCCGCGGGTGAAGCTCCTCGACTTCGGGGCCGCGAAGCTCTACACGAACGAGCCCGCCAACATGAAGATCACGCAGCGCGGCGTGGCGATCGGCGCGCCCCTGTACATGGCGCCGGAGCAGGCCGTGGCCGGAGAGGTCACGCCCGCCTCGGATCTGTACTCGATGACGGTCGTGCTGTTCGAGATGCTGACCGGCGAGCCCCCCTTCGTTCGCAGCAGCGCGCCCGCGACGATGAAGGCCCACGTCTTCGCGCGCGCGCCAAAGCTCCGCGAGACAGCGCCCGACCTCGAGGTGCCCGATGCGCTGGAGGAGATCGTCCGGCGTGGGCTCGCGAAGCTCCCCGTCAGCCGGATCTCGTCGGCCGAGGCGTACCTGCAGCTGTTCGAGGAGCTGACCGCCGCTCACGCGCCCTAGCGCCGCGGGCCGCGTCAGGGCCAGTCGAGGGCGGCGCAGCCGAAGCGGGTCCCCGCCGGGAAGGCGAGCCCGAAGTGCTCTTCGAGGACGGCGAGCAGCGCGTCGGGGCTCTCGATCATGGTCGTGTGGGCGATGCCGTCACGCGAGCGCAGCGTGAGCTCGCGGTTGAGCACGGACACGCGGCCGCCGTCGGGCCGCGCCCGCGCGGCGATCAGCCGGTTGCGGAAGTGCGACTCCGGGTGCGCGCTCGTGTACCAGTTGGCGACGATCCGATCGATCGGCGGCATCTCCTCGCGGGTGAACTCGTAGACGTCCGCCCACTCGTCGCGCAGGCGGGCCTGATGGAACCAGCGCCCGTCCTCGAAGACGATCCGACGGGGCTCGTGCGGCGTCTCCTGGAGCTCGCTGGAGTCGAGGCTCAGCGCGCACGTCGGTGTCATCGACCCGACGCCGACGTCGGCGAGGAGCTGGCGACCGTCGAGCTCGACCGCGCAGAACAGGTGCGTACGCGCCGGTAGGAAGTCCCGCTGGCGGCCAAATCGCACTCGCGCGCTGTACGGGCGGACCGCGAAGCCCAGCTGTTCGAGCACGTGCAGAAGCAGCGTGTTCTGCTCGAAGCAGTACCCGCCGCGCCGCTCGACGATCAGCTTCTGCTCGATCGCGGCGAGCTCGAGTTCGATCCGCCGATCGAGCAGGACGTCGAGGTTCTCGAACGGGATCGCCGTGGCGTGGGCGGCGATGATCGCGTCGAGCGTGGCCTGGGTGGCGTCGCGCCGCGGAGCGAGCCCGATCCGCGCGAAGTAGCGATCGAGATCGATCGAGGTCATCGGCGAACAGTACCACCCGCTGCGGCGGGCCGATCGAGCGCCTCTTTCCACGATGATTCTCGTCAAAACGCCGAGAATTCACAAGGCAGCACTTTCGCGGAAAAGCTCGTAGGGTGCGCGGCCCATGACGATCGAGAGAGCCACGAACGTCGGTCCCGCGCACATCGACATCGCGTACGAGCGCCTCGGCGACCCGCACGGGCCACCCGTGCTGTTGATCATGGGCCTGAACGCGCAGCTGATCGCGTGGCCGGACGGCTTCTGCGACGAGCTCGTGCGGCGCGGCCTGCACCTCATCCGGTTCGACAACCGCGACGTCGGCGAGTCGACGCACATGACCGGCGCGCCGCCGCCGGACATGGCCGCGGCGCTCGCGGGCGATCACTCGTCGGCGTCGTACAAGCTGTCCGACATGGCCGCCGACGCCGTCGGGCTGCTCGACGCGCTCGGCGTGGGCAGCGCGCACCTCGTAGGCGCGTCGATGGGCGGCGGGATCGCGCAGACGATCGCGATCGAGCACCCGCACCGCGTCCGCTCGCTGACGTCGATGATGTGGACCACCGGCGATCTGTCCGTCGGTCAGCCGCACGCCGAGGCGATGCGCGCTCTGGCCGGTCCTCCGATGAAGAGCCGCGAGGAGGTCGTGCAGCGGAGCCTGGACGTCTTCCGCGTCGTCGGCTCGCCCGGCTTCGACCTCGATCTCGAGGCCGTCGCCGACCGCGCCGGCCGCTCGTACGACCGCGCGTACGATCCGCTCGGCATCATGCGCCAGGCCATCGCCGTGCTCGCGTCCGGCGACCGGACCGCGCGGCTGCGCTCGCTCGACGTGCCAACCCTCGTGATCCACGGCGCGAACGACCCGCTGGTCGACGTCAGCGGCGGCCGCGCGACGTCAGCGGCGATCCCTGGCGCGGAGCTCCTCGTGATCGACGGGATGGGCCACGATCTGCCGTCGGCGCTCTGGCCGCGGCTCGCGATGAAGATCGCGGAGCTCGTCCAGCGCGGCGAGGCGCGGCCCCCATCCCCCTGAGCACGGGCACACGAGCAGGAGCTCGCGTAGTGAGCCCGCTGCGCGTACAGCGCGGGCTCAGCGCGAGACGATCGCCCACGCGTCCTGCAGGCGCTGCGGCGAGACCGGCACCGCGGTCTTGAGCTCGGGCGCGAACGTCTGGACGCGGAGCTCCTCGAGGAGCCAGCCGAAGTCGTCGAGGTCGGCGAGCGAGCGGCCCTTGGCGCGCAGCTCCTCGCGGCGCGCCAGGTAGCGCTGCCAGAGCGGCACGACCTGCGCCGCCTTCTGCTGATCCTTCTGCGGATCGTTGGCCTGCCGCTGCAGCCGGACCACGATCGCCCGGAGGTAGCGCGCGATGTGGCCGAGCCGCACAAGCGGCGTCGCGCGCAGGAGCTCGGGCGGCGCGAGGTGCGCGAGCTGGCCCGAGACGTCGTCGTAGACGGCGCGCGGGACGCCGGGCTTGCCGGCCAAGGGCTTCATCGCGGCGCGCACGCGCTCGAGCTCGGCGTGGAGCTCGGCGGCGATGAGCCCGAGCTCGGCGAGCGCGGCCGAGAGCGCGTCCCGGCCCTCGGCGAGCCGCGCGGCGAACGCGGCCCGGGTGCGCGGGACGGCGCCGGCATCGGTCAGCCGGAACGCATCGTCGAGCGCGCGCAGCACGAGCTGGCGCCGCGGCAAGAGCTCCGCACCGGCGGCCGCGAGCGGGCCCTTGTCGAGCGAGCCGGGCAGCTGCGCCTCGAGCTTGCCGAGCGTCGTGCGCAGCTGGAGCAGGAACAGCTTGCGGAGCCCATCGCGCGTCGCCGCGGCCGCGGCGGCGGCTGACTCGAGCAGGCGGACGGAGACGCTGGTCTCGGCATCGACCAGCGCGGGGTAGGCGGCGAGCCGCCGCCCGCCGACGTCGAGCGTGACCTTCTCGGGGAGCTCGTCGAGATCCCACGCCACGAGCCCGGCGCGCTCGTAGCGCTCGCGCGGCACCGTGGCCCAGACCTGCTTCGCGCGCGCGCCGAGCGTGCGCTGTAGCTCGGCGAGATCGCGGCCGTGGCCGAGCACCTTGTCGCGCTCGTCGACGACCCGGAAGTAGAACCCGAGGTACGCGGGCACGGCGCGCAGATCCCACGCGTCGCGCGGCACCCGCTCGCCGGTGCGGTCGCGGATCGCGCGCTCGAGCGTCGCGAGCAGCGGCCCCTCGAACGGGCACAGCACGGCGGCGAGCTCGGCCGCGAGCACGTCGAGCGGGGCCAGGAGCTTGCGGGTCGCCTTGGGCAGCGACTCGAGCAGCGCGAGCAGCTTGGTCGCGTGCCAGCCGGGGATCGTCCACGCCAGGACCTCGGGATCGAGCTGCGGCAGCACCGCGAGCGGCACGATGGCGGTGGCGCCGTCGTCGTCCTCGCTCGGATCGAACTTGTACGCGAGCGAGAGCGCGGTGCCGCCGACGACGATCTGATCGGGGTAGCGCTCGGGCGTCAGCTCGTGCGCCTCGCCGAGCAGGATGTCCGCGAGCGAGAGGAAGAGGATCCGAGGATCGTCGGCCTCCGCGGTCCGGCGCCAGTCCTCGAACGTCTTGCCGCTGATCACGCCGGCAGGGAGCCGCTTGTCGAAGAACTCGCCGAGCTCGTACTCGTCGACGAGCATGTCGCTGCGCCGCGCCTTGTCGCGCAGCCGCTGCACCTCGTCGAGCAGCTGGCGGTTGTGCGCCATGAACGGCGCCTTGGTCGTGTATTCGTGCCGGACGAGCGCGTGCGTGATGAACATCGTGCGGCACAGCGCGGGATCGAAGCGCGCGTACGCCACCTTGCGATCCCGCACGATCGGCAGGCCGTAGAGCGTCACCTGCTCCTTCGCCATCACCTGGGCCTGCTTCTGCTCCCAGTGCGGATCGCCGTGGCTTCTCCGGCACAAGGGCCCCGCGGCGCGCTCGATCCATGCGGGATCGATCTTGGCGACGCAGCGCGCGAACAGCTGCGAGGTCTCGACCAGCTCGGCGGCCATCACCCACGCAGGCGGCTTCTTGGCGAGCCCCGATCCCGGGTGGATCATGAACCGCGTCTGGCGGGCGCCGAAATAGATCCGGGCCTCGGGGCTCCACATCCCGAGCTTGCTGAGCAGGCCGGGGAGCAGCGCGCAGTGGATCTGCTCGGCGGTGCCGGGCTGCGTGTTGGGCGCGAAGTCCCACTCGCGCATGACGCGGACGAGCTGGTCGTGGATGTCCTCCCACTCGCGCATCCGGTTGTACGAGAGGAAGTGCTCGCGGCAGAGCTTCTGCAGCTGGCGGCGCGAGCTCGCCGCGCGGGCGTCCTGCCAGAAGCTCCACAGCTTGAGGTAGCCCGCGAAGTCGCTGCCCTCCTCGCGGAACTTGCGGTGCGACTCGTCGGCCTTCTGCTGCGCCGCCAGCGGCCGCTCGCGCGGATCCTGCAGCCCGAGCGCGGCCGCGATGATCACGACCTCGCGCAGCGCGCCCTCGTCGCGGCCGCCGAGGATCATCCGGCCGAGCCGCGGATCGAGCGGGAGCTGGCCGAGCTGCTCGCCGACGGGCGTCAGCTGCCCGTCGTCATCGAGCGCGCCGAGCTCCTCGAGCACCCGGTAGCCCTCCGTGATCGCGCGCGGCTCGGGCGGATCGAGGAACGGGAACCGCTCGATGTCGCCGAGCCGCAGCGCCTTCATCCGCAGGATGACGCCGGCGAGGCTGACGCGCTTGATCTCGGGATCGGTGTGGGGCGGCCGCGACTCGAAGTCCTGCTCCTCGTAGAGCCGGAAGCACACGCCGCTCGCGGTCCGCCCGCAGCGCCCCTTGCGCTGGTTGGCGCTGGCCTTCGAGACGGGCTCGATCAGGAGCTGCGACACGCCGGTGCGCACGCTGTAGCGGTTCACGCGCGCGAGCCCGGTGTCGACGACGTACACGATGCCGGGGATCGTGAGCGAGGTCTCGGCGACGTTGGTCGCCAGCACGACCCGGCGCTGCGCGGTGCGCTGGAACACCCGCTGCTGATCGGCGGCCGACAGCCGCGCGTACAGCGGCAAGACCATCGTGTGCGGCAGCGCGCGGCGCTCGATCTCGGACGCGGCCTCGCGGATCTCGCGCTCGCCGGGCAAGAACACGAGCATGTCGCCGCGCGGATCCATCTCGGCGATCTCGTTCACGGTGCTGGCCACGAGGTCGGCGAGATCCGCCTCGTCGTCGCCCGGTGGGCGGTACAGCACGTCGACGGGGTACGTGCGCCCGGAGACCTCGACGATCGGCGCGCCGCCGAAGAACGCGGCGAACCGCTCGGTCTCGAGCGTCGCGGAGCTGATGATGACGCGCAGCTCGGGCCGCCGGGGCACGAGCTCTCTCAGGAAGCCGAGCAGGAAGTCGATGTTGAGGCTCCGCTCGTGCGCCTCGTCGACGATGATCGTGTCGTAGCGCGAGAGCCGCGGGTCGCTCTGGATCTCGGCGAGCAAGATCCCATCGGTCATGAACTTCACCTGCGACGTGCGCTTGACCCGGTCGCCGAACCGGATCTTGTAGCCGACGACGTCGCCGAGCTCGGTCTCGAGCTCCTGCGCCACGCGCGCCGCGACGCTCGTGGCCGCGATCCGGCGCGGCTGCGTGCAGCCGATCTGGCCGGCCACGCCGCGCCCGCCCCCTCGCCCCATCGCGAGGCAGATCTTCGGCAGCTGCGTGGTCTTCCCCGAGCCGGTCTCGCCCGCGACGATCACGACCCGGTGCGCGTCGATCGCGTTGGCGATGTCGACGATCCGCTCGGTGATCGGCAGCTCCGGCGGGAACGCGATCCGCTCGCTCAGGACGAGCCCGGGCCGCAGCGCGGTGCGCGGCGCGTCGCCTCCCGCCGGCGTGGCCGGCCGGAGCGGCGTGGGCGGCGTGGGCGGCGTGGGCGGAGCTGCGGGGGGACGATCCATGCGCGACATCTCCACCGATCAAAGCTGCTGCGACGAGAGATCCGGAGCTAGGCGCGGCCGGGCGGCAGCCGCACGACGGTCAGCCAGAACTCCTCGATCTGCCGCACGGTCTCGAGGAACTGGCTCAGATCGACCGGCTTGCACATGTAGCAGTTGGCGTGCAGGTCGTAGCTCCGGGCGATGTCGGACTCGGCCTCCGACGAGGTCAGGACGATGACCGGGATCCGCCGCAGCACGGGATCGCCCTTGATCGTCTCCAGCACCTGGCGGCCATCCATCCTGGGCAGGTTGAGATCGAGCAGCACGAGGTCGGGCTTGGGCACGTCCGCGTACTTGCCCTCGCGCCGCAAGAACTGCAGGGCCTGGACGCCATCGGTCACGTGGTGCAGCTGGTGCAGGAGCCGGCCATCCGACAGGGCCTCGCGGGTCAGATCGGCGTCCGCCGGGTTGTCCTCGACGAGCAGGATTTCGAACGAGTTCATCATCAGGCTCCTTCGTCGATGGGCGCGTTGGTGGAGTGGCGCACCGTGAGCAAGGTGAAGAAGAACTGGGAGCCGGTGCCGGGCGTGGACGTGATCCACATCCGGCCGCCGTGGCGCTCGACGATGCGCTTGCTGATCGCTAGGCCCATGCCGCTGCCCTCGTAGCGGTCGCGGTCGTGCAGGCGCTGGAACAAGCCGAACACGCGCTCGAGGTACTGCTCCTCGATGCCGATGCCGTTGTCCGCGACGCAGAACCGCCAGGCCCCGCTGTCGCGGCTCGCCGTGATCTCGATGGTCGGGGTGCGGCCCTCGGTGAACTTGATCGCGTTGCCGATCAGGTTCTGGAACAGCTGGGTCAGCTGGCCGAGGTTGCTGAGCACGATCGGCAGCTCGCCGACCCGGATCTCGGCGTGCTTCTCCGCGATCAAGAGCTTGAGGTTCAGCCGCGCCAGCTCGACCGCGCGCGCGGCATCGACCGGCTCGTACGGCATCTTCTTCTGTCCGACGCGCGAGTACTCGAGCAGATCGTTGATCAGCCGCTGCATCCGGCGCGCGCCCTCGACGGCGTAGTTGATGTACTTGTCGGCGCGCTCGTCGAGCTGGCCGTGGTAGCGCTTGCGCAGGAGCTCGGTGTAGCTCGCCACCATGCGCAGCGGCTCCTGCAGGTCGTGCGACGCGATGTACGCGAACTGCTCGAGCTCGGCGTTGGAGGCCGCGAGCTGGCGCGCCATCCGCACCAGGTTGTCGTCGGTGGAGTCGTGGATCACGATCGCGCACCCCACGAAGCCCGCGACGGGGACCAGGGTCGGGATGAGCCGGACCATCAGCTGGCGATCGCGGAACTCGATCATGCCCTCGAACTTGCGGTCGCGCGGCCGCGGCCGGTCGAGCGCGCGCTCGAGCACGTCGAACGACGGATCGTTCCACAGCCGGAACAGGTCGCGGCCGCGGAGCGCCGCCTCGTTGAGCTGCACCCCGTGCGGCGAGCGGAACGTCATGAGCTCGAAGAACCGGGTGTTGTGCTCGATGATCGCGCGGGTTTCGTCGAGGAACACCATGCAGTCCGAGCTCGCGTCGCGCATGATGCTCTTCCAGCGCTGGTTCGCGAGCACGAGGCTCGCCAGCGCGCTGCCTTTCGCGAGCGCGTCCTCGATCGCCACCGTCCAGCCGTCTGCGACGTGCTCGAGCCGGAGCCGGACGTAGCGCCGCGTCGTGCGCCAGTCGATGCCGACGCACTCCTCGATCACCGTCCCCGGCGTGGCCGCCATGATCCGCCGGCTCAGCGACTCGACCGCGACCCGGTCGGCGGGGTTCAGGAGCCCGACCATGCTGCGCTCCGCGAGCTCGGACGCGGTGGCGTCGAGGAGCGAGCAGAACACCGCGTCCGGCTGCTGGATCCGCAGCTCGTGATCGAGCCTCGCCGTCCCGATCACGGCGCCACCTCCTCGGAGCAGCGGAGCGGCCGCGTCACGAGGTCGCCCGGACGTCGAACCGGCAGCTCGGGTGATCGCAGCCGATGCAGCTCGACTCGGTGGAGGTGAACTGGCCGATCCGCTCGGGCACCGACCCCTCGCCGTAGATGAGGCCCATGATCCCGGCCGACACGCCGGTCAGCATCAGGCACACCGGCTCGCGGGTCACCGCGCGCAGCTCGCGGTAGCCGAGCGCCTCGTAGCCGTTGCGCGCCCCCATCGCCAGCGTGACCCCGGGCTCGTGGGACAGGACGTGCCAGTTGCCCCAGCCGAGCGCGTTGCTCACCGCGATGATGCCGAACAGCTTGTCGTCCTCCTGGCGCATCATCGGCTCGATCAGCCCGTCCCACTCGGCCGAGTTCAGGATGCCGCGGAACGTGTTCAGGCCGCAGGTCTCAGCGTCGTACTTGAGCAGCTGGCGCGCGGTGTCGCCGAGCCCGAGCTTCTTCATCTCCTCGACGAACCGGATGCTGATCAGGTTGTAGAACAGCGCCGGCATGTTCGCGAGGTAGACGTTGAACATCGGGATCACGCCCTGCGCGTCCCCGTGGATGGGCATCTCGATCAGGGCGTTGTAGATCTTCTGCTCGTCGATGTTGGGCGAGCGCGCGTACTCGGGGTTGGGGCCCACCGGCACCTCGAACGGCCGGCGCGTGACGAACAGCGCGTCGTCGAGCGGCCCCGGGACGACCTCGAACTTGCAGCTTGGGTGGCCCTGCATCATGCAGCGGGTCTCGCGCACGCGCACGGCGCGGCCGGCGGCGACGCGCGCGGCGGCCTGGACGTAGCCCTCGGTGAACGTGCACACCGGCGTCGAGCGCTGCGGGAACCCGGCGCGCCAGCCCTCCACGAAGTGCGAGGCGGTCGCGGTGACCTCGCCGTGCTCGATCTGCGTCAGATCGATCGTCCCGAACCCGAGGTACGCGTAGAGCGCGGCGGCGACGCCGTACTTCTCGCGCGGGGTCTCGGTCGGCCGCACCGCGCGCGCGAGGAACGGCACGAACGCGGCCTGCGCCGACGACACCATGATGTGCTTGCCGTCGATCTTCGCGGCGCCCTCGATGGTGTGCTGGACCTTCGCGTTGTAGTGGTGGCAGTGGATGATGAGCTCCTCGTCGATCACCTGGCGGCGGTGGAGCGTCCAGTCGTAGTGGAGCGCGAATCGATCGCGGTACGGGGGCTCACCCATGTCGTCTTCTTTCGCGTCCCGGGCGCTGGCTCGCCGGGTCGGCCCGGGGGATGGTGTGATCACGATGCGCCCACGTCGGTCCAGCCGTCAACCGCGCTGGCGTCGTGCGGCTCGTGCTCCCATGTGGGTAGTTGGTGGGGAGTCGATTGACCGGATCAAGCCGGTCGGGCCCATGATAGGGTGGCCCTCGACCGGAGGGCGAGCACGTGAACGACTCAGGTTTGCTTCGAGGTCGGTTACGTGGGTGACGCGCTGGAAAAGGCGCTCGCCGACGTGTTGCTGCACCGTCAGCCCGTCGGGCCGCGCGCGAGCGGCGTGCAGCTGCTCGCGAATCCCGCGCGCGTACGCGTGCTGGTCGTCGACGACAACGACGGCGACGCCGACCTGGTGGCGGACTACCTGATCGGTATCGCATCGGTGCGGTTCGAGATCGATCGCGCCAAGCGGCTGCAGGAGGCGATCAACGTCATCGCGACGGCGCCGCCCGACATTGTCCTGCTCGATCTCGGCTTGCCCGACAGCCATGGCACCACTGGCGTCGCGCGTCTGCGCGAGGTCGCACCTTCGACTCCGCTGGTCGTATTCACCGGCCAGGATGACCCCGACGTCGCGACCGCGGTGATCAAGGCGGGCGCGCAGGACTTCCTGGTCAAGGGCTCGTTCGATGACGACGCGCTGGTGCGCACGCTGCGCCACGCGATCGAGCGCCACCGCGCCCAGCTCGAGCAGCACGAGCTGGTGCAGCGGCTCGCCGATGCCAACGCCCAGCTGACGCGGCTCGCCAACACCGATGCCTTGACCGGCGTGCTCAACCGGCGCGGGCTGGAGGTGGCGCTCGGCGATCTCGCGCGCCGCTACGAGCATCGGCCCGACCGGCTGGTCGCGATGCTGATCGACTGCGATGACTTCAAGGCGATCAACGAGCGCGACGGCCACTCGACGGGGGACCTGGTCCTGGTCGGAGTGGCGCAGGCGATCGCGGGCTCGCTGCGCAACGTCGATCTGGTCGGTCGCGTCGGCGGTGACGAGTTCCTGGTGCTCCTGGTCGACATCGGGCTCTGGGACGCGCTGCGCGTCGCCGAGCGGATCCGCCGCGCGGTCCGCTACCCGCGCAAGCTCGAGTCGCGCCGGAGCGTCACCGTCAGCATCGGGGTCGCCGAGCTCGGCGTCGGGACGAAGTTTCTGTCCGAGGTCCTGGCCGCGACCCAGCTGCGCCTGCGCACGAGCAAGCGGGCGGGCAAGAACCAGGTGGTGTTCGCCGAGGAGTCGCTTGCGGCGCCCGAGCTCGACCGCGACAAGCTCGCCGGCTGGCTCGCCGCGCCGGGGCAGATCCGCGTCGCGAACCAGCCGATCGTGCAGCTGTCCGACGGCGCGATCGTCGCGCGCGAGTTCCTGGTCCGGCTCGACGTGCCCGGGGTCTCGGGGCCCGACGACTTCTTCCGCGCCGCGCTCGAGGCCGACCTGCTCACGGCCGCGGACCTCGCGTGCGTGCGCGCCTGCGTCGAGGCCGGGGCGCGGCTCGACGGCTGCCGGCTGCACGTGAACATCTTCCCGGGGACCTTGCTCGAGGTCTCGACCGCGGATCTGATCGAGCTGTTCGGGCCGCTCCTGCCGCGGATCTGCCTGGAGCTGATCGAGAAGCAGGCGGTGTCCGATCCGGCGGATCTCGGCCGCCGGCTCGCGCCCTTGCGCGAGCGCGGCCTGACGATCGCGCTCGACGACGTCGGCGTCGGCCAGACGTCGCTCGAGCTCCTGCTCATGCTCGAGCCCGAGGTGGTCAAGCTCGACGGCGATCTCGTCGCGGCCGCCACCGCGGCCGGCCCGGCGCGGGCCGAGCGCTCGGTCAAGAACCTCATGCGCTGCGTCGAGCATCTCGGCGCGGTCGCGGTCGCGGAGGGCATCGAGACCGAGGCGCAGCTCGAGGCGACGCGGGCCCTGGGGATCCAGCTCGGCCAGGGCTACCTGTGGGGCCGCCCCCAGGCGTGCTGATCATTCCCCGGCGCAGAGGACGGGGGTGCCGAGCATGTTGGTGCGCGGCCGATCGCGCGTCAGCGTGAACCCCCAGCCGCAGGCGGTCGCGATTGGCTTGCCGGTCGCGACGTCGAGCGCGAGCAGGCCGCCCTCGAGGAGGGCCGCGACGATCTTGCCGTCGCTCGAAAAGCGGGTCCGCTGCGGGCGCCACGCGGGCGCGCGCCAGCGGACGGCTCCGGTCGCGACGTCGATCGCGATCACGTTCGCGGGGTCGATCAGCGTGAGCACGGTGCCGGCGGGATCGACGCCGACGTCGTTGAAGCTCGTGCCGCCGCGCCAGCTGAGCTCGATCGGGATCGCGCGCTTCCGCGTGCCCCGCTCGTAGATGGCGATCGCTGTGCCCTCGTGGACGTACAGGCGCCCGGCTCGATCGGCGGTGATGGGCCACCCCGCCGAGAACAGCTTGCTCTGCACTGGCCTGATCTGCTGGGTGCCGGGCGGCTCCTCGACGAACCACTCGATCCGCATCCCGCTGCCCTTGCCGGGCCGGTCGTCGACCTCGGGCCCGATGGTGATCGCGCAGAGCCCCTTCGCGGCGGCCGGATCGAACAGCACGGCGCGCGACAGCGGGCGCGTCACGAGCGGGGGCAGCGGCGTCGCCCCGGGCGTGTCGAGATCGATGCGCAGCCGCACCGCCGTCTTGTCACCGACGAGCGCGAGGACTTGGGTGCTGGGCTCGTAGGCCGCGTCGCTGCCGGGCCAGGTCCCGAGCGGATGCGCGCGTCTGGTGGCGGCGTCCTTGAGGACCAGGCGCGAGCCGGGCCCGGGGCCCCTCATGTCCCGGGGGAACAGGTGGATGCGTTGGAGCACGTGCTGATCGTCGAGCACGTGCACCTCGCCGTTGTCGGCGAACGAGCCGTCGATGGCGTGGGCCGCCGTGAGGTCGCGATCGAGCCAGTACACGCGACCGTCGTATTCGTGCGTGATGTACGACGCGGTCGCGGTGAGGTAGCCGACCGCGTGATCGCGATAGCCGAGGTAATACGCGTCGCCGAGGCCGGTGGCGGTGACCGCGCGCCGCTCGAGGCCGGCCTCGTTGCCGAGGACGACACCGCCATCGATCACGGCGACGGGGGTCGTGGCATCGAGGTGTCTGGCGAGGCCATCGGGCGGCATGTCGCCGCTCGCCGGCAGGATCGATCCGTCGGGGACGATCGCGAGATCGTCGTCGACGAACGCCACGCCGACCCGGAGCAGCGAGGCGGTCAGCGCGCGCTGCTTGATGATCTTGGGCGCCTTGGGCGCCGGCGCGAGGTCGAGCATCACGGCGCGGTCGCGCCGCGAGGAGATGCCGGCGATCCGGCGGCCGTCGGGGGCGAGCGCGATCGCGGCATCGAGCGGCATCGGCAAGGCCACGGCCTTGCCCCACGAGAGCTTCGCGCCGGCGTCGAGCCAGCGCAGGCGGGTGACGGCGGGCCCGCTCCGGTCTGCGAGGCCCGCGAGGACCGCGCCCCGGCGCGTCGCGAGCGTCACGATCTGCTGGGACGGCTCGGCCGTGACCGTGCCGCGCACGCGGCCGGCGACGTCGAGCCAGAGCACCGCGTGATCGCTGCGCCGCGCGAGCACGCCGGTCGCCAGCGCGACCAGCTGCACGAGCGCGGGCTCGACGGGCAGGCTCGCGCGCGTGCGCAGGCCGCCGCCCGGATCGAGATCGAGGATCTCCCCGCCGCCCGCGCGATCGAGGAGCGCGACCACGAAGCCGGCCGCGTGCCGGGCGATCGCGAGCTGGCGCGCGGGCGCGCCGCGCACGACCACCGGCTCGCGCGTGCCGTCGAGCGACGGCCAGAGCCGCAGCCCGTGGCGGGCGTCCGCGCTGATCGCGGCATCGCCGGCCTCGGTCACCGCCAGCAGCGTGATCGCGCCGCCGTGCGGCGCGCGCGTCACCGGCCGCGGCGCCTCGGAGACGGCGGGCGGCGCGGGCGCCGCGGGGGCGGCGGGGGCTGCCGAGCCAGCGGCAGGCGGCGTCGCGGCGGCCGAGCCGGTGGCAGGTGGCGGCGCTGCGCTGTGCGCGCTGCACGCGCTGCACGCGGTGCACGCGGCGAAAATCGCCCCGGCGAGGGCGAGCTGGCGACGCTGCGCGGCCGCTATGGCATCACCGCCGGCGCAGGGGGCGGCGCGGGCGCGTCCACGCCGTGGAGGGGGCGGAGCTCGGCGAGGGGCTGTCGATCGCGCATCGGTCCTCTCCTGTTCGTACGATCCTTACTCCATCCGGCCGATCCCAGGTGACGTGAGGCTTGGGAGGTGACCGCGCCCGCTAGACTGGCCGCATGTTCGTGGTCCAGTACCGATGGCGCCTCGTGCCGGGCACCGAGGAGGCGTTCCGCACCGCGTGGCGGGCCATGACCGTCGCGATCCGCGCGCGCCACGGCACCTCGGGCTCGCGTTTGCACCGCACCGACGACGGCGAGCTCGTGGCCTACGCGGTGTGGCCGAGCCGGCAGGCGTGGGAGGCCGCGGCGGCGCAGGCACCGGCAGACCCCGAAGCCGGGGCCGCCATGCGGGCATGCATCGCGCACAGCTATGGCGCGACGCCGCTGGAGGTCGTCGACGATCTGCTGGCGCCGTGAGGCCGGCGCGCGCGCGCGCCGCGTCGTGCGACGATGCGGTGATGCAGCTGCACTCGGTCGATACGGGGTTGGGGTCACCACCTGCCAGCGAGCCGCTGAGCCCGGTGACGGCGGGCGAGCGGATCGAGGAGCTCGACGTGGTGCGAGGGTTTGCCCTCCTCGGCATCTTTTTGATGAACGTCGAGTTCTTCAATCGCTCGCTCATGGGGATCGGCGACGGGATGCCACCCGGCTTGACCGGCATCGACTGGTTCGCCAGCTGGTTCATTGCCTATTTCGTCCAGGGGAAGTTCTGGACCATCTTCTCGCTGCTGTTCGGCATGGGGTTCGCCGTGATGCTCACGCGCGCAGAGCGGGGCCAGCGCGCGTTCATCGCCCCCTACCTGCGCCGCATCCTCGCGCTGGCGGTGTTCGGCGCGGTGCACTGCATCTTCATCTGGGCGGGCGACATCCTGTTCAGCTACGCCATCGGCGCCGGTGGCTTGCTCATCCTGCTGTACGGGAGATGGCGGCCGATCGTGATCGCGCTGGTCGTCTTGGTCGGCCTGGCGTTCGTCCCTGGGCTGAGCCCGGCCGGGCAGGTCGCTGGCAGCCTCGCCTTCCTCGGGCTACTGGCGCTCTACCTGCGCAGCGAGAAGAGGGTGAATCTCCGCTTCTCGCGCCTCCCGCTGTTTTCGTTCATCTTCCTGATCCTGGGCGTGGTGGGCGTCATCGTGTCGATCGTGCTCTGGGCGCTGCCGGAGGGCCCCAAGGAGCCACGGGTTCCAGTGACCACGATCAGCGGCCTCGTGCTGGTGATCGCGTTCCTGTCGGCGAAGTATCGCGATCCAGCCGATCTGCGGGCCCTGCGCCTCGGCGTGAGTGTCTACACGCTCCCGACGCTGATGATGATCGTCATGGGAGTACCGCGATACCTGTCGCCGGACCCGGACGATGCCGTCATCATGCAGATGGCGGCCGCGAAGGCCAGCGCGCCGGGCGTCGCGGCGAGCGCGGCGAGCGCGGCGAGCGCGGCGAGCGACGGCAAGACCGCGACCGACGACACACCCAGCGCCAAGGCCGCGAAGAAACGGACCGAGCGAGCGAAGCGCCTGGCGAAGCAGCTGGAGCGGAGGCGCAACGAGGAGCGAGTCCTGTCCGGCGGCACGTATGCGGAAGCCGTGGAGATGCGCGCGCGGGAGTTCCCCGAGCGAGCTGCCGATGAAACCGGCTTCGCGGTGATCGGAGCTGGCATGTTCCTGATTGGCATGTGGTTCGTGCGCTCGGGAGTCATGGAGAACGTCGGCGCTCACATGCGGCTGTTTCGCAGACTCGCCCTCTATGGGTTGCCGTTCGGGATCGGGATCGGCCTCCTGGGCAGCTTGATCGCGAAGTCGCACACGATGGGCGACACCGGCGATGGCTTCCAGCTGGCGAGGGGGCTCTCCATGCTCGGGAGTCTGCCTGCCAGCCTGGGGTATGTCGGCCTGGTCGTGCTGGCGCTGCGCAGCAGCAGCGTGTTTGCCAAGGTCCGGGTGCTCGCCCCGGCAGGCCGCATGGCACTGACCAACTACCTCACACAATCCCTGATCAGCACGTTCGTCTTCTATGGCTATGGCCTGGGCCACTGGGGTCTGGCGCGCTCGTGGCAGGTCGTCTATGTGTTCGCGGTGTTCGCGCTGCAGGTCGCGTTCAGCCACTGGTGGCTCTCGCGTTACCGCTACGGGCCGATGGAGTGGCTGTGGCGCGCGTTCACGTACCGCCAGCTCCCGGCGATGCGGCTGTCCTCGCCGGCCGCGTGAGCTACGCTGGCTCAGCCCGTGATCGACGATGACTTCCGTGCCGCGATCTTCGCTGACCCGGCCAGCGACGCCGAGCGGCTCGTCTATGCGGACTGGCTGATCCAGCGCGGCGACCCACGCGGCGAGCTGATCCACGTCCAGTGCGCGCTCACCCGTGGTCCCGATCCGGCGCTCGCGGAGCGCGAGGCTGAGCTCCTGGATCGCCACACGGGCGAGTGGCTGGGCGAGTGGCACCTGCTCGCCGAGCACTGGACGTTTCGCCGCGGCTTCCTCGACGAGCTGGCGATCGCGCCCGCCGAGCTGCTCGCGCGCGCCGACGCCGCGAGCCGCGAGCTGCGGCACCTGCGCGCGCTGGCGTGCCGCTGGCGCGGCGGGCGGGAGCCCGAGCGGGGCGACGCGATCGCGCGGATCGCCGCGCTGCCCGCGCTCGCTGGCCTCGAGCGGCTCGTGGTCAGCGCGCACCACGTCGGTCCGGCCGGCATCCGAGCGCTGGGGCAGCTGTCGCGGCTGCGCGAGCTTACGCTCGACGATACCGGCACCGGCGACCCGGGTATCGCGGAGCTCGTGGCGTCCGGGTTCGCCGCGCTCGAGTCGCTCGGGTTGATCAGCAACCGCGTCACCGACGCCGGTGCCATGGCGCTCGCCCGGTGGCCGCAGCTCGCCCGGCTGCGCGAGCTCGATCTCTCGTCGATCGACGTCTACCACCCGACGTGCAACCAGATCGGTGATCTCGGCGCGCAGGCGATCGCGTCGGCCGCGCGCCAGCTGGCCCTGCTCGATCTGGGCGAGAACGCGGCGATCGGCGACGGCGCCGCCCGCGCGCTCGCGGCCATGCCGCAGCTCGCGACGCTCTCGCGCCTCACCCTCGAGTTCAGCGCGATCGGGAGCCGCGGCGCCCGCGATCTCGCGACCTCGCCCCACCTCGCCCGCCTCGAGCACCTCGATCTGGGCCACACCGCTATCGACGACGAGGCGGTCCCCGACCTGCTCGCGATGCCTCAGCTGCGCTCGCTACCGCTCAATGGCACCCGGATCACCGTCGCGGGGATCGAGCAGCTCCTCGCGCCCTCGTGCCGGCTCGTCGAGACTGACCTGCGATTCGGCGAGCACCTCGTGATCCCGCGCGCGCTCAAGCGCCGGCTGCGCGCTCGCTTCCCGAAGGTCACCTTCGTCGACGATCCCCACATCGAGATCCACCTGGACTCCGAGATCGTGGCGGAGATCCGACTCGATGGAGTCCAGGACTCGTTCCCCTGGTACGAGGGCACGCTGACCCCGTGCCCGGAGCTCGAGCCGTTTCGCCGGTTCGTCGACGCGTATCGCGCCGCCGACCTCGAGCTCGACTACTGCCCGCACCATCCTCACGAGGGCCCTTACGAGGACACCGACCTCGCGCGCTATGTCGCGCAGCTCGCGGCGCTGCGGGAGCAGATCGCCGCGTCAGCGATCGATCCCGCGGCGGCCGACGACACCTGGCTCGCGCCCTGGATCGGCGCCTCGCTCGACGAGCTCGACGCATATCTCCGGTTCCTCGACTGGCGCCGATGGCGTGCGGTGACGTGCGACGGCACGGTCATCGACGGGATCCCGCTACCGCCACGGCTCGATCTCGAGGGGGGCCGGTTCGCGTACCGTCCCTGACGCCGCGGGCGCTCAGGGCATGATCTCGAACACCAGGATCTGGTTCTTGTCGGTCAGCGAGTCGGCGGTCGGGAAGTTGTCATCCGCGACGACCACCAGCGACGCGTGGCCGTTGACCAGCCTGGGCCCGAAGGTCAGCCCCTCCAGGTTGGCGATCCCGCCGAGCGTGTCCTTGAGGGTCTCGAAGTCGAGGACCATGCGCTTGGACACGGGCGCGTACGTCGCCCCGGCCAGCGCGGCCATCGGGAGCACGTCCGTCGCCTCGCTGATATCGATCTCGTAGAGCCGCACCTGGTTGCCGATCACGCCCACCGAGAAGCTACGCTCCAGCACCAGGAAGCGCGTGCGGGAGAGCGCCAGGATCTCGTCGGGCCCGTTCACCGTGAAGGCGCCCGCCGGCACCGGCTCGGCCTGCACTCGCTCGACCGGATAGGCGTGCTGCGCGGCCGCTTCGCCCGTAACGGCGTCGAACATCGTCAGGCGCGACACGGTCCCCGCCAGCGTCGTCGCGGCCGGCCCGTCCTGGAACAGCGCGCCCTCCGTGATCACCGCGACCCTGCTGCGGTCGGGCGTGAACGACAGGCCTTCGAACACCGCGTTGCCGCGCGGCCCCATTTCGACAGCCTCCATCGTGAACATCGCCGGTACCGCGTAGCTACGCACGGCAGTGCCATCGGGCTGGATCTCCCGGATGAACGGGTCGATCAGCCGCGGCGGCATCGCCGTCAGGGCCCGGTCACCTTCGCTGACCCACACATAATTGCCCGTGTTCGGATCGATACGGACCGACTCCGGATCAGCCACGTCCGGATCTGGGACCTTGGGATAGACGCTGCCATCCGGGCGCTTCATGGGGAAGGTCGAGAGGAGCGTCACCTCGGTGAACCCGCTCTCATCGAAGGCCAGCGCGGCGGTGTACATCCGCGGCGGATTCGGCGAGTCCGCCGTGGTGCGATCGTCCGAGATCAGCAGATAGCGCTCGTGAGCTGCGTCGTAGTCGATCCCCGAGAACCCGCCCACCACCGTCCCCTCGAACTCCATCCGGCGCGGGAGGATCTGCTGTCCGATCAGGCGCAGGGTGCTGATCGTCATGTCCTCGGGCGCGGCGTTGTCGCCGCAGCCGGTCAGCGCTCCCGCGAGGGCCAGCGCGAGCGCCGCACTCACGATCATGCGCTCGCGGGCGTGAGCGGGGATGACGAACCTCGGAGTGGCTGCTGGCGAGGACATGGGGCGCGGCACGATGCACGAGCCGCCCGCGCGCGGCAACATGGTTCGGCAAGTCTGGCGCGGTGCCGACCTTGCGTCACCTGGCCTGGCTGCTATAGGCCGCGAGTGTCCGCTTGCCGGACGCTATTTGCCAGGTTCAGCAGGGTAGGGACTCAGAGCCAGACCGATCTTTTTACGTACCGAGCAGTTCGGCCCGAGCCAGGTCGTAGAGCCTGGTCAGGTAGTAAGCATGTCCTGGAGCGTCTCGATCTTGGGCGTCGGGCTGAGGCTGTACCTGAAGGTCGTTGCATACGCAGACAGCGGCTCCAGAGGGCGGAATCGATCGCGCCACTCGCGGGGCGGTTCCCAAGCACCGCGTCCAAATCGCTCGCGATTTCGGGCCCGCGATCTCTCGACGACTCACATGCTCCTGAACCCAGACCTACGGGGGTTCCCATTGGGGCAGGTGTGCGGCAAGCCCGCCCTCGGGAGAGGGATGCCGGGCGGGATACAGGTGCGCGGACGCGAGGAGACCGGGATCGGCGCCACACGAGACACCACGGGCAAGACGAACATCGGGAGCAGGCGCGCCATGGACCGGCTACCGCAGCAGGGCAGGCGCGGGTGCGACGCGCTTCTCCGCGACGGACACGGCATCAACGACGCTGCACAGTGGGATCCAAAGGCGCGCGCCGATTGTGCCAGGGCAGAAAATCCTCGTCGAGAAACTTGCGCTCGAGCTCCTTGGTGGTGCCACACGTTCTACCATCCGGTCAGACGGCTGGGGTACCGTTGATTCCGTGTCAACGTGGATAGAGCGCGCAGCACCATGAGGACCAAGCAACACACATCGCCAACGCTCGGGGGGCGAGCGACTGGATCGGCTCACAGAGATCAGGGCGCCGCGGTCCGACGGTGGCTCCATGGCCAGGCATTGGCCGCCGTGCGCATCCGTCAGGCTGCTGCGGAGGAAGGGCCGGATCCGAGACAGGCAGTCGCCGAGGCGCTCTCTGCCTTGAACGCGCTCGCCGAGATGGGGATCTGGCCTGGTCCGCGCGACCCGGCAAGCGAGGCAGCGGTGATCAAGGTGCGCGAGCGGTGGGCGCAGATCCAGAAACGAGCGATGCATGCCCGCGCAAGGTGAACGCCGACTTCAGCAGGCACTCCGTGACCTGGTGTCCGCCTTGGGAGCGACGGGGGTTCCGTGGATGATCATCGGTGGTATCGCCGTGATCGCGCGCGGCGTACGGCGGTTCACGGGTGACATCGACGCCGCCATTCGCGGCGACGAGATCGATGTCAAGACGCTGATCACCGCGCTTGCGAAGAAACAGATCGTGCCGCGGATCGGGCACGCCGAGCAGTTCGCCCGCGAGAGCCTCGTGTTGCTGCTCCGGCACGAGCCCTCGGGCGTTCAGTTCGATGTCTCGTTCGTGTGGACCGACTTCGAGCAGGAGGCGATCGCGGCTGCATCGATCGTCTCGTTCGGCGCGGTGAAGGCGCCGATGGCGCAGCCCGAGGATCTGATCGTGTTCAAAGCCATCGCCGGGCGAGGAAAGGACATCGACGACGCGACGGCTTTGCTCTCGCTCTACCCCGAGATCGACCTGGCGCGGCTGCGCGCGCGTGTTCACCAACTCGCCGCCCTCGCCGAGACTCCTGATCTGGGAGCTGGACTCGAAACGGCGATCGTTGCGGCGGCGGAAGCTCGCCGAGCTGTGCCAGGGGCAGCGAAGGGCCCGAAGCTGACACCGACACAGCGCGTGCGCACTTCACGCGCGACGCGTGGACGCACGACGGCGAAGCCACGCGCGCCGACGAAGCCGCGCGCGCCGACGAAGCCGCGCGCACCCACGAAGCTGGCCCGGAAGCGCAGCAAGAAATGATCGCCGGCAAGAGAGCTCGCAGCGTCGGCCTCTCCAGCCCTGCCGGGCAGGCAGGCCCAGGTCGACTGGTGGGGGATCTCCGGACCGAGGTTGCTCCTCGCGGGGATCACCGGACCGAGGGTTGCTTCTCGGAGCCGCGCGAGCTCCGCCGCCCCCGGGCCATGGGACATCGCCGAGCCGACCGCGGCGCCGCGCTCATATGGCTGTTCACTTGCCTTCATCATCTTGAACTTTGGAATGGCCATCTCTAAAGAGCGTCCATGCAGAGCGCAGAGCTGATACCTCCCGCCGTCTGGTAAGCCATTGCTTTCTGAATTGTCGTGCCTTTTCGACAAGGCGCCAGTCTGAAAGATGGCCGTCTTCAATGGCGACGATCTCATCCCAGACCTCTGCGGCCAACAGGCGCTCTTCCTCGCCGATCGTAGAAGCGAGCAACAACGGCGACTGAAGCGATCTCGTAAATCCTGTGGGACTCACGAGCTCCAGCAGATCTGAGAGTCCGCCGCTGTCGAGCGCCGTGATACCAAGATCGCTCAGTACGCCCTGTAGCCATATATCAGCAGTACACACGAGGTTGCGCCGATCGGTTCTCATCGCTGTGGCTTGCATTGCGCGCACGACTGCACGGTCATGCCGTAGCAACACTTCAGGGCGGTGAGGTTCATCGGTCAATCGAGGGTCTGCTTCATTGGTAACAATATCCAGAATTTCAAATCCGTAGCGCCGGAGGATGCTCGATATTTCTCGATGGGCATGAACTCGCTCATCTGCTCGCTCGCTGAATCTCTCGGCGCCGAAGGCACGAAGGAACTGCCGATACTCCGCTTGGGATCGTTGGCCTCCTTCGGCGCTTCGTGTGGAGCAAAAATGAGCCACGAAATAGTTCCCGGACCGCTCGATGTCGGCGACGTCCTCGATAATGTCCTCGAAGCGCATCGCTAGCAGGAGGTGTGAAGCCATCTCTTCGACATAAACCGTTGGGACTACAAGCGAGGCTCCTCGGGCCCGCAGCGATTGATACAGCGTATGTGCAACCATTGAGGTTGGCCATCGCTCGGCAGGGAAATCATACAACGCACAGAGCATGGGCATCGCGATCGAAGCATCAATCAGGACGCTGGGTGTTGGGGCGTCCAGAGCCCTGGCGAGCTCTGATGCGTCATGTTCTGTGAGTCGAAGGAATAACTCTGCAGCCGCCAGGTTCTTCGCATACGCGGATTTTGCGACCACGTTCACGAGGTCAGTGAGTGCGTGAACAAGCGCGTGCTTGTCGAGCCCCATCTCCTCTCCCAGCTTCCGCTCGATGGCAAGCCAACGTGTACGGTATTCCTCGTCAGTCTTGCTTTGTGAGGGTCGCATATCGCCCACGGCGCGCACCGCACGATCGACGACTGAACGCCTGACCAACAAACCTAGATCGCCGAGGACAGCCTCTGCTGCTCGTCGTGCACGATCCACTCGATGGTGGATACCTTGTGGAAGATACGGTTCGAGCGTGACGGAACATCTGTCGACCAGATCGTCACGATCTCGGCCGGCTATGGTCTGCGCAGTCTGTGTCCGCTCTGTGAGCTCAGCGCTGGCGCGGACCTTGTCGTCGAGAATCTCTACCTTCCGCTCGCGCTCGAGATTCCTAAGCCCACGCTCGATCAGAGTGGAGCTATCGGACAATCGCAATAATAGAGCCGTCTGCTTGACCAGCTCATGATGTTCAAGGGGATCCTGATTCTGGGTGAGTACGGTTGCGATCCCACTCTTGACGACAGCCCAGCGATATTTCGCAGGGCTGTCGTGGAACATCGAGAAGGCAACGAGCACCTCATCCAACGCTGAATCGACGACCTGCTTGTGATCATCTCTCGGTATTGCGCGGGCCAGCATGTCGAGCAGGACGCCCCGTTGGTCGATCGCAACCGACGCGATCGCTTTAGCATCGAAGACGCGCACCGCAATTCCGTGTACAGCTTGCATCTCCTGAGCGACGGTCTCAACGTGAGTTGGGCTTGGCGTCTGCGAACACACGAAAAAGAGCTTCGTGAAATCGAGCCTGCGTGGATCGTCGGCCTGAAGTGCATCACGGAATCTCGACATTGCGCCGAGATCCTTTACGAGTTTCGATTCCCAGTCTACGGACTTGCCGGAGTGGAACTGTGCGGCCACACGCACGGGCGGTTCATTTCTGAGCATCACCCATGCATCGATCCCTCCGTCGCCGGTGCCGTCCGTGCTCACCACAAGACATCCGAAGAAGTCTCGGAGAAACCGAAGGCCGATCTGCCTGAACTCAGTCGGCCCGATCAGATTCTTCGTTACCTCGATCCACTCTTCGAGCTGCATCCCGAGGGAGATGATACGCGATGCAACTCAACATCGTTACAGCTCGCGCAATTGGGAGAAATCAAAGCAGGAAATGGTGGAGGCGGCGGGAGTCGAACCCGCGTCCGAAAATGCCTCGGTTCGAACGTCTACGCGTGTAGGCTCGCCAATTGAGGGTCTCGCGCCCGCCGGCGGCGGCCGGCCTGCGGGCGCGACGAGTCAGCTAATCTCGACCTCCCTGCGCTGACGGGTCAGGAGGTCCAGTCTGATTTCGGCGGTACGTCGCAGCTACAGACGGAAGCTGCGGATACCGTCGCTACCTGGTGTTATCAGGCGGCGAGTGCAACGCTACGGCTGTTGTCGTTCGCAGTTGCTGTGTTTGCCCCTTTTTACGTGGCCTGGGGCGCCACGACGCGCGATCCGGACGTCGACATCCCCGTCGAAGCCGTTACGCCCCCTTGTCAAAGATCGGGCCGGAGCCCTCGGGCACTATGGGCCGGGGAGTGGGGCGGGTCAAGGTCGGGCTCACCCGTCGGAGTGGGGAGGCGGTCCGGGGGGCGGCGTCGACGGAGGCGGGAAGCCGGGTGGCGGGCCGGGCGGCGGCGGGCTGGGCGGCGACGGGAGGCCGGGCGGGCGCCCGGCGGCGGCAGGGCGCGGCGGGCGAGGGCCGCGAGCGCCGAGGTCGGGCCAGAGCAGGGCGCCGATGCCGGCGAGGACGCCGGCCACGCCGGCGAGCAGCAAGATGTGCGCGCCGAACAGGAGCTGGATCGACGTGCGCTCGAGGCCGGACTCCTCGAGCGCGATCGGGATCCCGACGCGCAGGCCGACCCAGGCGCCGACCGAGCCGAGGCCGAGCAGGACGGCGAGGGCGCCGAGGCCGCGGCCGAAGCGGCGGAGGAAGATGCCGATGAGGCCCGTCAACGCGAGCAGCGCGGCGGGGACATAGGCGGCCACGGCCCAGCGGGCGACCTTGGTGACGAGACGGGCGTCCTCGCGCGTCGAGCGCACGGAGCGGGGCAGGTACTTCTCGGCGACCCGCGGCAGATCGCGCTCGACGACGGCGTACGCGCGTTCGAAGTCGAACGAGAGCCGGCGCGCGGAGAACTGGACGGGCATCTTGCCGTGCTTGACCACGAGCATGGGCGCGAAGATGCCGGCCACCCCGAGGATGCCGATCAGGAGGAGGACGTGCTTCCACGGACGCATCAGGCGCCGCCAGCGAGCCGCTTCACGAGCTCTTGATCGGCGTCGGGCGCCGCGGCGGCGCTCGCGCAGCCGGCGAGCGCGGGGCGGAGCGCGAGCAGGGGCGCGCGGCAGGGTGCGGGCAGGGGGGCGGGCGCTCTCATCGGGCCGAGCCTACCGGGTCGTACGTCCGCGGCGCTACGTCGCGCGCGCGGCGTCGCCGCCGGGGGCGGCGCCGAGGTCGGGGCGCCAGCGGAACTTGTGCGCGAGCGGGTGCGGGACGCCGAGCGCGATGTCGGCGATCAGCGGGCCGAGCATGGGCGCGAACTTGAAGGCGTGGCCAGAGCCGCCGGCGGCGACGGTGACGTGCGGCCGGTCGGGATCGCGCGCGATCCAGAAGTGCGAGTCGTGCGAGTCGCCGTAGACGCAGAGCCGGCTCTCGGCGAGCGGCGCGTCGGCGAGCGACGGGAACGTCTCGCGCAGCATCTCGCGCAGCGCGCGCTCCTGCGCGGGCGTGGTCTGCCGCGGGGTGCCCTCGGCCATCGCGATGCCGGTGCCGTGGTTGGCGATCTTCACGATCCCGCCGGGCGTCACGGGGAAGCCGTAGTAGCCGGTGCGCGAGAGGTCTGCGCCGAACACGGGGAAGCGCGCGGCGGCAAACAGCGACGGATCGGCGGGCCGGAGCTGGAACACGGGCTGGCCGACGGCGCGCAGCGAGCTGGCGAGCGCAGGCACGAGGCGGGGCGTCCACGAGCCGGCGGCGACGACGACGACGTCCGCGGCGAGCGATTCGGCGGCGCGGCTGGTGCCGCCGCTGGCGAACGCGGCGCGGGCGGGCTCGTCGCCGAGGCGATCGATCGAGCAGCCCTCGCGCACGGTCACGCCGCGGGCGCGGCACTGGGCGACGAGCTCTGCGACGATGGCGCCGGACTCGGCCCACCCGGCCTCGTGGTGGAGGTAGCCGTCGACGAGCGCGCCGGGCCGGTACGCGGGGAAGCGGCGCACGATCTCCGCGGCGTCGAGGCGCTCGACGCGGTGGCCGCGCCGCGACAGCATCGCGAAGCTCTCGTATTCGAAGCCGCCGGGCGCCATCGGCGCGCGCGCCAGGAACGCGGCGCCGGTCTCGTGGAAGCGCGGCACGGACCACGCGGCGTTCCACCGCCGGAAGCCCTCGATGGACTGCTCGCCGAGCACGGTGTAATCGAGGTCGGCGCCGTAGTCGCTGCGCACGACCTTCGAGATGTCGGTGGACTCGGCGAGCGGGTGGGGCAGCGGGCCGGGATCCGTGAGCGTGACGGCGCAGCCGCGGGCCGCGAGCTCGAGCGCGGCGGTCACGCCGAAGATGCCGCTGCCGATCACGAGCGCGCGCATGGGCCCCTGGCTCCGGTCACCGGCGCGCCTGCGCGATCGCCTCGCCCGATCGCTTGGCGAACGCGGCGCGGCGCTCGGGATCGTAGACCTGCGCCGCGAGCTCCGGCGGCAAGAGCTCGCGCGCGGCGTCGGAGATCGCGAGGTCGCTGGTGAGCTCGAGGCCGCGCTCGGCGAGGTAGCCGGGGAGCTCGTCGGGATCCCAGCCGAACCGCCACGGCTCGCCGAGGCGCGAGGTGACGGCGCGCAGCGCGCGCGTGGCGAGCGACGGCTGCGCGAGGCGCGCCTTGGCGAAGTACGTCATCGCGAGCCGCGAGCCGGGCGCGCTCCACTCGACGATCGCGCGCAGCGACGCATCGATCGCGGGCTCCGAGAGGTACATCGTGACGCCCTCCCAGACGGTGAACGACGGGCGCGCGGCGTCGTGGCCGGACGCGGCGAGCTCCTCGGGGAGGTCCTCCAGGGGCCGCTCCTCGAAGTTCCACGTCACGTACGTGGCGGGCGAGGCGGCGCCGAGCCGCGCGAGCGTCTGGCGCTTGTGGCCCTGCGTCGCCGGGTGATCGATCTCGAACACGCGCGCGCCCAGGAGCTCGGGCATCCGCAGCGCGCGGCAGTCGTAGCCGGCGCCGAGCAGCACGAGCTGGCGGCCGCCGCCTCGGGCGAACGCGCGGATCGCGTCATCGATCACGCGCGTGCGGACCTGCATGTAGAGGATCCAGTGCTGCAGGCCGGGCATCTGGGCGAGCGGTCCGCGCAGGCGGCGGAGCGCGATATCGAGCGGCGCCTGCGAGTCGTCGCCCGCGGTCGCCTGCTCGATCAGGGACGCGAGCCAGCGCGACGTGAACGCGGCGCCGTACGGATCGTCGACGAGGCGGAGGTCGTCGGGCAGGAGCTGGCCGAGCTGGCGGGCGGCGGCGACCCAGGCCGCGGTGCGGCTCGGCGTGTCGTCACGCATCGCGGTGCGACATCTTGCGCGCCGTGCCGCGCGGCTGCTCCACGATCTCGTAGTCCTGATCGCGCACGGCGGCGTGGCCGCCTCTGTGCACGAACTCGAGCTCGTAGCCGATCTCCTCGTCGTGTAGCTCTTCGACGCGCCCCCGATCGGGGTGATCGGAGGGGAATCCGACGATGCCGTTGAACGTGAGCAGGTAGCCGCCGGGGCTGGCTGCGGGATCGGGCGCGGTCTGCTCGAGGATCGCCGAGCCGTGCATCGGGAGGCGCGAACCATCGGCGAGCAGGATCGCGGTGATCTGCGCCTTGTAGCCGTCGCCGGGCGCGCCGTCGGTGGCGAGCCAGCGCACGCGCGCGGGCCGTTCGCGATCGAGGCGGAAGCTCACGAGGACGTGGGGCGCGCTCATGGCCAGACAATACCGAAAGCTGCTATCCAAGCGCCATGCGCTACCTGCACACGATGGTCCGCGTTCGTGACCTCCCGGCGGCGTTGCGGTTCTTCTGCGAGGGCCTGGGCCTGCGCGAGCTGCGCCGCCGCGACAGCGAGCAGGGCCGCTTCACGCTGGTCTTCCTCGGCGAGCATGACGAGGGCGACAGCCCGCAGATCGAGCTGACGCACAACTGGGGCCACGAGGAGCCGTACACGGTGGGCCGCAACTTCGGCCACGTCGCGTACGAGGTCGACGACATCTACGCCGCGTGCCAGCGGCTCGTCGATCACGGCTACGCGATCAGCCGCCCGCCGCGCGACGGCCGGATGGCGTTCGTCCGGTCTCCGGACGCGATCTCCGTCGAGCTGCTCCAGCGCGGCGACGCGCTGCCGCCGAAGGAGCCGTGGTCGTCGATGCCGAACGTCGGCGAGTGGTGATGGCGAAGCCGGCTGGCTCGCCGATCCGCGTGATCGCCTCGAACCGGAAGGCGAGCCACGAGTTCCACATCCACGAGCGGCTCGAGGCGGGCATCGCGCTGGTCGGCTCCGAGGTGAAGAGCCTGCGCGAGGCGAAGGTGGCGCTGGTCGACGGCTGGGTCGAGATCCGCAAGGGGCAGGCGTACCTCCACGGGATCCAGATCAACGAGTACCCGCAGGCGAACCGCTGGCAGCACGACGTGGGCCGCGTCCGCAAGCTGCTCCTGCACCGCCAGGAGATCGACAAGCTCGGCACGAAGACGACGCAGAAGGGCTACACGCTGATCCCGCTCCAGCTCTACTTCAAAGGCTCGCGGGTCAAGGCCGAGCTGGGGCTCGTCACGCACAAGCAGCAGCACGACAAGCGCGCCGCCAAGCGCGAAGCCGACGACAAGCGCGAGATCGATCGCGCGATCAAGGGCCGGCTGCGCGACAAGGCCTGAGCCCCGAGCGCGAGCGCGGGGCCTCCGCTGCTCCGTTCAGATTCCTGGACAGGTCCTGCGCTGGCGCTGCGGAGCTGTTCCCAAATCCGCGCGACGCGACGCGCGGGGGGGCCGGTCGTGAATGAGCCGCCCGGCTTTGCCGGGCCAGAGGGGGCGGGAAAGCCCCCTACCGATCAACCCGCGGCGCGACGACGATCTCGACCGGCTCGTGCGGATCGGGCGGCGCGTCGTAGATGGGCAGGCGATCGTCGAGGATGAGCCGCACGCGCACCGACGGGTGGCGTTGGGGGCGGGTGCGGAGCCGCTCCGCGAGCGCGCGGCACTCGGCGATCACGCGCTGGGCGAGGTCCGGCTCGGCGGGGCGCTCGAGGAGGAGCGAGGTGTCGGTGGTGACGCGGACCAGGTACGGCGGCTTCGCGAGCGCGCCGAACGCGGCCCGCACGGCCTCGAGATCGTCCCACAGCTCCTCGGACGGCGCCGCGAGCGAGTCGTCGATGGTGGCGATCTCGGCGAGCAGGTACAGCGGCGTGGCCTCGCGCGGGGCGCGGACGGCGCTGGGCGGGGCCGCGGTCGTGGCTGTGACGGTGGGGCCGGACGCGGTCACCACCAGCTCGAACGCCTCGGCCAGCGCGAGCGGCGTCGGGTAGCGCGCCTCGGGATCGATCGCCATGGCCTTGCTGACGATCGGATCGAAGACGGGCGGCACCCGCGCGTGGGTGGACGGCCGCGGCCGGCGCGCGTGCTGGTGCAGGAAGCGGAGCTCGTGCGTCTCGTGCCCGGGGAATGGCTTGGTGCCGGTCAGCATGTGGAACAGCATGGCGCCGAGCCCGTAGACGTCGGTGCGCGCGTCGACGGGGCCGCCGCGCGCCTGCTCGGGCGCCATCGACGCGGGCGTGCCGACGGTCATCCCGGTCTGCGTGAGCTGATCGACCTCGAGGTCGATCAGCTTGGCGACGCCGAAGTCGAGCAGCACGATGCGGTCGGCGGCCAGGAACACGTTCGACGCCTTGATGTCGCGGTGGATGATCCCGTGCGCGTGCGCGACGGTCAGCGCGTCGGCGACGGCGCGCAAGATCCACAGGCACGCGAACGGGCTGCACGCGCCGGTGATGCGGATCTCCTCCTCGAGCTCGCGGCCCTGCAGGAGCTCCATCGCGAACCACGGCCGGCCGTCGGGCAGCCGGCCGTCGGCGAGCACCTTCACGAGGCCGGGGTGCGCGAGCGACGCGGCGGCGCGCGACTCGCGCTCGAAGCGGGTCACGGCGGCGGGAGTCGAGGCGAGGCTCGAGTGCAGGACCTTGATCGCGACCTCCTCGCCCGCTGGGTCTTTGGCGCGGTACACGGTCCCAAAGCCGCCGGTCGCGAGGCGCGCGGCGATCGTGAAGCCGCCCACGTCCGTACCGTCCGCGAGCTCGGCGTCGCGCGGCAGGTCGCCGGGGGGTTCGGTGGTCACCGACATCCAGCATCCTTGTATCGCAACGCGAGCCCCGTGTTACCGTCGCGGGCTCCCCATGGCGCGCTGCCCGGTTTGCCTGCGGAGGCTCCCGGTATCCGGTGCGTGCCCCCGAGATGGCGCGCGCGCACCGGCCGAGTCGCCGGCTCCGGAGCAGCCCGCGCCGGTGATCGAGGGAGTCCGGGTCGGCGAGCGGGTGGGGGTCGGCGGCTTCGCCACGACGTGGGGCGCGCAAGTTCGCGGACGCGCAGCGATCCTGAAGCTCGCGCACCGCTCCGGCCTGGTCGCGGTGTCGCGGTTCGCGCACGAGTACGAGATCCTCTCGGCCCTGGAGGGGACAGGCGCGCCGGAGCCGCTCGCGATGGGGCAGCTCGCCGACGGCCGGCCATACATCCTGATGTCGCGCACGCGCGGGACACCGCTGTCGGCGGTGATCGCGGCCTGGGAGCGGCCCCCGACGGTGGTCGCGGCGGTCGAGCTGATCGCGGCGCTGTGCGAGCGGCTCGCGGAGGTCCACGCGCGCGGCGTCGTGCACGGCGACCTCAAGCCGGAGAACGTGCTCGTGACGCTGCCCGACGGCGCGCCGCCCGAGGTCGGCATCGTCGACTTCGGCGTGGCGCGCGGCGACACGATCGGATCCGTGCCGCCGGTGGGCGTCGGGACGATCGAGTACATGGCGCCGGAGCAGCTCCGCGAGGTTCCGCTCGACGCCCGCACCGACGTGTACGCGGTCGCGGTGATCCTGTTCGAGCTCCTGGTGGGGCACCCGCCGTTCGCCGGCGATCGCAGCACGGTGGTGTTCCAGCTCCGTAACATGCGGCCGCCGCGGCTGCGCCACGTCGTCTCGAGCCCGCTCGCGCTCGACGAGCTGGTGGCGCGCTGCCTCGAGAAGCGGCCCGCGGATCGCCCGGCAGACGCGCGCGCGCTCCTGGCCGAGCTGCGCGCCGCGGCCGCGGATCAGGCGGAGGCGGCGATCTCGCAGGCACCGGCGGAGCGCGCGCGCACCGCGTTCGGCCCGGCGCGCGCGTCGTGCGCCCTCGTCGCGGTCGTGCTGGGCGGGCTGACCTCGGTCGCGCAGGTCTCGGAGGTGATGCAGCAGCACGGCGGCGTGCTCGCGCGGCACAAGGGCAGCCACCTCGTGTTCGCGTTCGAGGCGGGCCGCCACCTGCTGCCGCCGCGCGCGGCGGCCGAGGCTGCCGCCGCGGTGGTGACGGCGGAGCAGCGGGCCACCATCCACGTCGCGACGCTGACGATGCGCCGCCGCGGCGACGGGACGACCGCGTTCTTCGGCCACGAGCTCGAGCACGTCGACGAGTGGGCGCGCGCGACGCCGGGCCTGTCGCTCACCGACGCGGCGGCGGCGGCGCTCGCGCCGTTCGCGTTCGACGGCCCGCGCCCGATGATCGGCCGCGCCGACGTCCAGGGAGAGCTGCTCGGGCTCGCGGAGCGCGCGCTCGGCGGCGCGGGGCCGGGCCTGGCGCTGGTCACGGGGGCGCCGGGCCTCGGCAAGACGATGCTGCTCGAGGCGTTCGCGGGCGCGGTCGGGTGCGAGAATCTGGTGTCGATCTCGGTGGCGCGGCCGTTCATCGGTGGTCCGCCGAACGCCGCGCGGGAGCTCCTCGAGCGCCTGCCGCCGGGCGACGAGCTGGACGAGCTGGCGCGGGCGGCCGCGACGTGGATCCTCGATCCGCGCCGCGAGGAGGCAATCGCGCGCCTCCACGCCGCGCCGGGCGCGCTGCGCGCCGCGACGAGCCGCGCCATCGCGAGCGGGATCGCGCGGGCGGCGCGCGCGCCGCTCGCGATCGTGGTGGATGACGCGCACTTCGCCGACGACGCCGTGCTCGACGCGTTCGCCGCGGCGGCGCGCACGCTCGCCGGCGCGCCGCTGCTCGTGGTGCTCGCGGCGCGGCCAGGGCTCGAGCGCCCGGACCTCGTGCAGCAGGCGCCGCTCGCGCTGGCGCTCGATCTGCCGCCGCTCGCGCCGGAGGCCGCGGCCGAGCTCGCGCGCGTGCTGCTCTCGCCCGTCGAGGTGATCCCGGAGGCGGTGCTCGAGCGGCTGCGCGCGCGCACGCAGGGGCACCCGCTCGAGCTGATCGAGCTGGCGGCGGCGCTGCGCCGCGGCGGCGCGATCGGCCAGAGCGAGCGCGGACGGTGGGAGCTGGATCTCGCGGTGCTCGATCGCGTGCTCGACGCGATGTCGGGCTCGCACCTCTCGCAGTGGGTGGCGGAGGAGGCATTCTCCGATCTGCCGCCGTCCTTGCTTGCGCACGCCGAGCTGGTCGCGCTGCTGGGCGGCGACGCGTCGGCGCGCGACCTGCGCGAGGTGATCGCCGAGCTCGAGCGCGCGGGGGCGGGCGATCGCTTCCCGCTCGATGCCGAGCGCGGGCTCGAGCTCCTGCGCGACGCGGGCGTGCTGGTCCGCGCGGGCGAGACCTACCGATTCCGGCGGGCGCTGCTCGCGGATCTGCGCGAGTCGGTGGCGCCGGCGCACGCCCGCGCGGTCCACGCGGCGGCCTTCGCGGCGTACTCGCGCCGCGAGGATCTGGCGCCCGACGTACGGCTCGCCAAGCAGGCGTTCCACGCGTTCAGCGCCGGCCAGCACGACCTCGCGGCGCCGCTCTACCTCGAGCTGGGCCGGCTCGCGCTGCGCCGCCACCGCTACGCGGACGCCGAGCTCGCGCTGACGCGCGCGCTCTCCGACGAGGCGGCGGGCGCGGCGATCGATCGGGGCACGGCGCACCTCATGCGCGGCACCGCGCGCTACCGGATGGGGCGGCACGACGCGGCGGCGGCCGACTTCGAAGTGGCACGGACCGAGGCGCGGGCGAGCGGCGATCGGGCGCGCGAGGCGAAAGTGCTGCTCGATGAGGCGATGAGCCTCGATTGGGCGATCGAGTATCGCGCGGCGGCACGCTGCGTCGAGGAAGCAGCGGCGCTGGTCGACGATACGGCCGATCCGTACCTCTGCGCGTACCTCGCGATGAGTATCGCGCGGTCGCACATCCGCGCGAACCGCGAGGCGGAGGCGATCGCGCCGCTCGAGCGCGCGATCGAGCTCGCCGCGCCGCTCGGCGACGAGGCGTACGAGATCCTGGTGGTCGCCCTGCTCCAGAGTGTGCCGATCCTCGCAGCGGTAGGCCAGCACTCGGAGGCGCGCCGCCAGTTCGATCTCGTCCTCGCGTTGACCGCGGCCGCTGGCGATCGGCTGCATCACTTCGCCGCGCTCGCGAACCGGCTGATACGGCCGTTCGCGACGCCGGACGTGGAGTCGTTGCGCCTCGATTACACGCGGGTGCTCGCGATCGCTCGCGAGCTTGGCCACTTCGTCATCGAATTCACAGGGGAGGTCAACTTCGCCGCCGGGTTGCATCACCTCGGTCATCGCGAGCTCGCGCTCAAGCACGCCCGGCGCGCGGTCGAGCTCGAGCGGACGCGGCTCGGGGACGCGGCCCGGCCGGAGGCCGCGCAGCTGCTCGCCCGGATCCTCGCGGCGTACGGCGATCGGGGCGCGGAGCTTGCCTCTGTCATCGCCGAAATCGATGCGCACGAGCAGACCGCGCGCGAGCAGCAGCGTACGGAGGCGTTACTGACTTCCGCGGAGCGGGTGTTGCTCGATGCGGTGCGCTGCGCGGCGGGCCTGCCGTGCGACCGCTCTGCAAGCGAGCTCCGCGCTCGCGGAGCCGAGCTCTTACCACGCCATGAGCTCGCCGAGCTCGAGGCGCTGCTCGCTGTCGCGACGCTCAGGTCTTGAGCTCATGGATCTCCCCGCGCGAGCGCTCACGATCCATCGCGCGGGACGGCCTCGAGCATCATGCGGGCGATTGTGATCTCCGGGACGTGCCGATCGGGAGCGGGCCAGCAGCGCAGGAACGCCTCGAAGGACGCTCGTGCCGCAGCGTGCTCTCCAAGCTCGGCGAGCACACCCGCAAGGTGGAACTGCGCGAGGACAGCGTGGTACGGCGAGCTCTGGTTGTTGTTGATACTGGACCATCGCCGGGTGGCGAGCGCGAGGCTCCGCCGCGCGAGCGCGAGCTCGTGCACGCGCTGAGCGCATATCCCGAACGCGACGAGGGACGCGGTGTTCTCCTCGATCGTCGAGAACCCGGCGGCGACGGCGGCATGCGGCGAGCCACAATCCGCAAGCGCCGCGGCGCGCAGCATGCGGCGGCGCGCGACATCGCGCATCGGACCGTCCTCGAGGCCCGCGAGGTGGTCCTCGATCGAGGGCGTGGCGCCGCCGCACTCGAGGAGCGCGACCTCGAACCGGTTCGCAGCGGCCGTTCCGGCATCCCCGATCATACCCGCGAACACGTCGGCGAGCTCCTCGGTATACCGGCGGTGGGTATGCGTGTCCGCGACGAGCGGCGCGAGCGAGCGTGCGAGCTCGAGGCACTGCGTGAGCTCCGAGCGCATTCCGAACGCGCGATGCTCGGCGATCGCGTGTTGCGCGATGTCGTAAGCGGCGGTGAACCTACCCTCGAGCACCGACGCCACCGCGGCGCGGTACCGGCCATAGGCGCGGATCGCCGGGCTCCCGGCGAGCATGCGATCCACGATCTCGCGTCCGCGCGAGAGCTGGCCACTCGCGACGAATGTCTCGAACAGCTCGGGCAGGGCATCGTCGCGGTCGCCGTGGAGCATGACCATCTCGCATGCCCGTGCCTGCGCTTGGTCTAGACGACCTGCGTTCGCCGCGATCCGAACGAGCTCGACGCGCGCGGGCAGGTTGTCGGGAGTCGCTGCAACCCACTCGTGGATCACGCGGTCGGCATCGCCGTCGCGGCCCTCACAGCGAAGCCACAGAGCGAGATCCGCTCCGAAGCTGAGCTCGGGGAATGCGACGTGGAGTTGCTGCGTGATCGCCGCGGCTTCCTCGCTACGCCGCGCCAGCATCGCCCAGCTTGCGAGCAGCGCTCCCGCGAGGAGGTCCTTGCCGTTCTGCCGAAACGCTTCGTGCTCGAGCTGGAACGCGGCCTCGGGATCGCCTCGCGCGGACAGTTCGAGCGCGCCGATCAGCTGCATGCCCGAAGGATCGCGCGCCGCACGCGCGGCGCGCCGCGCAGTCGCGAGTACGGTCCGCGCGGCCTCGGTGGCTTGCCCCTCGATGGTCACGAGCAGCGCGTAAGCGTGCGCCCATTCTGGATCGTCGGCGATGATCTCGCGGGCCTCGGCGGCGAGCGCCGTCAGATCGGGGAGGCTCGTCGCGAAGTGCGCGTGGAGCACGCGGCGATAGCGGCGAAGCAGGGCCGCGGAGGTTGCGCCGATGCTGCGCATCGCTTCGAGCTCCTCGGCGTCGGGACCGACAGGCTCGCAATCGGCCCCGAACTCGGTCTCCAGCATATTGGTGAGCGCGCGGACGGCACCTGCCACGGAGCTCGCGGAGGCGGACGCGAGGGATCGAGCGTCGGCTGGGCTCACGGCTTCGAGCCGGATCTGCTCGCTCCGGTGGACGACCGTGAGCTCGATCCACTTCGCGTTGGTTCTGCGCTCGACGACGTGAAAGCGGCGATGCTGCCGATCGCGGAAGCTCTGGCGCACCATCTGCTCGACCACGGGCTCGAGCCAGGCATCTGCGGGTGCACCGGCATTGCGGGCTGAGAACGCCAGTCGGAGGTGGGGCGTGTGCGGCGTGTGCGGCACCTCGCGGACGATTGCGCGCACCTCGAGGCCGTCCGCAGGCGCTTCGAGTAGTTCGGTGAGCTGGCGCACCAACTCCTCGGAGGTGGGGCGGGCCGCGGGATCGCGCGCGAGGCAGTTGCGCACGACCTCGGCCCAAGGCTCGGCGGGCAGACCAGTGAGCTCGAGCGTGTCCACCTCGAACGCGAGGTGCGAGAGCGTCGCGTTCGCGATCGGGCGCGTACCAGTGATCAGCTCATGGAGCGTGACGCCGAGGGCCCAGATGTCGATCGCCCCAGTCGGCGGTGCGCCGTGCCAGCGCTCGGGCGCCATGTAGGCGGGCGTGCCGGACGCAGCGTCGACAGCACCGCGGACGAGCTTCGCGAGGCCGAAGTCGACGACCCGGACGCGGCCGTCGCTCGGGATCACGATGTTTTCTGGCTTCAGATCCGCGTGGACGAGACCGCACCGGTGCGCTTCGGCGACCGCCTCGGCCACGGCACGACAGCAGCGCAACGCTGCGCCGATGGGCAGCGGGCCGGCTGTGAGGTGAGCCCGGAGCGATTCGCCGTCGATGTACTCGAGGGCGAGGTACGGCCGCCCCTCGTGTTCGCCGACGGCGTAGAGCGTCACGATGTGCGGGTGGTTGAAGCTCGCGGTCGTGCGGGCCTCCTCCAGGAAGCGCTCGATGCCGTTACTTTGCATGGCTGAGCGCTTGATGAGCTTCAGGGCGACCCGGCGGCCGAGCGTGGTATCGTGCGCGAGATAGACTTGTCCCATCGCGCCCTCGCCGAGCAAGCGGCGGATTCGGAAGTCACCGATGCAGGTGCCCTCCGCGAGCACCAGATCGGCTTCATCTGCGTGAGCATCCACGTTTGACCATGATCGGCCGGCCGGGACTCGAGTCAAGCCTCGATGCGAGCGGTGCCTACCCGTCGCTTTGGTCACCCTGAGCGTCCGCGTCGTCGTCGTCATCTGCGAGCGGCGGGTTGTCCGAGTAGCGGCGGACGAGCTTGCGCAGGTACGAGCGGTCGCTCTGCACGATGCGCGCGGCCTGGGACAGGTTGCCGTTCGTGTGCGCGAGCAGCTCGCGGATGTACCAGCGCTCCCAGCGCGCGATCGCCTGGTTCTTGGCCTCGCGGAACGGGACGTTGGGATCGAACGTCAGGCCGTCGAGCTGCGGCGGCATGGCGAGCGAGGGCGCGCTGCCTCGCGCGGTGAGCGGCCGGAACATGCCGGGGCCGGTGGGGCTCCCGAGCGGTGCGCTCAGCGCGGGGTCGAACACCGCCTCGTATTGCGCGGTCTCGCCGAGCACGACCGCGCGCTCGACGGCGTTCTTGAGCTCGCGGACGTTGCCCATCCAGTCGAGCTTCGAGAACGCCGCCAGCACCTCGGCGGGCGGCTCGCCGCCGTTCGTGAGCTGGGCCCAGAAGTGGGCGACCAGGTTCGGGATGTCGCTGCGGCGCTCGCGCAGCGGCGGCATCTCGATCGTCACGACCTTGAGCCGATAGTACAGATCCGCGCGGCAGGCACCTCGATTGACCATCTCGCGGAGGTCGCGGTTGGTCGCCGCGATGACGCGGACGTCGAGGGGGATGTAGTCCACCCGCCCGATGCGCTGGACCTGGCGGGTCTCGAGCACGCGCAAGAGCTTGGGCTGGAGCTCGACCGGTAGCTCGCCGATCTCGTCGAGGAACACCGTGCCGCCGGTCGCGCTCTCGAACGCGCCAGGCCGCGATGTGTGGGCCCCCGTGAACGAGCCCTTCTCGTGGCCGAACAGCACGCTCTCGATCAGCGTGGGTGGGATCGCGCTGCAGTCGACCACCACGAACGGCTGGCCAGCGCGGGGGCTCGCGTCGTGGAGCGCGCGCGCGAGCACGCTCTTGCCGGTGCCGGTCTCGCCCTCGATCAGGAGCGTCGCGTCGGACTGCGCGATCCGGGGCAAGAGCGCGAACAGGCGGCGCATCGCCGGTGACTCGCCGAGCACCGCGCCCCAGCGCTGCTCCCTCGACAAGGGCTCGCTGATCTCCTGCTCGAGCAGCTCGAAGACGAGCCGCGTGTTGCCGATCGCGAGCTGGGAGCCGTCGAGCAGCGCGACGGCCTGGATGGTGTGCTCGCTGATCTTCGTGCCGTTCGTCGAGCCGACGTCGCGCGCCCAGTAACCGCGGTTGCTCCACTGGACCACGAGGTGGTGCCGCGAGACCAGCGGATCGGTCAGCACGAGGTGATTGCCGGGCGCGGTCCCGACCGAGAGCTCGCGGCCCACGGCGGTGGCGACCGCGCCCTCGTTCGGGCCGCTCACGACGCGGAGCTGGAACGATCGATGGCGCAGCTCGGTCGCGTGCGTGGACAGGTGTGTGATCGACCCGGACGGAGGTGTCTTGTCCATCGGTGGGGTCAATCCATCAGCTCGAAGCGAAGAGTCGCGGCTCCGAGCGTGAGCTCCGAGGCGTCGCGCAGCACCAAGGCATGGTGGTCGTGATTGCCAGTCACGCGGTCGACGAGCCCGCCGCCTCCTTGACCGATCCAGTACGAGCCCGCTCGCCACTGCAGAGTGAGCTGAGGGGCTGGGACCTGCGCATCCGGAAGGACCAGCTCAGTGCTGGGAGCACTCCCGACCGAGGGCTCCAGGCCGCGGCGACCTATCACGGAATCTGCATTGGATCCGTGTGTGATACGGAGCCGGAACTCCCGAGGGAGCTTCAGTTCGATGTCAAGGGGGGGATGTATGCGGTCGCTAAGTGCTGTCATAACGCCCAGTTGCTCCCATAGGATGTAAGTAGATCATGTAGTGGGCCACCTTCAGGCTCGGTATCTCACCTGTTATTTATGGGTAATTTATATTACTGAATGAGCTTTACAGCAGGTTTGAGATACCTTAAAAGTTACTAGAGTGGAGCCGGCCCACCTGGCGGCTAGAGACTCCACTGGAGTGAATCACCTCCACCTTCGGAACACAACTCGCTCGGGGGCCCAGATGCGAAACCTACAGCACTCGCCATCGCCGTACATCCAGTCGCTGCGTTTGAACCTGCTCCGCAACGCCCGGTTACTCGTGGTGGCTGTGTTCGTGATGGGCGCGTGTGTGGAAGTGCCGGTGGAGGAGGAGGGCGAGGTTTCTCAGGCTGGAATCATGAATGGGATCATGAACGGCTTCATGCCCCCTGAAGGGCTGACCCAGTACCTCGCGAACGAGTGCCCCCTCCTGCAGCAGCGCCTCCTGTCGACTGGCAATCTCACACAGGCGTTCCCGAGCGCCTTCAGCACCGAGATTTCGAAGACTTCCTGCGAGAAGTTCATGTTTTACACGGTGCAGCTGATGGTCCCGCTCGGCGAGCAGATCAAGCTGTATGTGGGTACGAAGCAGGTCGCATCGTTCACGGGAGTGATGGGCATGCAGCACCTGGTTCGGCAGGTGTATCCGCAATACACGTTTGTGCAGCACGCGTTCCTGCCTGCGTACCCGGTCGCACGAAAGGTGGTCACGCAGGGCTACGCGGCGCTCACGAACGGCATCGCGCGCAAGGTGTCGTATCGCACCAACATCGCGGCGATGGACGCGCACCGCCAGGCGGTCGAGGACACGTGGCCCCGCGAGCTCCTCCAGATCGTGCCGTTCTCGTCCGCCGGACTGGCGGCGATGGCGAGCAACTCCACCTTCCTGGCGCGCCAGCCGGACTTCTTCAACCCCTGCGATATCTCGAAGATCAACTACGAGCACCTCAAGGGGAGCGGCACCTTACCGTCGCCGGGGTCGTGCTCGCTCCCGGTCGTGGTCCACGGAAACCTCTCGTTCACCGATGACGTGGTGCCAGGTCGGTCCTGCCGGATCCTGGAGCAGGGCGAGATCCCGCCGCCGGGAGCGACCGTCGTCGGCGATGTGATCGTTCCGGATGGGGGCTGCCCGCTGATCTATTACGCGGGTCGGAACAAGGACGCGATCGTGTACGACGATCGGACGAAGAACGTGCCCACGCTCCAGCCCTCGGAGGGGTGCGACGTGGCCGGCCCCTCGAGCCTGACGAACTGCCGCTTCAAGGTCGCCCCGTCTGGCACGCCCGCGATTGCGGAGCAGTACTTGTCGTACTGGGTGTTCAACGTCGAGCCGGTTCAGTAGTCGTCACGAGGGCAGCGCGCACTATTCGCGATGGTAGGGCTCACCTCTGAGGATCCGGAATCCGCGATAGAGCTGCTCGAGCGCGATCAGCCGCACGAGGCGGTGCGCGATCGTGAGCCGGCCGAACGCGATCAGCTTCCGGGCGCGCGCGCGTAGCTCGTCGGTGTGGCCGTCGGGGCCGCCGATCGCGAACACCACGGGCGCCCCGGCGCCGCGCAGCTCCTCGGTCCCGAGGATGTCGTGCGCGAACGCGCTGCTCGTCATCGACGCGCCGCGCTCGTCGAACGCGTAGAGGTGCGCGCCGGTGGGGAGCGCGGCGAGGAGCGCGGCCTCGTCCTTGGCCTCGCGCACATCGAGCGTGCAGTACGAGCGCAGGCGCTTTCGGTACTCCTCTTCGGCGGCGATGAAGTACGGCTCCTTCAGGCGCCCGATGGCGGCGACGATCAGCTTCAGTGAGGCGCTTCTCCGAGCTGGGGCGCCCGGTCGTCGTAGGGCTCGGTCGGCGCGATCCGCGCGTCGTCGGGGACCTCGATCGGGACGCGCGGCGCGTCATTCCACAGCCCCTCGAGATCGTAGTGCTCGCGCGCGGCGTGCAGGAAGACGTGTATGACGAAGTCGCCGTAGTCGAGCAGCGCCCACTGGCCGGTGCGCGCGCCTTCGGAGCCCAAGGGGCGCAGGCCCTCGGCCTTGAGGCCGGCCGCGATCCCGTCGGCGATCGCGTCGACCTGGCGATCGGAGCGGCCGGAGAGGACGAGCTGGTAGTTGCAGAACGAGCACAGGTCGCGCACGTCGAGCAGCACGGGCTCGAGCGCCTTCTTGTCGAGGGCGAGCGCGAGCGCCCGCATCGCACCATCGAGACCCTCGGTCGACTTCTCCACGTGGGGGGGCGGCGTCTCCGCGGCCCCAGCGCGAGCTCGTCCCTGGGTCGCCGTCTTGCCGTTCCCGCCGCCGCGCTTCGAGGTGATGCTCTTCGTTCGTGTCATGCGTCGTCCCATGCTCCTCGGTGGTCGTCCAGGTGGCCTCAGGTCCGGAGCTGCCCGGCACCACGGACCACGAACTTGGTGGTGGTGAGCCCCTCCGCGCCCATCGGGCCGTACGCGTGGAGCCGGGTGGTGGAGACGCCGATCTCGGCCCCGAGGCCGAGCTCGCCGCCGTCGGCGAACCGCGTCGACGCGTTCACGAGGACGGTCGACGAGTCGACCTCGCGGACGAAGCGCTCGGCGGCGGCGTCCTCGCGCGTGACGATCGCCTCGGTGTGGCTCGAGCCGTAGCGCTCGATGTGCGCGATCGCCGCCTCGATCCCATCGACGACGCGCACCGCGAGGATGAGATCGAGGTACTCGGCGTACCAGTCGGCCTCGGTGGCGGGGCGCACCGCGTCACCGCCGAGCTCGCGGGTGGCGGGATCGCCGCGCAGCTCGACGCGATCGCCGAGCGCCGCGACGAGGCGCGGCACGAAGGCCGGCGCGATCGCGGCGTCGATCAGCAGCGTCTCGAGCGCGTTGCAGACGCCGGGCCGCGAGACCTTCGCGTTCTCGACGATGCGCAGCGCCGCGTCGAGATCGGCGGCGGCGTGCACGTAGACGTGGCACACGCCCTTGTAGTGCTTGATGACGGGGACCCGGGCGTGCTCGGCGACGTAGCGGATGAGGCCCTCGCCGCCGCGCGGGATGCAGAGGTCGATCAGCTCGTCGAGCTTGACGAGGTCCGCGATCGCCTCGCGATCGGTGAGCGGCACGAGCTGCACGGCCTCGGCGGGCAGCCCGCCCGCCACGAGGCCGGCGTGCACGGCGCCGAGGAGCGCGCGGTTGCTCTCGATCGCCTCGCGGCCGCCGCGCAGGATGCACGCGTTGCCGGCCTTGAGGCAGAGCGCCGCCGCGTCGGTGGTCACGTTCGGGCGCGCCTCGTAGATCATCGCGACGACGCCGAGCGGGATCCGCACGCGCTGGACCTCGAGGCCGTTGGGGCGGACCTCGGCACGCTCGACGCGACCGACGAGCCCGGGCGCCGCGGCGATCTCGCGCACCGCCCGCGACAGCCCGGCGATCCGCGCGTCATCGAGGCGCAGTCGATCGATCATGGCGGCGCCGAGCCCGGCCTCGTGCCCGGCCGCGACGTCCCGGGCGTTCGCTGCGAGGATCTCGGGGCGCGCGCGATCGATCGCGTCCGCGATCGCGGCGATCGCGGCGCTGCGGGCCGCCTCGGGCGCCTTGGCGACGATCCTCGCCGCCTGGCGCGCCGCCTCGGCGACGCCTCGGATCAGCTGGGCACGCGCGGGCTCTGAGCTCACAAGATCACGAGATCATCTCGGTGGATCGCTTCGTCGATGCTCCTGTATCCGAGCCTGGCCTCGAAGCCGGCGGATTGCAAGCCTGAGATCTTGCGCAGGTCATCGGCGGGGTAGGCGACGAGCCCCCGGCCGATCTCCTTGCCGGCGGCGGTGACGACGCTGACGGTGTCGCCGAGCTCGAAGCCGCCCTCGACGGCGGTGATGCCGGCGGGGAGCAGGCTCTTGCCGCCGTCCCGGAGCGCGCGGGCAGCGCCGTCGTCGACGACGAGCCGGCCGGCGGGCTTGGCCCCGTAGGCGATCCAGTGCTTGCGCGAGGACAGCACGCCAGCGCCGGCCGCGCGCGCGGGCGGGACGAACAGGGTCCCGACGTCGGCGCCAGCGAGCACCCGGACGAGCACGTCGGGCTCGCGGCCGGGCGCGACCACGGCGGGGACGCCGGTCCGGGTGACGATGCGCGCCGAGCCGACCTTCGAGGCCATGCCGCCGGAGCCGACGCCGCTCGTCGAGCCGCCCGCGACGGGGGCGGCCTCGCGCTCGATGTCGTGCACGACGGGCATGCGCACGCCGCTGCCGTCGCGCACGCCCTCGACGTCGGTCAGCATGACGAGCGCGTCGGCCGAGACGAGGTTGCACACGAGCGCCGCGAGCTGGTCGTTGTCGCCGAACTTGATCTCCTCGGTCGCGACGGTGTCGTTCTCGTTGATGATCGGCACGACGCCCTGATCGAGGAGCGCGCGCAGCGTGAGCCGGGCGGACAGGAACCGGCGCCGGTCGCCGAGGTCGTCGTGCGTGACGAGCACCTGGCCGATCGCGAGGTCGTGCACCGCGAACGCGTGCTCCCAGTGCTGCATGAGCTGGCTCTGCCCGACGGCAGCGGCGGCCTGCAGCGCGGGCAGCTCGTGCGGGCGCCCGGGCAGCCGCAGCCGGCGCACGCCGAGCGCGATCGCGCCGGAGCTGACGATCACGACCTCGATGCCGCGGCGGCGGAGCTCGAGCACCTGATCGGCGATCGTCGCGGGCCGGCTCGCCGGGTTCTCGGCGAGCAGCCGGCTACCGATCTTGACGACGACGCGCCGCGCGCCGGTCAGGGCGGCGCGCTCGGACGCGGCGGCGGGGCCGCCGGGGACAGCGGGGCCGCCGGGGCCGCCGGGGCCGCCGGGGCCGCCGGGGCCGCCGGGGCCGCCGGGGCCGCCGGGGCCGCCGGGGCCGCCGGGGCCGCCGGGGCCGCCGAGGCGCGGAGGATCGCTGCCGGCGGTCATCGCGGCTGCCTCACGGCCACGCGCGCGCGCCACCGGCGATCGAGGCTCTCGATCGCGCCCTCGAGGAACGGGTTCACCTCGGCCGAGAGCTGGATCTCGACGGCGACGGCGGCGCGGCCCAGGAAGCTGGTCTTGCTCGCGAGCGCGCGCTCGACGGCGGCGTCCAGATCGTCGACGGCCTCGGCCTCGGTGACCTCGGACTTGCGCGCGAGCAGCTTGCGCACCGCGCCGCCGGTCGCGAGATCGGCCAGCTCGAGCGGCGCGCGCAGCGTGGCGCGGACGGCCGCCACCACGCCGCGCCGGAACGGGTGCACGGCGAGCGCGCCGGGCGTGCCTTCGATCGCGCGGCCGATCTCCTCGCGCAGCGCGAGCGCCGTCTCGCCGTCGAGCGCGGCGCCGGTGTGGAGCCGCGCGCAGTAGTGATCGAACAGCGTCATCACCGTGAACGTCCGGGCGGCGGACCGCGCGCGGTTGATGGCGGTGAGCACGAGCATCATCCGGCGCGCGGCGCGGCTCGCGATCCGGACCGCGATCCCGGCGGAGGCCATGTCGGTGAGCGACGGCGGGGGCTCGGTCCCGAACACGAGCGTCCGGACGGCGGCGTCGTCGAGATCGATCTGGTGCGCCGCGGCGATCTTCCGGTAGCCGCGGCCGAGGATCGCGCCGAGCAGCCAGGTGTCGAGGAACGGGACGGGCAGCACGCCGGAGAGGCTCGCGGCGAGCGAGCGGCCGATGATCGCGCGCCGCTGATCGGCGAGGTAGGCGCGGCTCCGCGCGAGCGCCGTGGTCGTCTCGGTGGTCGTCGCCGTGGTCGTCTCCGTGGTGGTCATTGGGCCCCCTGGCCGGCGGGCACCGGCTTGTCTGACTTCGGTTGGTCCGGCGCGGGCTTACCAGGCTTCGCCGGCGCGGCGGCCGGCGGTGCCGCGAGCTGCGGCTGCGGCGTCGCGGCGGTGCCGTCGGGGTTGCGGCGGATCGGCGGCGCGATGTTCCGCAGGAGGAAGTCGCGGTCGTCGACCTCGCGCATGCGCTCGGGCGTGGCTACGACGTCGCTCGGCGCCGGCGCGGCGATCTCGGCAGGCGTCCCGATCTTCGTGATCGCGGCCTCGAGGCCGAGCTTCATGGTGCGCCGCTTGCCGTCGCGCGTGAACCCGATCACGCCGGTGAGCTTGACCGCGAGCGGCACCCCCTTCTCGGCATCGAGCACGACCTCGCCCGAGAGCTCGTCGATCGAGCGGGTCTCGCGCCACTTGCGCTGGACGAGCCGCTCGGGCGGGGCCGTGGCGGGTGCGGGCGCCCGCCGCACCTCGATCTTGCGGCCGGCGCGGCCGGCGCGCTGGAGCGCGCCGCGGTCGATCAGCTCGGCGCCGGGCGCGAGCAGGTCCCACGCGGCGGCGATCCCGCCGAACGCCTGGTCCCGGATCGCGGCGGGCTCCTCGGGCTCCTCGGGGGCGCGCTCGTGCCAGCGCTGGTAGCGCGGCCGCAGGTACAGCTTGCCGCCGACGAAGAGGGTCTCGCTGCCGTAGTCGGCGGAGCTCGTGTACAGCGTGTGGAACGCACCGTCCGCGCCGACCTCGATCAGCGTCTGATCATCGAGCGCGCTGACCTGCTTGCGGTCCTCGATCACGCGGTTCGTCATCGCGAGGTCCACCCGGTGCGGCCCGAGCGCGGCGATCACGGCGCCGTGCGAGCGCGCGAGCGCGCGCCCGAGCTCGGCGGGCTCCTTCGCCGCGCGCTCGACGTCGATCGGCGCCTCCGGCCCCTTTCGATCGAGCACGAGATCGCCGAGCTGCTCGTCCGACACGCCCCGCGAGCGGCCGCACGCGGCGCCCGCGGCGAGCGCCGCGAGCACGAAGCCGGCAGGCGAAGCGAGACCGCGGTACACGCTCCGTGTTCTTAGCTTTCTCGACGTGCTGGGTCAATCGGGCTACCGTGAGGCTCGGTGCTCCGCGAGCTCGAACCCCTGGCGGCGTCGCCGTCCGCGTACGCGTTCGTCGCCGTGCTGGGCCTCCTCTGGGGGAGCTTCGCCAACGTCTGCATCTACCGCTGGCCGCCGACGGACGAGTTCCCTGACGGCCGCTCGGTGGTGAGGCCGGGCTCGCACTGCTTTTCGTGCGGGGCGCCGATCCGCTGGTACGACAACGTGCCGCTCCTGAGCTGGCTGTGGCTGCGAGGCCGGTGCCGCGCGTGCAAGGCCCCGTTCTCGCCGCGCTACCTGCTCGTCGAGGCGCTCACGGGGGTGCTGTTCGCGCTGGCGTGGTGGGCGACCACCGCGCACGTGCCGGCCGAGCTGCGCGGCCTGGTCCACGCCGAACCGTTCGACGTGCGGCTGATCCGGTTCGCGATCTACGCGGCGTTCATCCTCGTGATGGTCGTGATCGCGTTCATCGATCTCGATCACAAGCTGATCCTGAACAAGGTGACGGTGCCTTCGATCGCCGTGTTCTACGGGCTGGGCCTCCTCCTGCCGGAGCGCGCGTGGTGGGAGGGCCTCGTCGGGATCGCCGTGGGCTACGGCGTGCCCTGGGCGATCGGCGAGGCCTACTACCGGGCGACGGGCCGCGAGGGGCTCGGCCTCGGTGATGGCATGCTGCTCGCGCTGGTGGGCTCGCTCCTGGGCTGGAAGGGGGTGGCCGCGGCGCTGTTCGGCGGCTCGATGATCGGCTCGGTGCTGGGCCTCGCCGCGCTCGCGCTCGCGCGCCGCCGGGGCGCGCGCCCCGACGGCGAGGTCGCACCCGGGACCACACCCCCGTCGGACGAGCCACGCGCGAGATCTGATGAGGCGAGCACGGCCGAAGCGCCCTCGCTCATGCGTACCGAGCTGCCGTTCGGCCCGTTCCTCGCGATGGCGGCGGTGTTCTATCTCTCGGCAGAGCCGTGGATCTGGCTCTACTTCCGTTTCCCCGGCGGGTGAGCGTGGCGCCGCGGGATGCTATCGTCGGCGCCGTGGGTGGCCAATCGGCCGAGCAGATCATCGCCGGCGTGGTCCTCAGTGAGCGCCTCGCGGTGACGATGTATGGCGCGATCCACCGCGCCCAGTGGAGCGGCCAGCGCAACATGCGCGGGCTGGTGGTCGATCCGAAGATGCTCGCGGAGGACGCGTTCCGGGTCGCGCTGACCGACGCGCACACGACCCAGACCGCGATCGGCCTCGATCGCAAGACGATCGTCCCCACGATCGCGGTGGAGTCCAACGGCCCCGACGTGGTGATCGTCACGCGCGGCGTCGGGCGCTACGTCACCGTGCAGGATCTGATCGCCGCGGCGCGCGCGAACCGCGGCGCGGGCGGCAAGCTGCCGCTGCCGGTGGCGGCGGCGATCGGCAAGAGCATCGTCGAGGCGCTGGCGGCCGCGCACGAGGCGGGCCTGGTCCACGGGGCGGTCCACCCGCGGAGCGTGCTCATCGACGAGGATGGCGGGGTCCGCCTCGGCGACTTCATCGTCGGGCGCGCGCTGACCACGGCGGTCGCCAAGGGCTCCGACTCGGCCCTGTGGCGCGGGCTCGCCGGCTACCTCGCGCCGGAGCTGGTGGTCGGCGAGGACCCGACTCCGGCGTGCGACGTGTTCGCGGCGGGCGCGATCCTGTTCACGATGCTCTCGGGCGAGGTGCCGCCGGGCACGCTGCACGTGACGCCTGCCGTCGAGCGGCTGGTGCAGCGCGCGCTCGACACGGACCTGGTCCGCCGCTACAAGAGCGCGTCGGATCTGCTCGAGAACCTGCTCGAGGCGTTCGAGGACGATCGCTGGGAGATCGCCGATCGCGGTGAGATCATCCGGGCGGCGGGCCTGTCGCAGACGGGCGGCAACATCGACGACGCGACCGAGGACCTGCTCGCTTCGCTTGGCAGCTCGGCGGTCCAGGTGACGCCGATGCGCCCGAGCACGGACGTCCGCGCCGAGGTGGCGGCGGTGGTGCGCCGCCCGCAGACGCCGACGTCGGAGAACCGGCTCGACGCCCTGCTCGCCGATCTCGACGACCCGCGCGAGCACACCGCGGTCGAGGAGCTCGCGCCGTTCAAGCACGATCCGATCAGCGAGCTGATCCACATGGACCCGCGCAAGCGGGAGGCGATCGTCCAGGTCAAGCGCGTGCCGTCGCTCGACGATCCGGACGATCCGGACGAGGCGCCGCCGCCGCCGGAGCCGGCCGCCGAGCCGGCGCGCCGGCCGGCGCGCGCGTCCGGGGCGATGCGCGCGCAGCAGCCGCCGGCGCGGTCGGCGACGCGCGACGAGGTGGCCGCCATGGACGCGCTGCTCGAGCTCGACGATCCGGTGCGCCGCGTGTCGAGCGCCGCCGAGCAGGCCACGGTGGCGGCCGTCAAGCTCGAGGAGGCGGCGAAGCGGGCCGAGGCCGCGGCGGCGCGCGTCGACGTGAACGCCGAGCCCGAGACGAAGATCGCGCGGCCGAGCGCGCGGCGGGTGGTCGCCAAGCCGGTCATCGCCGAGGAGATCCCGCCGTTCGACGTCCCGCCGCCGCGGCTCCGGAGCCGCGCGTTCGGCGTGGTCCTCATGCTCGTGCTCGTGGGGTGCGGCGTCGGCTTCTATTACATCTATCGGACCCAGCAGGAGGCGACGGCGGTGCAAGAGGCGCGGGACGCCGAGAAGGTGCGGGAGGCCGACGAGAAGAGCAAGCTCGCGAGCAACGCGCTCGCCGACGCGGGCTCCGTGGTCGTGACCTCCACGCCCTCGGAGGCGGGCGTCTGGCTCCGGCTCGGCCGCACGCCGCTCGACACGCTGCGGCTCAGCGCGACCTCGACGCACGAGCTCGCGCTCCTCGCCGAGGGGCACGAGCTCGCCGAGGTGCAGGTGCTCGCGGGCAACTGGACGGGCGAGGGCGACAAGCGCAAGGCGGTCGTGAGCGTCCCGCTGAAGAAGCTCGAGCAGACGCCGCCGGGCAAGGGCGGCAAGCGGCCGCCGGCCGCGCTGCCGCTCCAGCCGACGGCGGTGCACGGCACGACGACGGCGACGGGCCGCGGGCCGCTCTCGCTGTCGTCCTCGCCGGCGGACGCCGAGGCGTTCCTCTACGTCGGGCTGACCGGCTCGATGCGCTTCTCCGAGCTGACCGCCGGACGCGACTACGAGTTCGTGGTGGTGAAGGACGGGTACAAGCAGCGCCACATCACGATCAAGGCTGACGACTGGCGCGACGGCGGCGATCCGAACATCCCGATCGACGTCGCGAAGAAGAAGGCGCGCATCGAGCGCGCCGTCGAGCTGGAACCGCTTTCCGAGCCCAGGAAGCCGGCCGAAAAGGGTCGGTGATGACGGCGGGGCGGACCCTGCAGGTGCGCTGCACGACCTGGCAACAGGTCGAGATCTTCTACACGCGCAAGCTGCGCCGCGGCAGGCTCCTCTCGATGAAGGTGCCGTTCCGCGCGGACGTCGGCACCCCGGTGTCGCTCGGCCTCGAGCTGCCGAACCAGGTCGTGATCTCGATCGACGGTCGGATCCAGAAGGCGGCGCCGATGGAGAGCGATCCGGGCAAGACCTGGATCGAGATCGAGCTCAGCGGGTTCACCGACGAGGTGATCGCGCGCATCAAGGCGATGATGGCGGACGCCGCGCCGGAGCTGGGAGGTGATCCGGCCGCGCCGGTGGCCTCCGCGTCGCCGGGCGACTCTGCGTCGGTGCGGGTGACCGCGTGGCCGACGGCGGATCCGGCCGCGCCGACGGCGGCGAGCGCGCGCGGCGACGGATCCTCTCGGCTGACGCGCCGCCAGGTGCTGGCGACGCCGCCGCCCATCGGCGACGGGCTGCCGGCCGACGAGCGCCAGCTGTTCATGCACCTGACGGGCGAGCTGCGCCGGCTGCGCCAGCTCGCGGTGCACGACGTCCTGGGCGTCGAGCGCGACGCGGACGCCGACGCGATCCGCCTCGGCTGGATGCGGCTCGTCCGCCGGCATCACCCGGATCTCGTCGCGCGGTACCACGCGCCGGCGATCACGCACCTCGCCGAGGAGCTGACGATCTTGTGCAACCGCGCGTACGATCGGCTGCGCGCGGCGCTGGTGCTCGAGGGCCGCGCGACCTCGATCGGCTCGGTCCTCCAGCCGCCGGCGGGCTGGCTGGTCGGCTTCGAGGACATCTCGAGCCGCAGCGCCTCGGCGCGCGTCGCGATCATGACGGACGAGGATCACGCCGCGCTGGTGGATGACACGGACGCGCCGGCCGAGCTGATCGAGGCGATGGTCGAGCTGCCGCGATTCTCGTTCGATGCGGGCGGCGGCGCTGCCGGCGACGGCGACGCCGCTGCCGCTGCTGGCGACGGCGGCGCGACGAGCGTGTCGCCATCGGCGGCGCAGGGCGGCGAGTCGTTCGAGAACCGGGCGCGCATGATGCTGTCGAACGGCGACCCGGATGACGCCCAGGAGGTGCTCGCCGCGGCGCTCTGCGTGTACCCGCGCAGCCGGCCGCTGCGGTCGCTGTACTACGTGGCGTCCGCGGTCGCGGCGCTGCGCAAGGGCGAGCGGATGCTCGCGACCTCGCAGCTCGAGACCGCGCTCGCGCACTACGAGCACTGCGCCGAGGCCGCGCAGATCCTCGACTATATGAAGAAGCACGCGCACGCCTCCCACGAGGAGCTGCGGAGGTTCTTCCGGTGAGCCTGGGCGGCCTCGCCGTGGGCATCGACCTCGGCACGAGCAACTCCGTGGCAGCGGTGATCGATGACGACGGCGCGCCACGCATCCTGACGACCGACGAGGGCGCGACGATGCTGCCGTCCCTGGTCTGGTTCAGCCCGGACGGGGCGGTCGTCGGCGAGCGCGCGCGGGAGGGCCTCGACGGGAGCCCGGAGGCGACGATCTTCGGCGCCAAGCGCCTGCTCGGCCGCCGCTACGATCACCCGGAGGTGCGGCGGCTCGCGCGCCTGTTGCCGTACGAGCTGGCGGAGGCGCCGAACGGCGACACCTGGATCGCGCTGCCGGGCGGCCACCTGGTCACGCCGGAGGAGGTGTGCGCGCTGATCCTGCGCGAGCTGCGCCGGATGGCCGAGGCGCACTTCGGCGAGCCGGTCACGCGCGCGGTCGTGACGATCCCGGCGTGGTACGACGCCGCGCAGCGCCAGGCGACGAAGGACGCGGCGCAGATCGCCGGGCTCACGGTCCTGCGCCTCCTGAGCGAGCCGACGGCGGCCGCGCTGGGCCACGGCGCGCACCGCGGCACGAACCGCAAGTACCTCGTGTGCGATCTGGGCGGCGGCACGTTCGACGTCGCGGCGGTCGACGTGATGAACGGCGTCTTCGAGGTGCTCGCCACCACCGGCGACGCGTTCCTCGGCGGCGACGACATCGATCGCGCCGTGGTCGAGAACCTCGTGCGCGACGTCAGGAGCGCGCGCGGCATGGACATCTCCGGCGAGCCCGAGGCGATCGAGCGCCTGCGGACGGCGGCGCAGCGCGCCAAGCACGAGCTGTCCGCCGCGGTGACGGCGAAGATCCACATCCCCGAGCTGGTGCGGCTCCCGTCGGGCAAGCCGCTCGAGTACAGCAAGTCGCTGCGCCGCGACGAGCTCGAGCTGTGGTCCGCGCCGCTGATGCGCCGGCTCGAGGCGCCGGTCCGCGAGGCGCTGCGGCGCGCGGACCGCACGCGCGAGGAGCTCGAGGACATCCTGCTCGTCGGCGGCATGACGCGCATGCCGGCGGTCCGCCGCGAGCTGGCGCGCATCGTCGGCCGCGAGCCGCGCGTCCTCGAGAACCCCGAGGAGGTGGTGGCCGTGGGCGCCGCGCTCGAGGTGTCCCGGCTCGAGGGCGCGATCGAGGGCGTGCTCGTCATCGACGTCGCGGCGCGCGGCGTCTGCGTCTCGCTGGCGGGCGGCGAGTGCGATCCGGTGATCGCGCAGTCCTGCGTGGTCCCGACGCGCGAGCACCGCGTGTTCGCGACGCGCACCGACGACCAGTCGCGCATCGAGTTCGACCTCTGGGAGGGGGACTCGCCGGACGCGGCGCGCAACCGGCACCTCGGCCGCTACGCGGTGCTGGATCTGCCGGCGGCGCCGGCCGGCGACGTGCTCGTCCTCGTCGAGATCACGCTCGACACGGACGGCACGGTCCGCCTCTCGGCGTCCGAGCTGGTCTCCGGCGAGCGGCTCCAGCTGGAGCAGCTCTATCACGCGGGGCTGGCGCGGGCGGACGTCGCGCGCCTCCAGCGCGAGCTGGCCGAGGTGTCGTGAGCCGCGCGCGCGCCGCGTGCGCGCTGGCGGCGGCCGCGCTGGCGGCGGCGTGCGGCGCCGCGGGCGCGCCGGCTCCCGGGCCGGTCGCGCCGCCGCCGCGCACGGTCCAGCTCAACGCGCCGGGGGCGGCCGTCGACATCGAGGCCCACGTCGTCTCTGGCTACGTCACGGTCGTCGACTTCTGGGCCGAGTACTGCGGCGCCTGCACCGTGGTCGCCGGCATGCTCGCCGTGCAGATCGCGAGCGAGCCCCGCATCCTGGTCCGCAAGGTGGACGTGGGCGACGGCGCGACGCCGGTCGCGCGGGCCTACCAGATCGGCGCGCTCCCGCACTTCCGCATCTACGACAAGCACCGCCGCCTGCGCTACCTCCTCGTCGGCAACGACACGCTCACCGCGGCGGACCTCGCCAAAGAGCTCCTCGCGGAGCCATAGCCCGCGAGGCGGCAGGGTCAGTTCGGCAGGCCGGGGATGCCGCGCCGGCCTTCCTTGATCTGCATCGAGGAGGCGGCGAGCTCGGCCTTCGTGATCGGCAGGTAGACGCCGCCCATGTGCGCCGACAGGAACGCCTCGGTGATCGCGAAGAACGCGATGTTGTTCTCGGGGCGCGCGAAGCCGTGGCCCTCGTCGGGGAACAGCGCGTACGTCACGGGGAGGCCGTGCTGCTTCATGGCGGCCACGATCTGCTCGGACTCGGCCTGCTTGACGCGCGGATCGTTGGCGCCCTGGGCGATGAGGAGCGGGCGCTCGATCTTCTTGGCGTGCGTGAGCGGCGAGGCGGCCTCGAGCAGCGCCTTGCCCTCGGGCTTCTTCGGATCACCCATCCGCGTGTGGAACACCGCGACGAACGGCGCCCAGTACGGCGGGATCGAGGCGAGCAGCGTGAGCAGGTTCGACGGGCCGACGATGTCGACGCCGCACTTGAACACGGTGGGCGTCATCGCGAGCCCGACGAGCGTCGCGTAGCCGCCGTAGCTGCCGCCGGCGATGCAGATCTTGTCCCGCGGCGCGACGCCGGTCTTGACGGACCAGTCGACGGCGTCGAGCAGATCGTCGTGCATCTGCTTGCTCCACTGGAGGTTCGCGGCGTTCAGGAACTTCTTGCCAAAGCCCGTGGAGCCCCGGTAGTTGACGCTCAAGACGGCGTAGCCGCGGTTCGCGAACAGCTGGTGCGCCGGATTGTAGCCCCAGCTGTCGCGCGCCCACGGGCCGCCGTGGACGAACAGCACCATCGGCACGGGAGCGTTCGCGGTGCCGTCGCCGTCGGGATCGGCGGCCGCGGGCAAGGACAGGTAGCTGACGAGGGTGAGCCCGTCGCGCGCCTTGATCTGCACGGGCCACATCTTGACGAGCGGCTGCTTCTCGAGCTCGGGCCGGGACGAGAACAGGAACGCCGCCTGCTGCTTGGCGCGGTCCCAGAGGTAGTAGCGCCCGGGGCGCTGCTCGGACGTGGTGATGACGATCCACCACTTGTCGTCGAGCGTGCGCGAGCTGATGATGGCCTCGCCGCCGCCGCCGTCGAGCTTGCCGAGCGCCGCGAGGTCTCGCTCGATCGACTTGTCGAGGACGTGCCAGCGCTGGCGGTCGTACTCGAACGAGACGGCCTGCAGGTTGTGCTTCGTCGGGTGGACGATGACGTCACCGGAGTCGGCCTTCACGTCCTCGGCGAGCACCTTCTGCTTCTTCGTCTTCAGATCGAGGAGGACCAGCGCGGCGGTGTCGCGGCCGCGCGACTCGGTGAAGTAGACGGCCTCGTCACCGGGCGCGAACGCGACGAGGTCGCTGGTCTCGGCGTCCTCGAACGGGATCGAGTCGAACAGCTTCCATGCCTTGCCGTCCTGCGCGAGCAGCTGCGTCGAGCCGTCGGGGAGCTTCTTGGTCGCCAGGCGCGCGCGCAGCTTGTGATCGAGCGTGAAGCTGAGCAGGCCCTCGTCGTTCTGGACGAGCAGCTCGCGCTTGCCGGTGAGCAGATCGACCTTGTGGAGGTCCATCGCCTCGGGCTTGCGATCGTTGATCTGGACGACGATCGTGGTCGGCTGGCGGTCGCTCATGCCGGCGACGGAGGCCCGCGCGCCGGGGAACGGCGTCAGATCCGTCGTCTTGCCGTCGGCGAGGTCCACGCGGAACACGTGGAAGTTCTCGTCGCCGCCGGCGTCCTGCATGTAGAGGAGGTGCTGGCTCGTGTACGCCCAGAAGTAGATCCGGATCGGGCGCTTGGTGTCGCTCGTGACAGCCCGGGCCTGATCGAGCTTGCCGACGGGCGCGACCCAGATGTTGAGGACGCCGTCCTTGGGCGCGAGCCACGACAGGTGCTTGCCGTCGGGGCTGATCCGCACGGCGGCGCGCTCGGGGTTGCCGAACAGGACGCCGCGCGGGATCAGATCGGCCTTCGGGGTGCCGGTGGCCGGCGGCGGCTCGGGGACCTCGGGCTCGGCCTTCTCGGGCGAAGGCTTCTCGGGCTCGGTGCCCACGGTCGGATCGCGCGGGGGCGGCGCGGCCTTGCCGCCGCCGCACGCGGCGAGGAGCGCGCCGCACGCGAGCGTGGCGAGCGCGCCGCGCGCGCCGAGCGCGAGCGTGGAGCTGCGGGGACGGCGGGTGCAGCGGCTCATTGCGGCACCCCCGGGATGCCGCGCTGGCCATCCTTGAACTGCATCGTGGACGCGGCCAGCTCCTCCTTCGTGATCGGCAGGTAGAAGCCGCCCAGGTGCGCCGACAAGAACGCCTCGGCGACCGCGAAGAACGCGATGTTGTTCGCCGGCCGCGCGAAGCCGTGGCCCTCGTCGGGGAACAGCACGTACGTCACGGGCAGGTTGTGCTTCTTCATGGCCGCCACGATCTGCTCGGACTCGGCCTGCTTGACGCGCGGATCGTTGGCGCCCTGGCCGATCAGGAGCGGGCGCTTGATCTTGCCGGCGTGCGTGAGCGGCGACGCGGCGGCCAGGAGCGCCTTGCCCTCGGCGGTGTCGGGATCGCCGACGCGCGCGCGCAGCATCGCGAGGAACGGCGCCCAGTACGGCGGGATCGACGCCATGAACGTCGGGATGCTCGAGACGCCGACGATGTCGACGCCGCACTTGAACACGTCGGGCGTGAGCGTGAGCCCGGCGAGCGTCGCGTAGCCGCCGTAGCTGCCGCCCATGATGCAGACCTGATCCTTGGGCGTCACGCCGGCCCCGACGGCCCAGCCGACGGCGTCGATCAGGTCGTCGTGCATCTTCTTGCCCCACTGGAGGTTCGCGGCGTTCAGGAACTGCTTGCCGAAGCCGGTGGAGCCCCGGTAGTTGACGCTCAGGACGGCGTAGCCGCGGTTCGCGAGCAGCTGGTGCACCGTGTTGTACCCCCAGCGATCGCGCGCCCACGGGCCGCCGTGGACGAAGAGCACCATCGGCACGGGCGCGTTCGCCTTGCCGTCGCCGTCGGGGTCCGCGGCCGCGGGGAGCGTCAGGTAGCTGACGAGCGTGAGGCCGTCGCGCGACTTGATCTCGACGGGCCACATCTTGACGAGCGGCTGCTGCTCGAGCGCGGGCTGCGCCGCGAACAGGAACGTGGCCTTCTGCTTGGCGCGGTCCCAGACGTAGAACCGGCGCGGGTGCTGCTCGGACGTGGTGGAGACGATCCAGGTCTTGTCGTCGAGCGTGCGCGAGCCGACGAAGACCTCGCCGCCGTCGAGCTTGCCGAGCGCCGCGAGGTCCTTCTCGATCGACTTGTCGAGGACCTGCCAGCGGCGGCGGTCGTACTCGAACGCCACCGCCTGCAGGTTGTACCGGGTCGGGTGGACGAGGAAGCCGACGGCGTCGGCCTTCGGGTCCTCGGCGAGCACTTGCTGCTTCTTGGTGCCGAGGTCGAGCGAGACGAGGGCCGCGGTGTCGCGGCCGCGGCTCTCGTTCACGTATACGCGCTTGTTGCCGGGCTCGAACCCGACGATGTGGGTGGTCTCGGCGTCCTCGAACGGGATGGTCTCGAACGGCTTCCACTGCTTGCCGTCGGGGACGAGGATCTGCGTCGAGCCGTCCGGGAGCTTCTTGCTCGCGAACCGCACCTTCATGTCATTGTCGGTCGTGTAGTCGCCGAAGCTGTCGTTGTTCTCGACGAGGAGGGTGCGCTTCCCGGTGAGCAGGTCGATCTCGTAGAGATCGTGCGCCTGCGGGTTGCGATCGTTCAGGCGGACGAGGAGCTTCGTCGGGAAGCGGTGGTTGGTGTCGGCGAGCTCGGCGCGGGCGCCCTTGTACGGCGTCAGGTCGGTGGTCTTGCCGTCAGCGATGTCGGCGCGGAACAGGTGGAAGTTCTCGTCGCCCGCGGCGTCCTGCTGGTAGACGACGTGCTTGCTCGTGTACGCCCAGAAGTACGAGCGGATCGGGCGCGTGGCCTCGGCGGTGATCGCCTTGGCCTGATCGAGCTTGCCGGCGGGCGCGACCCACACGTTGAGGACGCCGTCCTTGGGCGCGAGCCAGGACAGCGTCTTGCCGTCGGGGCTGATCTGCACGTTCGCGCGCTCGGGGTTGCCGAACAGGACGCTGCGCGGGATCAGGTCCTGCCGCGGCTTGCCAATGGCGACCGGCGGGGGCGCAGGCGTCGGCGCCGCGGGCGGCGCCTCGGCGGGCGGCGTGACCTCGCCGGTGGTGCCGCCGCCGGGCGGCGGGGCGGGCTGGGTGACGGCGGGCGCGCCGCCGCCGCCGCACGCGGCGAGCAGCGCGAGGGAAGGCGCCAGGAGGCGGGTGACCGAGACGGGTGGCTTCTTCATGCGGTGCTCCTTCACTTGGGCAGCCCGGGGATCCCGGACCGGCCTTCCTTGATCTGCATCGACGACGCGGCGAGCTCCTCGGCGGTCACCGGCAGGTAGTACCCGCCGAGGTGCGCCGACAAGAACGCCTCCTCGGCGGCGACGAACGCGATGTTGTTCTCGGGGCGCGCGAAGCCGTGGCCCTCGTCGGGGAACACGGCGTACGTCACGGGGAGCCCGTGCTTCTTCATGGCGGCGACGATCTGCTCGGACTCGGCCTGCTTGACGCGCGGATCGTTGGCGCCCTGGCCGATCAGGAGCGGGCGCTTGATCTTGCCGGCGTGCGTGAGCGGCGAGGCGGCCTCGAGCGCGGCCTTGCCGTCGGGCGTGTCGAAGTCGCCGACGCGCTTCTTGAACCGCGCGATCATCGGCGTCCAGTACGGCGGGATCGAGCGCAGGAGCGTGTTGATGTTCGACGGGCCGACGATGTCGATGCCGCACGCGAACACCTCGGGCGTCATCGTGAGGCCGACGAGCGTCGCGTAGCCGCCGTAGCTGCCGCCGCCGATTCCGATCTTGCCCTGCGCCGCGGTGCCCGACTTGGTCGCCCACGCGACGGCGTCGAGCAGGTCGTCGTGCATCTTCTTCGCCCACTGCAGGTCACCGGCGTTGACGAACGCCTTGCCGAAGCCGGTCGAGCCGCGGAAGTTGACCTGGAGCACGGCGTAGCCGCGGTTCGCGAACAGCTGCGCGGTGCGGTTGAAGCCCCAGCCGTCCCGGCCCCACGGGCCGCCGTGGACCCACAGGAGCGTCGGCACGGGCGCGTTGGCCTTGCCGTCGCCGTCGGGGTCGGCGGCGGGCGGGAGCGTCAGGTAGCTCGGGAGCTTCAGGCCGTCGCGCGCGTCGATCACGACCGGGTGCATGCGGGCGAGCTTGTCGGTCGGCAGCGCGGGCTGCGACGAGAACAGGAACGTGCCGGCGTGCTTGCCGCGATCCCACAGGTGGTAGCTCGCGGGCGCGACGTCGGACGAGGTCCCGACGATCCACGTCCGGTCGTCGAGCGAGCGCGACGCGAGCCACCACTCGGCGTTGCCCGCGAGCTTGGCGATGCCGTCGACGTCGGCCTGGATCGACTTGTCGAGGACCTGCCAGCGCGTCTTGTCGTACGTGAACGAGGCGAGCTGCGGCGTGCGCTTCGTCGGGTGCGGGATGGCGGCCCCGAGGTCTGCGCGCGCGTCCTCGGCGAGCAGCGTCTTCTTCTTCGTCGCGAGATCGATCGCGTAGAACGCCGCGGTGTCGCGGCCGCGGCTGTCGCTCGCGTACACGGTCTTGCCGGCGGGATCGATCCACATCGTGCGCGTGGTCTCGGTGTCCTCGTACGGGATCTGGTCCCACGCCACCCACGCGCCGCCCTTGCGGAGGTGGAGCTGCGTCGTGCCCGAGGGCTCGTTCTTCGCGGCGAGCCGGAGCTCGAGGTTGGGATCGACGGAGAACGACGCGAAGTTCTCCTTGTTCTCGTACACGAGCGTGCGCTTGGCGGTGGCGAGGTCGATCGCGTAGACGTCCATCGCCTTCGGATCGCGATCGTTGATCCCAACGAGGATCGTCTTGGGCTTCTTCTCCGAGACGGCGATGACGCCGGCGCGCGCGCCCTTGTAGGGCGTGAGATCGGTGAGCTCGCCGCCGTCTGCGGGGACGCGGAAGATGTGGAAGTTCTCGTCGCCGCCGACGTCCTGCTGGACGAGGAGGTGCTTGCCGTCGTGCGTCCAGAAGTAGATCCGCACCGGGCGCGCCGTCTCCGCAGTGATCGCCTTGGCCTGATCGAGCTTGCCGAGGGGCGCGACGAACACGTTCAGGACGCCGTCCTTGGGCGCGAGCCACGCGAGGCGCTTGCCGTCGGGCGAGATCTGGACGTTCGTGCGCTCGGGGTTGCCGAACAGGATCTGGCGCGAGATCAGATCGGTGCGCGGGTTGCCCTTGGGCGGCGCGGGCTCGGCCGGCGGCGCCTCGGGGCGCGCGAGCGGCGGGGCCGGCTCGGCGGCGCCGACGCTCGGGTCGGGATCGGGGGCGGCGGTGCCGCCGGTGGGCGGGACGGGCTTGCCGCCTCCGCACGCGACGAGGGTGGCGCAAAGGAGCGCGTGGGTCTTCATAGGTCCTCTCGGTCCTCTCATCTCGCCTCGCCTCGCCGCAGGGATCGAGCCACGCTCGATCGGTTGCGCTGCTGCGGCTGGGTACGTGGTCGCGGCGTTACCACGGCGGGCCCGATCGGCGCGAGGGTGAAACGGTGCGCGCGGCCTCTTCGCGTGACGGGCGGCGTGCGACCATGCGACGCGTGCGACACGTGGTGATCCTCGCAGGAGGGAGCGGGACGCGGCTGTGGCCGGCGAGCCGGCAGGCGCGCCCGAAGCAGCTCTTGCCGCTCGCGCCGGGCGGCGAGACGTTGCTCGGCGCCGCGGTGCACCGTGCGCTGGCGCTCGCGGGCGCGCGCGCGCGCGTCTCGATCGTGACGGCGGCGGCGCTGGTCGACGCGACGCGCGCGGTCGCGCCGGACGTCGAGATCCTCGCCGAGCCGGTGGGCCGCAACACGGCGGCGGCGATCGGGCTTGGGGCGGCGGTGATCGCGGCGCGCGATCCGGACGCGGTGCTCGCGATCCTGCCGGCGGATCAGCACGTCACCGACGAGGCCGGCCTCCAGCGCGTGCTGTCGCGCGCGCTGGCAGAGGTCGAGGCGCGCGACGTGATCGGCACCGTGGGCATCGCGCCGACGCGCGCCGAGCCGGGCTTTGGCTACCTCGAGGTGGCGTCGGCGGAGCTCGAGACGGTCACGGAGGTGCTGCGCTTCGCCGAGAAGCCGGATCGCGAGACGGCGGCGCGCTACGTCGCGAGCGGCGCGTACCTGTGGAACGCGGGCATGTTCTTCGCCTCGGCGCGCCGGATCCTCGCCGAGCTCGACGCGCACGTGCCGGCGATCGGGCGCGCGGTGCGGGACATCGCGGCGGGCGCGGCGCGCGCCGAGGACGTCTACCCGGACCTGCCGGCGATCTCGTTCGATCACGCCGTCATGGAGCGGGCGACGCGCGTCGTGACGATCCCGGCGTCGATCGGCTGGGACGACGTGGGGAGCTGGTCGGCCCTGCCGGCGCTGCGCGGGGCGGACGCGTCCGGCAACACGATCGCCGGGACGGCGGTGGTCGTGCGCGGGGCGGGCAACGTGATCGCGAGCGACGACGACACGCTGATCGCGGCGGTCGGCGTGGATGATCTGGTCATCGTCAAGAGCGGCGACGCGATCCTGGTGATGCGCCGAGAGGCGGCCCAGGATGTCCGCGAGGTCGTCGAGGTCTTGTCCCGGCGCGGCCTCGCGCGGTACCTCTGAGGGGATGAATCCGCGCATCTTCCGCGAGTACGACATCCGCGGCGTCGCCGACCGCGATCTCGACGACGCGACGGTGCGCGCGATCGGCCACGCGGTCGGCCAGCGCGCGGCCGGTCCGGTAGCCGGTCCGGTAGTGGTCGGGCGAGACTGCCGGCTCTCGTCGCCGCGGCTGTTCGCGCAGCTGACCGACGGCATCCGCGTCCACGCCGAGGTGATCGACATCGGCGTCGTGCCGACGCCGGTCGCGTACTTCGCGGCGCACCACCTGGCGCCCGCGGCGACGGTGATGATCACCGGCAGCCACAACCCGCCCGAGGACAACGGCTTCAAGCTCCTGGTGCGCACCGAGGCGCTGCATGGCGCCGCGATCGCGGAGCTGTGCGACCGGGTGGCCGCGATCGCCGACGCGCCGGCGCCGCCGCCCGTGCGGGCGATGCACTCGCGCGACGTGATCGGCTCCTATCATTCGTATGCCGAGACACGGCTCCGCTTGGGCGATCGCCGGCCGAAGGTCGTGGTCGACGCGGGCAACGGCGCGGGCGGGCCGACGGCGGTGGGCTTCTACCGGCGCCTGGGCTTCGACGTCGTGCCGCTGTACTGCGAGCTAGACGGCCGGTTCCCGCACCACCACCCCGATCCGACGGAGCCGGCGAACGTCGCGGACCTGATCGCCGCGGTGCAGCGCGAGCACGCCGAGCTCGGGATCGCGCTCGACGGCGACGCCGATCGCCTCGGCGTGGTCGACGCGACGGGCCGGATCCTCTGGGGGGATCAGCTGATGATCCTGCTCGGCAAGGCGCTGCTCGCCGAGGTGCCGGGCGCGGGCATGGTCGGCGAGGTCAAGTGCTCGCAGGCGATGTACGACGAGCTCGAGCGCGCGGGCGGCCGGATCGAGATGTGGAAGGTGGGGCACTCGCTGATCAAGGCGCGCATGAAGGAGACGGGCGCGCTGCTCGCGGGCGAGATGTCCGGCCACCTGTTCTTCGCGCACCGCTGGCTGGGCTTCGACGACGCGATCTACAGCGGCGCGCGCCTGCTCGAGCTGCTCTCGCGGCAGCAGCGCACGCTGGCCGAGCTCGCCGGGGCGCTGCCGGTCATGATCAACACGCCGGAGCTGCGCATCCCGTGCGAGGACGAGCGCAAGGTCCAGATCGTGGCGGAGGTGACGGCGCGGCTCTCGCGCGACCCGGCGGTGCAGGGCGTCGTCGACATCGACGGCGTGCGCGCGCGGTTCGACGGCGGCTGGGCGCTCGTCCGCGCGTCGAACACGCAGCCGGTGCTCGTGATGCGCTGCGAGGCGGTCTCGGCCGAGCGGCTCGCGGAGATCCGGGCCGCGGTCGACGCGCACCTCGAGGCGGTGCGGTCGTGAGCTTCTCCATCGGCATGGATCTGGGCGGCTCGAACCTGCGCGCGGGGGCGTTCCGCGGCCCCGATGACGCGGCGCCGGCCGTGTCGCACCGCGAGCCGGTGGGCGAGGACCGCGCGCCGGGCGCGATCGTCGAGCGCGTCGCGGCCGTCGTGGAGCGGCTCGCCGAGGCAGCCGGCGCCGCCGCAGGCGTCGACGCCGCCGCAGGCGCCGGCCCGATCCCGGTCGGCATCGGCATCGCCGCGATGCTGCGCGACGAGCGCGGCACGGTGGCGCGCTCGCCGCACCTGCGCTGGCACGACGTGCCGTTCGGCGAGCTCTTGCGCGCGCGCCTGGGGCCGCGCTTCGCGACCGGCATCTACAACGACGTCAACGCCGTGACGTGGGGCGAGGCGGTCGCGGGCGCGGCGCGCGGCTGCCGCGACGTGCTCGCGGTCTACGTCGGCACGGGCATCGGCGGCGGCGTGATCGCGGGCGGCCGGCTCCAGACCGGCGTGTCGAACTGCGCCGGCGAGATCGGCCACGTGAAGGTGCGGTGGGACGACGCGGCGGCGCCGTGCAACTGCGGCGGCCGCGGCTGCGTCGAGGCGTACGTCGGCGGCAGCTACCTCGATCGACGGATCCGCCACGAGCTCGCGGGCGGCCGGAAGCGGACCTCCGCGATCCGGATCGCGGGCGGCATCGAGCACGTCACGGTGGCGCACGTGGACCTGGCGGCGGCCGAGGGGGATGACTGGGCGCTCGGGCTGTGGCACGAGCTCGCGCCGCTCCTGGCGGTGTCGCTCGCGAACGCGCTCGCGGTGCTCAACTCCGAGCGGCTCGTCCTGGGGGGCGGCGTGCTCTCGCGGGCGCCGACCCTCGTGTCGCTGACGGACATCGCGCTGCAGATCGTGGCCCCGCCGCCGATCCTCGAGCCGCTCGAGGTGGTGATGGCGGAGCTGGGGGATGACGCGGGCGTGGTGGGCGCGGCGCGCCTGGCAGCGGCAGGCATCTCGGTCACTTAGGGAGATCTCTGCGGAGGCTGCACCCGCCTCTGCGGTTTTCGCAGGGGGCCGGGGTGCTGTTTCAACGTGATCTCAATGGGTTAGGTGTGGCACCGCGGCTGCACTATGTCCGCCTCGTGCAGCTCGATAGAGCTCGCGGTTTCAAGGAGATCGCTATGAATATCAAGGCGCTTATCACCACCCTGCTCGTCCTCGGTACCTCTTCGGCCGCCATGGCCCGTCCGGTCGTCGTCTCTGGTTACGCGGGTGCGCCGATCGTCCGCGATCACCGTACGAACCGCGCTCCGGCCCCGGCCCCGGCGCCCGTCGTGGTGCAGCCCGCGCCGCCGCCGTTCGTGCCGCCGCATGCGCAGCCCGCGCCGCCGCCGTTCGTGCCGCCGCATGCGCAGCCCGCGCCGCCGCCGTTCGTGCCGCCGCATGCGCAGCCCGCGCCG
>DATMCI010000045.1:0-32298 GCA_035558535.1 Kofleriaceae bacterium
GTACGCGTCATGGGCGACTCGACCAAGACGCACGAGATCCACCGCGTCGAGGAGATCACCGGCCGGCCGCGCTACCGCACCCTGCTGCGCGAGATGGCGGACACGCCCGAGGGGCGGCGGCTGCTCGCGGAGCGCCCGGAGCTGAGCTCGGACCACATCGACTACGACGAGCTGCGGCGGCTCCCGGCGACCACGCTGGGCGGCGCCTACGCGCGCCACCTCGACGACAACGGCCTCAGCGCCGACTACCAGGCCGCGGCCACGCGTCACGTCGACGATCCGGCCATGGCGTACCTGATGCGGCGGTTCCGGCAGACGCACGACGTGTGGCACGCGCTGGTCGGCATCGGCATCACCGGCCACGAGGAGGTGCTGATCCACTGGTTCTCGTACGGCCAGCTCCGGCTCCCGGTGTCGGCGCTGATCATGCTGTTCGGCACGATGAAGCACCTCCTGCTCGAGCGGCGCTGGACGGCGCTGCGGCGCTCGACGCTCGAGGCGTACCACGCGGGCAAGGACGCCGCGCAGCTCCTCTCCGTGTACTGGGAGGATCTGTGGGAGGAGCCGCTCGAGCGCGTGCGCGAGCGCTACGGGATCCGGCCGCTCGATCGATCGCGGTTCAGCGCCGCGGCGTGATCGACGATCACACCGGGCGCGCCGCGCTCGAGCACCGCGCGCGTCTCGTCGGGGATCGGCCGCTTCTGGCCGGACGGATCGACCATCACGCAGACGGTCTCGGTCCGAGCGAGGGGGGCCCCGTCGGGGTGGCGGCGGTACTCGGTCTCGAGCACGAACGACGTCGTGCCGACGCGCAGCGTGCGGACGCGGACGTCGAGCACGTCGTCGTACCGCGCGGGCGCCCGCCACTCGGTCGTCTGCTTGACGAGGCGCCAGTCGGCGCCGGTCACGGCGGGATCGACCGAGCCGAGGAGCGCGCGCACGTACTCGCCCGACGCGATGTCGGCGTAGTCGCCCCAGCGCGCGTTGAAGACGATGCCCTGCGCGTCGCACTCGCAGTAACGCACGCGGAGGAGCAGGCGAAACGGCTCGGGCTCGGGCTCGGGCTCGGGCGCAGGCGCGGTGCGAGACACGGCGGCGACGATATGACGAAAGGCCCCGCCGCCGCCGCGCACCCGCGCCGCGTTCGACACGCCGGACGCCAGGCGCCATAGTGAGCCCTGCGCATGCTCCGCTACCGCCGCCTCGATCTGGTCCTCGAGCTGTCGCTGCTCCTCCTGATCGCGCTCGGCCTGGCCGGCGTGCTCATCGTCCTCTTCCTCGAGCCGCTCGCGCTCCTCCTCACGATCGCGGCCGCGATGCTCACAGGGCTCGCGCTGTCGTACCTCCTCGGCGAGGGCACGGTGGGCGGCCTGATCCTGGGCGGCGTGATGTCGCTCCTGGGCCTGGGGCTCTACGCGCTGTACCTCCTGCTCGATCTGTCGCTCGAGTGGACGGCCGGCCTGGCGGGCGTCGTCGTGCTCCTGTTCGCGACGGTGCTGGTGCGCGCGCTGCTCGCGACGGGCGAAGATCCGCGGCCGTGACGCCCATGAACGGGACGAACGAGCTGGCCCTGCTGATCGCCCTCCTGCGCGGGCGCCGCGTGGTCGCGCTGACGGGCGCCGGGTGCTCGACGGAGTCGGGCATCCCGGACTACCGCGGGCCCGACACGCCGCCGCGGGCGCGGCCGCCGATCCAGCACCGCGAGTTCGTCGACCTTGCCGACGCGCGGCGGCGGTACTGGGCGCGCTCGATGCTCGGCTGGCCGCGGCTCGCGGCGGCGCGGCCCAACCGCGGGCACGAGGCGCTCGCGGCGCTCGAGCGCGCCGGGGCGGTGACCGGCCTCATCACGCAGAACGTCGACGGGCTCCACCACGGCGCGGGCAGCCGCGAGGTCATCGAGCTGCACGGCGCGCTCCGCCGCGTGCGGTGCCTCACGTGCGGCGACCTGACCACGCGCGACCTGCTGCAGCAGCGGCTCCTCGCGGCGAACCCGGGCTGGATGGAGCACGCCGGCGCGGTGGCGCCCGACGGCGACGCGGATCTCATCGAGGGGGAGGCCCGCGAGTTCCAGGTGGTCGCGTGCGAGGCGTGCGGCGGCGTGCTGATGCCCGACGTCGTGTTCTTCGGCGGCACCGTGCCGCGGCCGACGCTCGACGCCGCGTGGGCGATCTTCGATCGCGCCGAGGTGCTGCTCGTGATCGGCTCGTCGCTCGCCGTGTTCTCCGGCTACCGCTTCGTGCGGCGCGCCGCCGAGCGCGGCGTGCCGGTGGCGATCCTGAACCGCGGGCCGACGCGCGGCGATCCGCACGCCCAGCTCCGCGTCGACGCGCGCGCCGGCGAGGCGCTCGCCGCGATCGCGCGCGCGCTCGCCTGAGGCTGCAGCGCCGCGCCGCGCGGCTACTTGCGGTAGACCGCGGTCGACGGCGGCTCTCCGGCGAGCTGCGCGCGGACAGCCTCGACGCGCCCGAAGAACGCCAGGAAGTTCTCGCCGAGCACCTTGCGGACGCGCGCCTCGGAGTGGCCGCGCCGCAACAGCTCCTCGGTGAGCCGGGGCAGGAACGAGATGTCGTCGAGGCCGATCGGCGGGTTCGGGATCCCGTCGAAGTCGGTGCCCAGGCCCACCGCGTCCTCGCCGGCGATCTTGATCACGTGCTCGATGTGCTCGATGACCTTCGTCCACTGCGCGCGCGGCGGCGCGCCGGCCTGGTCCCACAGCGCCCGCGTGGCCGCGGCGAACGCGGCCGGATCGTTCTTGTGCTGCTGGCGCAGCTTGGCGAACGCCGGCCGCAGCTTCACCGCGGTGGTCTTGATCCAGTCCCACGACTTCTGATCGAGGAACGAGGAGCCGATGTTGAGCATGACGACCCCGCCCTTGGCCGCGATCCGCTTGATCTGATCGTCCGTCAGGTTGCGCGGCAGGTCCGAGAGCGCGCGGCACGACGAGTGCGAGGCCATCACGGGCGCGCGCGACACGGCGAGCACGTCGTCGATCGTCGCGTCCGCGACGTGCGAGACGTCGACGATCATCCCGATCCGGTTCATCTCCTTCACGACCTCGCGCCCGAAGTCGCTGAGCCCGCCGTGCACGGCATAGCGCTTCGGATCGAAGTCAGCCTCGTAGAACGGCCCGGACGAGTCCGCCCAGTGGTTCGTGTTCGTGTGCGTGAGCGTGACGTAGCGGATGCCCGCGCGGTACAGCTCGCGCAGCACGGCGAGCGAGTCCTCGAGCGCGTGCCCGCCCTCGAGCCCCATCAGCACGGCGAGCTTGCCGGCCTGCTTGGCGGCGCGGATCTCGGCGACGCTGCCCGCGAGCACCATGTCCTTGGGGTGGCCGTCGACCACGCGCCGCGTGATGTCGACGAGCTGGAGCGCCCGCCGGAGCGCGCCGCCCGCGGCGTACTCCGCGGCGACGTAGATCGAGAAGAACGGCGCGGTCAGCCCGCCCTCGCGGGCGCGCTGCAGATCGAAGTGATCGGTCGCGCCGCGCCGGGCGACATCCGCCCACTTGCCCGCGAGCTGGTCCGGCGTGTCGATGTGCGTGTCGACGACGATCGCGCCCTGGTGCAGCGCGCGCGCGCGCGCCGCGAGGTCCTCGGCGCCGGCCGGCGCGCTCGCGAGCGCGGCCGCCGCGACGGCGAGCCCGAAGATGCGGAGCCCGGGCCGCCTCATGGCGCACGCACAAGGCTGGCGGTGAGCGCGCCGTCCACGCTGCGCGCGACGAGCAGCCGGTCCCCGGCGGCGACGACGCTCGGGACGCCGTCGCTCGCGCCCTGCCACACCGTCGCGAGCTCGCCGGGCGCCGCCAGCGTCACGACGACCGGCTCGTTCGCCGTGGCGTACGCGATCGCGATCCGCCGGCCGGCGCCGGTGATCGAGAGCGGCGTGCCGGGGCGCGCGTGCGGCAGCGGCTGGGTCCACCGCGCCAGGCCGTTCGAGCCGATCCAGGTGGCCTGCGTGGCGCCGCCCTCGCCGCGCGTGGCGACCACGCAGCCGCCGGGCGCGCAGCCGAGGCCGATCACCGCGGTCTTCTTCGGCAGCTCGATCCGGCGCGGGGTCCCGCACTGGCGGCCGCACAGCGCGATCGATGTGCGGCTGCCCTCGGTCCACAGGAGGGCGACCTGCTCGCCCGCCGACGCGATCGCGCAGACGTCCGCCTTCGCGGGATCGAAGCCGGGGACCGCGAGCATGGCCGCGGCGCTCCGCCGCGACGTGGGCCCGCCGACGAACCAGACGCTGCCGGTGGCCTCGAACCACGCGACGCCGGCCCGGTGCTCGTTGGTCGCCACGCCCAGGCACATCGCCGCCACGCGGCTGCCGAACCGCTGGACGTGCTCGACGCCGCCGCCGTCCTCGACGAGCCCGACCGCGATGCGCCGGCCGTCGCGCCACACGAGCCCGACGCGGCCGCCGAGCCCGATGACGCGCGCGCCGGCCGGTGCGCCGGTCACGGCGAGCTCGTGGCGGCGGTGCGCGTCGTCGTCCCAGGTCGCGACGCGGCGCCCGCCGTCGATCGCCGCGAAGCCGTCGGCGAGCACGGCGGCTTGCACGGCCGGGGCCGCGGCCGGCCGCGGCCGCTCCGCCGCATCGGGCCAGAGCCACCACAGGCCGGCGAGCGCGCCCAGACAGAGGAGCGGCCGCCGCGAGACGAACCGAAGGATCGACATGGCGCGATCCTATAGCGCACCGGGCGTCACAGGCGGAGCGTCATCGCGACGTCATCGATCGACGCTTCATCGACGCGGAACTGATCGCGCGTCGTCCCGACCTCGACGAAGCCCATCGACTCGTACAGCGCGCGCGCCGGCCGGTTGTGCGCGAACACGCCGAGATCGAGCCACGCAAGGCCGCGCGCGCGCGCCCACACGATCGCCGTCTCGATCAGCGCGCGGCCGTGGCCCTGGCGCCGCGCCGGGCGCTCGAGGCCCATGCCGAGCGTCGCGCGGTGGAGCTCGGCGGGCAGCCGACCGCCGCGCAGATCGAGGTGGCCGACGATGGTGGCGTCGGGGCCGGCGGCCTCGTCCTCGAAGAGGCCCCACGTGCGCAGCCACTGCGGGCAGAACAGCGGGCGGCCCCACTCGGCGCGGTGGCGCTCGATCGCCGCGGGCACGTCGAGCTCCTCGCCGGACAGGCGCGGCTGGAAGATCACGTCGCCGTCCGTGCCGGACTCCTTGCCGTGCCGCCAGATGTGCGCGCACAGGGTCGACGCGTGCGCGTCGGCGAGCAGTGCGATCGTGCGCGAGGTGGGCCGGGGGGACGAGCCGCGCCGCCGAGACATCGCCGCGATGTTCGCACACCGGCGCTTGAACGGCCGCGGCGCGGCGGCGATGATGGCGCCGTGCCGGACGACCCGTGGCAGCTCCGCGGTCGCAGCGCGCTCGTCACCGGCGGGAGCCGCGGCATCGGACGCGCGATCGCCGAGGAGCTGATCGGGCTCGGCGCGGCGGTCCAGATCGTCGCGCGCAAGCAGGACGACGTCGACGCGGCCGCGCGCGCGCTCGGCGCCGAGGGGATCGCGGCCGACGTCACGCGCGCCGAAGATCGCGCGCGCATCGTCGCGGCGGTCGCCGCGCGCGGCCCGCTGCACGTCCTCGTCCACAACGCGGGCGGCAACGTCCGCAGCCCGCTCGTCGGCTACGACGATCAGACGATCGAGCAGCTGCTCGCGCTGAACCTCACGGCGCCGCTCCTGCTCTCGCGCGATCTGCACCCGCAGCTCCGCGCCGCGAACGGCGCGAGCGTGATCCACGTCGGCTCGGTCGCGGGGCACATCGCGCTGCCGACCGGCGTCGCGTACGCCGCCGCGAAGGCGGGCCTCGCGCAGGCGGCGCGCACGCTCGCGCTCGAGTGGGCGCGCGACGGGATCCGCGTGAACGCCGTCGCGCCGTGGTACACGCGCACCGAGCTCGTCGCGCCGGTGCTCGGCCGACCCGAGGCGCTCGCGGCGATCCTCGCGCGCACGCCGCTCGGTCGGATCGCGGAGCCGCGCGAGGTCGCCACCTGTGTCGCGTTCCTCGCGATGCCCGCGGCCTCGTACATCACGGGGCAGTGCATCGCCGTCGACGGCGGGATGATGATCCAGGGACTGGCCCCCATCTAGCCGGGGTTGGGCTTCGCCGGCGCGAGCGAGATCTGCTCGTCGAGCGCGGCCAAAAACGGCGTCAGGTGCACGCTCATCTTGCGGACGTCGTCGACGCTGCAGCCGAGCGCGACCGCGAACCGGAGCAGCTCGCGCGCCTCCGCCTCGGAGACGTGACCCTTGGCGAGCACGACGGCGATGCTGTCGCTCACGATCATCGCCGCGAGCTCGCTCGAGTGGATGCCGGCTCCGCGAAACGGGCCCGCTGACGTGCGGAGCTGCGCCGCGAGCTCGGCGGGATCGAGCGGCTCGGCCAGGAGCAGATCGGCGAGCGACACGGGGCGGCCCGAGCGCGCCTCGAGCCGCGCGACGAGGCGCAGCCCGACCTCGAGCGGGAGCTGGTCCTCGGCGCGGACGATCGCGAGCACGGCGCGCGCGTAGAGGTGCGCGAGCCCGGCGTCGAGGATCCGGCCGCCGGAGCGACCGCCGCGCGGACCGCCGGAGTGGCCGCCACGCGGATCGCCGCTCTGGTCGTCAGCGCCCACGGAACTTGCCCGGCCTGCGCTCGACGAACGAGCGCAGGCCCTCTTGCATGTCCTCGCTCGCGAGCAGCGGCCGGAGCTCCGGCAGGAGTCGCGCCGCCGCGGCGGCCTCGGCCTCGGGCAGCGCCGCGCGCGACGACGCGAGCGTCGCGTACACGCCGAGCGGCGCCTGCGCGGCGATCACCTCGGCGAGCGCGATCGCGCGCGCCCGCTCCTCGCCGTGCGGAGCGATCTCCTGCACGAGCCCGATGCGGAGCGCCTCCTCGGCGCCGAACTCGTCGCCGGTGAGCAGCCAGCGCATCGCGTTGCCCCACCCGACCTCGCGCGGGAACCGCAGGGTCGCGCCGCCCACGGGGTAGATGCCGCGCTTGATCTCGATCTGCGCGAACCGCACCGACGACGCGGCGACGCGGACGTCGGTCGCGAGCAAGAGCTCGATGCCGATCGTGAAGCAGATGCCCTGCACGGCGCAGACGATCGGCTTCGTCAGGCGGGCGCCGGACAGCCCGAGCGGATCGAGGCCGCCCTCGGGCACGGGGAAGCGGCCGCTCGCGAAGACGGGCGCCCACTGCGGCAGATCGAGCCCGCCGGTGAAGTGATCGCCCTCGGCGTACAGCACGCCGGCGCGCAGCTCGTCGTCGCGATCGAGCTCGCCGTACGCGCGGCACAGGCCGTCCCACAGCGGCAGATCGAACGCGTTGCGCTTGGCGGCGCGATCGAGGCCGATGAGGAGCACGTGGCCGCGGCGCTCGGTCCGGATCCTGCCTTCGGACATGGCGGAACCGTACCGCATGCGCGGGGCACAAGGTTCGAGACGTTACCGGAGCGCGCCGAGCTCGAACGTGCGTGCGTAGCCGCGCGTCACGTTCGCGATCTGGACAGAGATCGTGCCGTCGGGTGCGTACGTGTACGTCTCGGCGATCACGTTCGCCATCAGGTCGGGCCGCCGCTCGTTGGGGAGCGACGCGAGCTCGGCGCGATCGGCGAGCTGCGGATCGTAGGGGAAGAACACGTCGGTGCACGGGACGAGGTCGTGGACGGGCTGCCCGGCCGCGTCGAGCGCGGTGCACTCGCTGTACCGCAGGTGGCCGATCGCGTGCGTCGGCCGGTAGCGGCGCTCGATGGTGATCGCCCCGTGCGCCGGCGTGTCCTTGCCGAGCAGCGGATCGAACACCTTGTCGACGCCGTGCGCGGCCTCGCGCCAGACGCCGAAGTGGCGCGTGGTCGCCTCGCGGATCATGACGTTCGCGCCGGGATCGGCAGCGATCGCCAGGCCGATCGCCGTCGCCGCGAACGGCTGCGCCGCGAGCTGGAGCTTGCGCGCGAACCGCGCGCGCAAGCTCCGCGCGACGGCCGGGAACGCCGCGCCGCCGCCGACCAGGTACAGCCCGCCGAGCTCGCGCGGATCGTCGGGATCGATGCCGCGCTCGCGGAGCCGCTCGAACAGGGCGTCGGTCTGCGCGAGCGTGCGATCGATCAGCGGCTGCGCCCGGGCGTACAAGGTCGCGGTGTCGAGCGCGATCGGCTCGCCGCCGCCGCCGGCCTCGCCGAGATCGAGCAGGAGCCGCCGGCTGGTCGGCCGCAGCGCCTCCTTGGCCTCGCGCGCGCGCTCGAGCGCCGCGGGGCTGTGCGGCACGCCGGCCGCGTCGAGGATGAGCGCGTCGAAGTCGTCGCCGCCGAGGTCGAGCAGGCCCTCCGACGCGATCAGATCGAAGCGGCGCCCCTCGAGCGACACGGCCGACGCGTCGAACGTGCCGCCGCCGAGGTCGTAGACGACGACGTACCGCTTCGGGCTCTTCTTGCCGAGCTCGCCGAGGTGGTGGTGCGCGAGCTCGATGGCCGCGGCGGTCGGCTCGTTCAGGAGGCCGATCGGCTCGAACCCGGCGCGACGGAACGCCTCGAGCGTCAGCCAGCGCTGGCGCGACGGCGCGCTCGCCGGGACGGCGACCATCACCTCGAGCGGCGGCCGCACGCGTTCGAGGTTCGAGCGCTCCTCGAGCGCGCGCCGAAGCGCGGCCAGAAACCCGGTCACGAGGTCGAGCGTGCTCGTGCCGGGCAGCGCCTCGGCGTCGGGCGCGAGCGTGCTGGCGAGCCGCTTGATCGAGCGCACGGCCACGTCCGCCGAGCCGTCCGCGAGCGCGCGCGCCGCCTCCCAGCCGAACACGAGCTCGCCGCCCCGCCGCGCCGCGATGCCGGGCACGTGCTCGCGAAACTCGCCGCCTTCGTCGAACGCGACCAGCGGCTGGCGCCCGTCGCGGACGGCCGCCACCACCGTGCGCGTGGTGCCGAAATCGATGCCGAGTCGCATGCCGCGAGCATGTACCAGGCGGCGGGCGACAGCGAGCTTCCACCGGCCGCCTGGCATGCGGGCTGGTAGCGCCGATCCCGCCCGCCCGGCGCGCGTGTACAGTGCGGCGTGCGCCGGCTCCTGCTCTCGATCGCGGCCGCGACCGCCGCGGTCACCTCCGCGTGCGCCACGCGCGACGCGGCTCCCGCGGCCCCTGCCCCCGCCCCCGCTGCGCGGCGCTTCGTGCCCGCCGATCGCACCGCGATCACCGCCGTCCTCGACGCGCAGGTCGCCGCCTGGAACCGCGGCGATCTCGCCGCGTACATGGACGGCTACGCCAGGACCGACGACCTCATCTTCACCTCGGGCGGCAAGGTCCGGCGCGGCTGGCAGACGACGTTCGATCAGTACCGGAAGCGCTACGCGCAGGATCCGGCGGCGATGGGCAAGCTCGTGTTCGAGATCGATCGGATCGATCCGGTCGGCGCCGACGCCGCGATCGTCCTCGGCGCGTGGATCCTCACCGGCAGCCCGCACGACGGCCGCGGCATCTTCTCGCTGGTCCTCGAGCGCCGCCCCGAGGGCTGGCGGATCGTCCACGACCACACGTCGCTCGCGACCCCGTAGCGAGCGCATACGCACAGCCCCGCGCGCTCAGGGCCGCGCGGGGCCGGTGCGTGAGGTGAGCATCTCGCGCCAACCGCGCTGACGCCTGGCGGCAGCGCGCCGGCACCTCGCCAACTCCGCGGGGCGGGGGCACCCTTCCAAATGAACCACGACGTGATCGCCATCGGCGCCTCGGCGGGCGGGATCGAGGTGCTGCTCGAGATGGTGCGAGAGCTGCCGGAGGATCTGCCGGCGTCGGTGTTCGTCGTCGTGCACGTGCTGCCGAGCCATGTGAGCACGCTCCCCGAGATCCTCTCCGCGCGCGGCCCCTTGCCAGCGAGGCACCCGCTGCACGACGAGAAGATCATCCCAGGTCACATCTACGTCGCGCCGCCGGACAACCACCTGCTGGTCCGGCAGGGCACGATGGAGGTCGTGCGCGGGCCGAAGGAGAACGGCCACCGGCCCGCCGCGGACGCCCTGTTCCGCACCGCGTCGGCGGCGTACGGCGCGCGCGTCATCGGTGTCGTGCTGTCCGGCTATGGCGACTGCGGCACCGCCGGCATGATGTCGATCAAGGCGCGCGGCGGTCTGGGCGTCGTGCAGGCGCCCGAGAGCGCGCAGGCGCCCAACATGCCGGCGAGCGTGCTCGCGCGCGTCGCCGTCGATCACACGATCCGCCCGGCCGAGCTGCCCGGCTTGCTCACGCGCCTGGCGCGGACGTCGGCGGGGCCGGAGTTGCCGGTCGACCAGCTCGTGAAGCAGCTCGAGGGCGACGAGCCCGGCACCCGCGCCGAGATCGTGTGCCCGATCTGCGACGGCGTGCTCACCGAGGCGCAGCCCGGCGTGTTCCAGCACTTCCGCTGCCACGTGGGCCACTCGTTCTCGCTCGAGAGCCTCGTGCGCGAGCAGAGCGAGGAGCTCGAGCGAACGCTGTGGGCAGCGGTCCGCGCGCTCGAGGAGAGCGCCGCGCTCAGCCGGCGGCTGAGCCTCGTCGAGCGAGGCGAGCTGCAGCAGAGCTTCGCCGAGAAGGCTGCGACGCATACGCAGCAGGCCGAGTACCTCCGGCAGATGCTGCTGCACGGCCAGCAGCTCTTGTCCGAGGTGGACGCCGATCGGCTGCTGAAGAAGAGGTGAGGCTCGGACCGGGCGCGCCGCCGCCACCCGGCGCGGCGATCAGCCGGCAGAGGCCGCCCCAGGATGGTGTGGCGCTCGCGCTCGATGATGTGCGCAGCCGCGCGGTTCAGCGACACGACCTTCAGGTCGCGATCGAGCTCGAGGTGTCCGTCGGAGGTGAGCGGACTACGCCCGGTCAGAAGACGAAAGAGATGTCCAGCTCTGGAAACGGAGTGGCAATCGGAACAATGAAGTTGAGGACCGGAATATTGTAATTCCCGTAGCCCAGCCCGGCCCGGAATCGGAACCGGCGGGTGGAGGACCACTGGAACGCGACCAGCGCCGAGGCGCCCCGCATCTCGTCGATGCTCGCGTTGCCGGTGGCGGACACGTCGACGGTGGTGCGCTCATCGACCGTGATCGTGAGGTCGCCGTCGGCGGCCGCCTCGGTCGACGCGATCGCGCGCCCCTCGAGGTACAAGGACCAGCCGCGCGAGAGCCGCGTGGTCAAGGACAGCCACGCCTGCGCGTTGCTCACCGCGACGGCGCCGCGGAACGCCGTGGTCTCGTCCTCGTTGTAGCCGCCCTCGCCGGAGATCTGCGAGTACATGAGGCCCAGCGCCGCGGTGAAGCGCCCGCCGAGCCGGGCGGCGGCGAGCAGCCGGACGGGGACGATCGCGATCCGCGCGTCGACGTCGAGGCCGTCCAGATCGACGTAGGCGACGCCCAGGCTCGCGGCGAGCGTCCACACCCGCCGGTCGAGGAGCTGGTACTTGACGTGCGCGTTGCCGCTCTTCACGCCGAACGCCCACGTCAGGTACGGCAGCGTGTACGTCCCGAGCTCGAGCCGCGGGACGCCGTGGACGCCGTACTCGAGCTTCCACAGCCCGGCGCGGACCCGCCCCTCGGGCGTCTTGTACGGCGTGTCATCGGTGATCCGCTCGTCGGCGGCCGCGACGCCGGGCGCGGCGAGCGCGGCGAGCGCGGCGGCGAACGCGCGCGTGAGCGCAGGAGCGCGCTGGGCCGACGCCACCGTCATAGCTGGTACACCGGGATCGTCACCGTGGCGCCGCCGCTCTGGCAGGTGCCAGCGAGGAAGTCGCAGTCCCACCGGCCGTTGGCGGCGCGGAACCCGCCGGACTTGTCTGCCAGATCGATGAAGAAGACGAGCGTGCGCTCGCCCGGTAGGCCGAGCAGGAGCTCGAAGTTGCCGGGGACGCAGCTCGCGGCGTCGCCGCGGCAGACCTGGAAGTCGAACCCGCCGGCGACGCGCTCGGTGCCGTCGACAGACAGCGCGAACCCCGCGAGCTGGAACAGGACCGGGCTCGCCGGCAGATCCGAGAGCTTGAGGTTGTCGCCGATATGCAGGGCGATGCCGCCTTCGACCACGAGCTGCCGCTGGCCGACCTGCTCCTTGCACGCCGCCGCGCCGCCGAAGATGACCGGATCGAGGCCATCCTCGGTGTAGCCGGCTGTGAGCTCGAGGACGCCGTTCGCGTCCCGGTCGACCGGCGGCGCGGGCGTGCCGTGGCCGCTGCAGATCCGCGTGACGCGCGCGAAGCCCTCGCCCTCGAGCACGACGCCGCGCCGCAGCCCGGCGGTGAGCCCGGCGGTGAGCCCGGCCGGCTCCTCGCCGAGCGACCCGAGCGCGTCCTCGATCAGGTCGGCGACCCCGGTCATGTCGACCAGCGCGCCGACCTTGCGCTCGACCAGCTCCTCGACCTCGGCCGCGGCCTGCGCGTCGAAGTCGCGCGTCGGGCCCGCGTACGCGTCGACGAGCGGCTGCAGATCGGGCGCGCGCGGCTTCTCGCGCTCGTCCCCGGCGCACGCCCCGCCGAGCGTGCCGGCGAGGGTGAGGGTCAGGGCGAGCGCGAGCCGGCGGCTATCGCTGCGAGTCGGCGAGCTCACGCCGCGAACGTACCGCGAACCGAGCCGTGGCATCGACGACGCCGGTCACAAGATCCGGCACACCCGTCAGTCGGCGCAGCGCGCAGCGCGGGCCAGCTCCTCGAGGCGCGGCCGGAGCTGGGTGGCCGCGGGGGCGAGGACGAAGACCCAGAGCGCGCCGACCCGGCACGGCCGCCGCTCGGCGAAGCCGGCGAGATCGAGCGGCGCGGCCGTCTTGAAGGCGTCGAAGACGTGGGCGGAGAGCTGGAAGCGCGCCGGGCCGTCGGCGGTGGCGCGGGCGACGATCTCGTCGCGCGCGGTGATCCGGTTCTTCTGGTCGACCGCCGCGACGAGCCCGCGGAAGTAGGCCGTGAGCTCGGCGCCGAGCGCCGCCGCGTCGAGCTGGGCTAGATCCTCGGTGCGCCAGAGGAAGGTGTACGACCAGTAGTCGCCTGACGCGGGATCGAAGAAGCCGGGCGGGAACCGGAGATCCTCGAAGCCGCGGTGGGCGATCGACGGCGCGAAGTCGAGCGGGAACTTGATGACCTCGGAGCGCCACCCGGGCGGCACAGGCCACGCCTCCGGCGACGACGGCGATGGCGGCGTGAGGGCAGCCGACGCGGGCGGTGCCGGCGCGCCTGCAGATGGCGTCGGCGTGGCCGCGGTCCCGGCGCTGCCGCTGCCGTTGCCGCCGCTCGCGCTGCACGCGGCGAGCAAGACGGCGAGCAAGACGGCGAGCGAGGAGACGCGCGCGCGGGGCTGCATGGCTAGGCGTCGACGAAGGCGTCGAAGGCGGACAGCTCGCCGCGGTCGAAGAACAGGCGCTCGCAGCCCTCGCACCAGTCGTACTCGATGTCGCCCGCGCCGGTCAGCGCGATCATCGGGCGCTCGCACTCGTGGCAGTGGGCCGCGGTCTGCCGGTGCGTGTGCGCCGCGGAGACGCCGCCCTCGATCACGGGCGCCAGCTCGAGCGAGTCGATCACCTCGCTCTCGCCCTTGTCGAGCGCGATGCCGCCGCAGCTCGGGCAGCGATCGATCTCGACCATGCGGACCTCGATCTGGGCCATCTCGTTCGCGCAGCCGGGACACTTCATCGGCGGCGAGTCTACCGCGAGCGCGCGGCCCACCAGGCGCGCCAGGCGGCGGCATCGGTCCCGAAATCGCGGCCCCGGGAGCGCGCGCGCAGCGACTCGAGCGCGTTCGATCGCACGTACTCGTCGGCGTCGCCGAGCAGGCCGAGCAGCGCCGGCACCGCGGCGGCCAGCTCCTGGTGCACGAGCAGGATCGCCGCGGTGCGCCGCTCGCCAGCGTCGCCGCGCACCGCCAGCTCGGTGAGCAGCGCGGCCGACTCGGGCGAGGGCACCAGGCCCAGGCCGTTCAGCGCGCTGACGCGCACGCGCTCGTCGAGCTTGCGATCGGTCGCGCGCGCGATCAGCTCCTGCACCGGGACCTCCCCCTGCGCGTGCAGCTTGCCGAGCGCCTCGGTCGCCGTGACGCCGACCTCCAGATCGGGATCGCGCGAGGCGGCGAGCAGGAGCGCCGGATCGGCATCGCGATCGGCCGCGAGCTCGCGCACCGCCGCGCGCCGCACCTTCGGATCGGCGTCGGAGAGATCCGCCTGGAGGCCCGGATCGACCGCCGCGGCGGACCGCCGGGCGGCCGCCGGCGCGCCTCCGGCCGTGCGGGCAGCGAGCCGCGGCGCCTGCGCGCTCGGCCGGCCGCGGCCCGCGATCGGCTCGCCGCCAGACGGCGCGGGCGCAGCCGACGGCGCCGTCGACGATCGCCCGAGCCACACGCCGGCCCCGAGCAGCGCCGCCGCGGCGAGCGCCAGGGGCAGCCACTTCTTCATCGGGGTCATGCGGCGCACCGCCTCACTCGACGTCCGCGCAGCAGCGGCAGTACGACGACGTGCTGGTCGCGCGCCCGCCGTCGGGGTTCTCCGCGTTGATCTGGTTCACGTAGAGCGCGTTGTCGTCGCTCTCCTGATCGTCGAGCCAGTCGAGCAGGACCGAGCTGCCGAGCGCGACGCCGGAGCCGAGGACCGCGCGCATCTCGCCCGACGAGCACATGTGCGTGCCCTGGCCGCGGCAGCGGTTCGCGCAGCCGGAGAACGTGAAGCCGTTCTGGTCGGGGTTCTCGATGCACAGCCCCGGCCCGACCCGGATGTACCCGGTCCGGCAGGCGCGGTTCAGGAGGCGCTGATTGTTCATGTCGAGCGCGCCGGTCATCGTGTCGCCGCTCGTGTTGACGTAGCGCGGATCGGTGAACGCCACGTCGAGCGCGACGCCGCCCGCCCCCACCGTGATGCCGGTGCCGGCGGTGACGTTGACCGTGACCGCGCCCGCCGTCCCGCCGCCGCCGAGGCCCGGCCCCGCGATGACGTCGGTGATATCGCCGCCGGAGTTCGTGTCGGTGTCCGTGTCCGTGTCGTTCGCGCAGGCCCAGCCCGTGCCATTCCACTTGAGCAGCTGGCCGGGCGCGCAGCTCGTGAGGAGCGACAGCGCCGCGTCACCGGCGACGGTGCCGCCGATGAGGCCGCTGCCACCGCTCGTGGTCACCGCCGTGATGTCGCCGCCGGAGTTCGTGTCGGTGTCCGTGTCGATGTCGTTCGCGCAGCCCCAGGCCGTGCCGTTCCACTTGAGCAGCTGGCCCGGCGCGCACGTCGTGAGCAAGGACAGCGCCGCGTCGCCAGCGGCGGCGCCGCCGATGAGGCCGCTGCCGCCGCCCGTGGTCACCGCCGTGATGTCGCCGCCTGCGTTCGTGTCCGTGTCCGTGTCGATGTCGTCCGCGCAGCCCCACGCCGTGCCGTTCCACTTGAGCATCTGGCCGAGCGCGCACGTCGTGAGCAAGGACAGCCCGACGTCGCCGGTCGCGCCGCCGCCCTCGAGGCCGCTGCCCGCGGTGACCGCCGTGATGTCGCCGCCCGCGTTCGTGTCGGTGTCCGTGTCGATGTCGTCCGCGCAGCCCCACGCCGCGCCGCTCCACTTGAGCATCTGGCCGGGCGCGCACGTCGTGAGCAAGGACAGCCCGATGTCACCGGTCGCGCCGCCGCCCTCGAGGCCGCTGCCGCCGCCCGCGGTGACCGCCGTGATGTCGCCGCCCGCGTTCGTGTCGGTGTCCGTGTCGATGTCGTTCGCGCAGCTCCACGCCGCGCCGTCCCACTTGAGCAGCTGGCCGGCCGCGCAGCTCGTGAGCAAGGACAGCCCGACGTCGCCGGAGGCGCCGCCGCCCTCGAGACCGCCGGTCGCCGTCACGATGACCGCCGTGACGTCGCCGCCCGCGTTCGTGTCGACGTCATCGGCGCAGCCCCAGCCCGCGCCGTCCCACTTGAGGACCTGGCTGGCGGCGCAGCTCTTGAGCAACGACAGCGTGACGTCGCCGAGCGGGCCGCCGCCCTCGAGGCCGGTCCCGGCGGTGACCGCCGTGATGTCGCCGTTGCCGGCCGCGTCCGCGCTGCACGTCACCGTGCCGTCGGGGTTGATCGCGGTGACGAAGCTGCCGGGATCGCACATGCCGGTGACGCGCCGCTGCAGGTCCCCCGCCGGGATGCCGCCCACCGTGTCGGCGTTGTCGGCGCCGGACGCGCGGATCGCGTACGGCACGCTCTCGATCGAGACGCGCGGCTCCATCACCACGTCGTCGAGCGTCACCTGGAGGTACAGCCGGCGGCCGGTGAACACCGTCGCGGCGAACGGCTGGATCTCGCCGAGCGCGACGAACAAGAGGCCATCCTCGACCGCGACGTCGCGGGCCTCCTTCCACACCGACGCGCCGCCGTCCGCGGCGTCGAACAGCTCGAAGTCGACGTGGTGGGCGCCCTCGAGGAGATGGCCCGACTTCTCGTCGACCAGCCGCGCCGAGAAGCTGACGGTCTGCGGCACCGGCGCCGCGACGGCCGCCGACGCGATGGCCGCCGCGACGAGCGCGAGCGCGAGCGCGCGCCTCACGGCGTCACCACAGCGGCGGGCCGCGCCGCCGTCCCGCTCGCACGGACGGGAGTCTGCGTGAGCGCGCGGCCGACCTGCACGTCCATACGGACGCCGCCGCCGCGGAGCTGCGCGCCGCCAGAGGCGATCTCGCGCGCGGGTCGCGCCTGCTCGGGATGGATATTGTCGCCGCACGCGGCGAGCCCGGCCGCGAGCAGGCAGAGATAGAGAATGGCAGCCCTCATGGACTGCCATTCTTATCTGATTTACAGGCGAAACTGGTAGTTATTTCAGACGACGGGGCTCCGCCTGCGCGCGCCGGTCAACAGGTGCAGCAGCAGCAGCAAGACGACCGCGCCGACGAACGCCACGAAGATCACACCGGCCAGGCCCGCGAACGGCGCGTGCCAGCCCGCCTGGCGGAACAGCACACCGCCCAGGAAGGCGCCGACGACGCCGACGACGATGTCTCCGATGATTCCGTAGCCGATGCCGCCGACGACGACCGAGGCCAGCACACCCGCGATGAGACCGACGATGAGCCAAGTGAGGATTTCCATGCTGGCAGGTACAGCACCCGGCGTGCCAGCGCTCGCTCGCCGCCGCGGCGGAGCTGCCAGCCGCTCGAACCTATCGGGAGCTCGAGACCGTGGCGCGTGGCGAGCGGGCGCGGTGTGGCGGCTCAGCGCTTGCCGGCGTAGGTGTGCTCGAGTGGCCAGGCCCGCGCACACCTCGCGATGCGCCGCAGCGGCGTGAGCTCATGGCGGGAGAACGCCACGTGATCCTCACCGTTCCACTTCGCGATATCGGTGACGCGGTCTTCGAACTGCTGCCCGTTCTTGAGCGCCACGACGAGCGGGGTGCGCCGCATCGCCGACTCCTCGAGCATGTCGATCACGTCTCCCCGATCGAGGCGATGTCCCATGATGTACCTCCTTGTCTGAAGCCTGCCGCGCGAAGCGCGCTCGGCAACGTGCGCGTGCGCTCAGTGCACGCCCGCAGCAGCGCGACCGTGCGCAGGACAGTGCGCGGAGCCGCCCGCGCGGAAATAGCGCGCGCCTCGGTTACCATCGCGGCATGCGCACCTGGATCATCGCCGCGCTCGTCATCACCGCCACCATCGCCACACCGACCGCCGCCCGCGCGGATGTCGGGATCGGGCTGTTCGTCGGAGAACCTCTGGGGCTCGACGTGAAGTTCGATCTCTCGCACCGCCAATCGCTCGATTTCCTGATCGGCGTGGCGTCGATCCGTGACGGGGGCCGCGACTTCTCCTACGGTCACCTCACGTACCTCCTGACGCCGCTCATCGGCCACGGCCGGAGCGTCCTCGTGCCGCTGCGCATCGGCATCGGCGGCGCGGTGTTCGGCGTCGTCGAGGGCGACGTGGGCATCGCCGCCCGCGCGCCGCTCGAGCTGGCGCTCCTGTTTCGGCGCACACCGCTCGAGCTCTATGTGGAAATCGCGTTGAAGGTCAGCTTCCTGCAAGCGAACGAGGCGGAGGTCGCCGTCGATACGGACGGCGGCGTCGGGCTGCGCTTCTACTTCTAGCGCCGCGCGCGGGCGCGCAGGACGCGCGGGCGCCGTGGCTCCGGCGTGGCACGCGGATTGAACCGCATCTGGCGACGGAGGATGCACATGCCCACGCTCGCCAAGGACGGAGGCGTCTCCGCCTCGATCTGGATCGACGCCGAACAGGAGCGCTACGACGCCCCGCCGCCGCACGACGTCGACGTGTGCATCGTGGGGGGCGGCATCGCGGGCCTGACCACCGCGCTCGTGCTCGCGCGCGAGGGGGTCGGTGTCGCGGTGCTCGACGACGGGCCGATCGGCGGCGGCGAGACGGGCCGCACGTCCGCGCACCTCGCCTCGGCCGTGGACGATCGCTTCTACGAGCTCGAGGCGCGGTTCGGCGAGCGCGCCGCGCAGCTCATCGCCGAGAGCCACGCGGCCGCGATCGACTGGATCGAGGCGCTGGTCCGCCAGCAGGACATCGACTGCGACTTCCGCCGCGTGGACGGCTACCTGTTCGCGCCGCCCGACGCGCACGGCGAGCGCGCGCTGCGCGAGCTCGACAAGGAGCTCGTCGCCGCGATGCGGGCCGGGCTCACCGTCGAGCGCGTCGACCGGGCGCCGCTGCCGTTCGAGCGCGGCCCGGCGCTCAAGTTCGCCCACCAGGCGCAGTTCCACCCGCTGCGCTACCTGCGCGGCCTCGCCGCCGCGGCGGTGCAGGCGGGCGCCACGATCCACACCGGCGTGCACGTCGAGGCGATCCAGCCGGCGCAGCCGCTCCTCGTCAAGCTGTCCGGCGGCCGGACGCTCCTGTGCCGGGCCGCCGTGGACGCCACGAACGCGTCGATCACGAGCCCGCGCACGCTGCCCCTGCGGCAGGCGGCCTACCGCTCGTACTGCATCGCGGTCGCGGCGCCGACCGGCACGATCCCGCACGCGCTGTACTGGGACACCGAGGATCCGTACCACTACATCCGGGTCGCGCCCGGCGACGTCCCCGAGCGCGAGCTCGTGATCGTCGGCGGCGCCGATCACCGCGTGGGCCAGGGCGAGCCGATGCAGTCCTGGATCGATCTCGAGCGGTGGACGCGCCGGTGGCTCCGGCTCGACGGCCCGGTGGTCGCGCGGTGGTCCGGCCAGATCATGGAGCCCGTCGACGGGCCGGCGCACATCGGCCGGAGCCCCGATCTGCCGCACGTCTACGTCGTCACCGGCGACTCGGGCAACGGCCTCACGCACGGCACGATCGCCGGCATGCTGATCCCGGAGCTGATGCAGGGCCGCCATCCGGCGTGGGCCGACGTCTACGCGCCGGATCGCAGCCACCTGCACTCGCTCGGCACGCTGGTCCGCGAGGCGGCGCAGTCGACGGCGCCGTACCTCGGCTGGCTGCGCGGCGGCGAGGTCCACTCGCTCGACGAGATCCCGAGCGGCCACGGCGCCGTGATCCGCCGCGGGCTGCACCTGATCGCCGCGTACAAAGATCCGTCGGGCGCGTGCCACCTGCGCTCCGCGACGTGCCCGCACATGCGCGGCGTCGTCGCGTGGAACGCGGGCGAGCAGACGTGGGACTGCCCGTGCCACGGCTCGCGCTTCGATCCGTACGGGCGCGTCGTGAACGGCCCGGCGGCGCTGGACCTCGCCGTGATCGAGGAGCCGGCGCGGCACGACGAGATGCCGGACGGCGTGCCGGACGAGATCACCGACGACATCATCGGCGAGGCGCCGATCCGCGAGCCGGCGCAGCCGGGCCTTCCGTCGATGGCGAGCGCGCCCGCGAAGGCGGCGGCGCCGACCCGCCCCGCGCCGCACCGACCGTCGCACTGATCGCCGCACGGCGCGCCGCACCGCGTGATCCATCGTTTTCCCCGCGCGAGCATTGACGCGCGGAGGGGCTGGCCAATACTCGTCGGCCATGAAGCTCCGACTCGCGCTCCTGGGGGTGGTGCTCGGCGTCGTGCCGGCACAGGCGAAGGGATTCACCGTCGAAGACATGCTCGCGATGCAGCGCGTGAGCAGCCCGGCCGTCTCGCCCGACGGCCGGTGGGTCGCGTTCTCGGTGCGCGACACCGACTACGAGGCCAACCGCGGCCGGTTCGACGTCTGGCTCGCGAGCGTCGACGGCACGACCGTGCGGCGGCTGACCTCGCACCCCGAGAACGACACCGAGCCCGCGTGGTCGCCCGACGGGCGCTGGATCTACTTCATGTCGACACGCGGCGGCTCGTCGCAGGTGTGGCGCATCGCGCCGGCAGGCGGCGAGGCCGAGGCGGTGACGAAGCTGGCGGTGGATCTGAACGGCTTCCGCCTGTTCCCCGACGGCAAGCGGCTGATCCTGGCCGCAGACGTGTGGCCCGACACCAAGACGCTCGCCGAGTCGGGCAAGCGCGATGACGACAAGGCCAAGTCGAAGGTCAAGGCGCGCGCCTACGATCAGCTCATGTTCCGCCACTGGGATCAGTGGGAGGACGGGCGGTACTCGCACCTGTTCGTGTGGACGCCGCCGGAGCTGGGCGGCCGCGCCGAGGACGCGCGGGACCTCACGCCGGGGCAGACGACGGACTCGCCGACGCACCCGTTCGGCGGCATGGACGAGGTCGCGATCTCGCCGGACGGCGCGATGATCGCGTTCGTCGCGCGCCAGGGCGGCCGCGAGTCGGCGTGGACGACGAACACCGACGTGTTCCTCGTGCCGGCGGCTGGCGGCAAGCCGGTCGCGCTGACGGCGCAGAACCTGGCCTACGACTTCTCACCGGCGTTCTCGCCCGACGGCAAGTGGCTCGCGGTGCGGATGATGACGCGCCCGGGCTTCGAGGCGGACCGCGAGCGGATCGGCCTCTACGACCTGGCGACGAAGAAGCTGCGCGTCCTGACCGAGGCGTGGGATCGCTCGGCGGCGGAGATCGCGTGGAGCCGCGACGGCAAGACGCTCTTCACGTCGGCGGACCACCTCGGCAACCACGCGCTGTTCGCGGTCGACGTGGCGACCGGGACCGCGCGCCCGCTCGTGGAGAAGGGCACGAACACCTCGCCGCTCCCCGCGGGCGATCGCGTGGTGTTCGTGCGCGACACGCTCAAGATGCCGGCCGAGCTGTTCAGCGTGAAGCCCGACGGCAGCGACCTGCGGCAGATCACGAAGCTCAACGAGGAGCGGACAAAGAAGATCGAGTGGGGCGAGTACGAGCAGTTCACGTTCAAGGGCGCCAAGGGCGACACCGTCTACGGCTACGCGATGAAGCCGGCCGGCTTCCGCGGCGGCAAGGCGCCGGTGGCGATGCTGATCCATGGCGGCCCGCAGAACACGTTCGGCGATCACTTCCACTACCGCTGGAACCCGCAGACCTACGCGGGCCGCGGCTACGGCGTCGTGTTCATCGACTTCCACGGCTCGACGGGCTACGGCCAGGCGTTCACCGACGCGATCCGCGGCGACTGGGGCGGCGCGCCGTACGAGGATCTGATGACGGGCCTCGACGCGGCGCTCAAGAAGTACCCGTGGCTCGACGGCACGCGCACGGCGGCGCTCGGCGCCTCCTACGGCGGCTACATGATCAACTGGATCCACGGCCAGACGAATCGCTTCAAGGCGCTCGTCTGCCACGACGGCAACCTCGACGAGCGGATGGCCTACTTCGACACCGAGGAGCTGTGGTTCCCCGAGTGGGATCACGGCGGCGTGCCCTGGGACAAGGGCGACGGCTACGTGAAGCACAACCCGATCGATCACATCAAGAACTGGAAGACGCCGACACTCGTGATCCACGGCGGCCTCGACTTCCGGGTCGTCGACACGCAGGGCATGTCGACGTTCACGGCGCTGCAGCGCAAGGGCGTGCCGAGCCGGTTCCTGCACTTCCCCGACGAGAACCACTGGGTCGTCAAGCCGCAGAACTCGAAGCTGTGGCACGACGAGGTCCTCGGCTGGCTCGACCGCTGGACGAAGCGCTAGCCGCCTGTGGCTGTGAAGCAGAGGCCGTCACTTCCATTCTGGAAGGCTATCCGTAAGGTCGGCCCCTCGACCCCTACGGGAGTGCTCCAGACATGGTCCATGCCGATCCCGGCACTCGAGCAGCTGACTCGCAAGACACGCGAGGAGGTCATCAAGGAGGTCTCGAAGGGCGCACCGCGCTGGTTTCCCTGGCGGGATATCCACATCGATCCCGACAAGACAACCGTGTCATTTGCGATCCCCGAGGTCGAGCGCACCTCTGGAGGTGAGATCTCGTATGTACGCGATCTCCGTATTCACGGCATGCGCGGCATCGAAGCGCTCGAGGTCACGCTCCCATCACCGGGACACAAGGAGGGGCAGTGGATGATCCTGCTCGGTGAGAACGGAGCAGGCAAGACCACGATCCTCCGGGCGATCGCGCTCGCGTTGGCCTCTGAAAAACTGGCGGTCGCGCTCCACGCTCGCTCGTCCGAGGACGCGCCGTTCATCCGCAGAGGGAACAAATCGAGCTCGATCGAGATTGGCCTCTCAAAGGGCCGAGCCACAGCCACGATCAACACCAGCAAGAAGACCGAGACCCTCCAGAAGAGCTTCGCCGGCATGCAAGCCGGGCTCCCCATCTTTGGCTACGGCTCCCAGCGAGGCAGTGCTACGGGCGGACCCGATCGCGCCGTATCCATGGATCGCCTGGGAGGCCTCGCGACGTTGTTCGACTCGTCGGCTTCGCTGATCCACGCAGAGACGTGGCTCGTCCAGCTGGCAGGTGTCGCCGCGGAGGGCCGGAAGGCCGACAAGGATCTGTTCGAGGCGGTCAAGGCGACGCTGGCAAAGCTGCTCCCCCGCGGTGACGAGATCATCACCGTGGAGCGAGGCCGCGCCGTCGTACGGATTGGCAAGGAAGACGTCCCGTTCGCCGGACTCAGTGACGGATACCTGACCACGCTGGGCTGGACGATCGATCTGATCGCCCGATGGAGCCATCAGCGGCGGCGGACCGCGCAAGTCAACCCCGAGTCCTTCGCCAGCGACATGCGCTGCATCGTGCTCGTCGACGAGCTCGATCTGCACCTGCACCCCCGCTGGCAATGCGACATCGTCGACAAGCTTCGCCAGGCGTTTCCATCCACGACGTTCATCGCCACCACGCACAATCCGTTGACGCTGCACGGCACTCGCCCCGGTGAAGTCTACGTGGTGCGTCGCACCGACGACGGGGCGCTCGACGTCCTCCAGCGCGATCTACCTGCCGGCATCCGGGCGGATCAGATCCTGACCGGCGACTGGTTCGGACTGACGACGACGGTCGATGCGGACACGCAGCGCCTGCTGGAGCAGCACCGCCAGCTGCTCCTGGCTGGACGCGACGAACACGACGCCGAACGGAGGCAGCTCGAAGCGGAGCTTCGGTCCCGGCTCGGCCGCTTCGCGGAGACCTCCGTCGAGCGGCTCGCACAGGGAGTCGCGGCCGAGATCCTCGACGAGACCACCCCCATCACGGCGAAAGAGCGAGCGCGCGTCAAGGCGGTCGTCCGGGAGCGACTCCGCACATCCGCCCTGCGCGTCGCGAAGCGCAGGAGCAGCTCGTGATCCAGTTCGATAGGCCGACCCGCCCGTCCGATTTCGAAGCCACCGTGCGCGAGCACCGGGCTGTCATCGCGAAGGCAGCCGCGCGCAGGCAGCCCCTCGACTGGAGTGCGCGTGACGTCTGGAAAAAGTACAAAGGGCTGTTCAGCGCAGCACAGCACCGCAAGTGCGGTTATTGCGAGAGCAAGACCGCAGCCAGCCAGGATGGCGATGTCGAGCACCTCGCACCAAAGGGAGAGATATGGTCTCTCCCAAACGATCCTCGCAAATGGGGTGTCGAGGCCGAGGCAGGGCTCGCGAGACTGGAGGCGCAGAGCCGCGAGAGGATCGTCATCAGCACGCGCGGATACTGGTACCTCGCATACGAATGGCACAACTACGTGTTCGCCTGCAACGTATGCAACTCCAAGTACAAGCTATCGTTCTATCCGCTGAAGCCGCGACCACGTAAGGGCTGGGCACCTTCGAAGCGGAGCAGGAAACACAAAACTGAGCTCCTGAACTGTTTCGACCATCCTGCACCCTGGCGACACTTTTCCTACAACGTCACGACCGGCACCATCGGATGGAAGACACCGGAGGGCCGGGCGACCGTCGCGACCTGCGGCCTGTTCCGTGAAACGCTGCGGCAGGATCGCTTCGAGGTGATTCACGACGCGGAGCGGCTCTGCTGCCGGATCGCAGACGACCCGAACGAGATCAACGCCTGGCTGGACCTGGTCGAGATCGGCGGTGAAGATCGGAGCTTCGCTGGCGCGGTTCGCGGTGTCGCGGAAGATCTGCTCGAGCTCAACTGGGAAGAGATCGAAGCACACGCGCTAGCGCTGGCACACGATCGCTGAGCACACTCTGGGCGCAGGTTGCGAATCGCCCTCTTGCCGGCCCGACCAGGTTGATCCTGGAGCGGCAGCAGGCGTTCTGGGCCGCGGGTGGAGACGGAGCTCGGGCGCCCCACCCTCTTACCGAGCCGGTCACCGCACCAGTGGCTCGGGTACCGGCAAACGGTGGCGCTGCCGGGGCTATCGCAGCCGATCCAGGTGATCGGCCTCGATACCGCGTGGCTCACCGGTGATGACCACGACGCGGCGCGCTACGACTGACCGAGCACCAGGTGTCGCTCCTGACGACGACAGCGGACGGTGCGCCGTTGCCGGGCTTCCGGCTCAACACGGCCGTGGGAGCCACGACTACGCCGAGCACCGGCAGCTCCCACACGCCGTCGTAGCGTGCGTCGACCGTTCGGACCCGAGCCACCCATGGAGTGATGTCGAGGGGCACACCGAAGTTGATCGCCGACGGACTTCGAGGAGCTCGCCGTCTCCGCTTCGATCTTCATTGCTTCATTGCGCCGCCTCGATGCCTTGGTGGGCGAGCTCCAGCTCGTCGATCGCGGTCGTGGCCGAGGCGGCGTCGAAGCTCGGGCCACTCAAGTTGGTGGGCCAGCAGTTCTTGAGGGTCCAGCTCCGCTTCGCCTGGCCGCTGCTGTCCTGGAGGGTGAGGGTGACGTCCTGACGGGTGATGTCGCCGTTCATGATCTGCTGGCGCCACGCCGACAGAGCCGCGCTGTTGGTGATGCCGTCCTTGAGCGAGATGCTGGAGAACGTCGTGAGCCCCGGCACCGCGTCCTGCGTGAGCGAAGAGTCGCTGCCCTCCCGGTACTCGCTCGCTGCGGTGGAGGTATCGAGCCCGGTGCACTGTTTGAACGCCGCCACATCGCGGTCGTCTACGCTCAGCTTGAAGTTGTAGCGGCCGAACGGATCGCCCTGCCTCGTCGCGGTGATGTCATCGATTGCCATGTTGAATGTGCCTCGCCTGGAGTGAAGGTCACGCGATTGTCGATCGTTGGGCCGTGATGGGCAAGCTGGCGGAGCGCTCGGCGCGCGCGGAGCGGCGCGGCTGGCCCGCTCCGCGCGCGTGATGCCTTGGGACGATAGTGCTCGACATCGAGCTGGCGTTTCCATTCATAGTCCGCTCGCACCACGAGCACTTGGAGAGGCTCCAGAGCTGGCGCTTCTCGAAGTGCCCGCAGCTCGGCGAGGTACGCGCTCGACTCGGCGGCAAAATCTGGGTGAGCAACGGGACGGACCTGAACGACAAGCTCGAGGAGCTCAACGCCTTCGTGCGCAAGTACGGGTTCAAGGACCATGAAGACTATATTGTCACCTGGGAACTCATCGTTGCCAGTGAGGCGAAGATCACGAACGACGAGCTAATGCAGAGTACCAAACAATTTACCGCGGAGAGCATCGAGCAATTCGAGGAGAAACTGAGACAGCCCGATCTCGATCCCAAGACTCGCAAGATGTACCAAGAGCAGATCCAGGAGGACCCATCGCAACCCACTGAGCACCGGCAGTCTCGAGTGGTCACGTTTTCGGCATTCCACCAGCGCGCCGTGCGGTTGTGGATCCGAACCAGGGTCGGGATGCCGCCGCGCGGCTCGCCTCAGCGAAGGGCGTGCGTCGCGCGGGCTGGCACCGGCCATCGCGAGCGGCCAGCCCTTGCGATAGGCTGGCCCGGTGGGCGGTCGCAGCGTCCGGGTGCTCCACATCTCCGACCTGCACATGCGGACCGGCGACGGGCCGCAGGCCAAGCGGGCGCGCCTGGAGGCGGCTTCGCGGTGGCGCGTGCTCGGCGAGAAGTGGACGGCCAACCTCGAGGAGCTACGCGAGGGCGGCGTGCCCTTCGATCTGGTCGTGTTCACCGGCGACCTGGGCGACTGGGGCCACCCGACCGACTATCCGCGCGCCTTCGCCTTCCTCAAGGACACGTGCGCGGCGCTGGCAGTCCCGCTCGATCGGCTGTTCGTGATCCCCGGAAACCACGACGTCGATCGACAGGCACAGGCCGCGGCGTGGAGGTGGGTGCGGAAGAACATCGGCGCCGATCCGCGCGCGTACTCCGAGTGGATGACGGGCGGTGGATCGCGCGAGCTGCGCCGCAACGATCGCCGGGACAAGATCCTGGAGCGGCAGCAGGCGTTCTGGGCCGCGGTGGAGACGGAGCTCGGGCGCCCCACCCTCTCACCGAGCCGGTCACCGCACCAGCGGCTCGGGTACCGGCAGGCGGTGGCGCTGCCGGGGCTATCACAGCCGATCCAGGTGATCGGCCTCGATACCGCGTGGCTCGCCGGTGATGACCACGACAGCGGCGCGCTCCGGCTGACCGAGCACCAGGTATCGCTCCTGACGACGACGGCGGACGGTGCGCCGCTGCCGGGCTTCCGGCTCGCGCTCATGCACCACCGCTTCGCCGACCTGGCGGACGCGGCCGAGGCGCGCCAGCACATGGCCGAGCGGGTCGATCTGCTGCTCCACGGTCACCAGCACGAGCCGACCGCCGACCTGCTCCAGGGCCCCGATCATCAGCTCCTCGTGCTGGCGACAGGGTGCCTCTACGAGGGCGACGCCGGGCACCGCTACCCCAACGCCTGCCAGGTGATCGATCTGGCCCTCGACGAGCACGCTCGACCGCAGGGGGCCAAGGTCCGGTTCCGGGGCTGGTCCGATCGGGGCCTGTTCTGGGGCGATGACGCGCTGCTGTACCGGAGCGCGCGCAAAGGTCGGCTCCGGCTGGGCTGCGGCCCGCGGGGCTGGCGCTTCGAGGAGGACGGCGAGGAGCCGCGAGCACCGGACGCCGGCCGCCCGCCCGCATCGATGCCTGGCAGCGCGCCCGCACGATCTCAAACGCCGCGGGCGGAGGCGATCGACTTCACGATCGAGCGGCAGCGACACGCTCGATTCGTCGGGCGTGACGCTGAGCTGGCACAGCTCGACGAGTGGCTGCTCAGGCCAGGGCAGATCGGCTGGGTCGTGGTCACCGGCGGGCCTGGGATGGGCAAGAGCGCCCTCCTGTCGCAGTGGCTCGCGCGGCGCGAGGCGGCCGGCATCGTGGTGCCGCACCACTTCGTGCGTCGCCAGGTCGCCAACTGGGACCAGCCCGAGGCGCTCGCCGCGTCGCTGGCAGCGCAGATCGAGGCGATGTTCCCCGCCCCGCTCGATCCCGAGGCGAAGCCCGAGGCACGGCTGCTCGAGCTGCTCGGCCGGGTGTCGAAGCAGCTCGGCCCGGCGGGGCGCCTGGTGGTGCTGGTCGATGGCCTCGACGAGACCCGCGCGGAGCCCGGCGAGAACCCCCTGCCGCGCTTCCTGCCGCACGCGGTGCCGGCGGGGATCCGGATCTTGTGCGCGATGAGGAAGGAGTATCCGCACCTGGGCTGGATCGAGACGCGGAGCCCGGCCCGGCGGCTCGACCTCGACGACCCGCGGTGGGCGGCGTCCAACGAGGCGGTGGTGCGCGGGTTCTGGCAGGCCGCCGCAACGGAGTACGAGCCGCCGCTCCCCGCCGAGACCGTGGCCAGAGCCATCGAGCGTGCCGAAGGCAACGTGCTGCACGCTGTGATGCTCCACGACGCGCTGCAGAGCCTGCTCCCGGCAGAGCGCCGCGCGGGTCGCGTTCCGCACGGACTGCGCGGGCTGATCGGCGACATCTGGAAGCGGGCCGCGTCGGACGAAAAGGTGCGAGCTGGGCTGGGGCTCCTGTGCGCTGCGCAGGAGGCGCTCTCGCTCGATGTGCTCGGAGAGCTCGCCGGGTGGAGCTACGACGAGCGGGAGCGCTTTCTGCCCAGCACGCGGCAGCTCCTGCTCGAGGAGCCTGCGTCGTGGTCCGGTGCGGCGGCCTACCGCCCGCGTCACGAGTGGGTGCGCGAGCTGATGGCCGAACGGCTCGGCGCGGCGGCTGTCCGTGCTCATCATGGGACGCTGGCGCAGAAGCTGGCGATCTGGCCGGCGCCGCCGGATCCGACGACGCGACGGTACGCGCTACGCCACGCGCTGGTGCATCGCGTCGAGGTGGGCGCGTGGCAGGACGCCTGGCGCCGCGCGACTGACATGCACTTTCTCGAGGCGAAGTGCCGCGAGCTTGGGGCGCATGAGGCCGAGGCCGACGTGGCGTGGGCGGCCGAGCGGTGCCGCGCGAGCGGCGATGAGTCGCTCCGTGGGCACTTCGACGACCTGGCCCGGGCGCTCGGCCGTGAATCGCACTGGCTGCGCACCGCGCCCGAGGCGACCGCGGCGCTGGTGTGGAACCGGCTGCGGCAGCTCGGATGGAGCCCGGACAAGATCGACGAGCACCTGCAGCTTCCGGCCGATGCGTCGTTCCTGCGAGCACGACACATTGCCACGCGAGAGAGCCCAACACTGATACGCAATCTCGCCGGCCACGCCGCCGCGGTGCTCGCGTGCGCGATGACCCCGGACGGCCAGCGCGTGGTATCGGCGTCGGATGACAGAACGCTCAAGGTCTGGGACCTCGCCACTAGCCAGGAGGCGTGGACCCTCGCCGGCCACGCCGCCTGGGTGCGCGCGTGCGCGGTGACCCCGGACGGCCGGCACGTGGTGTCGGCGTCGGATGACAAAACGCTCAAGGTCTGGGACCTCGCCACCGGACAGGAGACGTGGACCCTCGCCGGCCACGCCGCCTGGGTGCGCGCGTGCGCGGTGACCCCGGACGGCCGACGCGTGGTGTCGGCGTCGGATGACAACACGCTCAAGGTCTGGGACCTCGCCACTGGCCAGGAGACGTGGACCCTCGCCGGCCATGCCGACGTGGTGCGCGCGTGCGTGGCGACCCCGGACGGCCGGCACGTGGTGTCAGCGTCGGATGATCACACGCTCAAGGTCTGGGACCTCGCCACTGGCCAGGAGACGTGGACCCTCGCCGGCCACGCCAACGCGGTGCGCGCGTGCGCGGTGACCCCGGACGGCCGGCGCGTGGTGTCGGCGTCGGAGGACCACACGCTCAAGGTCTGGGACCTCGCCACCGGGCAGGAGACGTGGACCCTCACCGGCCACGCTGCCGCAGTGCGCACGTGCGCGGTGACCCCGGACGGCCGGCGCGTGGTGTCGACGTCTTTTGATCACACGCTCAAGGTCTGGGACCTCACCACCGGGCAGGAGCGGTGGACCCTCGCCGGCCACGCAGCCGTGGTGCGCGCATGCGCGGTGACCCCGGACGGCCGGCGCGTGGTGTCGACGTCGGATGACGCCACGCTCAAGGTCTGGGATCTCGCGACCGGGCAGGAGACGTGGTCCCTCGCCGGCCACGCCGCCTGGGTGCGCGCGTGCGCGGTGACCCCGGACGGCCGGCGCGTGGTGTCGGCGTCGCTTGACACCACGCTCAAGGTCTGGGACCTCGCCACCGGACAGGAGACGTGGACCCTCAACGGCCACGCCGACGAGGTGCGCGCGTGCGCAGTGACCCCGGACGGCCGGCGCGTGGTGTCGGCGTCGGATGACAACACGCTCAAGGTCTGGGACCTCGCCACCGGACAGGAGACGTGGACCCTCGCCGGCCACGCCGCCTGGGTGCGCGCGTGCGCGGTGACCCCGGACGGCCGGCGCGTGGTGTCGGCGTCGGAGGACCACACGCTCAAGGTCTGGGACCTCGCAACCGGGCAGGAGACGTGGACCCTCGCCGGCCACGCCGCCTCGGTGGGCGCGTGCGCGGTGACCCCGGACGGCCGGCGCGTGGTGTCGGCGTCGGATGACCACACGCTCAAGGTCTGGGACCTCGCCACCGGGCAGGCGCAGTGGACCCTCGTCGGCCACGCCGGCTCGGTGAGCGCGTGCGCGGTGACCCCGGACGGCCGGCGCGTGGTGTCGGCCTCTCGGGACCACACGCTCAAGGTCTGGGACCTCGCCACCGGACAGGAGACGTGGACCCTCGCCGGCCACGCCGACGAGGTGCGCGTGTGCGCGGTGACCCCGGACGGCCGGCGCGTGGTGTCGGCCTCTTGGGACCACACGCTCAAGGTCTGGGACCTCGCAACCGGCACGTGCCTTTTCACCCACCATGCCAGCGCCAACTACACCGCCATCGCGGTCACCGCCACTGCCATCATCGCTGGCGACGGCATGGGCTCCGTCTGGTTCCTCGACGTGCCAGCACCGAATCCTCATGAGCATTCGCACCGCGACGATCGCGGCCCCGACAATCAACGCCCTTCCGCCCCGGACAGCCAGCCTTCTTCGCCAAGGTCATCGCCAATAAAGAAGCGCACGAGTCCACCCAGCGTGCCCACTCCCCCCTGCGCGGACATTGGCATCCTGACCATCCGGCCCGACGAGTTTCGAGCCGTACTGGATGTGTTTCCGAGAAAAGCCGGCATCTTCAAGGGCAAGAATCGCGAGTACACGCTGCGCTACGCGGACGCCGGCAACGGTCAGCGCTACACAGTCGCCATCTTGCGCCAGATCGAGCAGGGCAACGGTGAGGCCCAAGATGCAGCCAGGGATCTCCTCGAGGATCTCGCTCCCAAGCTGATGCTCGTGGTTGGAATCGCCGGTGCGATCCCGTCCGAAGACGTGAAGCTCGGCGATGTGGTCATCTCCACGCGGATCCATGACTTCACCGTCGAGGCGCGCAAGACCGGGCGGGCACCCACGTACGCCGCGAAAGGCGGAGCCATCTCGAAGGCGCTCGCGGCTGCGATTGCCAACCTTGATGCTCGAAAGGACGAGCTTGGCGACTGGACGGCCAGACTGCCCCGGCAGCCAACAGTGACCTGGACGCGGAAAGGCCAACTCTACGGGCCCCAGAAGTGGCAGCGGGAGCTGCAGGAGAAGCTGGAGCATCACTACCGGAAACGCTCCAAGCCTCGTGCGCCCGAGCTCGTCGCAGGAACGATCGCCTCGAGCGATCGGCTCGTGAAGGACCCCAAACTGCTGTTTCCCTGGCTCGCGACCGCACGCGACATCCTCGCCGTCGAGATGGAATCGGGCGGGGTCTTCCGCGCGGCGCGGGAGCGATGTCCGATGCTGGCGATTCGCGGCATCAGCGACATCGTCGGCTTGAAGCGATCCGATACGTGGACCAAGTACGCCTGTGCATCGGCGGCGGCGTTCACGCGCGCTTACCTGCGTACGCAACCCGTCGCCTCGGACCCTCCGTAGCCCACTGGCTCAGCGGAGGGCGTGCGTCGCGCGGGCGAGGACGTGCGGCCGCGGCGGCTCCTCGGTGATGCGGCGGAACCGCGCGGCCTCGGGGCCGTCGCGCGGGCCATACGACTCGATCGTCTCGGGCGGAATCGGCTGGTACAGGAGCGCTGCCTGCACGGTGCGCGCGGACGCGGGGAGCCGGAAGGTCACCGTGTCGCGCCCGGGCGCGAAGTCCGGATCGTCCGCGACGCCGATCGCGCGCGTCCGGCGGGCGTCGGCGTGGTCGGCCCGCCAGCCGGCCGGCAGGATTCGGTTGTCCTTCGCGATCGCCGCCGTCCCCAGGAGCAGGTGCGTGCGCTGGCCCTGCGCGTCGACCGGGACGGACTCCCACACGATCGGGTGATCCGGCGAATCGATCGCCGTCCGGTGCGGCAGGATCGCGCCGGGGCCGTCGAGCCGCCGGCCGGCCCGATCGAGCAGCGCGCCCGACCGCGCGTCGAACCGGCCGGACTCGAACACCACCGCGCCCCCGGCATCGGCGGCCACGACGTGCAGCCACATGCGCCGCGACGGGTACCCGGTCGGCAGCTTGTGGCCGGTCTCGTTGACGACGGTCACCGCGAGCGCCTCGCGGCCGCCCGCGATCTCGAGCCGGGCGGCGCGCCCGAGGAACACTTCGGTCGCGCGCGCCGCGTCGGCGAGCTGCGCGGCGGAGGCCTCCGCGTTCAGCCACGCCGCGTTGGCCGCGAGCCGCCCGAGCAGGTACGCGTTGCCGCCGCGCAGGGCGTGGCGCCGGTAATGGCCGCGCACCGGCGCATCCACCGGCCGGGTCGAGAGCGCCGTCGAGATCGGGGGGCCCTGGCCGAGCTCGTCCTC
>DATMCI010000046.1:0-16617 GCA_035558535.1 Kofleriaceae bacterium
GGCGACTCGCGGGGCACCGAGAAGATCTTCCCGTTCTGCCTGCTCCCGCGCCTGATCGCGGCGGCCGACTTCGCGCGGCTCGAGCGCGGCCTCTCGCAGCGGCTGCGCGCGCTGGGCGCGTTCCTCGACGACATCTACGGCGAGCAGAAGATCCTCGCGGGCGGCGTGGTGCCGGCCGAGATGATCCTCTCGGCCGCCGGCTACCGGCCGACGCTGCGCGGGATCAAGCCGCCGGGCGGCGTGCGGATCCACATCTCCGGCGTCGATCTGATCCGCGATCCGGGCGGGACGTGGCGCGTGCTCGAGGACAACCTGCGCACGCCGTCGGGCGTGTCGTACGTGATCGAGAACCGGCTGGTCTCCAAGCGCATGTTCCCGCGCGCGTTCGACGCCGCGCGCGTCCACCGCGTCGATCACTACCCGACGCGGCTCGCCGAGACCCTGCGCTCGGTGTCGCCGGTCGACGAGCCGACGGCCGTGGTGCTGACGCCGGGGACGTACAACTCGGCGTACTTCGAGCACAGCTTCCTCGCGCGCACGATGGGGCTCGAGCTCGTGCAGGCGCCCGATCTGTTCGTCGACGGCGACAAGGTGTTCTGCCGCACGACGCGCGGGCCCAAGCGGATCGACGTGATCTACCGCCGCACCGACGAGGCGTTCCTCGATCCGGAGGTGTTCCGCCCCGACAGCGTGCTGGGCGTGCCCGGCCTCATGCGCGCGTACGCGGCGGGCCACGTGGTGCTCGCGAACGCGCCCGGCAACGGCGTCGCCGACGACAAGGCGGTCTACCCGTTCGTGCCCGACATGATCGAGTTCTACCTGGGCGAGGAGCCGATCCTCGAGCAGGTGCCGACGTACGTCTGCCTGTTCGACGAGGATCGCAAGTACGTGCTCGATCACCTCGATGAGATGGTGGTCAAGGCGGTCGACGAGGCGGGCGGCTACGGGATGCTGATGGGCCCCGAGGCGAGCGCGGCCGAGCGCGACGAGTTCCGCCGCCGGATCGAGGCCGAGCCGCGGCGGTACATCGCGCAGAACCGCATCGAGCTGTCGAGCTGCCCGACGTGGATCTCCGAGAGCGGCACGGTCGAGCCGCGCCGCGTCGATCTCCGGCCCTACGTCCTGACCTCGCGCGAGGGGCCGTGGGTCCTGCCGGGCGGCCTCACGCGCGTCGCGCTGGCGCGCGGCGGCTACGTCGTGAACTCGTCGCAGGGAGGCGGCAGCAAGGACACCTGGGTGATGAAGGAGTCCGTATGATCTCGCGCGTCGCCGATCACTGCTTCTGGTTCGGGCGCTACGTCGAGCGGGCCGAGTCCACGGCGCGCACGCTCGCGGCCTCGATGTCGCTGGCGCTCGACGCCGAGCTGCCGTCCGCGCAGGTCTGGCGCCCCGTCGTGGTCGTCTCCGGCGAGGAGCTGCGCTTCCTGGATCGCGTCGCCGGCGGCGACGACGAGCACGCGGCGTGGGGCGACGCCGAGATCGTCCAGCGGTTCATGGTGTGGGACGAGGACAACGGGGTCTCGCTCCTCCGCTCGATCACGGGCGCGCGGTGGAACGCGTCGTCGATCCGCGAGGTGCTCTCGCTCGAGGCGTGGGAGGCGATCAACGAGCTGCACCTGTGGGCCCGCGACGCCGCCGCGGAGGCGCAGTACGCGCAGCACCGCGACGCGTTCTACCGCCACGTCCGGCGGGCGACGCAGCTGACGCTGGGCCTGCTCCGCTCGACGATGCTGCACGACGAGCCGCTCGACTTCGTGTGGCTCGGCGTCCTGCTCGAGCGCGTGAGCCAGACGGCGCGCATGCTCGACGTGCACCACCACGCGTTCACGAGCCTGCCCCGGCGCCACGAGCTCGTCGAGACGGCGCTGTGGCTCTCGCTGCTCCGCGCGCTGTCCGGCAGCGAGGCGTATTTGAAGCGCGCGGCGGGCCGGATCAGCTCCGAGGGTGTCGCGCGCTTCTTGATCTCCGAGGATGCCTTCCCGCGGTCGATCGCGTACTGCGTCCACTCGGCCTATTCGCGCCTGTGCGACATCCGCCCGCCGGATCAGCACGAGCTGCCGGGCGGCGCCTCGCTCGAGCGCCTGCGCGTCCTCGACACGTGGGTGGCGGCGCGCCAGAAGGAGCCGCTCGACGGCGAGAGCGTGCATGATCTGCTCACGCACGTCGTCGACGAGGTGCACGACATCTGCGGCACGCTCGGCAAGGAGCTCTTGGGCGCGTAGCTATGGCCGCAGCGATCTGCTCATGAGCTTCGGATCGTCTCGGTCAGGCGATAGACACCCGTCGTCGGGTTGCGCCCGATGTCGTCGTTCTTGATGGCGACCTCGTCGAGCTGCCGGGCGCGCGTGACCGCGTCTGCATAGCCGGCATGAACCTTCTCGAAGTCGAGATCTTTATCGTACCTGGGCAAGTAGACCTTCAGCGCCTACCGCAGCTTGTCTCGGTCGATATGAGCCTGCTGGTCCTGAAAGGTGCAGGAACGCCCAGATCTCGAAACAAGGTTCGAGATAGAGAGCGAAATTGCATTGGGTGCGGATCCTTTCGGGCAAGCCACACGGCTATAATTACGCAAACTTAACGAGGTCGGATCTGTCCGGTGTGGCTGCGCCCTGGTAGCATCACGCCCGATGATTGCGGCTTACGCCACCGCCAACGATAGTCCATTCTGCGAAGTTCGAAGTTCACGCCCGCGTGGATGACATCATCAAGAAACTCACGAGCCCTGAAGCCATGAGTGCACCGCTCGGCACGATCGAGCGCTTGCTGGCCAAGGAGGGTACCGAGTTCATCCGTGGATTGCTCCAATCGTACATCGACGCGCGCTGCGCGGCCGAACAGCCGATCGAGGTAGTCGATGCCGATGGTGTCGCACGGCCGCACGTGTGCACGAGCACGCGCAGGGTGGAGACGTCGTTCGGCGAGTTCATGGCTTTCGTCGGGCGCCCGAACCGCGGCTCAACCGATCGAAATCACTCCTGTTCCCAAGTGCCCCACAAGAGCCGCACCCAGCGCTTCTCGCAGGTGGCGCAACCGCCACGGCGCGAGCCCCTGCTGCATCGCCGTGGCGAGCACGACGACCACGCCGAGATAGATCCGTCGTCCGAGGTAGCGCGCCGACGGCGGCGTGGCGCTTGCGGCGGCATCGACCGCGCACGAGAAGTGAACCGCTTGTCGTAGCTCCACGCCCGCCGGCAAGCGTGGCCTACGCAAGAAATGATCCTGATCTAGCCGGCCACCGTAGTGCTGACACCGCTTCCGCCGCGTCGCACCGGTGAGGTTCTCGTCGAATTTCAGCAGCAGCGCGTAGAGTTTGTGGCACAGGGGAGGCATCCTTTCACGTCGCGGTGAATGGAGAGAAACTCCCTCGTTGCCTTGAATGGTCAAGGTCTCCGAGAGAGCTTCCGCTATTCCCTCGCGAATCGTGCTCAGGTTGCCCCGGCTCCCCTCGCCCGAGGTTGTCCAGGCTCACCTGTGGCACCCGGCGAACGGGAAGCGCTTCGTCGGCCGCGTTTACGACTCCCCGAGGTGGTTCAGGCTCACCTATGGCAACCAGTGCTGGCGAAGGCAAGGCTCTCCTTACGAGAGGCTGTACAAATGAGCAGGCCAAGGTACATTCGTAGCCCGGATGTATATTGCAAGCATTTTCGAGCAGAAATGTGCAGAAAAACGTCGCCACGGGCCAGGAAAGTGGGACAATACCACCATCTTGGACGGTCAACTGGTCAAATTTCAAACGAAAAATCATCGATCCCTGCGTGACGAGCAGGAACTCTCGTTTGTTGCGGTTGGCACTGAAAATGACGCGCGACTCATCCACGTTGGAGGCATTGACGAACTAATTCTGCCGGTTGTCGCTCTCTATGGCGCGAACGCATCAGGCAAGAGCAACGTGCTAGACGCCATCAGTTTCGGTCAGCGTGCCGTTGTGCTGTCCCAGCGTAACTGGGAGCCCGATGCAGGAATTGCTCGGCAACCATTCGGCTTGCGTTCTTCGCGAGAGGAACCCTCGCTTTACGTCTTTGATATCGTTCTCAAGGACGTGCGGTACCAATACGGCTTTTCCGTGGATGATAACGAGATCGTTGAGGAATGGTTGCATTCTTGGCCGCACGGTCGGAAGCAAGAACTCTACAATCGGGACCAAAAGGTATTTGAGTTCGGAAGGAATTTGCGAGGAGAGAACAAGGCGATTGAATCCTTGACGCGCCCGAATAGTCTTTTTCTTTCGGCTGCGGCTCAGAACAACCACGAGGAACTACAGCCGGTCTATGAGTGGTTTTCAATGCGGTTACGAGTTGAGTCATCGGGGCTGAACTGGCCATCCTATCTGGTGCCCTCTCTGGCGTTCAGAAACTCGACATCTGGTTGGTGGACGCAGTTCGCCGGTGAAATCGCGTCGGCAGAGAGCATGGAGCTAAGAGCAAGGGTGCGTGCACTGCTCGCATCGTCGGATTTGGGAATTGAAGATTTCCGCGTCGAAGAAGAACGCATTCCTCAGCCGCCTCGCCCTGGGAGCGAGGCTCGCGTTCAGGTTCGGAGACGGATTTCCTTCGCGCACCAGTCTGCGGAAAAGGCTTGGCTCGACTTCGAGCAGGAATCCACGGGAACGCAGATGCTTGTTCGTCTTCTACCAAGTATTCTGTCATTGCTTGAAACCGGTGGATTACTTGTGCTCGACGAACTGAACTCACTGCATCCGATGCTGGCGCTTGCAATCATTCAGATATTTCAAGACCCGAAGCGGAACCCTCACGGGGCACAACTGCTTTTCAATACCCATGATGCTTCACTTCTTGGAAATCTATTGTCTGACCCACCCCCATTACGCCGCGATCAGGTTTGGCTTACGGAGAAGGACAAGGAGGGAGCGTCCCATCTGTATCCTCTGACCGACTACAAGCCCCGTGCGTCCGAGAACTTGGAACGCGGATACTTGCAAGGACGGTACGGCGCTGTTCCATTTTTGGGGGAGGTCGGATGGGCAACAGCGGGAGCGACCGACGAAAGCTCTACCTAATGGAACAGCGATTTCGGAATAGACAAAGCGCTCTCAGGCGTCGTTCCGCCTATCGTGAGCCGAAGCATCGCATTCTGATTGTATGCGAAGGCAAGAAAACAGAGCCAAGCTATTTCAAGTCATTTCAGCATCACGTGCGGAATCGACTCGTACATGTCGAGATCAAGGGAGAGGCAGGCGTCCCCAAAACGGTTGTTCAAATAGCCATTGAAATGCGTGATGCCGCAGACAGGGATGCCAAGGCGCAGAAGGACGAAAACCTTCGTTTCGACCAGGTTTGGTGTGTATTCGACGTTGATGAGCATCCGAATCTCGATGAGGCATGCGCTTGCGCAGAAGCTGCCTCTATCCAGTTGGCCATATCAAGTCCCTGTTTTGAGTTGTGGGCATTACTGCACTTCCAAGATCAAGCAGAACAAATTCATCGTCACGACGCGCAGCGCGCACTCAAGGCATATCTGTCAAACTATGAGAAGGCGCTGGAATTTAGCCGACTATCAGCTGGGTATGACACCGCGGTAACACGTGCAACCACACTGCAAGAAATAGCCTCTGCTCTTTCCAAGCCATACCGCAATCCCTCAACCGGGGTTTTTCTGCTAACCGAAAGCATCCGAAGAACGGGGCAGTCGTAGCCAGCCGCCGGATCTCGACGTACTCGTGAGGCCTAAGGCGTGTGTGAGGGTCCGCCAAGAGGTCCGCATTCCGATCGACGACGAACCGGCCACTCGAGGCAGGGATCTGCCCAGGGTCGTAACGCCGCGTCAAACGGGCTCCCTCAAAATTGAAGTTGCTATCTCAAAATTCAGCCTTCCAAGACAATTCTGAGGCAAAGGCCGGACACCGGCCGGACGCCGGACACCTGAAGCAGTTCAATTACGAGATCCGCTCGGCAGATGGGCGGATCCTCGTCGAGCGAATCTGAGCATTGCCTCCGGTAAGCGCCGCCCTGGGATGGTGCGCCGGAGCCAAGCAGTGAGCGCTATGGGCGCGCGCCCGAGCCGGCCGCGGGTGGCGAGCCGGCCGGGGCTGCCGGCGCAGACGGCGTGGACAGTGAAACGGCGAAGGCGGCGGGCGCAGCAGCCGGAGCCAGCGCAGCCGGAGCGGCCGGAGCGGACGCGGCAGGCGCGGCGCCGCGCAGGGCGAGCTGGCCCTGGCGCGCGAGGTCGATCGACACGGCGAGGATGCGGGCGGCCTCGCCGGGCGCGTGGAAGCCCATGCTGTTCTCGGCCTCGATGAAGTCCAGGTAGAACTGCGCCTGCCGGTGCAGCTCGCGTGCGGCGGCGAGGTCCGCGTCGGGCCGGCCGGCGGTCTTCGCCGCGGCGAGGTCCTCGATCAGCGCGACGACGGCGTCCATCGCGCGGCCGCGGAGCGTGAACGTCCGGTCCTGATTGACGTGCACGCGCGCGCGCAGCTCGTCCTCGCCGAACTTGTGGCACGTCTGGCAGGCGCGGTTGATGTTGAGCAGCGGGCTGCGGACGTGGTGATCGCTGATCTTGGCGGCGCCGACGCGCATGTACGGCATGTGGCAGTCGGCGCACGCGACTCCCGATCTCGCGTGGATGCCCTGATTCCACATCTCGAACTCGGGGTGCTGCGCCTTGAGCAGGCGCGTGCCGGTGCGCGGGTGCGTCCAGTCGGCGTGGCCGGCCTTCGTGTAATAGGCATAGATCGAGTCCACCGTGAGCCCCTCGGCCCACGGGTACGTCAGCCGCTTTTCGGGCCCCTTGAAGTAGTACTCGACGTGGCACTGGCCGCAGACGAACGAGCGCAGCTCCTGGTGCGTCGCGTCGCGGTTGACGTCGTAATTGGCTATCCCCTGCGCCGCCTTGGCCGCGCGGATGCCCTCGAGGAAGCCGGGGCGCGTCACGCGCAGCTGCATCGTCTTCGGATCGTGGCAGTCGATGCACGCGATCGGGTGCTCGACGTGCTTGCGCGCCTCCGCGTACGGCAGCGGGTTCAGCTTCTCGAAGCCGGCGATCAGATCGCCGCCGCCGGCCTTGCGGTACGCGACGTAGACGGACGCGTGGCAGTGCAGGCACGTGCCCGGCTGCTTCGCCACGTGCTGCCGCTCGGTGAACGTCTGGTCCTCGAGCATGAAGGCGTGGCCGCGCTCCTCGCGGAAGTCCGTCGCGAACGCGTAGCCCTCCCAGATCGTCTTGAGCCGCGGATCCTCCTCGAGCCGCGACTGCGCCACGATCGAGCGCGGATCGGCCGCGGTCGGCGTGCGCGGGACGGCCTCGCTGCCGCCGTAGCGCGTGCGCACCTGATCGACGGTGCGGCGGTAGCCGTCGTACTGGAGCGGGAAGTTCTTGCCCCACACCGCCGGATCGACGGTCTCGTCGGTGAGCTCGACGACGCGGAAGTACGGGTTCTGCGCCTCGTGCTTGCGGTTCGAGACGTTGACGAGCAGCGCGGCCGCGGCGGTCGCGGCCACGGCGCCCGCGACGGCCGCGCCGCCGAGGAGGAGCAGCGCGCGCCGCCGCGAGGTGCGGCGCGCGGGCGGGTTCTTGTCGTCGTCATCGCTCATCGGATCTCCTCGGGATCTCCTTGCGTTACTCGCGGACCCGGTGCCCCACCGAGCCGTGGCAGCGGAGGCACGCGACGTCGCCGGCGTGCCCCATCGTCGACACGATGTCGCCGTGGCAGCGGCGGCACTGCGCCTCCGTGACCGCGCGGTTGCGCGGCGTGATGCGGATCGGCTCGACGAAGTCGCCGGTCGTGAACGCGTACGAATGGTGATAGCCGTTGACGGCCTTGACCCAGTACTTCGCCAGGCCGCCGGGCGGCGCGTGGCAGTCGTTGCACACCGCGACGGCGTGGTGGCTCGACTTGCGCCACGCCGCGTAGTGCTCCCGCATCACGTGGCAGTTCGCGCACGCCGCCGGATCGTTGCCGAGGTACGACGCGCCCCGCGCGTACACGAACGTGTACAGCCCGAGCCCGATCGCCGCACCGATGATCACGGCCCCCATGACGCCGGTGACCACCAGGATCCGAATCCGCCCAGACCTACCGGACATGCCGGTATGGACCATATCGCTCCGTGCGCCGCGGCGCGACGAGCGCGCGAAGAGAGATCCGCGGAGATCACCGCCGCGCGCCCTGCCACGGCGGGTCCTTGCTAGAGTCGCGGCGTGCCGAACCTGCTCGCGATGTCGTTCGAGGGCGAGCTCGCGCCGTCGTTCACGCTGACGTGCCTCGAGCCGGGCCGTACGCTGCCGGACGGCTGGGGCCTGGGGTACTACCCGGCAGGCGAGCCGTCGGCGGCGATCCTCAAGGAGCCGGCGCCGCCGCAGGCGTCGATCCGCAGCCAGCTCGCGCTCGCGTGGGAGCAGGTCGCGTCGAGCGTGTTCGTGCTGCACATCCGCGCCGCGACGTGGGGCGCCCTGTCGGACGCCAACACGCAGCCGTTCTCGCGCGCGTGGGGTCGACGCGACTGGCTGATGGCGCACGCGGGCAGCCTCGATCGCAAGCCGGACGTGGTGCCGGGGCCGTTCGAGCCGGTGGGCTCGACGGACACCGAGGCGATCTTCTGCGGGCTCCTGAACCGGTTCGTCGAGAAGGGGTGGCGCAACCTGGCCGAGGTGGACATGGAGGTGCTGCACGGCTGGCTGGGCGAGCTGAACGAGCGCGGCGAGATGACGATGTGCCTCACCGACGGGCGCGATCTGCTCATCCACACCGATCGCCGCGGCGCGCCGTTCCACCTCGGCATCCTCGCGCCGCCGTACGAGCGGATCGCGTTCGGCGACAACGACCTTATCCTCGATCTCACGCGGCGCGGCGCGAAGAGCCGGAAGGGCGTGATCGCGTCGACCGAGCCGCTCACCGCGTCGATCGGCGACGCGGCGCACGCGGTGGTGTGGCGGACGCTCGCGCCAGGCACCCTGCTCGTGGTCCGCGAGGGCGCGGTGATCGGCGAGCGGACGATCGAGGGCAAGATCGAGACGCCGCGCGAGAAGCGCCGGCCGGCGCGCGCCGAGCGCCAGACGTTCGACGTCGTGCACCGGACCGTCTACAAGTACGAGCAGCCCGTCGAGCGCTCGCAGCACGTCCTGCGCCTCGTGCCGGTGCACGATCGGCTGCAGACCTTGCACTCGAGCGAGCTGACGGTGTCGGTGCCGTCGACGCAGGGGCGCGAGTACGAGGACGTGTTCGGCAACCGCGTGCGGCGGTTCACGATCGACACGCCGTTCTCCGAGATGGCGATCGAGGCGCGGAGCGTCGTCGAGGTGCTCGACGTCGACCCGCTCGGGTTCGGCCCGCTGCGCGTGCAGTCGTCGATCCCGCTCGTGTGGATGCCATGGCAGCGCCAGGTGCTCGATCCGTTCCTCCTGCCGCCGGAGCTGCCGGAGACCGAGCTCGCCGAGCTGGCCGAGTACGCGATGAGCTTCGTCACGCGCAACGACAACGACCTGCTCGACACGCTGCTCGACATCAACGACACGATCTACCGCGAGTACGCGTACCGCCAGGGCTCGACGACGGTGTTCACGACCGCGTTCGACACCTACGTCAACCGGCGCGGCGTGTGCCAGGACTTCACGAACCTCATGCTGTGCCTCGCGCGGCTGCTCGGCGTGCCGGCGCGCTACGTGTGCGGCTACATCTATACGGGCCCGAAGGTGGCGGCCGCGACGGATCACCAGCGCCAGGGCGAGGCGTCGCACGCGTGGGTGCAGCTGTACCTCCCGCAGGTGGGCTGGAAGGGGTTCGATCCGACGAACGGCATCCTGACGCAGACGGATCACGTGCGGGTCGCCGTGGGCCGCAACTACCTCGACGCGACGCCGACGAGCGGGACGATCTTCGTGGGCGGTGGCGGCGAGACGCTATCGGTCGACGTGCGGGTCGAGCCGCATGTCCCTGGCGCTGACGCTGGCTCGGGCGCTGGCTCGGGCCCCGGTTCGTGATAGCGATCTCGGCGTGGAGATCCTGAACCTGGCCGAGCTCGAGGCGCTGGCGCGCGCGCGCCTGCCGCAGATGGCGTGGGACTACTACGCGTCGGGCGCCGACGACGAGCGCTGCGTGCGCCGCAACGTCGAGGCGTTCCAGTCGCTCGCGCTGCACTACCGCGTGCTCGTCGACGTCTCGCGCCGCGCGCTCGAGACGACGGTGCTCGGCCAGCGCATCGCGATGCCGATCGCGGTGGCGCCGACGGCGTTCCACCGGCTCGCGCACAAGGACGGCGAGCTCGCGTCGGTGCGCGGCGCGGGCGACGCGGACACGGTGTTCATCCTGTCGACGTTGTCGAACACGGCGGTCGAGGACGTGGTCGCCGCGGCGAGCGGGCCGGTCTGGTTCCAGCTCTACGTCTATCGCGATCGCGGCGCGACGGAGGCGCTCGTGCGGCGCGTCGAGGCGGCGGGCTGCCGCGCGCTGGTCCTGACGGTGGACGCGCCGCTCCTCGGGCGCCGCGAGCGCGACGTCAAGAACCGCTTTGCGCTGCCGCCGGGGCTGGGGATCGAGAACCTGCACGCCGCGGGCTACGCGCGGCTGCCGCCGGCGAGCGGCGACTCGGGCCTCGCGGCGTACGTGGCGGAGCTCCTCGATCCGGCGCTCACCTGGGACGCGATCGCGTGGCTGCGCTCGATCACGCACCTGCCGCTGCTCGTGAAGGGCATCGTGCGCGCCGACGACGCCGTGCGCGCGATCGAGCGCGGCGCCGCGGGCGTCGTGGTCTCGAACCACGGCGGCCGCCAGCTCGACGCCTCGCCGGCGACGATCGAGGTACTGCCGCGAATCGCGGACGCGGTCGCCGGGCGCGGCGAGATCTTGCTCGACGGCGGCGTGCGCCGCGGCGCCGACGTGCTCAAGGCGGTCGCGCTCGGCGCGCGCGCGGTGCTCGTCGGCCGGCCGGTGCTGTGGGGCCTCGCCGCGGCGGGGCGGGCCGGCGTGGCCGCCGCGCTGGCGACGCTGCGCCGCGAGCTCGATCTGGCGATGGCGCTGTGCGGCTGCCCGGACATCGCGAGCGTGACGCGCGATCTGGTGGCGCCATAGCTGGCGAGGAGCACGGGCGTTCAGGTCTCGCCCCGCGCGCGGGCGCTCGTATCAAGACCAGATGTCAGAGGGGCGTCGTATGCGATCGGCGATGCGCATCTACTTCGTCGGTAGCCACGCGACCGGGAAGACCACGCTCTGCCGGTACGTGAGCCGGCGATATGGCCTGCCGATGATCAGCGAGGTGGCGCGCGCGGTGCTCGCCGAGATGGAGACGTCGCTCGACCTCTTGCGCACGGACATGGATCTGGTCGCCGAGTACCAGGAGCGCGTGTTCGATCGGCAGGTGGCGGTCGAGCACCACCACGAGGGCCGGTTCGTGTCCGATCGCGCGTTCGACAACCTGGCGTACGTCGCGGAGCACACGACGAACGCGGCGGCGATGATGAACGACGACCGCTTCCGCGACTACATGAAGTGGGTCAGCCAGGGGATCGTCTTCTTCCTGCGGCCGCATCCGTCGCTGCTCAAGGAGGACGGCGTGCGCGCGGGCGTGTCGTGGGACTCGGTCGTGCGGATCGACGGCATGGTGAAGCTGATGCTCGAGCAGCACCGCATCAGCTACCTGCCCATCGAGAGCGTCTCGATGCAGGAGCGCGTGCGCGCCGTCGAGTTCGTGCTCGCGCGCTGCGGGCTCCCGGCGCAGACGTCGCTCGCGGCCGCGCCGGTGCGCGGCTCGGTGCCGGCGCTACGGACCGTCGAGACCTGGCCGCACGCGCTCGCGCCGAGCGCGCTCGCGGCCGAGCCGAAAGCCTGAGCGCCGCCCGCGGCCTGTATTAATGAGGGCGCGGCGCGTCATCGCACTTTCGCTTACTTACGGCGCCGACGCGTGATCCGCTGACGAGCGAAGCTTGCGTGCGCGCGGCACGCTTCCCCCGTGCGAGTGGTGCACATGCCTGTGTGCACTCGGGCGGTTTCTGGGGTCAACGCTGCCCCGTCGAGCCATCCGGTTGTCGCGCGCTTCCGGCGCGCGCGAACGCGAAGCTGCTGGCATATGGAGTGCTCTATCCTCGTGCATCGATGTATGCACGCGTTGGTCAGCACAATCTGAATCTCGGTAAGAACGGCCTACCAGATCCGTAGATCGCGCCGCGCGGCGGCGCTGTCGGCAAGTCCACGCTGACTGACGCTGCGCTCGCGCAGCCCGCGGCGGCGCGGGCGACGCCGGACCAAGAGCCGGCCCAGGAGCCGGATCGAAGCGACGCCGGGGAGAGCCCCCCGCCGCTGTTCGCAGACGACGCGCACTGGGAGGCGATCGATCTCGACGAGGAGGCGCAGGAGCTGGAGGACGCGCACGAGGCCGAGGACGCTGGCGGTGAGGAGGTCGAGCCGGAGAACACGGAGGCGATCTCGCGGCTCGACGCGGCGCCCGCCGAGGAGTCCGCGGGAGATGGCGGCGGCGAAGACGGCGGTGACGCACCGGCGCCCGAGGCGCGCGCGTCCGGAGACGCGGCCGAGTCCGGAGACGCGGCCGAGGAGGCGGCGGCGGCGACGGCGATGCCGTCCGACGCGCTCGAGCTGGGGCCGGATCCGTCGCGCGCCGAGGCCGAGGGCGCGGCCGCGGATGACGACGATGACGATGACGGCGACAACGAGCCCGGGGTCGCGCTCCGCGCCGCGGACAGCGACGGCAACGACACCGGCGACGAGGCCGAGCGCGCGGCCACAGCACCGGCTGCTGCTACGGCGGCGGCGGCGGCAGCGCCCGCTCCGGCAGCTCGGGCCAGGGCCGCGGCCGCGGCACCCCGGCGCGCACGCAGCGGCGGCAGCGGCGGGCGCGCCCAGCCCGCGCCGCAGCACCGCGGCAAGTACGAGCGCACCGTCAAGAAGGCGAGCGGCCACGACGCCAAGCAGGATCGCTACAACCGCCCGTCGGCGCGATCCAACCGCGTCAAGAGCGCGATCCAGATCGGCCGGCCGGGCCTGCGCGTCGGCAACCGTGACGAGTTCCACCTGAAGGGCGACTACGCCTATCGCTACATGATCACGAGCGGCCGCAAGGCCGAGGTCGTCGACAAGATCTGGGACGCCGATCTGCAGCGCGGCAACTCGAAGCAGGGCGGCCGCCTCGCGCTCAACCCGTCGGCGGTCCGCAAGCTGATGATCAGCGGCGTCGAGGTCGAGTGCATCATGTCGTGGTCGGGCGGTCAGAGCGCCGCGTGGATCGCGATCAAGGATCTGCGCGGCGCGAGCGTGGGCGCGATCCGGGCCGCGTCGAAGCGCGCCGAGAAGATGCGGCCGAAGAGCACCAGCCAGCAGGACCGCGACAACGCCGTCGAGATGAAGTTCCGCGCGATCGACGATCCGATCGGGAGCGCCGACCTTCTCGACGAGAAGCGCTACATCGTGCCCGGCCAGAAGTCGAAGGGCGGCAACGCCGTCGGCGACTACCTCGGCAAATCGGTGATGCGCCGGGAGCGCGAAGGCAGGGCGGGCCGCGCCGCCGGTGAGTCCAAGCGGATCGAGGCGGCGAGCGGCGGCAAGCCGGTCGATCTCGAGAACCGCAAGCGCGCGACCTTCAACGTCACGATGAACCTGCCGCACGACCGGACGCCGCCGGTCGCGATCGACGTCGCGCACCCGGGCGACTCGTTCTTCGTGCCCAAGGACAAGAAGAAGTTCCGCCGCGAGATCTCGCTCTACCGCCGCACCAAGACCTCGTCGAAGGTGCGCCAGACCTGGGCCTTCGGCTTCCTCGGCCGCGACGAGGGCGCCCGCAAGGTCGCCGACGAGAAGCGCCGCGGCTGGGTGCCGCTGCGCGTGCTCGCCTGAGCCGGCCCGTCGCCCGCCGGCCGAATCTGGACGGAGCTACTGCGGCTTCGGCGCGGCCGCCGGGGGCGGCGGGGCCGCGGCGGGCGGAGCGGCTGTGGGCGGGGCCGCGGCGGGCGGCGGGGCTGCGGCGGGCGCCTTCCCCGCGGCAGGCGGAGCGGCAGCAGGCGGAGCCGCGGCGGGCGGCGGAGCGGCAGCGGGCTGCTTTGCCGCAGCAGGCGGAGCCGCAGCAGGCGGAGCCGCGGCGGGCGGAGCGGCAGCGGGCTGCTTCCCCGCGGCAGGCGGAGCTGCGGCGGGCTGCTTCCCCGCGGCAGGCGGAGCCGCGGCAGGCGGAGCCGCGGCGGGCTGCTTCCCCGCGGCGGGCGGAGCTGCTGCGGGCTGCTTCCCCGCGGCGGGCGGAGCCGCACCCGCAGGCGGAGCCGCACCCGCAGGCTTCACCGCGGGCTTGGGCGGGGGCGCGACGAACAGGCTCCTGGGCACCTTCACGTGCACGCCGAGGTTGGGCTTGTCGACGAGCTGCGTGATCGCGACGTTCCCGGCGACGCTCACCAGCTGATACGCGCGGTGCTTGGTGAGCTGCCTGACGGCGGCGATGAAGTCGACCATCTCCTGGATGGCGGTCTTGGTCGCCACCAGGAGATCCGGATCGGTCGCCATGCTGATGAAGTCAGTCGCCGTCTCGGCGCGCGGCCACGTGAGCTTCATGTCCTTGCGCACGGTGAGCTGGAGGCGCCCGCGCAGCGAGGTCTCGATGGCGGTCTGATCGACCTCGCCGTCGCCCTGGGCGGCGTGGCCGTCGCCGACCTGGAACAGCGCGCCGCGCACGAAGATCGGGATGTACAGCGTGCTGCCGGCGACGAGCTCTCGATTATCCAGGTTGCCGGCGTGGCGGCCCGGCGGGACGCTGCTGACGCGCCCGACGGCGGGCTCCGGCGCCACGCCCATGCTGCCGAAGAACGGCCGCAGCGGAACCACGATGCCGGGCTCGAACTCGGTGGTCATCCGCTTGCGATCGAACCAGAAGATCTTGAGCGGCGCGTCGGCCTCGCAGTTCTCCGGCAAAATCCCCTTGCAGCCGGTGTGGCCGTAGTCGAGCGCCAGCTCGACCGACAAGATCTTGACCTCCAGCACGTCGCCGGGCTCCGCGCCCTCGACGTAGACGGGACCAGTCAAGATGTGCCCACCCGGACCCTTCTGGTCGGCGGGGACCTGGGTATGGATGGCCTTCATCGCGGCGGGGACCTTCGCGTCGGGGACGCCCGCTCGCGTGAGCAGCTCCGGGGTGCCTGTCAGCACGGTGTCGACGTCGATGATGTCGCCCGACGCCATCCGCAAGACCGGCGGGGTCTGGGACCAGTAGTGGCCCACGACCGCGGTGGCTGGCGTCGCCTCGAGGCGGTGCGTCCTGGCAGGGCCCGCCAGGGCGGTGGGAGTCGCGCCGATCACTGCCAGCGCCACGCAAGAAGCTACGCAGGAGAATGTCATGATCCGCATCAGGGAGAGCCTATCGTTGTCCGCGATGCGGCGGCCAGCGCGAATCCAGGCTCCAGACGAGCTCCCGATCCACCTCCGGCTGCGCGACCTGGCCGGTGACGAGCGCCCGATCGCCGCGTTCGAGTTCGACTGGCGAAGCCCGTCGTACGGCGGACGCCTCGCGAGCGCCGACTTCACCGCGATCGTGCTGCACCGTGGAGGCCCGTCGATCGCGTGGCACGGCCAGCTGATCGAGCTTGACGCCGGCGACGTCCACGTGGTGCCTGCCGGCACAGCTCACCGCATCTACGATTTCGGGACGGCCGCCGGGATCGCCATCGCGTTCCTCCCGCCAATGCTCGACGACGCGCGCCAGCTCGCCGCGGCGCTCCGCGCGGTGCCGACGCCGAATCGCATCGGCCGGCAGGGGCTCGGCAAGCTCGAGCCGCTCGCCCACCGCATGGTGGACGAGTCACGCACCCAGGCGCTCGGCTCCGCGGACGTGCTGCGCGGCCTCCTCTTCTGCATGATCGCGGACGTGTGCAGGCTCGCGGGCGTCTCGGCGCGCGAGGCACCGCGCAGCGCTGCGGTGTCCGGCGCGCTCGCGTTCATCGAGCGCTCGTACGCGCGGCCGATCTCGCTCCGCGACGTGGGCAAGGCCGTCGCGCTCAGCCCGCGCCACCTCGCGACGCGTGTCCGCGGCGAGACCGGCCGCAGCGTCGGTGACTGGATCACCACGTTCCGGCTCGCGCGGGCGCGCACGCTGCTGCGCTCGACGGAGCTGCCGATCGAGGACATCGCCGTCGAGGTCGGCTGGAGCGATCCGACGCACTTCATCCGCACGTTCGCCCGCGAGGAGGGCCGGACGCCGAGCGCGTTCCGCCGCGCGATCGCGGGAGCTCAGGCGCGCTCGTAGACGCGAGCCGCGACGACACCGCCGATCAGCGATCCGGCGATCATGCTCGCGGAGAACGCGAGGTAGATCGCGAGCGGCATCGTCCCCATCGCGACCATCCCGGCCCCGAAGCCGCGATGGATCGCCAGGAGGAGCCCGGTCGCGTACAGCGCCGTGCGCGTGCCCGCGCCGAAGCGCGCACGGAAGACGGCGTAGGTCGCGATGAGCGCGATACCATAGAGGAAGTGCAGCGTGGTGTAGAACGCAGACACCAACGGCACGTTCATCGCGATGCCGTGGTTGGCGAGGAAACGGGTCCACGCGGGCGAGACCAGCGCGGCGCTGCTCGGAATGTCGATCGCGTTGACGATCAGGCCGGCCAGGAGGCCGGCGCGGACGAGGCGGCCGGCGGAGCGCGGAGACGTGGCGGCAGTAGCGGTAGCGGCGGTAGCGGTGGCGG
>DATMCI010000047.1:0-26854 GCA_035558535.1 Kofleriaceae bacterium
CCCGAGCCGGGAGCCTGCTACTCGGCGCCTCACGGCTTACCGAGACGGGACTTTCACCCGCTGGATCACCACAGCGAGACGGCGGTTGCGTCCTCCCTCCGGGAGGACGGTCTCCGTCGTCGTCGCGACGCACCATGGCCGCCGAACCTTAGCAAGCCCCGGGCTTACGGCTTGCCGATCTCGATCCGGAACTGCGCGTTGCCGAGCTCGATGCGATCTCCGTCGCCGAGCTTCGTCGAGTGGACGAGCGAGCCGTTGACGCGGCTGCCGTTCGTCGAGCCCAGGTCCTGCAGCACGAACTCGCCCGCGACGAACAGGATCCGCGTGTGGCGGCGGCTGAGCCGCTCGCTGTTCACGACGATGTCGTTGCTCGAGCCGCGGCCGATCACCGTCTCCATCCTGAGCGGGAACTTCTGGCCGATCACCTCGCCGCCGATGCCGATCAGCACCGCCGGGACCGGCGCCGGCGCGCGGCCCGCCGCCGGCGTCGCGGCCGGGGTGCCGCGCGTGTACATGTGCGCCGACTTGGCCTTGTGCGCGCGCTCCTGGTCGTTCAGCTTCTGCTCGTAGTTCGTGGCGTCGTCCTCGAGCTGCTCGCGGAGCTCGGCGAGCTGCGAGCCGTCGTTGCGCACGAAGCCCTCGGACGCGTCGATCCGCTGCGCCATCTTGCGCAGGATCGCCGCCGCCGCCGGGAACGCGCCGCGATCCGCCTGCGCGCGGGCCTCGGCGCGCGCGGCGTCGGTGAGCACCTCGAGGAGATCGCGCTGCGCGTCGCGATCGACGACGCGCGGGCCGCTGCGCACGTCGACCTCGAGCACGGCCGTCTCGCGGTGGCGCGCGCCGTCCGGCGAGCGACCCTCGACGATGATCTCGGCGAGCCGGCCCCTCCCGTGCGGTTCCAGCGCGAGCCCGAGCTCGATCGCGACGACGCGGCCCTCGTCGACGAACACGTCGCCGAGCGGCGCGGTCACCCCGGCGCCGCCGTGGCGCAGCGGGCTCTGCGGCAGGAGCTGCACGAGCTCGGCGCCCTCGACGAGCTTGATCTTCAGCTCGAGCTCGTCGGCGACGATGCCGCCGTGCGCGAGCGCCGCACGGGCCAGCTCGACGCGCGCGATCACCGGATCGGGGATGTACGCGTAGCGCCCCGAGCCCGCCTTCGCGATCGCGTCGAGCACCGCCTCGTCGTGGTGGAGGCCGAACCCGAGGCTCGAGACCGCCACCTTGAGGCCGCGCACGTAGTCGCCGAGCTCCGTCGCGGACGACATCCCGATGTTCGGCTGGCCGTCGCTCAGGACGACCATCGTGCGCCGCAGCCCCGGCGGCGCCGTCGCGAGGATGCCCGCCGCGGCGGCGATGCCGCCGTGCATGTTCGTCGAGCCGTCGGCCGCGACGCCGCGCAGCGTCCGCCGGATCAGGTCGCGCCCCGGGCCATCGACGGCGGTCAGCCCGCACAGCACGGCCGCGTGGGTCGAGAACGTGACGATCGCGAGCTGGTCCTTGGCCTCGAGCAGGTCCGCGACGATCTCGCAGCTCTGGAGCACGTGCGCGATCGGATCGCCCGACATCGAGCCCGACGTGTCGAGCACGAGCACGACCGCGAGCGGCGCGCGCTCGGCCTCGAGCGCGCGGCCCACCGGGTCGACGCGGATCGCCGCCCAGAGCGACGACTTCCCCGGCTCGACGTTCTTGTGCTCCGCGCGCGCGATCAGCTTGAAGGGTGTGGCCATGGCCACCAGGTATGCGCCGCGATCGCGCGCTCGCCAGGGGAATTCGTCGAGCGCGCTACCGTCGGTGTGCTGCGATACCTGCGCTGTCGCCGCTGCTCCGATCCGACGCACGCGCCGCGGTCGTCGTCGCTGCGCCGGAGTGCGGCTCGCTCTCACGCGCGCCGCTTCGCACGCCGCTCCGCCTCCGTTACGCGGGAGGAAGCGGCACGCTCACGCCAAGGTGCGCGATGACCGCGCCGAGCTGCACCGCGACGACCCCGAGCTGCGTGGTGACCGCGTCGAGCTGCGTCGCGATGCGCCCGACCTCGGTCGAGAGCGCGTCGAGCCGCGTCGTATTGCGCTCGACCTCGGTCGAGAGCGCGTCGAGCCGCGTCGTATTGCGCTCGACCTCGGCCGAGAGCGCGTCGAGCCGCTTCGTGTTGCGCTCGACCTCGGCCGAGACCACGTCGAGCCGCTTCGTGTTGCGCTCGACCTCGGCCGAGACCGCGTCGAGCCGCTTCGTATTGCGCTCGACCTCGGCCGAAACCGCGTCGAGCCGGTTCGTCACACGCCAGAGCTCGGCCGAGATGATGTCGACCTTCTTGTCGAGCACGTTGAACTTTGCGTCGAACTCGTCGAGCCTTCCCGAGAGCCTCGCGTCGAGCTCGTCGATCCTGCCCGAGAGCTTTGCGTCGAGCTGCTCCAACTTCGTACCGAGCGTCTCGACCTTCTTGTCGAGTGTGTCGACCTTGGTGTCGAGCGCGCCGAGCTTGGCATCGGTCTGGGCGAGCTTGCCATCGAGCGCGCCGGCCTTCACTTCGAGCGCGTCGAGCTTCGTGTGGATCATCTTGTCGGACACGGAGACCCGGACCCCGAGATGATCGAGCTGGCCTTCGAGCCGGGCGAGCCTCATGTCCGTCTCCCCGAGGCGGTTGGTGAGCGCGCCATGAGCCTCGGCGACCACCTTGACCTGGGCGTGGATATCCTCCAGCAGCGCCTTCGGCTGCGACGCACCTTCGAGGTGCACGCCGGGCCCCGGCGCCCCCGTGGAGCTACCGGCGGCGGACATCTTCATCTGCGATTGTTCTTCGATGTTCACGAGAGCCTCCAATGGTTGATCGCGCGGGTAGCACGGGCACCGGCCGGCTGAACGCGATCCCGAACCTACGGGGCGCCTGACAGCTCGATCCGGTGCTCGTGTGCGCGACGTGGCAGTCGAGGAGCAACTCGCGTTCCACGCCCAACTCCGCGAAGTTTGGTAGCGAATTCTCGATTTTGTCCGCCGGTCGGACAGAGGCGCCGGACACCGGCCGGACACCGGACAGCCCCCGCCGCCCCCGCCGCCCCCGCCGACCGTCGGACGGCGCCCACCGACCGCCAGGACACCTCACGCCACGTTGCGCCGCGCCCCTGCGTCGCGCTGCGAGCGCCGCTGCGGGCGCCGCGGACGCCGACCGGCGGCGTCGAAGAGCACCTCGCGCCGCGCGCGCGGCGCGCTCGCCAGCGAATTCGCTCAGTCGCGCAATCATCGGTGTACTGCGATACCTGCGCTGTTACCGCTGCTCCGATCCGGCGCGCTCGCGCGGTCGTCGTCGCTGCGCCGAGGTGCGGCTCGCTCTCACGCGTCGTCGTTGTGCGCCGGTCACGTGGGAGGAAGCGGCGCCTTTATGCCGAAGTGCGCCCCGATCGCGGCGACGTGCGCCGCGACCGCGTTGAGCTGCGTGGTCACCACGTTGAGCTGCATCGTGACGCGCCAGAGCTCGACCGAAATGATGTCGACCTTTTTATCGAGCGCGTCGACCCTGCCCGAGAGTCCATCGACCCTGCCCGAGAGCCCGTCGACCTTGACCTCGAGCGATCCGACCCTGGCATCGAGCGCGTCGATCCTACCCGAGAGCTTGGTGTCGAGCGCGTCGATCTTTGAGACCTTCGCATCGAGCGACACGACCCTGGTATCAAGTCTGTCGATCCGAGTGGCGAGCGTATCGTTCTTGATGTTGAGCAGGTCGATCTTCGTGCCGAGCACGGCGACCTTGGCGTCGACCGAGCTGACCTTGGCGTCGAGCGCGCCGACCTTGGTGTCGAGCGCGCCGACCCCGGTGTCGAGCGCGCCGGCCTTGGTATCGAGCGTGCCGGCCTTCACGTCGAGTGCCTCGAGCTTCGTGTTGGCACTCTTCTCGGACAGGAAGGCATGAATTCTGAGCTGATCGAGCTGGCCTTCGAGCCTGGCGAGCCTGACGTCCGCCTCCCCGAGGCGGTTGGTGAGCACGCCATGACCGTTGGCGATCACCAGGACCTGGGCGCGGATCTCCTCCAGCAGCGCCTTCGACTGCGACGTGCCTTCGAGGCTCACGGGGAGCCCCGCCGCCGCCGCGGAGCTACCCGCGGTAGATGCCTTCAACTGCGACTGTTCTTCAACGTTCATGAGAAACCTCCATTGGTTGATCGGGCGGATGTCCGAGCACCGGCCGGCTGAACGCGACGCCCCGAACCGACGGGGCGCGTGGACAGCTCGGTCCGATGCTCGTGTGCGCGACGTCGCGGCCCTGGAGCACCTCGCGTTCCGCGCCCAGCTCCGTGAAGTCTGGTGGCAGATTCGCGAATATGTCCGCCGGTCGGACAGAGGCGCCGGACACCGGCCGGACACCGGACCGCACCCGCCTCGAGCCGGTCACGCTCACGCCACCTTGCGCCGCATCGAGGCGCCGCGCTGCGAGCGAGCCCGCGAGCGCGGCGGCCGGCGGCCGGCGATGTCGAAGCGCGCCTCGAGGGTCTCGAGCCGCCTCACCGCGTCGATCGTGAGCTGCATGGCGGCCTGGCTATTCATCGCGTACCCGATCGCGAGATCGTGGACCTGGCTCTCGAGCCGCTGGTATCGGCTCTCCACCCGCTGGAGCTCGGCGGAGAGTCGTGCGAAGGCCTTCTCGAGTGCGTCCCGCTCCGCGGTGGATGCGTTCACGCTGCCCGTTGGGCGATCCGGCGAGGGTGGCTTCGGAGTGATCGAGTCTGTCGTGGTCACAGACTCGCAGGTTGCACAGCCCGAGCGGGCTCGTCAAGCACCGCCCCAGTCCGGGTTTACCGACGACGCTCGCTCCCGATCCGGAGCTCGCGGCGTATACGGGAGCTTCACGCCGCCGCGGCCGATCCGAGCCGCGACGCGTGACGTGCCCCGTGCGCAATGGCCGGCGAGTCACGGCGGGCGAGGCGCACGCGAATGGCGCGCTGACAGCGGAGCGCAGACAGGGCGGCGCGTCGGAGGGGGCACGAGCCGGACCGCGGCGCGCCGCGGCGCGCCGCGCGAACCGAAATGGCGCCCGAGGAGCCTGGCGGAGCGGGGCGCCGTGGGATAACTCGCCGGTGGCTGGCACGAAGCGCCGCATGGGTCGCCCGGTCCTCAAGCGCAGCAAGCTCGGCGTGTGGATCGACGAGCGCGGCTGGACCCGGCAACAGCTCGCCCACGAGCTGGGCATCGTGCTCAGCACCGCCGCACGCCTGTGCAATGGAGAGCGCCGTCCGAGCCTCGAGCTGGCGCTCCAGATCGAGAAGCTGACGGAGGGGGCGATCCCGGTCAGCTACTGGACGCAGATCCCAGCGCACGCGAAGGACTGATCGCGCCAGATCACGATCGAAGCGATTCGATCTGGCCGCTGTTGACTTATCGCCCAACGGTCAAGTAGACAAAAAACATGGCGACACATCCCAGCTGGCGCGGCCCGTTCCACTTGCGCCGTGAGTTGACCGAGCTCCGCAGCGCGCTCGACGCCGCGCGCATCCTCGCCGAGGCGGTGGCCACCTCGCAGCTCGGCCCGGAGCGCGACCATCGCCAGGCACCCCGCGCGCTCACCTCGATGCTCTCGCTCATCGGCAAGCGACTGCGCGAGCTCCATCGCGCGGTAGCGAAGACAGAAGCCAGCGCGGAGCCGCCGCACGCGGAGCCGTCGCCGCGCGTGGAGCCGCCGCCGCGGCCGCGCGCACAGCCGTCGTCGCCGCGGCGCTGCGCGCAGTTCACCCCGGACGAGCGGCTGCTCCTCCTCGTGTATGCGAGGCAGCAGCGCGCCCGCGGCGCCAGGCGTCCCTGAGGGCGCTCTCGGCATCCTGGTTGTGAGCTGCGCTGGCAGCGGCTTGCCCGCGTGCCCTGGAGTGATGGCGCCACCTCGAGTCGCGGGCGGTCTGCCGCGGCTCAGTAGTACTGCTTGATGTAGCCGTACGCTTTCTCGAATAGCTCGGTATCGGCGTGGAGTTTGTACTTTAACAGCGTGCTGCGGAGCGCCTTCTTCACCTCACGCTCACCGGCCGAGGTGTGCTGCCAGCAGGGGAAGCGGACCAGGCGGACGATCTCATCCACGTCGGCGACCACGCGCTCGACGATGACGGGCATTTGCTGTTCTTGACCTCCTGAAAGAGGGAGGTGAGGGCGGCCTTGCCCGACCTTCGTCCTCCTGCGGCGGAGTCTGCTTCTCGAGGACGACGTTTTCCGTGGCGAGGTCGAGCAGCTCCTTGAGGAACTGGACGCTGTAGAGTTGCCCAGCGGTTCGCGCCTGATTCGACACCATGCCCGTCGCCATCCGGTGGTTACGTCCCAGCCAGCCCGATCGTTCAATCATTCCCGTAGTCGTCATCATCGTAGGCTTCTTGGAGCTTTTCCTTCTCGAACTCCGTAGAGATCTCGGCTACTTCGAGTTCCTGTTCACCTTCCAGATGGAGCTTGCAAGCAACGCATCGAAAGCGTTCGGCAGCGTAGGTCTGCTTTACCCAGCGGAGCCAGGGCTCATCTTCGTCGCGGTCTATGAACTCTTCGTCTATTTGATCGCCACTTAGGATCCCAACGCACTGGCATGCCGGACAGGTCACGTCGGTAGACGAGTCACCGACCTGAGCTTGAACCGCAATCTTGGCGGCCGCCGCGACGTGTTTTCGCTCTTCCACAGACCGCCCCACAGAGAATTCGCTGCGAGCCCGCTCGATGCGCCCACGCACCGCTGCCGCCAAAGCTTGAGATGCATCGTCGATGATCGAGGCTGCGTTCTCGGCTTCGTCGGAGCCGAGCAGAGTTTCAAGAGTCTCGCCCTGCGCTTCAGTGAGCAACTGAACACAGTGCCACAACTTCGGTTGCCAGGTATCCAAGGCGACCGACGTGAAGGGTACGGCGCCAGAATGCAACTCGGCGTTGCGATCATTGGCCATTTGCAGGCAAAAGCGCTCGCACGTCTCATCGAAGCCCTTCACGAGCCGCTTACAGCGACTGAAGACCGTCTTCGCTTGTATAGTACGAAACTCTGGGCTCTTTCCTGCACCACACGCCGCGAGTAGGCTCTCAAAGTCTTGAGGGTCAGCCACGAGCGCGGGATGAACATGCGCCAAGGCGGCTTTGCCAAGAACTTCAAGGGTCATAACTGCCCAAAGTTGGAATTCCTCGAACTCGCCGGCATCTCTGCGAGACAACGCGCGTTCCAGAAACACCTTGCTCTTGTTCCACAAGGACTCGCGAGTCAGTCCCATTCTAGTCTCCTCCCTTCGGAGCGTTGGCGACCAGCACCCGAAGTAACCGGCGTCCCGAGTCGTCGATGTGGGGTGCGGCATCCCGGCCGTGTAGACACCGCCAGTTATCGAGAATAAGAAGCCGTCCAAGTGTCCAGGTTACATGGATGGGATCGCAAGCATCAACCCAGCTCGAAACCAAACGTACTGCTTTCTCGCCGGTCGTGTTCGCAGGCTCCATACAGTCTGCGTCGAAGCGGATGATTCCGAGACGGTCGACGATCGTGGTGAGCCGGCTCGAACGGCCGGAGCGAACCCGCAGCACGCCTCGTCGTAACAAATCGATCTCTGGTAGCGACAGGTGATTTAACAGGTCTCTGGTATCCGCAAGCAACGTTGGACGCCGAACATCCGCGCCGCTTGGCGCGTAGAGCAGAACGAATCGTGGCGGCTGCGGCCAGTGCGCAGCGTCCGAATGAAGCGGGAACGCCCCTTCGCCGTGCACCGCGCTCAATGATCTCGGTAATGCCCGGTTACGCGTAAGGACCTTCAAGTTGCTGATCACAGAGGTTCCTCGGCGCAGAGGCACGGGCTCACCAAGAGAACGGGCCACGTCCAGAAGTTGGCCTTCGTCAATGCCTTCCACCACCGACCATCCGACGACCGATAATGCCTGCAAGATTTCGTTCATCGAGACCATTACATCCTTCTACTCGTTGCATAGACGAGAACTACGGTCGGCGCAACCTCGCGAGATGTTGGCCGTCTAAACATTCTCGCGCTGGTTGGTGATCATCTGGAACCTCGCAACGTGAGCGGCGATTAGCGCGGAGCGCCATTGGAACGCGTTGCAGGTGGCCGTTGGCTTCGCGTCGCGCTACTCCGGCGTGACGAAGAGGGTGTTGTGCGTCGTCAGCTTGCGCATCATCTTCAACACGCCCTCCATCGCCATGAATTTGGGCGAACAGGCCGGGGCCGATGCAACTCGATGAGGTGCGGTTTCGCGGAGCCAGCGCACGCCATCAACCGATGCGCTCATGTTTGAGTTCAGCCAGTCGTACCACCGGCGATCGGCGACGGTCGAGGACCACAGATGGGGTCCGACGAGCGAGGTAACGCGCGGCCGTGGCTACGCGCGCGCGGGCGGCGGCTACGCGCGCGCGGGCGGCGGCGTGGGCGACGCGGGCGACGCGGGCGACGCCGACGCGGACGCGGCGCCAGGCGCCTCGGGCGCGCCCGGCGCGCCTGGCGCGGCGGGGGCGGCCCCGGGTGCGGGCGCGGGCACGGGCGACGGCGGCAGGCCCTCCATGCCGAACTGGACGGACTTCGGGTACGGGATCTCGAGGCCGTTGCCGTTGAAGCCGTCGACGAGCAGGCGGTGGAGCGCGCGCTTGACGTCGAAGTGGACGCCGGGACCGACTTTGGTCTCGATGCGAATGAGCAGCGAGCTGTCGCCCATCGTCTCGATGCCCTTCACCTGCGGCTTCTCGAGGACCTGGTTGGGCAGCATCGCCGGCAGCTTCGACGTCACCTCCTCGATGACGCGCAGGGCCTTGCCGATGTCGTCCTCGTAGGAGACGCCCATCTCCACGACCGTCAAAGTCCAGCCGCGGCTGTAGTTGATGACGTTCTGGATCTCGCCGTTGCGCATGATGTGGAGCCGGCCGAAGCGGTCGCGGATGCGGGTGAGCCGCAGGGACATCTGCTCGACCAGACCCTCGGTGTCGCCGATCTTGATGTAGTCGCCCTGGAGGATCTGGTCCTCGAACAGGAGGAACAGGCCGTTCAGGAGGTCGGCCACGATCTTCTGCGAGCCGAGGCCGACGGTCAGGCCGACGATGCCGGCGCCCGCGAGGATCGGCGTAGGATCGATGCCGAGATCCTCGAGGACCATCATGCTGACGATGAAGTAGATGATGTACTTGAGGATGCTCTGGATCAGGCCGACGAACGTGATGCGCCGGCGCTGCGTGTCGTCGGCCGCGCTCGGGTGCGCGAGCAGGAGCCGCGCGACCAGCACCCGGACGACCTCGACGACCACGCTGGCGGCCAAGAACATCGAGATGATCCGGATCAGGAGCGGGCCGTAAGGCGCGAACTCCTCGAGCGCCTCGAACCGGCGCACGATCACGGTCGCCACCGACACGGTCACGATGGCCTCGATGCTGCGCTGGATCACCGGCAGGAGCCGCCGCAGCGCCGCGTAGTACTCCTCGAGCTTGGTGTCCTTGCTCTTGCGCTCCCACGTCGCGAGCAGGCTCTCGGACAGGTAGTGGGCCAGCGCCACCAGCGTCCGGCCGCTGGTGAGCACGAGCAGGACGTACACGGTCGTGAGCAGGAGCCACTCGAGCACGCCGGGCACGTCGAACGTGCCGGCGGCGAGCTTGAGCAGCACGTAGGCGAGGGCCAGGTTGATGGCCGAGGGCAGGTGCACGAAGAAGCGCTCGAGGAACATCCGCTGCCGGTCGGTGAGCTCGCGCGGGCTCAGCCGGCCGCGGCCGCGCGCGATCAGGCGGTGGCTCGCGGCCTTGAGCGCGTAGAACGCGATCAGGAACGCGATCAACGCGACCGCGCTACGCGCCACGAGGAGCAGGCTGTCGCCGGTGACGTGCTCGAGCGCCTCGTCCGCGAGCGGCTCGAGATCCTCCCGCTGCCACAGCATGTAGGCCAGGACGCCGGCCGCGGCCAGGAGCACCGCGAACGACGCGATGACCCCGATCAGGCGTGCCCGGCGCGCGTAGGCGTCCGAGATCGACTGGAGCGCGGCGACGCGCAGGGAGTGGGCGACCTGCCGCATCAGGAAGCTCGACAGCGCCACGATGACCCACGTGGCGATCAGCGCGACGACGGCGAGCACCCCCACGATCCAGGCGTTGTTGAGCGCGGTGGACTCGGCGAGCCGGACAAGCTGCATGACGCTCTCTCTCTCTCCTTGGCGGGCAGATGGATCTGCCCGTTGCTGGCCCCCAACGTTGCAGCCCGGCCGTGGCCCCCTCGGCCGTGGCTGGATCGGCCGTCTGAACCACCGGCTCGATCGGGCGGAGCATATCCCTGCGCCCGGCCGGGGTCCGGCTGTGTTGCGTGTTCCTCACCGGGCGCGGCGCGGCACCGCCGCGGGCGCCGCGCCCGGCGCGGGCCGGCGATGCGCCGTCGCGATCCCGATCCGCGGGGGAAAAGATCGCGCTTACGCCGTCTTGATGGGGGGCGCCGGGCGCTCCCCGCCCCCGGGGTAGCTGCGCGGCTGCGCGGCTCGCGGACGGCGCGCGCGATCGGCGCGCGAGGTCAGATCACGTTGCAGTCGTTCAGCGTCACCAGGATCATCACGATGCCGAGGATCATGATGCCGCTCATGTGCACCATCGCCTCGATCTTGGGGTTCGCGCGGCGGCGGGTCACCATCTCGTAGCCGAGGAAGACGAGGCGGCCGCCGTCGAGCGCGGGCAGCGGGAACAGGTTGAAGAGGCCGAGGTAAACGCTGAGCAGCATGAGCAGGTGGATGCCGGTCACCATGCTGACCTCGAACGCCTTCTGGAACTCGTCGAGGATGCGGACCGGGCCGCCGGGATCGGCCTCCTCGGTCCCGACGATGATGCCGTACAGGCCGGCGGCGATCGCCTTCGTCTTGTCGACGGGGTACTTGAACGCCTCCCACGTGGCCTCGGCGACCCCGACGTCCTCCACGTAGCGGTTCGACGGCGCGATCCCGAGGTAATAGATGACCTTGCCGTCTTTCTTGACGAGCTGGCCCGTCTTGTCGTCCTTGCGGGGCGCCGGCGTGATCTCGACGTCGACCACCTGGAAGAGACCGCGGCGGACCGTGAGCTTGACCGGCGCGCCCTGCTTCTCCGTCACGCGCGCGGTCAGGCCCTTGTCGCTGCCAGCCTCAATCGGCTGGCCGTCGACGAACACGATCCGATCGCCCTTCTGGAGCTTGCCGACGGCGTCGAACGGCTTGCCGCTCGCGTCGGTGTCGGCGAGCACGTCGTGGACGTGGATGATCTTCTCCGCCCGCTCCACGCCGTGGCAGGTGAACAGGGCGATGCCGAGCGCGATCGCGGACAGGTAGTTCGTGGCGGGGCCGGCGAAGATCGTCACGAAGCGCTGCCACGCGGGGCGGTTCGGGTACGCCTGCGCGTCCTCGGGATCGACCTCCTCGGCGATGTTCATGCCGCGGATCTCGACGAAGCCGCCGAACGGGATCGGCGCGAGCTGGAAGATCGTGCCGGTCTTCTTGGACCGGCGCTTCAAGATGCCGGGCCCAAAGCCGATGCTGAACCGGTCCACGCGCATCCCGCACCAGCGCGCGACGAAGTAATGGCCCGCTTCGTGAACGACGATCAGGAACCCGAGCGCGACGATCGCGAGCGCGTAATACACTCGGGCGACTATAGCAGCGCGATCGGCGGGCCGCCGCTACCTAGCCGAGCCGGGCGAACCGGGCGAACGCCCGGAATCGCCCGATGGCGGGCCGCGCGGCGCCGCCGGCCGTGCCTGCGATGCGCACCGAGAGGTTGCGAAGCTGCAGCCGCTTGGCGATCCGGCGGTGCATCGCCGCGCCGGCGAGGCGCAGGCTGCGAAATACATCGAGGGTCCGCATCCGGTGCGCGACGGTGAACCGCGCGAGCGCGATCTCGGCGTCGCCCTCGCCGGCGAGCAGGCGGCGGCAGGCGTCGCCCGCGCCATCGAGCGTGGCGCTCGCGACGTCCGGCGTCGCGACCAGCAGGATCGTGCCCTGCGCGCGGGACGCGCCGACCTCCACGCCGCGGCCGCGGCCGGGAGCGTGGGTGACGCGGAGCTCGGGGATCTCGGCGCGGAGCAGCGCGAGCACGGCGTGGGAGTTGTCGCCGGAGTCCTCGTCGATCGCGAGGATCTCGAAGCGCACGCCCAGGCCGCGCAGGTGCTCGGCGGTCCGTCGCGCGGCGACCCCGACGGCCTCCTCGTCGTCACCGAACGGCATGATGACGGAGACGTCGAACCGCGAACTTTCGGACATCGCCTCGTCGAATAGCAGCAAGCGTGCCGCCGAGACGCGCTGCTTCATTGCGTGATCCGTAGCAGGATCGCCACGGGATTGCCGAGGGTTAGGCACGCTTCGCAGAGCGGATGGTTCGACCATCGAAGCGCGGCCTGCGAACGAGCTTACGCAGCGACGCGATCATTCCCTACGCAGTAGGCGCTCCGCGGCGACGCGCCAGTCGAGGTTTGCCACCGCGCGCCGCAAATCGTGCGGGCTCGGAGGATCGACGAGCGCGCGATCGATCTCGCGCGCCAGCGCGTGCGGATCGTCGGGCAAAACGAGCCGCGCGGCGGGGAGCTCGCCGAGGCCGCCGACGGCCGACGCGACCACGGGGACGCCGGCCGCGAGCGCCTCGAGGGCGATCGCCGGGGTGCCCTCGGTGCGGCCCGAGGCGGTGACGCGCGACGGGACGACGACGACGCTGGCCTCCGAGAGGAGCTGATCGCGGCGCTGGGTGTCGACCTCGCCGACGAGCTCGATCGCGCCGGGGGCGCCGCGCGCGGCGCGGGCGCGGGCGCGGACCTGCGCCCGGGCGAGGAGCGCGGCGCGCTCGGGGCCATCGCCGGCGATCACGAGCCGCGCGGGCACGCGGACGTGCGCGAGGGCGTCGATCGCGACGTCGACGCCCTTGATCGGGACGAGCCGCGCCGCGACGAGGATCACCGGCGGCGTGCGCGGCGCGCGGGGGAGCGCCGCGAAGCGCGCGGCGTCGACGCCCATGGGCTGGACGAGCGCGCCCTCGTCGAGCCAGCGCGCGAGCTCGGGGGCGGCGGCGCGCGCCGTGGCGCGCAGCTGTTCGCTGACGAAGACGAGGCGGGCGCGCCGGCGCCGGAGCGCGTGCAGCGCGGGCCCAAGGAGGCGCAGCCTGCGCAGCGTGTGCACGTCGCCGCCGTGGGCGATCGCGACGAGCGGGGCGGCGAGCGGCAGCGCGATCAACGCCGAGGGGGCGAGCCAGTGCGCGACGATCACGTCCCACGGGCAGGCGCGCGCGCGGGCGGCCGCGGCGACCGCGAGCCGCAGCGTGAAGGCGGCCGCGGGCAGGGCGGCGCGGAGTGGCGCGCGCTCGAGGCGATCGGGCGCGCCGCCGCGGTAGAACAGCGCGCCGGGGACGCGGGTCACGCCGGGCTCGTCGCTGGCGCTGGTGTCGTCGCCCGCGCCGGTGGCGCCGGCGGCGATCACGTCGACCGCGTGGCCGAGCGCGCGCAGCGCGCGGACGTGCTCGCCGACGAAGCCGCCGGCCGGATCGCCGCTCCGGCGCGGGTACGAGGTGGTGATGACGCCGATCCGCAGCGGCGCGGCGGCGGCAGGCGCCCGAGCGGAGGTCACGCCGCCCGCGCGCGCTTGCGCGCGAGCGCCGCCAGCCGCGCGCCCCACGAGCGCAGGAGGACCCACGGGATCGGGTGCAGCGCGGTGCCGAGGTGGATGCCGCTCTTCCAGTGCTCGCCGTAGATCGGGCGGACGGGCACGTCGACGACGCGCATCCCCGCGACGGAGAGGCGCGACAGGAGATCGTTGGGGTAGCCGTAGCGCGGGAACAGCTCGCCGAGCTCGATCTGCTCGAGCGCGGCGCGGCGGATCGCGGTGTAGCCGCACTGCGAGTCGAACACGTGGCGGTAGCCGGACGTCACGCGCGTGGCGGCCGACAGGAGCACGTTGCCGACGATGCGCGCCGGGGGCATCGTGGTCCAGATCGCCGGGTGCAGGAAGCGGTTGCCCTTCACGTAGTCGGCGTCCCCGGCGGCGATCGGATCGAGCAGCGCGGGCAGATCCTCGGGATCCATCTGACCGTCGCCGGCCATCACGACCGCGGCGTCGGCAGAGAGCTCGAGCGCGCGCCGGTAGCCGGTGGCGATCGCGCCGCCGACGCCGCGGTTCTGCGCGTGGCGCAGCACCTCCACAGCGGCGGGCGCGGCGCGCCGCTGCGCCGCGGCCTTGGCGCACGCGGCGGTGTCGTCGGTGGACGCGTCGTCGACGACGATCACGCGATCGACGAACGCGGGCACGGTCGCGACGGTGGCGCCGATCGCGCGGCGCTCGTTGAACGCCGGGATCACGACGGCGACCACGAGGTCTCGGTACATCGAGGCGGTTGTAACCGCTCGGGAGCGGACAGTCTATCGTCGCCGTTCGCCGCCGTTCGCCGCCGTTCGCCGCCGTTCGTCGCCGTTGTCACAGCCCCGTGGTAGGCATCATTTCACCGCAACGCGCGGATACCTCCGGGGCGGAGTCGTCCCGGGACCAACGACGGGACGGGGTCGTTCCGGACCGCACAACGAAAAGAAGAGAACCTCATGGCCGGCGGAGTCAACAAAGTCATCCTCGTGGGGCACCTGGGCGCCGATCCCGACATGCGGTACACGCCGAGCGGGCAGGGCGTCTGCGAGCTGCGCCTCGCGACCAGCGAGAGCTGGAACGACAAGAACGGGCAGCGCCAGGAGCGCACGGAGTGGCACCGCATCGTGGTGTGGGGCAAGCGCGCCGAGGTCTGCTCGAAGTACCTCGCGAAGGGGCGGCAGGTCTTCGTCGAGGGCCGGATCCAGACGCGGACGTACGACGACAAGGACGGCAACAAGCGCTACATCACGGAGATCATCGCGAACGACGTCCAGTTCCTCGGCGGCGGGCGCGACGGCGGCGGCGGCGGCGGCCGCAGCCGCAGCGACGACGGCTCGCCTCCGCCCTCGGACAATGACTTCGCGGGCTACGGCGGCGGCGGCGGCGCTGGCGGCGGCGGCGGCTACGGCGGCGGCGGTGGCGGCTACGGCGGCGGCGGCGGTGGCGGCGGCGGCGGCGGACCGGACGACGACATCCCGTTCTGAGCGCGCGCGCGTGCGAAGCGGCCGACGCAGCGAACCCGCGCGATCTCGTGCCGCGCGCGGCGTGAAACACAGATCACGGTGCGGCGCGCGGATCGCCGGGCCACGCCGACGGTTGTAGGCTCAGGGCATGGCCGAGCGCCGCGGTCTCTGGGCCCACGGAGACTTCCTCCGGCTGTGGGCCGCGCAAGCGGTCAGCGCGTTCGGCTTTCGCATCACGCGCACGGGGCTGCCGATCATCGCGGTGACCACGCTCGATCAGCCCGAGGTGGTCGTGAGCGTCCTGATGGCGATCCAGATCGCGCCGGGGCTGCTCGTCGGGCTGTTCGCCGGCGGGTGGATCGATCGCAGCCGCAAGCGGCGGATCCTGATCCTCTCCGATCTGATCCGCGCCGTGGCGATCGCGTCCCTGACGCTCGCGTGGGCGGTGGGCGCCCTCTCGGTGGGCCACGTGCTCGTCACCGGCGCCGTGGTCGGCGCGGCGAGCGCGCTGTTCCAGATCACGGACAACACGTACCTGCCGTCGCTGATCGGCCGCCGCCAGCTCGGCGAGGGCAACGCCAAGCTCGAGTCGACCGAGGCGGTCGCGGAGATCACCGGCCCGGCCGTCGCGGGCTACCTGATCCGCATCCTGGGCGCGCCGCTCGCCATCGTGATCAACGCCGCCACCTATATCTGGTCGGCGATCCTGCTCGGCCGGATCCGCAGCACCGAGCCGCCCTCGAGCGAGCCGGCCGAGCTGCACCGCATGGGCGAGGATCTGCGCACAGGCTTTCGCGAGGTGTTCCGCCACCCGGTGGTGCGGCCGATCGTGCTCTCGCACATGGTGTGGTCGCTCTCGGGCGGGTTCTTCCTCGCGCTCTACACGCTGTTCTGCCTGCGCGAGCTGCGCCTGTCCGAGGGCACGTTCGGCGTGATCGTCGCCATGGGCGGCGTGGGCTCGCTCGCCGGCGCGCTGATCTCTCGCGCGCTGGTGCGGCGCCTGGGGCTCGGCCACACGCTGATCGCGACGTCGGTGCTCTCGCTCACGTGCGCGCTGTTCATCCCGCTCGCCGGCAGCTCGGTCACCCGCGGCGAGCACGCGCTGATCGTGGGCTTTCTGATCGCGCACCAGCTGCTCTCCGACGGCTTCTCGGTGGCGTTCGTGATCCAGGCGGTCACGCTGCGCCAGACGGTGCTGCCGCGCGAGACGCTCGGGCGCGCGAACGCCGCGATCCACGTCCTGACGTCGGGGCTCCTGCCGGTCGCGGCGGTGATCGCGGGCGTGATCGCCGAGGTCGCGGGCACCCGGTTCGCCGTCTGGGTCGGCGTGCTCGTGGGCATGATCGCGCCGCTCCTCCTGTGGCCGCTGCGCGGGCTGCGCGAGATGCCGCCGTCGGCGTCGGGCGAGCTCCCGGCGGCCCCCGCGGAGCGGTCGTAAGCGGCGGCCGTCAGGTCAGCCCGCGGGATCGATCTGCGCGACGTGCCACGCGCAGCCGAGCCGCGCGAAGATCTCGCGCGCGGCGGCGGCGCGGCCGCGATCGGGGACGTAGCGCGAGGCGAGCCACAGCGCCTGCGCCTCGTCGTAGGGCATCGCGAGCCGCCGCGACAGCTCGATCGCGCGCGCGAAGCCGCGCTGCGCGGCGCGGTGCTCGCCCTCGAGGGCGGCGAGCTGCGCGCCGTAGCGGAGCCGGGCCGGCTCAGCGAACGGGAACCACAGCGCGAACCGGCGCAGCCGGCTGCACGCCGCCCGCGCGCGCGCGAGCAGGTCGTTGACGTCGGCCGAGCCGGGCGCGCCGCGGCGCCGCGCCCGATCGGCCAGCTCGAGGTACGCCTCGGCGGCGCCGATGTAGCCGACGATCGTCGCGGCGATCGTCGAGAGCTCCGCGACGCGCGCGCTGACCTCGTCGGCCGCCCGGAGCGCCTCGGCGTCCCGGCCGGCGCGCGCGTGGAGCTGGCTGCAAAGGCCGTGGACGATGATCAGCGACGTCTTGGCCTGCAGCCGCTCGAACACCGCCAGGGCGGCGTGGAGGCGCGGCAGCGACTCGTCGAACCGGCCCTGCGCGATCCGCCCCATGGCGCCGCCGTAGAGCCCCCACGCCTCGTGCAGCGGGTTGTGCCGCGCGCGCGCCCCCACCTGCATCTCGTCGAAGAGCTCCATCGACTCCTCGAACCGGCCGACGTAGTACAGCATGCAGGCGAGCGTGGCGACGTGGTGGTCGGCGTTCGTCGGATCGCCGGCGTCGCGGAGCTCGGCGAGCGCGGCGCGGCCGAGCGACTCGGCGGCGGACCACCGCGCGCGGCTGATGTGATAGACGGACTCCATCAGCGCGCTGAAGTGCTTGCCCCCGGTGTCGCCGGTCGCCTGCGCGGCCTCCCGAGAGCGGCTGAAGTAGAACCGGGCCACCCCGGGCAGCCGCAGGAGGCCCGAGGTGTAGCCGAGCCACACGTGCGGCAGCGCGAGCTGGATCGCCGGCGATGTGCTCTCGAGCGCGTTGGCCGCGCAGAGCGCCATCGAGACCATGCCGAGCATGTCCTCGCCGAAGAAGTAGCGCCACGCCATCACCGATCCGGCGAGCGCGATCTCGAGCTTGTCGCCGCGGGCGGCGTCGCCGGTGACGCCGGGCGCGGCGCCGCGGCGCGCGCGGAGCCGGTGCAGTGCTTGCTCGCCGATCAGCCTGGCCAGCCTGACGGCCCGGGCGCGCCGGGTCGCGGGCGTGGGGCGGCCGAGCCGGCGCATCGCGGCGAGCGACGCGGCCTCGCACGCCGCCAGGTCGCCGAGATTGAAGCACGCCTCGCCGAGCCGGCGCTCCCAGCGCGCCCGCCGGCTGGCCGGCGCGCCCGCCCCGGCGGCGGCGCGGCGATCGTCGAGCTCGAGCAGCTTGCGGTGCAGGTCGCGCGCGTCGGTGTACGCGGCGGCCAGGAGGGCGCGCGCGCCCGCTTGCTCGAGGTGCTCGATCGCCTTGTCCTCGACCTCGGCCGTCAGGTAGTGGTGCGCGAGGGTGGCGTGGAAGCGCGCGAGGGCGGCGGTGCCGGCGACGCGGCGCTCGATCGCCTCGGCGACGGCGCGGTGCATCGCCTTTTTGGGCTCGGGCTCCAGCCGCTCGTAGGCGACCTCGCACAGCTTGTCGTGGACGAACCGCAGGCCGCCCTCGTCGGTGGGCTCGAGCACCTGGCGGGCGACCAGCTCGGCGGTCCCGTCGAGCGCCTCGGCCTCGCTCACCCCGGCGGCGTCGCGCAAGAGCTCGGGATCGAGCTCGCGGCCGATCACGCTGCCGTACGCGGCGAGGCCGCGCGCCGCGGGTGAGAGCCCGTCGAGCCGGCGCCCGACGAGCCCGGGCATGGTGAGCGGGAGCGCGAGCGCGGTGAGGTCGACCGTCTTCAGGTCGACCGTCCTCGGATCGCGCGCCGCGGGCGAGCTGCCGATCCGCACGCGCTTGTGGTCGCCGCGGCGGAGCAGGCCCTCGGCGGTGGCGACGCGCAGGTACTCGGCGACGAAGAACGGGTTGCCCTTCGAGTGCCGGGCGAGGAAGCGGACGAGCGCGTCCGGCGGGGCGTCGACGGCGAGCATGTCGGCGACGAGCGAGCCGACGCTGGTCTCGTCGAGGCTGCCGAGCTCGATCCGGCGCGTGTACGGCCGGGCGAGCAGCTTGCCGATACCCGGCGTCGCCTCCTCGAGGCGGTAGGTGCCGACGATGAGCACGCGCTGATCGCGGAACCAGTCGTCGCCGAGGCCCGTCAGGAAGCGCAGCGACACGTCGTCGGCCCACTGCAGGTCGTCGAGCACGAGCAGGAGCGGCTGCTTCCGCGCGAGCGCGGCGAGGGTGTCGGCGAGCGCGGCGAGCAGGCGATCGCGGCGGGCGGCGCCGCGGAGCGGCGGCGGATCGGGGTAGGCGTCCTGGCCGGGCAGCTGGCCGAGGCTCGGCTCGTGCTCCGCGAGGATCTTGCCGCGCGCGCCGAGCAGCGCGTCGGTCGCGGCGCGGCCGAGCGCGGTGCACCGGTCCGCGACGAGCTGGAGCAGGGGCGCGAACGGGTGGAGCGGCTGGCCGCCCGGGCCGTGCGGGAACGTGCCGGCGAGCGCGCAGCTGCCGGAGACGACCTCGAGCCCGGGGTTCGCGCGCGCGGCCTCCATGGCGAGGTACGTCTTGCCGGCGCCGCTCTCGCCGGCGATCAGCACGCAGCCGCCGCCGTCGCCGGCGAGCGCGCGGCGCGCCGCGCGGCTGAGCTCGGCCATCGCGGCGTCGCGGCCGGCGAGCCCCGGCCGGTACACGTACGTGCGCGGCCGCGGCAGCCGCGCCGGATCGGGGCGGGCGCCGAGCGCGTCGAGCACGTAGATCGCGTCCTCGGCGTGGCCGATCCGATCGCGCGGCCGCTTCTCGAGCAGCGCCAGCACGAGCTGATCGAGCTCGCGCGGGCAGCCGTCGATGATGTCCGACGGCGGCCGCGGCGAGAACCGCAGGTGCTGCTCCATGATCATGGCCATGTCGCCGATGAACGGCGGCCGCCCGGTGAGCAGCTCGTAGAGGACGCAGCCGACCGCGTAGAGATCGACGCGCGAGTCGACGGCGTCGCCCCGGATCTGCTCGGGCGCCATGTACGCTGGCGTGCCGACCACGTCGAGCGTGAGGTCCAGGACCTCGCGGCCCGTGGCCCCGCCGGTGCGCGACGCCAGCCCGAAGTCGACCAGCACCGGCTGCTCGTCGGCGCGCAGCACCACGTTCTGGGGCTTGATGTCGCGGTGGACGATGCCCTCGCCGTGCACGAACGCGAGCGTGCCGAGGAGGCGCCGGATCACCGTGATGACGCGCGGGAGGTGGCCGCCGGCGAGCGCGTGCAGCTCGGGCAAGAGCACGGGCGGGGCCTCGCCGCGCGATCCGGTCGCCAGCGGCACCGGCATCGCCACGGTGCCGGCCAGATCGCTGTCGACGGGGTTCAGGTGGTCCGCCGAGTCCGTGCCGTCGACCATCCAGATCGCGTCGCGCAGCGCCGCCAGCGTGGTCCCCTCGACCAGCTCCATCGCGTACCAGGGCCGGCCGCCCTCGACGCCCGAGGAGAGGACGCGGACGACGCCCGGGTGCGAGAGCCGGCCGAGCGCGTGGAGCTCGCGGCGCATGCTCGCCATGAGCCGCTCGTCGACGACGGTGACGGTCTTGACGGCGACGCGCGCGCCCGAGCCGGGCACGCGCGCGCTGTAGACGACGCCCATGCCGCCCTCACCGAGGACGCCGACGATCTCGAATGGACCCACCCGCGCGGGGAGGTGCTTCATGAGTGCGGGCATCGCTGCGCTGCGGGCCATCATATAAGGAGGCGATCCGCGCGTGCCAGGGACGCGATGGGCGAGCCCGCGTGAGATGCGCGACGAACGTGGTCAGTCGATGATGGTGCCGCGCGCGTAACCGTCCGAGCGGACGAAGCTGCGCGGAGGAGGCGCGGAGGAGGCGCGGAGGAGGCGCGGAGGAGACGCGAGGCGCGCAAAAAGTGCGGGGGCAGCGTTAGGGAGGCGAGAGAACGCTCGACGCTCGCTCGCGGCGCGCCCAGAACGCCGAGGCGACTCGAGCCCTTACCGTGCGCTTACAAACAGCGGAGACCGGACGTGCGGCGGCAGCGTTGGTACCGCACAGACACTCGCGCCGCGCCGCCTCGCAGGTAGCGCCCTGGCTGCAGCTGTCCAAAGGACGCCCCATGTCTCGCTCGCTGTCTCGCTCGCTCGCGCGCTTTGTCCTCACGGGCTCGCTCGTCGCCGCGCTCGCCTCCTCGGCCGCCGCCGATCGCGCTGGCCCGTCGTTCGCGAAGCCGCCCGCCGGCTGGATGAGCGCCCGGATGGACGTCGAGGACGATCCCGCCGTGATCGAGCGCGCGACCGTCCGCGCCAAGCTGCGCGAGCAGCGCGCCGCGAACCTCGCCCGCTTCCGCGCGTACCGGACGGCCGGCGTCTACCCGAGCAACGTGTACACGCCGGGGCTCGCGAACGTGTGGCGCGATCAGGAGGGGCACTTCTGCGCGGCCGCCACGATCATCCGCGCGTCGGGCCGCGTCTCGCTCGTCGAGGCCACCGCCGCGCAGAACAACAGCATCCGGCTCGCGGACGTCTCGTCCGGGCCGCTCTTCGACTGGATCCTGACGTCCGGGCTCACGCAGGACGAGATCGCGCTGATCCAGCGGCCGTTCATGCCCGTGACGAAGCGGCCCGCGATCGAGCCCGCGCGCCCGATCGTCGTCGACGCCCAGCTGCGCGCCGCCGAGACGCGCCGCCTCGCCCGGCTCTACGCCGAGATCGAGGGCAAGCTCATCGCGAGCGAGGGCAGGAGCCTCGAGCTCGCGACCGAGCGGCTGATGGCGCGGCCCGAGCTCGCGCAGCAGCTGATCGGCGGCTGATCGGCAGGCGATCGCCGGGCGATCGCCGGTGATACGATGGCCCGATGGGGGCATCTCGATCCATCGTCCTGACACTCGCGGCCTTGCTCGCCGCGTGCGGCGGCAGCCGCCGACCGTACGCCACGACCGGCGGCGCGCTCCAGCTATCGAAGGTGGTGCTGTACCGGAACGGCGTCGGCTACTTCGAGCGCGGCGGCAAGGTCGACGGCGACGTGTTCACGATCCGCGTGCGCAAGGACCAGGTCAACGACCTGTTGAAGAGCCTGACGGTCGTCGAGCGCAAGGGCGGCCGCGCGGTGTCGATCTCGATGCCGCTCGATCCGCGCACCTGGGCGAACGCCGCGATCGCGACGATCGGGCCCGGCAACGGCAGCCTCGCCGAGATCCTCGACAAGCTGCGCGGCACGGAGGTCACGCTGCACACCGGCAGGAGCTCGGTCAGCGGCCGCGTGCTGATCGTCGAGGCGATCTCGATCGAGCGCGCGCCCGCGGGATCCAACGCGCCCGCGGCCGAGCAGGACTACAAGGTGACGCTGATCCGCGGCGACGACCTCGGCGTCGTGCGGCTGTCGAAGGTCACCGGCGTCACGATCCACAACGACGACATCTCGATGCAGTTCCAGCGCAGCCTCGACGCCACCGCCGGCGAGGGCATGTTCCAGCAGGTGGACGTCACGATCCGGCTCGCCGGCAAGAGCTCGCACGATCTGGTCGTCAGCTACGTCGTCGGCGCGCCGATGTGGAAGCCGACGTACCGCGTGGTGCTGCCGGAGAGCGGCAAGGGCCAGGCGCTGCTCCAGGGCTGGGCCGTCGTCGACAACACGACCGGCGAGGACTGGCGCGACGTGAAGCTCGCGCTCACGTCGGGCGCGCCGATCGCGTTCCGCTACGATCTGCACACGCCGCGCGACGTCGCGCGCGCCGATCTGTCCGCCGTCGGCAGCACGCGCCGCGCGCAGGCCGCCATCGGCGAGACCGGGTACGCGCAGCCCGGCGGGGTCGCCTCGGGGCCGATGACGCAGCCGGCCCCGGCCGCCGCGCCGTCGGCCGAGGCGATGATGGACCGCGCGCCCGATCCGAAGGTGGCGGGCGGCGGCGGCGGCTACCGGGCGGCCAAGAAGCCGTCGGCCGCGCCGCTGCGGAAGTCCGCGTCGTCGACGAAGGAGGCCGATGTGGTGACCAAGGCGGATGCCGAGGGCGACCGGTGGGCCGAGGAGATCTCGGCGGTCGATGCCAACGAGCTCGCGCGCTCGATGCAGGCTAAGACGCAGGCGGCGAGCATCAGCGGGCTGTCGCGCTACGACCTCGGCGAGCGGCTCACCGTGCCCGACGGCTCCTCGACGATGGTCGCGATCATCAACCAGCAGGTCGAGGGCGAGGAGACGTTCCTGTACCGGCCGGGCGGCGGCGGGCCCGGCTACGAGGCGAACCCGTACCGCGTGATCCGGTTCAAGAACTCGACGCCGTTCGCGCTCGAGTCGGGGCCGATCTCGATCTACTCCGGCGGCAGCTTCGTCGGCGAGGGCATCAGCGAGCCGGTCTCGGCCGGCGTGGCCGTCACGATCCCGTTCGCCGTCGAGGCGAGCTTCCTCGTGGAGTCGCGCCAGCAGAGCTCCGGCGACGAGATGCGGCTCGTCAAGATCGTGCGCGGCGTGATGGAGATCGAGAACTTCTCGCGCCGGGTCACGACGTGGGAGGTGAAGAGCCAGCAGCCGCGCCCCGGCGACACCACGCTGTACGTGCGCCACCCGCGGCTCGGCGGCAGCTACGAGCTCGCGCCGCGCCCCGCCGGCACCGAGGACGTGGCCGACGCGTACCTCGTCCCGATCAAGCTCGCGGCGAAGGCGACGGAGGCCAAGATCGAGGTCATCGAGCAGACGCCCGCGCGCTCGGCGCTGTCGATCTGGGACACGCGCTCGATCGTGCTGCTCGAGGGCATCCTCGCGCTGGGCAACCTCGACGCGACGATCCGGACCAAGCTCGCGCCGGTCGTGAAGCTGCGCCAGGAGATCGGCCGCATCGACACCGAGATCGAGGGCAAGGTCCGCACGCGCGGCGAGCTCGATCAGCGCGCGCAGGAGACGCGCGCGAACCTGGAGGCGATCAAGCGCGATCCGGCGGCGGGCGATCTGCGCAAGCGGCTGTCGGATCGGCTCGAGCAGTTCACGAAGGACGGCGACAAGCTTGGCCGCGAGCTGGTCGAGCTGCAGACCAAGCGCACGGAGAAGAAGGTCGCCCTCGAGGACCTGATGCAGAACCTCGAGCTGATGCCGCCCAAGCCGCTGTCGCCGAAGAAGTGACGCAAGCCGCTGCTGCTGCTGCGGCGGCGGCGGGGAGCGGGGGGAGCGATGGCGGGCGCGACGTGAGCGGGCGAGCAGGCATAAGCCAGCGGAACCAAGCAGGATCTCGGGGCCGCGGCGCGGGCTACCAGGGCCGCGCTGCGTGCGCTGCGTACGCTGCGCGCATCGCGCGTGCGACTTTTCGAGCGCGGGCCCCGTCCGGATCCGCATGCGCGTCGATCTCGGCTCTGGCTCCGGCTCTGGCTTCGGCTCCGGCTTCGGCTTCGGCTCTGGCTTCGGCTCTGGCTTCGGCTCTGGCTCCGGCTCTGGCTCCGGCTCTCGTCGCGGGCTCGTCCTGAGCCTGGGCCTCGTCCTCGCGGCCGCTGCCTCCTCGGCGTGCAACAGCCACCGGCTCAAGACTCGCTCGTTCGTGGCGCCCACGCCGTGCGGCCAGGGCCCCTACGATATCCACCTGAAGGCCGACGGGACCACCGGCGGCGAGGGCGTCGAGATCGTCGCGTGCACGCCGCGCCGGCTGGCGGGCCACGTCGTGGTCCGCGCCGAGCAGCTCGAGCTCGTGAACCAGTCGTACGGGGACGCCGCCGACAACCAGCGGTGCGTCGCCGGCCGCCCGACGGTGGTCACGACCGCGGCCGCCAGCGCCGGTGGCACCAGCGAGGGGGCGGGCCCTGCCGGCTCCACCGGGCGCGCCGCCGCGGCGCCGGTGCTGATCGAGCGGCCGTTCAGCGGCTCGGAGACGCCGTTCCCCGATCAGCTGTGCGAGCGCCTCGGCCTGCCCGCGCAACAGATCCTGATGTCGACCACGCTGACGCGCACCACGTCGAGCAGCTTCCTCGCGGCGGGCGGCGATCTGCACGTCCGCCTGTGGTCGGACGAGCCCAACGACCTCGAGGGCGTGGTGTTCATGATCCGCCACGTCATCTCGAAGAAGACGCCGGCCGAGATGGAGCGCGAGGTGGCCAACGAGGTGGCGAAAGACGCGCGCGAGCGCCGCCGCGATCCCGCGCCGCCCGTGCGCGTCGCGCCGCCCGCGCCCGATCACGGCCCGCCCCCTGCGCCGCTCGTCGAGGAGCGCCCGCCACCTCCCGGGCTCGCCGCGGCCTGGACGCCCGGCTACTGGACGTGGACCGGCTCCGCCTGGGGCTGGGTCGCCGGCTTCTGGCGCGACGCACGCGTCGCCCTCCCAGCGCCGCGCGTCGAGGTGCCGGGGGCGCCGCCCGGCCCTGGCGCCCTCTGGATCGGTGGCCTCTGGCAGCTCCAGGCCGGCTCCTACGTCTGGATCCGCGGCCGCTGGCGCCGCTGACCCTCGCGACTACGGGTGCTTCCTCGCCGAAATACCCGCAATCGCTGCGTAAACCTCGGACGCCACTTGCCTGAACGCGTTGATCCAGCACCCTGCTCTACAAAACAACGCGTTGATCCAGCACCCTGCTTTACAAAACAACGCGTTGATCCTATAGGTAAGACCTGGAGCGAGCGTTCGGAGCCGATCTCGATGCCTGGCTGGCCTCGCGTGGCCGGCGGCCGCTCGTGCTGCGCGGTGCACGCCAGGTCGGCAAGACGTGGCTCGTCCGAGATCTGGCGAGGCGTGCGGGTCGAGAGCTCGTCGAGCTGAACTTCGAGCGTGATCCACAGCAAGCTCGTGCGTTCCAGGCCACGGATCCCGAGGTGGTGCTCGGGGAACTCTCCCTGATGCTTTCGCGCGAGCTCTCCGTCGAGCGCTCGCTGCTGTTTCTCGATGAGATCCAGGCGGCCGGGTCGGTGATCTCACGCCTCCGGTGGTTCTCCGAGGAGCTGCCTCGCCTGGCCGTGATCGCTGCCGGATCGCTGCTCGAGTTCGCGTTGTCCGACCATGACTTCAGCATGCCGGTCGGGCGCGTGAGCTTTCTCCACGTCCCGCCGATGGGCTTCCACGAGTATCTACGCGCTCACGGCGAGACGAGGTTGCTAAAGACGATCGAGGCGTGGAGCCCGGGACGAGCGCTCTCGGCCGTGGCTCATGATCGTGCGCTCACGTGGTTCCACCGATACGCAATGGTAGGCGGGATGCCGGCCGTCGTCGCCGCTGACGTCGATGGTGCGGGGCCGCGGGCCTGTCGCGAGCTCCAGCGCGACCTGGTGGCGACGTTTCGCGCCGACTTCGCGAAGTATGCAGGGCGGATGGACCGAATGGTCCTCGATCACGTGCTCTACGCTGTCGCGCTGTCTCTCGGTCGCAAGTTCGTTTATGCCCACGTGGGAGAGGGAGTGAAGCAGCACCAGGTCAAGCGCGCGCTCGAGCTCCTGGCCGCCGCACGGCTCTGTCATATCGTGCAGTACAGCACTGCGACGGGGTTGCCCCTGGGCGGCGAGGTCAAGGACACCTTCCGCAAGGTGTTGCTGCTCGATGTCGGCGTGTTTCACGCGCTCGCCGATACGCCGGCGGCGGATCGCTTTCCCTCCTGGGACGCCCTCGCGCCCGGCGTTCGCGGTCAGCTCGTCGAGCAGCTGGCAGGTCAATCCTTGTTACTTGGCGGCGATCAGACCGGCGATGGTCCGCGGCTGTTTTACTGGCAACGCGAGGGCGGCCGGCCTGGCGAGATCGACTTCTTGATCCAGGCGGGCGGGCGGATCGTCCCGGTCGAGCTCAAGGCCGGCGCGGCCGGCGCGATGAAGAGCCTGCACCAGTTCATGTTCGACAAGAAGCTCGGGTTCGCGATCCGCATCGACGAGAACCCGCCCTCCCTCATGAAGATCGACGTGACGACCACGCAAGGAGATCAGGTCCGGTACCAGCTGCTCGGACTACCGATCTACCTCGCCTGGCGCGCGGTCGAGCTCGGCGCCCAAAACCATCGCAGCTGATGCGAGCACACGGTGACCAGCTTCGTGCGTCGATTCAAAACGCTACGGAGCGGGCGGGGCGCTGATCGCCGAACACGAGGAGCTGCCGCTCGCGCGCGAGCACGGCACCCGAGCGCGCGGTGGCGCGGAGCCGCTGCTCGAGCGCCTGCTTGAACGCCGCGGGAGACGAGTACGTGCGCGCCGTCATGCGGGCAGCCCTCCGAACGGCTCGAGCGCGGCTTCGACATCGGAGTGGCTGACGTCAACTAGATTCACCCACTAACGACAATTATTTCTCCCCATTGACCTCCGGTCGGTGAATGGTCTTCCTGCGGGTAGTTGTCGTCGAGGGATCTC
>DATMCI010000048.1:0-11617 GCA_035558535.1 Kofleriaceae bacterium
GCGCAGCCTCAACGCCTTCATCACCGTCACCCATGACCAGGCGCGCGCCCGCGCCCGCGCCATGGACGCCGAGCTGCGCGCCGGCAAGTCGCGCGGCCCGCTCCACGGCGTGCCGATCGCGCTCAAGGACAACGTCGACACGGCGGGCGTCCGCACCACCGCGGCGAGCGCGCTCCTCGCCGATCGCGTCCCGACCGAGGACGCCGCGATCGTGAAGCGGCTCCTGGCCGCGGGCGCCGTGATCCTCGGCAAGACGAACATGGACGAGCTCGCCGTCGGCGGCACCACGACGGCGACGTACTTCGGCCCGGCGCGCAACCCGTGGCGCACCGATCACATACCGGGCGGCTCCTCCGGCGGCTCGGCGGTCGCGATCGCGGCCGAGCAGTGCTTCGGCGCGATCGGCACCGACACCAACGGATCGATCCGCGCGCCCGCCGCGCTGTGCGGCATCGTCGGCTTCAAGCCGACGTACGGCCGCGTGAGCAGCCGCGGCGTCATCCCGTTCCTCCCGTCGCGCGATCACGTCGGGCCGATGACCCGCACCGTCGAGGACGCGGCGCTCCTCCTGCAGGCGCTCGCCGGCTACGACGAAGCCGACCTGACGAGCGAGGACCAGCCGGTCCCCGACTTCGCCGCCGCCATGCAGGCGCCGATCGCGAGCCTCCGGATCGGCGTGCCGCGCGCGCACTACTTCGACAAGCTCGATCCGGAGATCGCCGCCGCCGCCCTGGCCGCGCTCGGCGTCCTGCGCAAGCTGACGGCGAGCATGCGCGACGTCGCGCTGCCGGCGGTGACGCACCTCCAGCCCCTGGCGACCGCCGAGGCCTACGCGTACCACGAGCGCTGGATCACCCAGACGCCGCACCTCTACCAGGCGTCCGTGCGGCGGCGCATCGAGGCCGGCGGCAAGGTCACGGCCGCGCAGTACTTCCAGGGCCAGCAGGAGCACCTGCGCGCCAAGCGCGAGGTCCGCGCCGTCTTCCGCGACGTGGACGTGCTCGTCACGCCGACGGTGAAGCGCCCGGCGCGCACGATCACCGACGCGATCGCGCGCCTCGCGTCGGAGAAGCCGCTGCCGCCCGAGGCGAGCAACACGTCCCCGTTCAGCATCTACGGGCTGCCGGCGATCTCGGTGCCGTGCGGGTTCACGAAGCTGGGGCTGCCGATCGGCCTGCAGATCGCCGGCCCGCACTTCCAGGAGGGCCGCGTGCTCGCGGTCGCGCGCGCCTACGAGCAGGCGACGCCGTGGCACACGCGCCGGCCCAGCATCTCGCCGTAGAAGCTTTGTGAATGGCCCGGCTCTGCCGGGCCAGCGGGGCGGGAAGGCCCCCTCTCGATCGAAGCCCCCCCCCTTTGTGTCGCCGGCCCTCGACGGCGCGCGCGGCCGCGTGAATAATCCGCCCAGCATGCCGCGCCTCGATCGAGATCAGATGGCCCGCCGCGTCGCCGCCGAGCTCCAGGACGGCTTCTACGTCAACCTCGGCATCGGCATGCCCACGCTCGTCGCGAACTTCATCCCGCCCGGCCTCGAGGTGGTGCTGCAGTCGGAGAACGGCATGCTCGGCATCGGCCCGTTCCCGTACGAGGGCGACGAGGATCCGGACCTCATCAATGCCGGCAAGCAGACGGTCACCACCGTCCCCGGCTCGGCGTTCTTCGACTCGGCGCAGTCGTTCGCGATGATCCGCGGCGGCCACGTCGACGTCAGCGTGCTCGGCGCGATGGAGGTCTCCGCGCGCGGTGATCTGGCGAACTGGATGATCCCCGGCAAGATGGTGAAGGGCATGGGCGGCGCGATGGACCTGGTCGCCGGCAGCCGCCGCGTCATCGTCATGATGGAGCACACGACGAAGGACGGCGCGCCGAAGATCCTGCCCGAGTGCACGCTGCCGCTCACCGGCGTCCAGTGCGTGCACACGATCGTCACGGATCTCGCCGTCATCGACGTCACGCCGCGTGGGCTCGTGCTGCGCGAGGTCGCGCCGGGCGTCACCCCCGACGAGGTCGCGAAGGCGACGGGCGCGCCGCTCGCGATCCCGGCCATCGTGCCGGAGATGACCGCCGCGTCCTGAGCTACTTGAAGTCCTTGCACGCCGGGCACGCGCCCGTCGCGGACGCGCCGGGCATGCCGACGCAGCTCGTGTCGAACGGGTTGTACTGCGCCGGGTTCTGGCACTTCAGCGGCTGCTGCTTCTTCTCCTGCGCCTTGCGCTGCTCCTCGAGCCGCCGCGCCTCGGCCTGGCGCCGCTGCTCGGCCGCCCGCGCCTCCGCCTGGCGCCGCTCCTCGAGCCGGCGCTGCTCGACCGCCCGCGCCTCCGCCTGGCGCTTCTCCTCGAGCCGCTTCTGCTCGGCGGCCTTGGCTTCGCCCTGGCGCTTGCGCTCCTCCTCCGCCTTCTTCTTCTCCTCGTCCGGATCCTCGAGCGGCTTCAGCGTGACGTGCTTCTGCAGATCGCCGCTCAGGTCGATCCGCGACGTGACGTCGACGAACTTCGCGCGGTGCACGACCAGGAACGCCGAGGTGGTGCCCTTGGGCCACCGCCGATCGAGCGGCGTGGTCCCGATCGACTTGCCGGAGAGGAGCACGTCGGCGCCGGACGGATCCGACGTCACGCGGATGCTGATCGTCTCGTCCTCCATCGAGGTATCCGGATCCGGCGTGTCCGAACCCGGGGTCGGCGTGGGCTGCTCGGGGGCGGCGGCCTCGGGGGCGGCCGAGCCGTCGGAGCCGGTCGCGGGCGTCCCGCCGCTGGACTCGGCCGGCGGGCGCAGCTCGGTCTCGGGCGGGGCGCTCGGCGGGCTCGCGCCGCTGTTCGAGCCGACGTTGCCGCCGCTGCCGCCGATCGTCATCGCGATGACGACGGCGAGGACGATCAAGATGATCCCGCCGCCGATGTAGAGCGGCCGCCGGCTCGGCTTGAGCCGCAGCTCCTCCGACATCTCGGACGACGGATCGTAGCGGGGATACTCCAGCTCGGAGCGGCTCATCCCCGTCCCCGTCAGGCCCGCCGCGCTGGGGTATCCGTGTGACATCGCCGGGCTCCCCGGCGGGGCGACGCTCTGCCCCGAGCCGGTGGCCGCGCCCGCCGGGAACGCCGACGCGACCGCGCTCGATCCGGCCGGGACGGCCACCGCGCCCATCGGCATCAGCGGCGGACCGGTCGGCGCGCCGCCGAGCCCCGCGCCGCCGAACGCCGCGCTGCCGAGCGCCGCGCCGCCCGGAGGTGCCGCGCCTTGGAGCGGCACGACCGCGCCCATCGGTCCCGACATCGGCCCCCGCGGCGCGAGCGACGCCGCGGACGCGCGCACGTCGCTGCCCGGCGGGATCGTGGACGTCGACGCGTACACGGGCGGCACGGCCGGGTACGACTTCGCGTTCCACTCGCCGACGTTCGGCTCCTCGTCCTCGCGATCGCCGCCGTGATCGTCCTCGTCCTCGTCGCCGCGCGGCAGATCGAGCACGGTGCGCCCCTGGGAGCTCACGGAGTCTGGATCCGCCGGCAGCTCCCCCGCGGGGATGTGGTTCACCGACAGCCGGCTCCCCCCGTCCGTGCTCGAGATCGTGCTCTCTTTCTGCTGCGGCGGTAGGCCCGCCATGCGCCCGTTCTGCACGAGCCACGGCTCCTGCTGCTCGCCGAACATCTCGCGCATGAAGCGGCCGAGCGCCATCGTCGACAGCGACATCCGCGCCGACACGGAGAACGACTCGAGCGCCTCGAGGAGCAGGCCCGCGCTCTGGTAGCGCTGGTTCACGTCGATGGCGAGCGCCTTCATGACGATCGCCTCGAGCGCCGGCGGGTAGCCATGGATCAGGCGCGACGGCCGCACCACGTCGCCGGTGACGATGCGGTGCATCGTGTCGAAGTCGCTGTCGGCGCGGAAGCAGCGGTGCTGCGTCGTGATCTCGTACAGGATGATCCCGAGCGAGAACACGTCGCTGCGCCGGTCGACGTCGCGGCCCCGGCACTGCTCCGGTGCCATGTACGCGAACTTGCCCTTGATGATGCCGGACTGCGTCTCGACGGAGCGCGCCGCCGCCTTCGCGATGCCGAAGTCGAGCAGCTTCACCGCGCCGTCGTAGCCGATCATGATGTTGGACGGCGACACGTCGCGGTGGACGATGCCGAGCGGGACGCCATCTGGGCCGCGGCGCTCGTGCGCGTGGTTGAGCCCCGACGCCGCACCCGCGACCACCGTCAGCGCGAGCTCGAGCGGTACGCGCGTGCCCTGGCTGCCCGCCTTGGCGAGGAGCGCGCGGAGGTCCTGGCCATGAACGTACTCCATGGCCAGGTAATGGATGCCGCCGTCCTCGCCGACCTCGAAGACCTGCGCGACGTTCTGGTGGTTCAGCGACGCCGCGAGGCGGGCTTCATCGAGGAACATCGACACCGCCACGGTGTCGTTGGCCCGCTCCGGGGTGATGAGCTTCAGCACCACGTGGCGCTCGAAGCTGCCGATGCCAGTGGAGCGCGCGATGTAGATCCGCGCCATGCCGCCGGTGGCGAGTGCGCTCACGATCTCGTACTTGCCGAGACGTGTCGGTAAGCCCCCGGACGCGGCCGCGGCTGGCACGTCGCAAGTTTTTCACCCGCCCCCGGGCAAGTCAATCTAAACACTGAGGTAGCTCCGACGACGCGAAGCCAAGTCAGCCTCGAAATCACGCACGATCTTGGCCGCGCTTCCTCCTGCGGGAGAGGCGCGCGGCAACAAGAAGCGCGCGCGATCTTCGGCGCTGGAGATGAACCGGCGATCAGCGCGAGAGGCCGGCGAGCATCATGTGCGAGACGCGAAACGTGGGCGCGGCGGTCGAGCTCCGGAGCTGCAGATCATCGGCGACCGCGTCGATCCGCTTCAAGATGTCGTCGAAGCTCGCCGCGATCGTGACCTCGCTGACCGGGAACGTCAGCTCGCCGCCCTCGATCCAGAAGCCCTGCGCGCCGCGCGAGAAGTCGCCGGTCACCGGGTTGAAGCCAAAGCCCATGAGGCTCGTGACGTAGAGCCCGCGCTTGGTGCTCCGCAGGAGCTCCTCGCGCTTCATCCCGCCGGCTTGCATGACGAGGTTCGAGGTGGTCGGACCGGGGTTGCCGCCGACGCCGCGGCCGGCCGAGCCGGTCGACTGGCGGCCGAGCTTGCGCGCGCTGTAGACGTCGCACAGGACCGGACCCAGCACCCCCTTGTCGAGGACGACGTTCTTGCGCGTCGGCAGGCCGTCGCCGTCGAACGGGCGCGAGCCGGGCGCGCGCGGGATCAGCGGATCGTCGACGAGCGTGACGAGCGGCGACGCGACGACCTCGCCCTCCTTGCCGACCAGGTACGACGACTTGCGCCAGAACGCGGCGCCGTTGGCCACCGAGAACACGGTGCCGATGATCGAGCGCGACACCTCGGGGTCGAAGACGATCGGGCACTCCTGCGTCTCGACGGGCCGCGCGCCAAGCGTCGCGACGGTGCGGCGCGCCGCCTCGAGGCCGATCGCCTCGGCCGCCTCGATCTCGCGGAGGAAGCGCGACGCGCTCCACCAGTAGCCGTTGCGCTTCTTGGGGTTCTCCGCGTCGGTGGTGTCGTCGCACAGGGGCTCGACGACGAGCGACGCGTAGCTGCCGCGGTAGCCGCCGAGGAAGCCGCCGCTCGTCGCGAACGCCGTCGCGCCGAGCACGCGCGACCACGTGGCGCCCTCGGAGTTGGTGACGCGCTTGTCGTAGCCGCGCGCCGCGGCCTCGCCGGCGATCGCCTGGCGCAGCGCCCACGCGGCGTCGACCTCGGCGACGGCGGGATCGTAGAGATCGAGCTCGGGCACGCTCGTCGCGAGCAGCGCCGGATCCGGCGGCAGCGCGAACTCGTCGGGCTCGGCCAGATCGGCGAGCGTCACCGTCTCGGCGCACAGGGCCTCGAGCGCCTCGCGCCGCAGATCGCTCGTGTACGTCACGGCGCGCCGGCCGCCGCGCAGGACCCGCAGCCCGAGCGCGCGGCTGCCGGCCTCCTGCACGAGCTCGGGCTCGCCGAGCCGCACCTTGGTGGTGAGCTCGGTGCCGTCGCGGACGAGCACCTCGGCGTGATCGGCGCCGGCCTTCTTCGCGAGCTCGACGGCGAGCTGCGCGACGTCGCGCAGCTCCTGGATGGTCGCCTCGGTCACCTGCGCGCCGCTCATGCCTGTGTGCCTCCGACCTTGATCGACGCGATCCGCACCGTCGGCGTGCCGACGTTCACCGGGACCGACTGGCCGTCCTTGCCGCACGTCCAGATGCCGTCCGACAGCTCGTAGTCGGCGCCGAGCATGTCGACCTTGCGGAGCACATCCGGCCCGTTGCCGATCAGGGTCACGCCCTTGAGCGGCGCCGTCAGCTTGCCGTCCTCGATCAGATAGCTCTCCGAGAGCGAGAACGTGAAGTCGCCGTTCGAGATGTTGACCTGCCCGCCGGAGAAGCGCTTGGCGAACACGCCGCGCTTCACCGACTTGATGATGTCCTCGGGGTTGTCCTTGCCGCCGAGCAGCGACGTGTTCGTCATCCGCGGCAGCGGCATCGCGCGGAACGACTCGCGCCGGCCGTTGCCGGTGGGCTTGATCCCGAAGTGCTTGGCGCTCAGCCGATCGTGCATGTAGCCGACGAGCACGCCGTTCTCGATCAAAAGGTTGTGCTGGCCGGCGTACCCCTCGTCGTCGACGTTGATCGCGCCGCGCGAGCCGGAGATCGTGGCGTCGTCGACGACCGTGCACAAGGGCGACGCGACCTGCTTGCCGATCTGGCCGGAGTAGTTCGACGTCTCCTTGCGGTTGAAGTCGGCCTCGAGCCCGTGGCCGACGGCCTCGTGGAGCAAGATGCCGGAGTCGCCCGCGCCGAGCACGACGGGCATCTCGCCGGCGGGGCAGTCGCGCGCGTCGAGCATGGCGATCGCGATCCGCGCCGCCTCGCGGCCGTGCGCGGCGGCGTCGCGGCGCAGCGCGGCGCCCTCGTGGAAGTACTCCATGCCGTAGCGGCCGCCGCCGCCGCCCGAGCCGGCCTGGCGCTTGGCGCCGTCCTCGGCGACGGCGCGCGCACCGAACCGCATGAGCGGCTGGACGTCCGAGGCCATGCGGCCGTCGGACGTGAACAGGAGGACCTCCTTGATGCTCTCGGCGAACGAGGCCTCGACCTTGACGATGCGCGGGTCGTACGCGCGCGCGGCCTTGTCGGCCTCGCGGAGCAGCGCCAGCTTCTCCTGCGCCGGCACGACGAGCGACGGCGTGGCGACGGCGTAGAAGCTCGGCGTCGGGACGGACTGGAGGTCGACGCTGACGGGCTTGTGCCCGCCGCCCGCGGCGATCTGCCCCGCGGTCTTGGCGGCGTGGGCCATCTTCTCCCACGCGAGGTCCTCGCAGTACGCGTAGCCGGTGGCGTCGCCCTTGGTGACGCGGACGCCGAGCCCGAGCGTGATGCCGCGGCCGAGCGTGCGGATCTGCTCTTCTTCGAGGACGTAGTCCGCGGACACGCGGAACTCGAAGTACAGATCCGCGTAGTCGCCGCCCGCTTCGAGCGCTAGGGCGAGCAGGCGGTTCGCGATCTGTGCGTCGATCGCGTTCGCGCCGCCGGCCGAGAACGGAGCGCGGAGCGCCGGAGGGAGCGTCGTTAGCATCTTGCAGACTCTAGCAGCGCGCCCCCTGCCCGCCCCGTCGTTCGGCGGATTTCCTAGGCCTTCGACTCGCGGCCGGTGACTTCTCGCAGCGCGCCCTCGGCGGCCGCGACGGCCGCGGCGATCTCGGCCTCGGTCCCGCCGAGCCACATGCGGCCGAACGCGCCGAACGTGATGACCTCGAGGAGGTGGATGTCGGCGGCCTTCTCGGCCTCGTTCGCCGCGAGCGCCGCGTAGGCGGCGGGGAACACCTCGAGGATGTAGAGCGTCTGGCCGGCCATGATCATGTCGCCGTGCCGCATGCGGTTGATGAGCTGGCTCTGGTGGCCATCGATCCCGGTGATGGTCTGCGAGGAGATGATGCGCGGCCGGAGCCGCTCCTCGCGCTGCACGCCCATGTTGGCCAGGATGGCGTCAACGGCCGCCTCGACCTGGCCCTTGTCGCGGCTATGCAGCTCGAGCATCCCGTACGCGCGCTCGACGATCTGCATGCCGGGCCGGCAGCTCGTGGCCTTGAGCGCCGCGTCGGTCAGCTGGTTGATCGCGATCCCGGGCGCGATCTCGATGAACAGCGCCGCCTCCTCTTCGAGCGGCATGAAGCCCGAGCACACCGTCTGCAAGAACCCCGTCAACTGCGGTTGAAGCGAATCGAGGACCGTGAGGGCGCGCAGCTCCATCGCGAGGCACGCTATCATGCCCGCGCGCGCCCGCGAGCCACGCTGGGCCGCGCCCCCGCGCCCTTCGCGGCGCTACCCGCGGCTTCCGCCGCGGCCTGGTTTTCCGCCGCGACTGCCGGGGCCGCCAGGGCGGCCGCCGCGACCGCCGGGGCCGCCGGGGCCGCCGCTGCGACCGCCGGGGCCGCCGCTGCGACCGCCAGGGCCGCCGCTACGACTGCCGGGGCCGCCGCTACGACTGCCAGGGCCGCCGCTACGACCGCCGGGGCCGCCGCTACGCTCGGGACGTCCCCGCCCTCCAACGTCGCCGGCTCCAGCACCGCGAGCTCCACGGCCTGCGCCAGCGCCCGGTCCTCGATCCGGCGTGCGCGCACCGAAACCGCGCCGCTCGCCTGCTCCACGACTCTCGCCGGCTCCCTCACCGAAGCCCGCACCTCCAGGACCCCGTCCTCGTCCAGGGCGCTTCGCGAAGCCAGCACCAGCATCGCGCTCACCGCGGTCAAAGCCGGCGCGGCCACCGCCGGCACCACGCGCGCCACCGCCACCGGCACCACGCTCGTAACCGCCGCGCACACCGCCGCCGGCACCGCGCGCGCCACCGCCACCGGCACCGCGCTCGTAACCGCCGCGCGCACCGCCGCCGGCACCACGCGCGCCGCCGCCGCCGGCACCGCGCTCGTAACCGCCGCGTGCACCGCCGCCCGCACCGCGTGCGCCGCCGCCGCCGGCACCGCGCTCATAACCGCCGCGCGCACCGCCGCCCGCACCACGTGCGCCGCCGCCGCCCGCACCGCGCTCGTAACCGCCGCGCGCACCGCCGCCCGTACCACGCGCGCCGCCGCCGCCGGCACCGCGCTCGTAACCGCCGCGCGCACCGCCACCTCCGCCGCGCGCACCGCCGCCGACGCCACGCGTACCGCCGCCGCCGCGATCACCGCCTGCGCCGCGCCCGCCGCCGGCTCCACGCGCATAGCCTCCGCGAGCTGCACCCGCGCCACCGCTCCCATCGCGGCCGCCGCGCGCACCGCCTGCGTAGCCACCACCGTCCTCACGAGCAGCGCCGACGCGGCGGGGTCCGCGACGCGCACCACCGCGAGCATCGGCAGTCCCCTCGTCCTCCGACGAATCGAGCTCGAAGTCGCCCTCCTCGTCGCCTGCACCGCGCTCGGCCTCGCGCTCGGCCTCGCCGCGCGCCTCGTCCGCGTCTCCGCGGTCACCGTCTTCCACGCGCCAGTCGTCGACGTCATCGATCCGGCTGGCGGGATCCGTGGGATCGACCTCGCGCGGCAGATCCAGATCGAGCTGATTCGCCTCGGCCTCGGCGCGCGCCTTCGCGCGGGCGCGCCTCGGGATGTCCGTGGTCTCGCGGCGCGAGCTCCAGGCGCCTCTGGCGACGGCGCTGCGATCCAGGCTGACCATGTCGCGCAGCTCGTTCAGCTCCTGCTGGTCGAGCTCGCGCGCGTCGCCGATGCGCAGGTCGTGGAACGTCAGGTTCGCGAACGCCACTCGCTGGAGCTTGTCGACGCGGAACCCGAACGTCTCGATCATGCGGTGGATCTGGCGGTGCTTGCCCTCGTGGATGGTCACCGCGATCCACGTGTGCTTGCTCTCACCGGGGAGGAACTGCACCTCAGCCGGCATCGTGATCGTGCCGTCGTCGAGCTGCACGCCCTTGCGCAGCTGCTTCAGGTGCTCCTGTGTGAGCCGGCCATGCACCTTGACGTGATACGTTTTCGGGACGTGGCTCGCCGGAGCGAGCAGCCGCGCCGCGAGCTCCCCGTCGTTGGTCAGGAGCAGCACGCCTTCCGAATAGAAGTCGAGCCGGCCGACTGGCTTGACTGGCACTGGCAGGTTCGGCAGGTAGTCCATCACCGTCGGGCGGCCGCGGTCGTCGGTCACCGCGGTGATGCACCCTTTCGGCTTATTGAACAGGACATAGAAGGTGTCGAGCGCGACGACGGCCTCGCCATCGACCTGGATCTGATCGTGCTCCGGGTCGATCTTGGTGCCGAGGACGGTCACCACCTTGCCGTTGACCATCACGCGCCCGGCGGTGATGAGCTCCTCGGCTTTCCGTCGGGCCGCGACACCCGCGGCAGCCAGGTACCGCTGCAAACGTACGGGTGTCCCCATGGCTCACTCCGATGTGGAATCTTGCGGCGACTGGGTCGCGCGCTGCTCTGCAACGAGCGCCGACTCGGCCACCTCGGCCGCTTCGACATCCTGCGTTGCGGTTTCTTCGATGGGCGCAGGCGCCAACGCGATGGCCGGCCCGATCTGTGCTTCCGACGCTTCGCCGACCCGCCCCGACCCCTCGGGCCACTCGAGCCCATCCATCACGGCCGAGTCCGCCACCGCCTCGACACCCGGCGCATCAACGCCCCGCTCCCCATCTTGCGCTTCGACCTCTGACGCCGCTCCCACGGGGGACTCCGTCTCGTCCCACGCCGCCCCCACGGGGGACTCGGGCGCCGCCTCCGCAGCCAGCGCCGCTCCCACGGGGGACTCGGGCTCGTCCCACGCAACCGCTCCCACGGGGGACTCGGACTCCGTAGCCACAGCCGCTCCCACGGGGGACTCCGGCTCCGCAGCCACAGCCGCTCCCACGGGGGACTCCGGCGCGTCCCACGCAACCGCTCCTCCAGGGGACTCGGACGCGGGCTCCGCAGCCACAGCCACTCCCACGGGGGACTCCGGCTCGTCCCACGCAACCACTCCCACGGGGGACTCGGGCTCGGGCTCCGCAGCCACAGCCACTCCCACGGGGGACTCCGGCGCGTCCCACGCCGCCGCTCCCACGGACTCGGACTCCGTAGCCACAGCCGCTCCCACGGGGGACTCCGGCGCGTCCCACGCCGCCGCTCCCACGGGGGACTCCGGCGCGGACTCCGCCGCCAGCGCCGCTCCCACGGGGGACTCCGGCTCGGGCTCCGCAGCCAGCGTCGCTCCCACGGGGGACTCGACCGCCGCCTCGGGCTCCGCCTCGGGCTCGGGCTCCGCCTCCGCAGCCAGCGCCGCTCCCACGAGGGACTCCGGCTCCGCCTCCGCTTCGGCCTCCGCTTCGGCGACCTCGTCCGCAGCCTGGACAGCGTCGCTAGCATCCGACGCCGTCGGCTCAGCAGCGGCAGCCGCCTCGTGCGGTTCGTCGAAGGCTAGCTCCGAGTCAGCCGCAGCTTCGCTCGCATCGGCGAACGCGCTGATATCGACGCCGTTCACGTCGGGTGCGTCATCGGGCCTGAAGCCATCGGGGCTACCGCCACCGTCGCTGCCACCGCCGTCGCTGCCACTGCCATCGCCACCGCCGTCGCTGCCACCGCCACCGCCATCGCCACCGC
>DATMCI010000049.1:0-41095 GCA_035558535.1 Kofleriaceae bacterium
GCCGCCGCCGAGCCCGCGGGCGGCGCCGCCGCCGAGGCCGCGGATCCGCCGGAGGCGCGCGCGTGATCGGCCGGATCTGGGCGATCGCCCTCAACACGTTCCGCGAGGCGGTGCGGATCCGCGTGCTGTACGGGATCCTCGTGCTCGTCGCCGGCGCGAACCTGATGACGCTCGTGATCCGCGAGCTCGCCGCCAGCACCGACGAGGCGCGGATCGCGCGGGACGTCGGGCTCGCCGGGATCTCGCTGTTCGGCTCGCTGACCGCGATCTTCCTCGGCGTGTTCCTGCTCTACAGCGAGGTCCAGCGCCGCACCGTCCACGCGATCCTGAGCAAGCCGATCGAGCGCTGGGAGTTCGTCGTCGGCAAGTACGCCGGCATGGCGCTCGTCCTGTCCGTGCTCGTCGGAGTGTTCGCCGCCGCGATGACCGGCACGCTCGCGTGGCAGGGCGTCCCGGTGTCCGAGGTGATCGCCAAGGCGGTCGTGCTCGCGTGGGTCGAGGTCCTCGTCGTCGCGGCGATCGCGATCTTCTTCTCGTCGTTCTCGACGCCGTTTTTGTCCGGCATCTTCGCGCTCGGCGTGTGGGCGATCGGCCGCGTGACGCCCGACCTCGAGCGCGCCGCGCAGGCGGCGTCGCCCTCGATCCGCTGGACGGCGAAGGCCGCGGCGCTGCTCGTCCCCGATCTGCACCTCTACGCGGTCTCCGGGCGCACCGTCGACGGCGCCCACGTCAGCGTGAACGCCGACTTCGTGTCCTGGTCGTACGTCGGGCTCGCGAGCCTCTCGGGCCTCGGCTGGATCGCCGGCCTGCTCGCGCTCGCGGCCGTGCTCTTCCACCGGCGGGACTTCACATGACCGAGCCGGTCCGGAGGAGCGGTCCGCGGAGGACCGAGCGAGGTCAACAATGACCGCGCGGGCGACACTCAAGCGCGCCCTCGCGATCGCCGCGATCGTGCTCGCCGGGCTCGGCGCGCTCGCGGTGCGCGTCGTCGTGGAGGGCCGCGCCGCACTCGCCGAGGGCGACGCGGCGCTCGCCGGGCAGCGCCCCGCCGACGCGATCGCCGCCTGGGAAGCCGCCGCGCGCTGGTACCTGCCGGGCGCCTCGCACGTCGACGAGGCGTACGCGCGGCTCATCCGGCTCGCCGGCGAAGATCGCCGACACGCCCTCGCCGCCTGGCGCGCCGTGCGCGGCGCCGCCCGCGCGACGCGCAGCCTGTGGACGCCGCACGCCGATGACCTCGCCGCCGCGGACGCCGCGATCGCGCGGCTGTCCGCCGACGATCCCGAGGCCGCGCGCGCCGGCGGCCCCGATCACGCCGCGCGCGTCGCCTGGCACGCCGGTGAGCTCGCGCGCGATCCGCGCCCGCGCCCCGCCGCCGTCGCCCTCGCCTGCCTCGGCATCGCCGCCTGGCTCGCCGGCGTCGCCCTGCTCGTCCGCCGCGGCATCGCCGCCTCCGGCCGCCTCGCGCGCCGCCCCGCGCGCGCCGCCGCGGCGCTGACGCTCGCCGGCCTGGCCGCCTGGCTCCTCGGGCTCTACACGGCCTGAGCCGGTATCTGGCCTCCGGCGTTGCAGCCGGCCAGAGGGCGCACGACACTCCGCGCGATGAAGACTCCCCATCGCCTGGCGCTGGTCATTGCCGCTTCATGCTTGCTGCTGCTCGGGCTGTCGGGGTGCGCCCCGCCGCCGGGAGGCGCGGGCGGCGGCGCCGCCGGGGGAGGCGCCGCCGGGATCAACCCGGCCGCGTGCGGGACGATCAACACGAGCAAGGCGGGGCGCAAGCTGTACGCGTTCCTCGTCGCCTCGGCGGAGCTGGACCGCGCGAGCATCGAGCTCGAGCAGACGGTCCTCGGTGCGTGCCGCAAGATGGCCGACGCGCTCGGCGTCTCGAGCGCCGGCCCGATGAAGGAGGTCTGCAACCGGGCCGCGACCGAGCTCGAGGCGAACCTCAAGGTGAGCGTCAAGTCCGAGCAGCGGATGGTCACGCGCTACACGCCCCCGGTGTGCCACACGAGCATCGATCTCACGGCGAGCTTCGCCGCCGAGTGCGAGGCGCGCGCCACGGCCGACGTCAACGTGTCGTGCTCGGGGCGGTGCGACGGCACGTGCAGCGGCGCGTGCGACGGTCAGTGCGCGGCCGCCGCGGGCGGCGACGCCTCGGGCGGGCAGTGCGCGGGCCAGTGCCAGGGCACCTGCCGCGGCCGGTGCACCGGGCGCTGCGACGGCTACGTCGACGTCGACGCGTCGGCCGAGTGCAAGGCCTCGGCCGAGGTCCGCGCCGGGCTGCACACCGAGTGCAGCGAGCCGAAGGTCGAGGTCGTCCGCGAGAACGTCACCGTCATCGACGACAGCAAGTTCCAGAAGGCGATGGCCGCGATCCAGGTCGGCATGCCGCAGATCCTCCGCGCGGGTGCCAGGCTCGAGCGCGCCGGCCGCGCGGTCGGCAACTGGGTGACGACGGGCACGCAGCTCGTCCGCGCGACCGGCCAGCTGGTCGCCGAGCTCGGCGAGAAGGGCGCCTGCGTCGCGGGCCAGGTCGCCGGGGTGATGGCGGCGGCCGCGAACATCCAGGCGCGGTTCTCGGTCTCGATCGAGGTGTCGGCGCAGGTCTCGGCGTCGGCCGGCGCGTCCGCGCACTAGGCGCCGCGGCCGCCGCCCGCCGCGCGTCAGGGCAGCCGGTAGGTCGCCGAGACGTAGCCGAAGATGCCGGGCACGTCGTACGTCGTGCCGTTGAAGCCGTTCAGCGAGCAGCTGTAGCAGACGGGCGGATCGACATCGAACAGGTTGTTGATGCCGGCCGTGACCGTGAGCCGCGGCTGCTGCGCCGGCGACCACACGACCTGGAGGTCGTTGTAGACGGTCGGGCGGAGCCGGTTCTTCGACTCGAGATCGTTCTCCGGATCCGGGGCCGAGCACGTGCCCTCGAAGTCGGCCAGATCGAGGCACTCCTCGGTGACGCCGCTGATGTAGCGCGTGGTCAGCGTGAAGTCGAAGCGGTTGTAGAGCCAGCCGATCGCGAGCTGCGACTTGAAGCGCGGAAACGCGCGCTCGGGCGTGCCGCCGAGCGTGCCCTCGCGGTGCGTCGTCTCGAACCCGTCAGCGGTGGGCGTCTTCTCGAGGAACTGCAGGAGGTAGGAGGACTGCGACGTGAACCGGAGCTTGCCGAAGCTCTTGCGCGGCAGCCGGTAGTTCAGCACGAGGTCGAGGCCGCGGACCTCGAGGCCGCCGATGTTGAGCAGCGTGTTGCCGAACGCGAAGATCGTGCCGGACGGCGTGCGCTGGATGCCCTGGCACAGCGTGTCGTCCCGGCCGGCCACGCAGCCGTTGATCTGGGCCTGCGCGTCGAGCGCGGCGATCGCGCCGTCGAGCACGACGTCGTAGTACGCGAGCTCGATGTCGACGGCGGACGACCACTCCTTGTCCTGCAGCTCCTTGGGCGAGAAGGCGAGGCTCAGGTTGAGGCTCCGCGACGTCTCGGGCTCGAGCTCGGGGTTGCCGCCGGTCGTGACCGAGATCTGCGGGTTCAGCTGCGTGTAGCTGCCGTTGGCGGGCAGGCCGAGCTCGATGCAGCGCTGGCGCACCGCCGGCAGGACCTCCGGCCGGTTGAAGTCGCTGCACGGATCCGTGAGCATCGCGTCGAAGCGCGACTGGCTGCCGAACAGCTCGCCGATGCCGGGCGCGCGGAAGCCGAGGCCGTAGCTGCCGCGGACCACGAGGTCGGTGCGCGGCTTCCAGCGCGCGCCGACCTTGCCCGTCACCTCCGGTGAGATGAACGAGTAGTCCGACACGCGACCGGCGGCGTTGATGTCGAGGAGCTCGGCGCCGGGCCGGCCCACGAGGAGCGGCGCGCGCAGCTCGGCGTACGCCTCGTTCACCGAGTAGGAGCCATCGAGCGGCTGCGCCGGCACGTCGGCGGTGTCACCGGCGGTGACCACCGCGTCGGGCTCGAAGTAGCCGGCCAGGTGCCGGTGCTCGACGCCCGCGGCCACGCCGAGCCAGCCGGCCGGCAGCTTCACGAGCTTGCCGCTCACGTTGCCGACGGTGACGAACAGCCGCTGCTCCGACGAGTCGTGCTGGGTGTACGTGACGTAGCGGAGCATCTCGGGCGTGATCGTGCCGCGGCCGTCGGGGCCCATGCCGCCGAAGATGTTGAACGGCACGCACTCGGGATCGCCGGGGCGCGCCGCCGTGCCGCAGCGCCAGTTGCCCTCGGCGTCCTGGTACGCGGGCCCGAGCGCGTTCTCGAGCTTCGAGGAGTTGAACGAGTTGTTGCGGCGCTGCTCGGCGCGGTTCAGGCCGTACGCGAGCGTGGCGTCCCACGAGAAGCGCTTGTTCTCGCCGAAATGCCCCTCGGCCCCGGCCGAGACGTAGAACGTGTTGACGTTCTGCTCGAAGCGGCGCGGCCCGGCCTCGATCGGCCGGCGCGTGACGACGAACGGGTTCGTCGCCGGATCGAACGTGAACCCGAACGGGTTGTACGGGTTCGTCGCGTCGATGCGGATCCGGTCCATGCGGTTGCCGTTGCCGCCCTCGGGGCCGACGAAGAGCGGCTCGGGCGCGGCCTGGTTCAAGGACTGCCGGTTGATGAAGCCGCCCTTGCCGCGGAAGTTGATCTTGTCGGTGACCTTGTACGTGACGGCGCTGAACACGCCCATGCGGCGCGACGGCGTGAGCACGAGGTTGTACGGCGCGAAGTTGAAGCGATCCGCCGACGTGAAGTCGTGATAGTCGGTCGGGAACAGCGGCTGGCCGACGCCACTGTTGAGCGTGATGTTGCGCTCGGCCCCCGTCACGGGATCGACGAACACGAGCCGGCCCTGCGGCGTCGCCGACGAGCACCCGGCCTCGCACTGCCGGAGCCCGGGGATCGGCGAGTCGGCCTGCGAGCGGTCCTCCGACCGGACGGAGCGCTGATCGAGGTACGACGCGGCGACGATCAGCGACATGCGATCGGTCGTGTTGCCCCACGACACGTCGTACTTGTGGATGCCGCCGTCGCCGTAGTGATAGCCGCCGGCGTACGCGGTCGCGTAGATGCCGTCGAGCTGCTTGCGCGTGATGATGTTGATGACGCCGGAGATCGCGTCCGAGCCGTAGATCGGCGACGCGCCGTCCTCGAGGATCTCGATGCGGTCGATGATCGCGAGCGGGATCGTGTTGAGGTCCGTCGCGGCGGCCACGCCGCTCGCCGACGAGCCGTTGACCCAGCGCACGCCGTCGACGAGCACGAGCACGCGCTTGGAGCCGAGGTACCGCAGATCGGCCTCGGTCGCGCCAGCGCCGACGCCGCCGCCGTCGGGCGGGAACCCGAAGTTGCCGCTCGAGTTGAACTTGCCGTTGAGCGCGCCGCCCGACACCGTGAGCTGCTGCAGGATGTCGCCGACGGAGTGCAGGCCGGTGCGCTCGAGCTCCTCGCGCGACAGCGTGAGCACCGGCGCGAGCTTGCCGAGCGGATCGCCGATGCGCGAGCCGGTCACGACGATGACCTCGCCCTCGGGCTCCTGCCCGTCCGGCAGGTTCTCGACGGGGACCGGCTGCTCGGCGGCCGGCGGCGCGGCGGCCGGGGGCTGCGCGGCGGCCGGCGGCGTGGCTGGCGGCGGCGCGGCGGGCGGCGGCGCGGCGGGCGGCGGCGCCGGCTCCTCCGCTGGAGGCGGCGCCGGTTGCTCCGGCGGGGGCGGCGGCGGTGCGGGCTGCGGTTGCGCGTGTGCGGTGCCGGCCGCCGCCGCCAGCAACAACGTCAACACCGTCCCCTCGCGACTACCGATCGACCGAGGCGACTTGGGCGCTTTGGGCGCTTTGGGCGCTTTGGGCACTCGGCGACACCTGTTCTTGATACGCGTCATGAGACCACAGTATCGACGGCGATCTGACACAGCTACTTTGTGTCGGTCCGGCGCGCGAGTCATTTGATCTTCCCTTGATCCTCCCTGTGGAGGAGCGATGAATCGAGGGTGGGGCTGAATACACTCGCGCACCGATTGCGTGGGACCGGATCGGTCCGGGTGTTGCCAGCGCCCCCCAGCGCCGCCGGTTGACCGGAGCCCGCCGCGCTTTACACCGCCCGAGGCGCATCGGTACGTTTCTCCACCATGGGCAAGAACCTGGGGGGGGCGATCATCGATCTGCTCGACTCGGAGCGCGTCGATCTGCGCGCCGCGGCGTCGACGGTGCTCGCCGCCGTCGGAAAAGGCGACCGCTCCGTCGAAGCCGCGCTGGCGGGCCGGCTCTCCGACGCAGACCGCGGCGTCCGACGCATCGCGCTCGAGGGCCTCGCCGGCATGGGCGCGAGCGGGATCGCGGCGCGGCTCGTGCCGCTCCTCTCGGGCGATGACGAGGCGCTCGCCGAGCGCGCCGCGCAGGTCCTCGCCGAACAGGGGGCTGACGCCGAGGACGCGCTGCGCACGGAGCTGGGCGCCGGCCCGGTCGCCGCGCGGCGCGTCATCGCGCAGCTCCTGCTGCGCCGCGGCACGCAGCCCGCCGTGGAGGCGGTGCTGGGTCAGCTCGCCGATCCCGAGCTCGGCGAGCAGGTGCTCCAGCTCGTGCGTCACGAGATCGAGCAGGGCAACGAGAAGCTCAACGAGAAGCTCATCAAGCTGATCGAGAAGCTCTCGCTCGCCCGCACCACCGCCGCCGGCAAGGAGCTGGCGAAGGCGGTGGCCAAGGCGGAGAAGGCGCATCAGGCGGCCGCGGCCGCCGCCGCGAAGGCGGCGAAGGCGGACAAGGCGGGCAAGGCGGGCAAGGCGGGTAAGGCAGAGCAAGACGCGAAGGGGGCGAAGGGAGCGAAAGGGGCGAAGCAAGAGGCAAGCAAGGAAGCGAAGCGAATCAAGCAGGCCAGCGATGGCGCGGCGGACGCGGCGGAGACGGCCGCGGACGCTGCGGCTGCCCCCGCCGCGGCGGCGGTGGTCGATCCGATGAAGGATCCGGACGTGACGCGCGCGGCCAGCGAGCTCGGCGGCCTGCTCCGCCTGACCGGCTACCTCGCCCGCCCCTCGGCGCAGGGCGTCCTGACCAAGCACACCGGCCCCGAGCAGCCGGCGCCGATCCGGCTCGCGGCGATCGCCGGGCTCCGCCGGATCCTCGCGCAGAGCGAGGGGGGCGGCACCGAGAAGGCGATCGAGACGCTGATCCAGCTGGCCGACGGCGAGGACGCGGCCGTCGCCCAGGCCGCCGTCGACACGCTGCACGGCGCGCGGATCCCCGAGTCCATGGCCGAGCCGTTCGCGGCGCTCGCCAAGGGGCGCCACGCGTTCGCGCAGAAGCTCGTGCAGGAGCGCGTGCCCGCAGGCGGCGGCGCCACCGTCGTCTCGACGCTGGTCGCGGCGCTCGGCGGCGAGGACCCCACGGCGCGCGACGCGGCCGCCCGCAGCCTCGCCCGGACGCCCGAGGCGGTCCTGCCGCTCACGCGCGCGCTGCTCGCCACCACCGACGAGCAGCTCGCCCGCCGCTACGCCGCCGCGCTGCGCGCGCACCGCGGCCACGTCTCGGCCCTGGCCGTGGACGAGCTGGTCGACGCCGTCCACGCCTCGGCGGAGCGCACCGCGAAGGGCAAGTCCACCCCCGCCGAGCTCGCGCTCGAGCGCACCTGGGCCGAGCTCATCGCCGACCTCGCGCCCGCGCGCCACGTCGAGCTCGTGTTCGACCGCGCCCGCCGCCTCCACCGCGCCGGCAAGTCAGTCGAGGCGTTCGTGAGCCTGAAGCCCCTGCTCCGCCCGCGCGCCGACCTCGACGCCGCGATCGACGACGAGCAGCGCTTCTTCCTGGCCCTGCTCGCGCTCGACGCCGCCGGCGAAGGCATCATCCGCACCGCCCGCGCCGACGATCCGATCTTCGATCAGTTCTCGCGCCTGGCCGCCAAGGGCTTCCCGGTCGCCAAGCGCCTCAACCGCGAGCAGGACGTCTCCGACGAGACGATCTACGCCCTGGGCTTCCGCCTGATCGAGTCCGGCGACGGCGCGCACGAGGACCTCGGCGCCGAGCTGCTCCAGGGCATCATCGACGAGCGCCCGCGCAGCAAGCTCGCCAAGGCCGCCCGCAACAAGCTGCGGCTCACCGGCCACCTCGACGAGGAGTAAGGCGCCCACCGCGCCCACCGTGCCCGCCGCGCCCGCCGCGGACCGGTCAGCCGTCCGGGCCGGCCAGCTTCCGGGCCGGCGGCTCGGAGTCGGGGCCCGGGCGCGCGCGCTGGCGGAACGGCAGGAGCACCGTGAACTCGGTGAACACGTGCGGCTGCGAGTCCACCGTGATGAGGCCGCCGTGCAGCTCGATCAGGCCGCGCGCGATGTAGAGCCCCAGGCCGGCCGAGTCGGGGCCCGCCGACGTGTGGTGCTTGACGGGCTGCGCGTGCAGGAACGGATCGAAGATCCGCGCGCGATCTTCCTCGGCGATGCCGACGCCGTTGTCGCGCACGCGCAGCCGCGCCCAGCCGCCGGGGTAGCGCTCGCGCGGCGCCTCGTCGACACCGATGCTGATCTCGCCCTGCTCCGGCGTGTAGCGGATCGCGTTCGAGACCAGGTTCACGGCGATCTGGTGCAGCTTGTCGCGGTCGGCGTCGATGGGCTCGATCCGCTCGATGTTCGTGACGACCCGCTGCTTGCGCGCGTTCGCGAGCGGCAGGAGCTCGGTCACCACGTCGCGCACGACGTCGCCGACCACGACGCTCTCGCGCCGCAGCACCATCCGGCCCGACTCGATCCGGCTCACGTCGAGCATGTCGTCGACGAGCCGCTTCAGGCGGTGCGCGTTGCGGCGCACCGAGGCCATCGGCCGCGCGATCAGCGGCGACAGCTCGCCGAACCGGCCCTCCGAGAACAGATCGAGGTAGCCGACGATGCTCGTGAGCGGCGTGCGCAGCTCGTGCGCCGCGATCGAGATGAACTCCGCCTTGATCTTGCTCTGCCGCTCGAGCTCGGCGTTCTTCACGCGCAGCTGCGCCTCCGACTCGGCGAGCGCGCGCGTGCGCTGGCGGACGATCTGGTCCAGGTTCGAGCGCAGCGCGCGGAACTCGGCGCGCGCGTCCTCGACCTCGCGCGTGCGCACCTCGAGCACCTGGCCGAGGCGCACGGCGGCGTCGAACAGCTCGGCCTGCGTCGGCGTGGCGGTGCCGGCGCGCTCGAGCCGCGCGATCAGGACGTCGATCGTGCGCTGGGCCGCGGCGAGCTCGCCCTCGAGCACGGCGATGCGCTCCTCCGCCGAGGCGCCGGCGCCGCTAGCGCCGCCCTCGCCGGGCTCACGCCCCGGCTCGCGCTCCGGCTCACGCCCCGACTCGCGCCCCGGCTCACTCATCGCCGCGCTCCGATCGCGAGCGCGGTCAGCGAGTGGTTCACGAGCAGCATCCCGGACTGCTCGCCGGAGCTCTGGTAGCCGATCGTCGGGTACGCCGCGTAGACCTCGGCGAGCTCGTGCGCGATCCCGCGCTCGGCCGCCTCCCAGTGCCGGCCGATGCACGACATCGCGAGCAGCGCCGCCATCGCCCCGCCGACGCGGTCGGCGGCCAGGGCGAGATCGCGGCGCGTCGTGCCGATCAGGTCGCCGGTGCGCATGAGGCGCAGGACGTGCCCGGTCTCGACGCCGCCCGCGAGCACGATGCGATCGCCGTCGAGGTACACCATCGACCGGACGTATGGCACGCGGCTGATATAGCGCGCGAACGCGTAGCGCGTGGCGAGCGGCTGCTCCGGCCGCTCGGGCTCGTCGCCGAGCCGGCGGACGAGATCGTAGAGGCGCCGGGCGGCGGGGCGGCCGTCGAGCTCGGTGATCACGCGGCCGGACGCGCCGGTCACGACCGTCTTTACGTCGGTGGGGCGCAGGTGCGTGGACGTGATCGCGTACACCGGCAGCTCGGTCGCCAGGACGACCACGGCGCCGGCGTCCGGGAGCGCCTCGCCGCGGCACCAGACGTGCGCCCGGCGCGGCGACGGCACCTCGATCGCGGCGCACCCGCCGACCACGCGGATCTGCGGCGCCGCGGCCGCCGAGCCGATGCAGAACGCCTCCTCGTGCCCGCAGCTGCCATCGAGGATCGTGATGCCGACGTGCCGCGCCGGATCGAGCAGCGACGCCGACGTGCCGAGCGCGGCGGCGGCCTCCTCGACGGCGTCGCGGCTGCGCGTGAGCGCCGACCGCGGGAGATCGGTCGCCAGGCCGATGCCGACCCGCAACCAGTCGCCGTAGAGGCCGAGGCCCGCGGCCGCGAGCTCGGGGCCGGGGCCGCCGCGCGCGTCGCCGCCGCCGCCACCTGCGGACGGCGCGATCACGCCGATCGTGGTGCCGCCGACCACGGGAGCCGGCGCGAGCCCGCGCTGCGTGACGCGCGCGATCACGGCCGGCTCGAGCCGCCAGTCCGCAACCACGATCGCGAGGCGCAGATCGGGCGCGCGCAGCCGCTCGACGAGCTCGGCCGCGACGCGCTCCGCGCTCGTCCCGGTGGCCACGACCTGTCGCGCCAGCGGCTCCGCCACAGCGCTGACTATAGCGCCGAAAAGTTGCCCCCGCCTCGACGATGCCTCTTCGATAAGGCCATGGAGAAGACGTGCAGCGCATGCGGGCAGGCGTTCGAGCCCGCGTTCGTGTTCCAGATCGCCGTGACACCGGACGGGCAGCGTCTGTTCTGCTCGCTCCCGTGCCGCAAGCACGGCCTGGGGGACGAGGCGTTCCGCACCCGGCGCGCGCGCCGCGTCGCGATCCTGAACCAGAAGGGCGGCACCGGGAAGACGACGACCGCGGTCAACCTCGCGGCCGGCCTCGCGGAGCGCGAGCACGAGGTGCTCCTGGTCGACACCGACGCGCAGGGCAACGTCGGCGTCTCGCTCGGCGTGGCCGGCGAGAAGTCGCTCTACCACGTCATCGTCGATCAGCTGGAGCCCGACGACGCGAGCGTGCCGGTCCGGAAGCACCTCGACGTGATCACGTCCGACGCGACGCTCGCGGCGGCCGAGATCTGGCTCGCGCGCCAGCACGTCGACGTCCGCGCGCGCATGCTGAGCAAGCGGCTGAGCCTCGCGGCGGTGTCGCGGCGCTACGACTACGTCATCATCGACTGCGGCCCGTCGCTGAACCTCCTGAACCAGAACGCGCTGTCGTACGTCGACGAGGTCCTCATCCCGGTCACGTGCGATTACCTCGCGCTGGTCGGCGTCAAGCAGGTGCTGCGCACGATCAAGGACGTCGAGCGCCACCTCGGCCACGCGGTGCGCGTGTCCGCGGTGCTGCCCACGTTCTACGACGGCCGCACGCGGCTCGCGCGCGAGGTGCTCGAGACCTTGCAGTCGCACTTCAAGAACAAGTGCCTCGAGCCGGTCCGGCTCAACACGCGGCTCGCCGAGGCGCCGAGCCACCGGAAGACCATCTTCGAGTACGCGCCGACCTCGCACGGCGCGGTGGACTACAACCGAGTTTGCGACTGGGTGCAGTCGACGACCGCGTTCCACGAGCCCGCACCGCTCGTGCACGCCGAGCCGAGCCCCGCGGTCGTCGCGTGAGGACCCTGAGGACCCCGAGAACCCCGAGAACCCGATGAAGGAAGACAAGCTGATGGCCCACGATCCACTGAGCGATGCCGACGCGATCCTCAGCGAAGAATATTACGGGCGCCGCGCGCGCGACGAGGCCACGATCGCGCCGCGGCGCGCGAGCAAGAGCCAGGCGCGCCCGACGCATTACAAGATCATCTGCATCTCGATGTACACGCGCGACCTCGAGGAGCTCGAGGCCAAGGTGGCCGAGCTGAAGCGGCGCGGGTGGACCAAGGCGAACAAGAGTCACTTGATCCGGATCGCGCTGTCGCAGATCGATCTCGACAAGCTCCCGACTCCGCATCAGTAGGCCGCTGGGCCATACTGCGGCTCGTGAGCGAGGATCTGCACGGCCGTTATCACGAGTACCTCGAGCGGTTCGAGCGAGCGCTCGGTGATCTCCCCGTGGGCGCGTTCGCGAAGTTCGGCGGCCGGCTGATCAAGAAGCTGTCGTTCGAGGAGTTCTCGCCCGCGTACCTCAAGTACGAGGATCTACGCGTGCACTACCAGAAGAGCATCGAGCGCGGCGACACGATCGACGACATCGTGCGGCGGATCCTGCGCGAGGACGCCGCGAACCTCGTGCTCGAGCCGCCGGATTAGCTTTCGGCCGGCTGCGAGCCGGCGTTACTTCTTCTTCTTCTTCTTGGCCGGCTTGGCGGCCTTCGCCGGCTTCTTGGCGGCCTTCGCCGGCTTCTTGGCCGGCTTCTTGGCGGCCTTCGCCGGCTTCTTGGCCGGCTTCGTCGCCTTGGCCGGCTTCGTCGCCTTCGCCGGCTTGGCGGCCTTCGCTCCCTTGGCCGGAGCCTTGGCAGCCGCGCCCTTGGCAGCCGCGGCCCCCTTCGCAGGCGCCGCGCCCTTCGCAGGCGCTGCGCCCTTCGCAGGCGCTGCGCCCTTCGCAGGTGCGGCCCCCTTGGCAGGCGCCGCCGCGCCCTTGGCAGCCGCGGCCCCCTTGGCAGGCGTCGCCGCGCCCTTGGCAGGCGCGGCCCCCTTCGCAGGCGCCGCGCCCTTGGCAGGCGCAGGCGCGGCCGCCTTGCCGCCGGTCTTGCCGGTCTTCTTGGCGTCCGCCTTGAGCTTCTTGTTGCGCTCGTCGACCGTCTTCTGAGCCTCATCCATGCGAGCCTGCGCGGCCTCGCGCGCCCGCAGCACCGCGGCCTCGACCTCGGCCTTGGTGCGCGCCGCCACCGGCTGCGCCGGCTGATCCGGCTTCTTCGCCCGCTTCTTCTTCTTCGACTCGCGCGGCGCCGGAATCTCGCTGATGTCCGGCATCCGCGACGCGAGATCGCCGCGGTTATGGACCAGGATGCGCGAGCCGCCGTCGCGGAAGATCACCTCGACCTTGTTGTCGGGGAGCAGCTCGGTCACGAAGCCGATGTCGAACACTGGGTGGTGGACGACGTCGCCCTCCTCGTACGCGTCGCGGATCGAGTACGGCCGGCAGTTCGCCAGGTCCCCCTCGGTCGCCCGCGCCATCGCGTCGTCCCAGGTCACCCGCTTCTGCGGCGCCCGCTTGGCGGCGGCACCTTCGCCGTCCTCGGGCGAATCGCCCCGTGGCTTGCGGTACGCGTGCACCTCGCCACACACCACGCACTGCACCCGGCGCACCTCGTCCTCGTACATGCTGATGATGGTGTGAGTCGTGTCCGCCTTGCACCTAGGTGAAGGGCAGTACGCTTCGATCTCTCCACCCACTTCATCGGCGTCTTCTTCGAAGATGGAATCCATCCCTGCCTCTTCTGAAACGAGCGCGTCGCCGTAAGTATTGGAAAGGCCTCGCGATCCAGAATTCCGGATTTGTGCAAGCCTTCTGTTTGCCCTCTAACACAATTCACTGTCCGCTAGCAACCTTGGGGACTTACAAGTGCACCCGGACGTGGCAGGATCCCGGGCCACGTGCGGCGGCTGTTGCTCCTGAATGCCTTGATCTTCGCGGTGTTGGCCGCCGCGGTGGCCCTCGCATATTACGGCTACGCCGCGACCAGCGGCGAGACCTCGCGCGATCGCGAGCTCGCGCTGATGGAGGACCTCGCCGAGGAGAAGGTCCTCAACATCGAGTTCCTGATCGACGACGCCGACGAGAAGCTCATGCGCGAGATCGAGCTGGACGAGCTGCCGCGCCTGCAGAAGAAGGTCGAGACCTCGGGCGCGGGCGTGGTCAGCGTGATCGTCCTGGACGAGCAGCTGAACCTGGTCCCGTCCGGCTCGGTCTCGACCCAGCCGGAGAAGCAGGCCAAGGCGTTCCGCGACTGGCTGCTCGCGAACGTCCTGCCGCAGCTGCCGCTCGCCCGCCAGCCGCTGGGCGAGCGCGGCCACCTCTATCTGAACCTCGACCGGCCGTACCTGTTCTCGTTCATGCGCCGGGTGTCCGAGGGGCGGACCTTCTACATCCTGATCGAGGACGACCTGTTCCACCTCGTGCGGCTGTGCGAGCAGTTCTTCTTCATCACGGACGAGAGCAAGCGCCTCTACCAGGTCGTGGACGACCGCGGCCAGCTGCGCTGCGGCCCGCCGTTCCGCGACATCGGCGAGGGCCTCGTCGTCGAGCGCCGCTTCGCCTCGACGTGGGACGGCTTCTCGCTGCGCGTCGCGCAGAAGGACATCGGCGACCTCGATCTCATGCGCCGCAAGCGGATGATCAACTCGATCCTGATCGGCGGCGCCGTCGCGGTCATCCTCGGCGGCCTGCTCCTGCTCGGCGCGGCGATCCGGCGCGAGCGGCGGCTCAGCGCGCTCAAGAGCGAGTTCATCTCGAACGTGTCGCACGAGCTGAAGACGCCGCTCTCGATCATCTCGATGTTCGGCGAGCTGCTCGCGCTGGGGCGGACCAAGAGCGCCGAGCAGGCGCACGAGTACGCCGAGATCATCTGGCGCGAGAGCGTGCGGCTCGGGCGGCTGATCGACAACGTCCTCGACTTCGCGAAGATCGAGCGCGGCGCGGACATGTACGAGTTCGAGGACGAGGTCGATCTCCGCGAGGTCGTGGAGCGGGCGATCGATCTCTCCGGGCGCCGCGTGGCGGCCGCGGCGATGACGCTCGCGAGCACGCTCCCGGAGGAGGTGCCGCCGGTCCGGCTCGACGCGAACGCATTCACGGTGGCCGTGCTGAACCTGATCGACAACGCGGTCAAGTACGCCGCCGAGGGCAAGAAGATCGAGATCGACCTCGCCCGCCAGGACGACCGCGTCGTCCTGGCCGTGCGCGACTGGGGGCCGGGCATCGATCCCGACGAGCACGAGCAGATCTTCGATCGGTTCTACCGGGCCCGCGCGATCCGCCTGAAGCCGATCCGGGGCTCGGGGATCGGGCTCGCCCTCGTCCAGCACATCGCCCGCGCGCACGGCGGCGACGTGACGGTCACCAGCCAGCCGGGCGAGGGCTCCACGTTCAGCATCTGGCTTCCGATCGGTGGTAAGAGTTAGCCCACGCGCCCAGGCGCAGAGGACGCAGTGACCCAGGCGGAGACGGAGGCCACGAAGAAGCGCATCCTCGTGATCGAGGACGAGCCGGACATCGTGCGCGGGCTGCGCGACGCGCTCGAGTTCGAGGGCTTCGAGGTGCAGGCGCGCGGCACCGGCGCCGAGGGCCTGGCGGCGGCGATGGACTGGGCGCCCGACTGCGTGCTGCTCGATCTGATGCTCCCCGACGACAACGGCTACCGGGTCTGCGAGACCCTGCGCCAGCGCGACGAGACCGTCCCGATCATCATCCTGACGGCGAAGGCGCAGGAGTCCGACAAGGTCCGCGGCCTCGCGGCGGGCGCCGACGACTACGTCACGAAGCCGTTCTCGATCGCCGAGCTGATCGCGCGCATCAACGCGATCTTCCGCCGGCAGGCGCGCATGTCGTCGCACGCCGACGAGACGTTCACGATCGGCTCGTGGACGATCAACGCGCGCAAGCACACGATGAGCAAGGGCCGCACCAGCAAGCGGCTCACGTTCTACGAGCTCGAGGTGCTAAAGCTCCTGCGCGAGCGGCACGACGAGACGGTCTCGCGCGACGAGCTGCTCGAGAAGGTGTGGGGCATCCAGGCCTCGCCGACGAGCCGCACCGTCGACAACTTCATCGTCAAGCTGCGCCGCAAGCTCGAGGAGGACCAGAAGAGCCCGCGGCACATCCTCACCGTCTACGGCCTGGGCTACAAGCTCGTGCCGTAGCCGCCGCGGCGGCGCGCGCCCGGCGCGGCCCGGCGCAGCCCGGCTCAGTTTAGAACGCCTTGCCGAGGCCGAACGTGAACGCGTGGAACTGATCGCCGCGCGATACGTTGCCGCCCATCGGCCGCATCGACCCCGGGACCGCCGCCCCGAAGGACATCGAGAAGTACGTGAGGTCGTACGTCACGAGGATGTCGAGGTCCTTCTTCCAGCGGTACGTCATGCCGGCCTCGAGCAGCGCGCCGCTCGCGCCGGGGCCGGCGCCGTCCTCGAGGCCCTTGGTCTGCGAGACGCTCGAGAACAGGATCGCGTCGAGGCTGGCCCGAAGGCCGATCTTCTTGGTCAGCTGCGGGATCGCGATCCCGAAGCCGAGCGCCGGCGCCCGGATGATCTCCGACGCCAGCTTCGCCTTGTTCTTCGTCAGGTCCCCGACGTCGGCGACCTGGTACGACTGGTAGTGGAACCCGAGCCGGCCAAACAGGGTCATCCCGTTCGACTTCTTCAGGTCGTAGCCGCCGAGCGCGCGGAGCCGCAGGTTGTGGAGCCCGATGCTCGTGGTGCCCATGCCGTCGGGGTTCTTGATGCCCGGGATCGCCTTGGCGTAGTCGTACGTCAGCTCGCCGCCGACCATGAACTTCGCCTTGTACGGCCGGAGGTACGCGCCGCCGAGCGCGAGCGTCACCGCCGACGTGCTGACGCCGCCGCCCTTGTTCGAAGACTGCGAGAGCAAGGTCACGCCGAGCCGCGCCCGGGCATCGATCTGGCGCTGCCTCGCCGGGCCGTCGCCCTCGCCGCCGCCCTCGACCTCGCCGGCCGGCTCCTCGATCTCCAGCGAGGACGTCGGCACGTAGCCGAGATCGCCGTCGTCGTTCTCGACCTCGGTGTACTTCCCCTGCTTGTTGCCGGTCGGGTACAGCGTCATGCCTGGCGTCGCGGCGAAGCTCTCGTCGGCCTCCTCGGACGGCTCCGCGAGCGCGACGATCTTGGCCTTCACGCGCGCGGTCGCCCGCGACTCGGAGGGCTCCTCGTCGATCACGACGGTGTCGCCGTCCCCGTCGTCCCCCTCGCCGCCGCCCTCGTCGCCCTCGTCCTCGCCGCCCCCGCCGCCGCCGGACTTGCCGCCGCCGCCGGACTTGCCGCCGCCACCGCCGGACTTGCCGCCGCCACCGCCGCCGGACTTGCCGCCGCCGCCCTCGTCACCCTCGTCGGTGTTCGGCTCCACGCCGCCGCCGATGGCGTCCGCGCCGACGCGATCGTCCGGCCCCTCCTCGCCGCCGAAGCCGCGGCCCTTGCCACGGCCGTCCACGAACGGCCGCCGGCGCGTGTTGCGCGCGATCTCGTCGCTGACGTCCACCTTGCTGCGCGGCACCCAGCCGGTGCGGCCCATCACCCGGACCTTGAGCCACCGGCCGTCCTTGGCGAGGACGGTCATCACCTTGCCCACCGGCACGGTCAGGAAGACCTTGCCGCGCTCGCCTGGCCGGCTGAGCAGGCTGGTGGCCTGGTTGGTCTTGACCTTCTCCGCACGGCTCTCGGAGGTCGATCCCGCGATCGCGAGCAAGAGGACGAGGAGCAGAGCCGGCACGCGCATGGTGGGCCGATTGTACAAGCCCCGTGCCGGCCCACGCACGTAAAGCCCGACCGTCCGGCTCCGGGCGGCTCGCTTAATGGGGCAAGATCACGTGCGTTTGGGGGTACGAAGCTCGCTGGGGATCGCAGGCCCTCCGTCTTGCGTGGGAGCCGCGGACCTCGTCGGGGGGATCCAGGCGCCAGCGTCCGTAAGAGGTTGCGTTAAGCTGAGGCTCGCCCATGACCCTGGACAAGCGTTCGTACACCTCCGGCCACTTCGAGCTGTTGATCGACGGCCATGCGTCCACCGCATACCTGAAGTCGGTCGACGGTGGGTTCGCCAAGGCTCAGCTCGTCGATGAGCCCGTCGGGCCCGCGAACCAGCGGATCAAGCACACGTCCGTCGTCGACATCGATCCGTTCACGATCGACTTCGGCATCTCCGGCGCGAACGACATCCTGCGCTGGATCCAGGGCTCGTGGAAGAAGAAGTACGACCGCCGCAACGGCTCGATCAGCCACGCGAACTTCAACCTGAAGAAGACGTTCGAGCACGAGTTCCGCGAGGCGCTGATCACCGAGACCTCGTTCCCCGCCCTCGACGGCTCGTCGAAAGAGGCGGCGTACATGAAGATCAAGATCCAGCCGGAGTTCGTGCGCGCCACGAAGCTCCCGGGCAGCGCGATGGCGCAGGGCAACCTCGGCAAGAAGCAGAAGATGTGGATGTCGTCGGGCTTCCGCCTCAACATCGACGGCATCGACGAGATGAAGTACACGAACAAGATCGAGGCCTTCACGATCAAGCAGGGCGTGAAGAAGCTCTACACGGGCCAGGATCGGTTCCCGCAGATCGAGCCGACGAAGATCGAGTTCCCGAACATCACCGGCACGATCGCGCTCGAGTACGCCGACAAGCTGCTCAAGTGGCACGATCAGTACGTGATGAAGGGGCAGTCGGATCCGAAGGCGCAGAAGACCGGCTCGATCGAGTTTTTGAACCCGCAGCGCGACAAGGCGATCTTCAGCATCAACATGTACGAGATGGGCCTCGCGTCGCTGCAGGTCCTGCCGTCGCAGGCCAACCAGGACCAGATCAAGCGCGTGAAGTTCGAGCTCTACGTCGGGCGCATGGACCTCGACGGCCCGGCCGTCGGCCTCGAGTGACCCGCCGCGGCCCGCGGCGGCGGCCGGAGCGCGTCGCCTACGGCCGCCAGTAGACGAGCAGGTCGTAGATCGCGTGCGCGTACACCGCGTGCGCGAGCGAGCGGAACCAGAAGATCAGGCCGAACGCGACGCCGGCGAGCGCGCGGAACGCCAGCGCGTGCGCTGTCCACGGCTCGCCGTGCGCGCCGACGTGGTGTAGGGCCGCGAACGCGACCGACGAGAGGGCGAGCGCGCCGGCGAGCACGAGGCGCGGCCGCCGCGCACAGAGCGATGCAGGCGCGGCCGCCGCCGCGTCCTGCGCGAGCGCGACCAGCCCGCCGAGCAGCGCGAGCCGGAACACGAGCTCCTCGTGGATGCCGGCGCCGAGCGCGCCGATGACCGAGGCAGCGGAGACCCCCAGGCCCAGCACGCGATCGAGGACGAGCGAGATCAGCCCGCCGAGCGTGAGCGCGTAGAGCGCCGCCTCGAGGATCACCGGCGCCGCCACCTCGAGGCGCAGCGTGGACCAGCGGTCACCGCGCCGGATCCAGAGCAGAAAGCCGATCGCGGTCGCCGCGTGGAGCGCGAGGTACGCCGGGCGGCCGAGCGCCGCGAACAGGAGGCGCGTGACGACGTCGGCCCCGTTGACCGAGCCGGCGAACAGGACGCCGACCTCGTAGGCGAGGAGCAGCGGGAAGACGAGCACGAAGCTCGCTGCGAGCTCGCCGTGCCCCCACCAGGGCCGCTGTGGCCGCGGCTGCAGCCGCTGCACCAGCCGCGACCTCCGGGCCAGGACCACCCGCCGGGGAGCCGCGCGGACCAGGGCGGCCCGCCCTCGCCGCGCTGCGGGCGAGCGATCGCGATCGCCCTCGATCACGAGCTCGGCCGGCGGCGGGCGGGGGGGCGGGCAGGCGCCGGGCGCGACCGCGGCACGGGCGTCTGCGATCGCTTCTGGGCAGCGGGGCTCGCCGAGGGCGGCTGCACGGTCGCGACGATCATGCGATCGGGGCGCAGGTACGTGGCCGCCGCGGCGGCGACGTCCTCGGGGCGCACGGCGCGGATCGCGGCGTCGTAGCCGGTCCACGCCTGCCAGCCGAGCCCGTACGCCTCGTGGTAGGCCATCGCGTTCGCGACCGCGGCGCGGCGCTGCATCGCGATCTGGTGGCTCCCGATCAGGTAGCTGCGCGCGCGCTCGAGCTCGGCCGCGGTGACGCCGAACGCGCGCACGCGCTCGAGCTCTGCGCGCACGGCGGCCACGGCGTCGTCGAGCTTGTCGGGCGCGCACGACAGGTAGACCGCGACGAAGCCCGGATCGACGCCCTCGACGGAGTGCGCCGACACGCGGTACGCGAGCGCCCGCTTCTCGCGCAGCTCGACGAACAGCCGCCCGCTCTGGCCGCCCAGGATCGCGACCAGCACCTCGAGCGCGAACCGATCCGGCGCGTCGAGCGTGGCGCCCGGGAAGCCGACCACGAGGTGCGACTGCGCGCGATCGAGGTAGCGGTAGACCTCGGCCGCCGCGGGCGCGCGCGCCGCGGGCGGCAGGACGGGCGCGGGCCGCGCCTTCGGCGCCCGCTCGAAGCGCGCGCGGGCGTACGCCACGACCTCGTCGACGTCCACGTCGCCGACGACCGCGAGCACGAGGCCCGAGATCGGGTAGCGGTCGCGGTAGAACGCCACGAGCTCGGCGCGCGACAGGCGATCGATCGAGGCGGGCGTGCCGAGGATGTCGCGCGCGTACGGGTGCTCGCCGTAGAGCGCCTCGCTGAACAGCCGGAACGCGACCTGCGTCGGGCTGCCGAGCTGGGCGGCCTGGTCCTCGAGCAGGAGCCGCGCCTCGCGCTGGAGCTCGCTGACGGGCAGCGCCGGCGAGAGGACGCAGTCGGCGACCAGATCGAGGCCCGGCTGCCACGACCGCGCGAGCCACTCGGCGGTCAGCCCGAAGCTGTTGCGGCCGGCCACGCCGGCGAGCGCGCCGCCGAGGTGATCGATCCGGTCGGCGACCTGCCCCGCGTCGAGCTCGCCGCAGCCGCGCGTCAGCATGCGCGCGAGCAGGGTCGACGCGCCGGCGTGCGCGGCGTCCTCGACGCGCTGGCCGCCGCGCCACACGCCGCGCATCGCCACGACCGGCACCGACGGATCGCGCCGCACGAGCAGGACCATGCCGTTCCCGAGCGCGACGCGCCGCTCGACGGGCGCGTTGCCCGCGGCGAGCGGCGGCGTCGCGAGCGAGCGGCGGATCGCCAGCTCGGCGCGCCGCTGGAACGCGGCGTCCGGGTTCGCGGGGAGCGACGCGGGGAGCGACGCGGGGAGCGGCGCGGGCGCGGCTGCCCGCGCTGCCCGCGCCCCGCGCCCGGCGCCCGGCGCCGGCAGGATCGCCGCGACGCTCGCGTTCTCCGCGCGCAGGTAGCGGCGCAGGACGCCTGCCACGTCGTGGCGGCGCACCGCGCGGATCCGGTCGAGGTAGACGTGGCCGAACTGCGGATCGCCCGCCGCCGTCGCGTGCCAGCCGAGCGAGCGAGCGCGGCCCTGCGCCGTCTCGAGCTGGCGCACGAACGCGGTCTCGGCCGCGATCCGCGCCTTGTCGAGCTCGCCGGGCGACAGGTCGTCGGCGAGCGCGCGCGCGTGATCGGCGAGCGCGCCGATCGCGCGGACCGCGAGGGGCCCGCGCGAGGTCGCCGACAGGACGAGCAGGCCCGGATCGCGCAGCGCGTGCACGTTCGCGTAGGCCGACGTCACGAGCTGATCGCGGTCGCGCAGGAGGCGCGGCAGCCGCGCCGACTCGCTCTGGCCAAGCAGGATCGCGGCCACGTCGAGCGCGGCGAGATCGGGGTGGCGGGCGGCCGGCACGTGGAAGCCGAGCGCCAGGTACGCCTCGCCGAGCGGGCGGCGCGAGCAGCTCGCGCGCGGCGCCAGCTGCTCCGGCTCGGCGGTGGTGCAGCGCGCCGGCCGCCCCGACGGCATCGCGCGGAACCGGCGCAGGGCGTCGCGCCGCACGCGCTCGGGGTCGACGTCGCCGGCCACGACGAGCGTCAGGTTGTCGGCTGTGTAGTAGCTGCGGAAGAAGTCGACCAGCTCGCGCTCGCCGATCCGGCGCACCGTCTCGGCGGTGCCGATCACCGGGCGGCGGTACGGGTGCGCGGCGTACGCGGTGGCGAACAGGCTCTGCGCGACCGCGCGCGCCGGATCGTCGCTGCCCTGCCGGAGCTCCTCGAGCACGACCTCGCGCTCGCGCTCGAGCGCCTCGGGATCGATGCGCGGCGCGGTCAGCATGTCGCCGAGCGCGTCGATCGCGGTGCCCAGGTGCCCCGCGCCGAGGACCGCGTGATAGACGGTGTGATCGAGCGCGGTCCACGCGTTGATCTCGCCGCCGCCGCCCTCGATCGCGCGGGCCAGCTCGCCCATACCGTAGCTCGTCGAACCCTTGAACAGCATGTGCTCGAGCAAGTGCGCGGCCCCCGCCTTCTGGGGCGCTTCATCCGCCGCACCGACGCCGATCCACGCCTGCACCGCCGCCACCGGCGCCGGATGCTCGGGTGCGACATGCAGGGTGAGGCCGTTCTCGAAGCGGTGAGTGATGACGTCGTGCACGGCGGCGTGGACCGCGGTGCTCGTCAGGACACACGAGAGCAACGCGGCGGCGGCCGCATCATAGGCACGGTGTGCGATGCGGGGCATCTTTTGTCCCCCGAGCGAGGGTTATCGCACAGCGCCGTGCGCCGGGGTTCTTTTCGGGCACCGTGCCGGGCTATCCTGGCGCGCATGGAGCGACGCTTCTCGATCGCTTGGATGGCCCTCGTGTGCGCTGCCGCGTGCAGCGACGCCAACGTCGCCGGCAACTACACCGCGGCGATCACCAACGGGGCAGATCCGTGCGGTATCGGCTGGACCGCGAACGAGATGAACAACGCCACGATGACCGTCACGCAGTCCGGCAGCGACGTCACGCTGATCGTCAACGGCTTACCCGGCCTGTATGTGGCGACCATCCTCGGCACCAACACGTTCGCCGGCGACGTCGACGGCAGCGACGTCGATCTGGCGGTGTCGGGCACCGCGCAGAAGACGAGCGGCGGCTGCGCGTACACGTACAATGGCAAGGTGATCGCGGCCCAGGACGGCGACACGCTGGCGGGGCGCGTCGAGTATCGCGCCGCGACCAACGGTCACGCGGACTGCGCCACGCGCCAGACCTGCGTGTCGAAGCAGGAGTTCAACGCGACGCGCCCGCCTCCCGTGGAGTAGCGGCGCCTGTCGAGCATCGTATCGGTCACCGTATCGATCATCGTATCGATCACCGCGCTCGAATCCTCGTGATCGAATCATGATCGACGTGCGCGCCACGCGTCCGCCGGTCCTCGTCACCGAGCGGCTCTTGCTCCGCGAGCTGCGGCTCGCCGACGCGCCCGCGGTGGCCGCAGGCGCCGGTGACGAGCGCGTCGCGCGCTACCTGATCGAGGTGCCGTCGCCCTACCCGGTCGCGCTCGCGCGGCGCTGGATCACCGGCCGGATCGCGTGGTGGGAGCTCGGCCGCGGCGTCACGCTCGCGATCGCGCGCCGCGAGGCGCCCGACGCGCTGCTCGGCACCGTCAGCCTCCGGCGCAACACGCGCGACCGGCGCGCCGAGCTCGGCTACTGGCTCGCGGCGCCAGCGTGGGGCCGCGGCTACGCGACCGAGGCGGTGGTCGCGGCCGTCGGATTCGGCTTCCGCCAGCTCGCGCTCGCGCGGATCTACGCGCAGGTGATCCTCGGCAACGACGCGTCGATGCGCGTGCTCGCCAAGCTCGGCATGATGAACGAGGGCACGAAGCGCCGCCACATCCGCAAGGGGCGCCGGCTGCACGACGTCGCGTTCTACGGGCTGCTCCGCGAGGAGTGGTCGCGCGGGCCCGCCTGACGCCGCCCCATCGCGAAGCCGATCCCGAAGCCGATCCCGAGGCCGATCCCGAGGCCGACGCCCAGGCCGCCAGCGCACCCGGCGCGGCCCGCGGTCCGGCGCGGCGCGGCCCGCGGCCCGGCGCCCGATCCGTCCGCCGCGGGCCGATCGCTCGAATCGCCGCCCGGCGCGGCGCCTGGCACGAGCAGGAGGACGAAGCCGATGGCGCAGATCGCGCCGACGATCGCGGCCGCGATCCACGCGCCGCGCGCCGGCCGGCGGCGCGTCGCGCGGCCCTGGGAGATGATCGCGTCGATCTGGGCCTCATCGCCGGCCGGGCCACGCGCCTCGTCTGCGGGCTCCGCCACGCGGAAGGACGTAGCACGCCCGGCTCCTCCCGGCGGACGCAGCCGCCCCGGCGCCCGGGGTGACGGCCCCCGGGGGGTGAGGTGCCCAGACCTGGATCATGCCTGAGAGCCCCAGCTCGGCCTGGCGGGGAGCTCAATGATCTCGGGCACACCCAGCTGTGCAGCTCTTGCACAGCCGGCACAACCGTTGCTTCAATCGCGTGACATGAGGAACCTCCTGTCGATCGCGCTCTGTCTGCCGCTCGCGGCTTGCATCATCGGTGAAGAGAACGGGTCCGGTGGCGGCGGCGGCGACGACACCGGCGACGGCGGCGGCGGGGGGGGCGGCGGCGGCAGCGTGAACGATGGCTCGCTCACCGGCGTGATCGCGGCGGACACGACCTGGACCGGCACGGTGCTGATCGGCATCGATCGCCAGACCACCACCCGCATCGACGCTGGCGTCACGATCACGGTCGCGCCGGGCACGATCATCAAGTTCAAGGAGGGCCTCGGCGCCGGCCTCGACATCCGGGGCACGCTCAAGTTCCAGGGCACCTCGGCCAGCAAGGTCCAGCTCGGGCCCAACGTCGACGGCAACACGTACAGCCTCATCGTCGGCAGCACCGGCAAGCTCGATCTGACCTACGCGGTCATGACCCGCGGCAGCATCCAGACCAACCCCGGCTCGACGACGACGATCACGGACACGCTGATGTCCCGCGCCGGAGGCGACCTGCTCATCATGAACGGCGGCTCGGTCACGATGCTCCACTCGCAGATCGGCGTGCCACCGGGCCAGACCGACACCACGCACTGCAACATCCACACGAGCGGTGACGCGAACACGATCAACATCACGAAGAGCAACATCAACGCGTCGCCCTATGGCCTGATGCTGTACGGCGGCCAGAACGCGATCTTCAGGAACAACAACTGGTACGACAACGAGATCGACATCCACACGCAGCCCGGCGTGTCTGGCGACGTGACCGGCAGCTGGTTCGACGGCACGGCCCCCGTCGCGGGCAACGGCGCCACGCTCACCGGGACGAACGCGCTCTCGGCGACGAAGATCGCCGACGCGGGCGTCCGCCCGTAGCCCGCACTCGCAGCCTCGTTCGACGCACGATCAGCGGCCCGCCACCGGCGGGTCGCTTTTTTTTCGGCGCCGCCGACTCAGCACGCGACACCCGCGCTCGCACCTGCGCCGCCCCGGGCGCGCCGGCCACCGGGTAGTCGATCCCAGAGTCGATCGCGATGTCGATCGGGGAGCTGACTACGCGCTGATCAAGGCCCCACCGCGCGCGCTCCCCGGAACGATCTGTTCAGAACGTCGGTGTCGGACAGGGCTCGAGACTCTGGAGCCGCGGCCGGCGGCGATTGCGAATCCGGCCGCGCGCTCGCGCACGCACCCTCGCGCGGCGGGACCGCCGCGCGATACGGCAGCACGCCGTCCAGCGAGCCGCCGCGCGACGATGTCCGCCGCGCGACGATGTCCGTCGAGCCGCGCCCGCCCGCGCACGGCTGCCGCGCAGCACCTCGAGCCGCGCCCGGCGCCCGGCTCCGCGCAGCAGCTCGGGCGAGCCGCCAGGCAACCCGACGCGAGCGAGCGAAGTCGGACGGGCAGCGCCGGGCGAGCAGCGCCGAGCGCGCAGACCGGGCGCGCAGACCGGGCGCGCAGACCGGCCAGAGGCCCTCGCCGCCGCCGCCGCCGCCTGGGGTGCGCGCCTTCGTCGCAGGGGGGGCGCACGGGCCTTCCCGGCCACGCGACGCTCGGCGCGGCGACCGCGCGGAGCCCGTCTTCGCGCCGTCTTCGCGCCGTCTTCGCGCCGATCTCCGTCGAGAACTGCGATTGCAGACGCGCCTCACTCCGCTCCGGTGAGGATGCGATCCGTGACTACATCTCCCTCGACGAACGACTGTGCTGCACGGCGCCGCGCGCCCGGGAAGCCGAGTCCTCGACTACCCGGTTATATACCGGGGCCAGTAGAGATCTCTGCCCCCTCAGATACGTCCCCTCAGTGATGTCCACCATTTACACAACTTTTGCGGAGCAGGACGAATCTTGATTCAAATTCCTTGATCTCCGGAGTTGTGCCGGGGGCTGCAATATGGTCCATTCAGCCCCATCACTGAGTGTATATCCAAATACCTCGAGGGATGATCGAATGAGTGATTTTCAGAACCAGATGAATCGTGTCGTGGCGGGGTTCGTGGCGCAAATCACCGAGCTTGCCCGTCGCGCTGCCATCGACACTCTCGAGGCGGCCCTCAGCGGTAGCGAAGCTCGTCGAGGAGCTACCGCTGCCCCCGTCGCTGCCGCCGGTCGTGTTCGTGGCCGCGGTGCCAAGCGCTCTCCGGACGAGCTCGACAAGCTCGCCGAGCGCTTCCAGGCGTTCGTGAAGGAGAACCCCGGTCTCCGGATCGAGCAGATCAACAAACAGCTCGGGACCACCACCAAGGATCTCGCACTGCCGATCCGCAAGCTGCTCGCGGAGGGGGCGATTCACGCCAAGGGGCAGAAGCGCTCCACCACGTACTTCGCCGGTAGCGGCGGCGGTGGCGGTGGCGGTGGCGGCGGCGGCGGCGGCCGCAAGCGGAAGGCGAAGGGCTAGTCTTCGCGCGCCTCGCGACGCGAGGCGAAGTCTTGGCCGCCCGTCTCCATGCCAACACGCGACACCATTCCGCACCGCCTCCTCGCACAAGCGAGCCAGCGGCCGATGGCGATCGCGTATCAGCACAAGGCAGACGGGCGCTGGCAGCCGACGACGTGGCGTGCGTTCGCCGATGAGGCCCGCACCGCCGCGCGCGCGATGATCGCGCTCGGCTTGCCGCGCGGCGGCAAGGTCTCACTGCTCGGCTTCAACCGGCCCGAGTGGGTGATCTTCGATCACGCCGCGATGATGGCGGGCGGCTCGCCCGCCGGTATCTACACGACGTGCTCGCCCGAAGAGGTCGAGTACATCATCCACCATAGCGAGTCGAAGCTCGTCCTCGTCGAGAACGCGGCGCAGCTCGCGAAGGTCAGGCAGGTCCGCGCGCGCCTGCCGCTGCTCCAGACGATCGTCTTGATGCGCGGCGCGACGACCAAAGGCGCCGGCGAGAGCGCCGGCGAGGGCGCCGGCAGTGACGTGCTGTCGTGGGAGGCATTCCTCGCGCGCGGCGCCGAGACGCCGGAGTCTGCGCTCGACGCGCGCATGGACGCGCTCGAGCCCGGCGATCTCGCGACGCTCATCTACACGTCGGGCACGACCGGGCCCCCCAAGGGCGTGATGCTCTCGCACGAGAACCTGGCGTGGACCTCGCGCCTGCTGACCGACGTCGGCGGCGGCCACGACGGAGACGTCTCGCTGTCGTACCTGCCGCTGTCGCACATCGCCGAGCAGATGGCGACGATCCACATGCCGGCCACGGTCGGCAGCATGGTGTACTACGCCGAGTCGCTCGAGAAGCTCGCCGACAACCTCAAGGAGTCCCGGCCGACAGTGTTCTTCGGCGTGCCGCGGATCTGGGAGAAGCTCCACGCGGGCGTGGCGCAGAAGCTCGGCGCGGTCCAGGGCATCTCCGGCTCGCTCCTCGCGTGGGCCCGCAAGACCGCCGCCGAGGTCAACGCGCTCCGCGATCGCGGCGCACCGCTGCCGGCCGCGCTCGCGCTCCAGCACCGGCTCGCCGACCGCGTCCCCCTCGGCAAGCTCAAGAAGGCGCTCGGCTTCGATCGCGCGCGCAGCCTGCTCTCGGGCGCCGCGCCGATCGCGCCCGACGTGCTGCAGTTCTTCGCGAGCCTCGATCTACCGATCCGCGAGATCTACGGCCAGTCCGAGGACACCGGCCCGACGTCGTACAACCTGCCGGGCCGGACGAAGCTCGGCAGCGTCGGCCCGCCGCTGCCGGGGATCCAGGTGAAGATCGCCCCGGACGGCGAGATCCTCGTCAAGGGGCCGAACGTGTTCCTCGGCTACTTCAAGGAGCCCGAGGCCACCGCCGAGACGCTCGCCGACGGGTGGCTGTGCTCCGGCGATCTGGGCGAGATCGATCGCGATGGCTTCCTCTCGATCACCGGCCGCAAGAAGGAGATCATCATCACCGCGGGCGGCAAGAACATCGCGCCGAAGAACATCGAGGCCGCGATCAAGCAGCTGCCCGTCGTCGCGGAGGCGGTCGTGATCGGCGATCGCCGCAAGTACCTGACGGCGCTCGTCACGCTCGACGATGTCGCCGCGCGCAAGCTCGCCCCGGAGCTCGGGGCGGCCGACGCCGACGCGCTCGCCGACGCGCCCGCGGTGCGCGCCGCGATCCAGGAGCAGCTCGATCGCGTCAACGAGACCATGGCGCGCGTCGAGCAGATCAAGCGGTTCACGGTGCTGCCGCGGCAGTTCGGGATCGACAGCGGCGAGCTGACGCCGACCCTCAAGCTCAAGCGCAAGGTCGTGGCCGAGAAGTACGCGGCCCAGATCGAGGCGATGTACGCCGAGCCGGACCGGTCCAGCTCGCCCGGGGAGCCCTCCGTTTAGTGGCCGCGCCCTGGCCGCGCGAGCGCTACGTCGTCGGTGGAGGCCCGGGCAAGGTCGCGCTGCTCGCGCTGTCGCCGGTGCGGCTGCCCGATCCGCTGCCGGTTTCGATCCGCCGCCACGGCATGCCGGACGAGGGCGAAGGCGCCACCGCCGTGTCGCTCGTCGCGCGCGACCGCGCCGACGATCCGGCGTGGTTCACCGCGGAGGTGGTCGGCCGGTTCGCCGAGCTGATCGCGCAGGACCTCAGCCCCGAGGCCGCCGCCGCGGCGCTCGCCGCCGAGCACGCGTACGTGATCACGACCGACCTCGCCGACCCGGACGACCTCGGCCACCTGCAGGCGGCGTGGGCGCTCGCGAAGTGCGTGTGCGAGGAGGGCGCCGCGGTCGTGATCGACGTCTACGCCGCGCGCGCCCACCAGGGCAGCGACGTCGCCGCGCTCTCGCCCGAGCGCAGCTTCGACGTGATGCACGAGGTCACGCTGTTCTTCGAGGAGCTTGATCCCGAGCCGGAGCCCGATCGGCGGGCGCTCGCCGCCTGGTCGCTGGGCCTCTGCAAGTTCGGCCGCCCGGACCTGGTGCTCATCGGCATCGTGCCCGACGCAGCCGCGGAGGCCGCGCTGTTCCTGCGCGACCTGGCGCAGACGCTCGCGGAGGGAGAACGCATCGAGCCCGGCGACGTCATCGGGACGCCAGCCGGGCTCGAGGTGACCGTGGAGCGGTTCGCGCCGGAGCGCTGGCCGAAGATCGCGGTCGATGGTGATGCGCTGGTGCTGCGGCTGCCGGCGGACGCCGGCTAGTCGCCTGGCTCTCAGTCCTTCAGGCGCGACGGGTCACACGTGCCCGCCGTCTTCTTCGCCAGCGTCGAGTCGTAGAGCTTCCCGAGCGCGGTCATGCCCGCGTTCGTCGTCGGGTTGAACGGCGGGTGCCCCGAGAGCATGTTCGCCGACTTCATCGCGCCGGTGTTGACGACGACCTTGCCCGCGACGGTGTCGACGGTGAAGTACTTGAGCAGGAACGAGGTCGTCTGCGTCATCAGCGTGAAGTACTGCGTGGCGTTGGTGCTGACGAGGAAGCCGGCGATGCCACCGCCGTGGCAGTTGATGCACTTCTGCAGGTTGTCCGCGGCGAGCGTGGACCACGCCTGCGTCATGTTCGCGGCGTTGAAGTTCTCCTGGGTCATGCAGCCCGACCACTCGCCGAGCAGCTTCTTGGGGTCGACGGCCGGGACCGGGACCGGGCCACCGGTGTCCCTGCGCTCGATGGTCTCCTTCGCGAGCCAGTTGGTGATCTTGGTCGCCTCGTCGGCCGAGTACGACAGGCCCTTGTGGCCAGCCTGGACGAACGTGAGGACCGGGGCCAGCGCCGAGAAGTCGCTGGTGATCGACCGCGCCATGACGATGGCGTTGTACGAGGCCTCCGCGTCCATCGTGTAGAACTTGCCCACGGCCGCGCTGGTGGCGTTGAGGCCGTGGCAGCCGCTACCGCTGCACTTGCCGAGCGCGGGGTGCACGTCGGCCTTGAAGATGTCCTTGGCCGGCCGGGGGTCGGTGACCGGAGGATCCGTGGTGTCGTCGTCGCCGCCACCGCCGGGAGTCTGGTCGCCAATGTTTCCGACACAGCCAGCAGCAGCAGCAGCCAGGAAGAAGAACGTGGTGAGGTGGCGCATCGCCGTAACAGCTTTGCAACGGGTGCACCACGATCGCGATCAATGATTTCGCGGGGTAAGCGCCAGGCATGTGGTGTCTGGACCCGCGTGATCTGGGGAGGCCGACTCCACCGGGGAGATCCGTCTTCATTGCGCGGGACCAGGGCCGGCCCCGGCCCCGACCTCGGGCCCGCCCCTGGCCCTGCCCCGGCCCGCCCGGACCCCGCCCGGGCCACGCCCCCTCCGGCCGACCGGGCCGTGTACGCTGCGCGCCATGGCTGAGACCGGGGACACCGCGCTGGCGCACAAGCGGTACGGCCACCTGGGCCGGGTGCTGTTCGTCGATCTGGGCGAGCGGACCCACCGGGTGGAGACGATCGACGAGGCCGTGTACCGGGGCTACCTCGGGGGCTACGGCCTCGGCGCGTGGCTCCTGTGGAAGCACTTCCCGGCGGGCACCGACGCGCTCGCGCCCGAGGCGTGCTTCGCGATCTGCTCCGGCCTCTTGACCGGCCTCCGGACACCGTTCTCCGGCCGGATCCAGATCGTCGGCAAGTCGCCGCTCACCGGCACGTGGGCCGACTCGAACTCGGGCGGCAGCGTGTGCAGCCACCTCCGCCAGGCGGGCTACGACGCGGTCGTGGTGCGCGGCCGGGCGGCCGAGCCGACGGTGCTCGTCATCCGGGATGGCGAGGTGACCTTCGAGCCCGCTGGCGAGCTGTGGGGACAGGAGATCCCCGATGCGTTCGACGCGCTCAAGGCGCGGTTCGGCGGCAAGCGCGACGTCGGCGTGTCGGCGATCGGCCCGGCCGGCGAGCAGCAGCTCCGCATCGCGGCGGTCATGAACGACCGCTACCACGCGTTCGGCCGCCAGGGCTTCGGCGCGATCTACGGCAGCAAGAACTTGAAGGCGATCGTGGTCTCCGGCACCGGCGAGATCCCGGTCGCCCACCCCGCCGAGTTCAAGGCGCTCTGCAAGCGGATCACCGACGAGTACCGGCGGGACCTCGGCCTCGTCGCGCGGATCTTCGCCTGGTTCGGTAGGCCCAAGGGCTGGCTCGGCTGGATGTACCGCGCGATGACGCGCATGGGCGCCAAGCTGCAATCGCCGACGGCGGCGATGCGCCGGCTGTGGACCCAGCGCGGCACCACGGCCGCGGTCGCGCTCTCGATCGAGAACGGCGACGCGCCGATCAAGAACTGGACGGGCGTCGGCGCGCGCGACTTCCCGCTCGCCAAGCGCGGCATGAAGATCGACGGCGCCGTCGTCGACAAGTACATCACGAAGAAGCTCTCGTGCGGCGACTGCCCGATGCCGTGCAAGGGCATCGTCAAGGTCAAGTCGAGGAACCTGACGGACGTCCGGCGGCCGGACTACGAGACGATCGTCGGCTTCGGCGCGAACCTCGTGAACGACGACATCGAGCTCGTCACCGCGTGCCACGACGCGTGCAACCGGTACGGCATCGACGCCGTCAGCTCGTCGATGACGATCGGCTGGGTGTGCGAGGCGGTCGAGAAGGGCCTGCTCTCGGCGGCAGACCTCGACGGCATCGACATGCGGTGGGGCAACGGCGAGGGCGCCCTCGCGCTCACGATCAAGATGGGCCGCGGCGAGGGCTGCGGCGCGTGGCTCGGCCACGGCGTCGCGCGCGCCGCCGCGCACGTCGGCAAGGGGACCGAGGCGTTCGCCGTCCACATCCACGGCGGCGAGCCCGCGTACCACGACAGCCGGTTCACGTCGCTCATGGGCGTGACCTACATCGCCGATCCGACGCCGGGCCGCCACACCGCGGGCTCGGCGTCGTGGAACGAGACGTTCGGTGTCGGCTTCTCGCTGCCGAAGGCGGCCGAGCGGAAGGACTGGAACGTGAAGTGGAAGGGCACCGAGGGCAAGGGCCGTGCGCAGGCGCTGCACTCGAACGCGCACCAGGCGATGAACGGCCTGGGCCTGTGCATGTTCACGATGCTGACGGGCTCCCTGCCGTGGACCGAGCTCCTGAACGCGGCGACCGGCTGGGCGATGACCGACGCCGACGTGCTCCGGTGCGGCGAGCGGATCCAGAACCTGCGCGCCGCGTTCAACCGCCGCGAGGGCATCCGGCCCGCGGACTTCGCGCCGCACCCGCGCATGCTCGGCGAGGGCGACGGGCACCTGCCGGCCGGCCCGCTGCGCGGCGTGCGCGTGCCGCTGCCGGTCCTGCGCGACGACTACTACTCGTCGATGCAGTGGGACAAGACCACGGGCCACCTGGCGAAGGCGCGCGCCGATGAGCTGGGGATGGCCGAGATCCTAGAGGGGTACACGCAGTAATCATGGGCATCTTCGACCGGCTGCGCGGCGCGTCGCTGCGCATCCACATCCTCATCCGCGGGCGGATCGGCGACGAGTGGCGGGACATCGACACCTACCTGCGCGTCCCGCAGGGCACCACGCTGTCCGAGCTGGTCGACGCCGCCGAGGGCGCGGGCATCCCGCTGCGCGACGCCCTCGCGCGCTCGCCGCACCTGGCGGACACGATGATGCTGAACGGCGAGCGCTGCCCGATCGGCGAGCACGCGCGCCGGCCGCTCGCCGATGGCGACGAGCTGTACCTGCTCGCGCCGCTCGCGGGCGGCTAGGCGCCTAGGTCGCCGTCAAGAGGCCGACCAGCACCGCGCCGTAGACGCGGAGGAGCGTCGCGAGGTCGGCGTCGTTGAAGTGCAGCGCGGCGCCGATGAAGAAGTCGCGGCCGTGGTGCACCTCGCGGAAGTCGACCGGGACCGGCGTCCCGCCGGGGACGATCGGCAGGGTGCCCGGCGCGTTGAGCGCGTCGTCGATGCCGGCGACCACGTAGATCGAGCGCAGCATCGCGAACGCGGCGGCGAGCTTGAGCCGCGGCGTGCGCTGGAACGAGCCGAACAGGTCGGCCGACAGCCGGAGCCGCCCCTCGGAGAGCAGCACGTCGCCGCCGAAGCCGAACGTCGAGTCCTTGAGGCCGCCGCGGAGCTGGAACAGCCCAAACTGCTTGCCGAACTGCGCCGTGAACCGGAGCTTGTCGCGGATCTCCTGCGTGCGGGTGTAGCCCCCGGAGCCTGGGACGTCGGTCAGCGCGTCTCCCGGCACGCCGCCGAGGCCGCTCTTCTCGAACTCGACCAGGTAGAACTTGTCGTTGCGCGCGCGCACCTCGGCGGTCGCGTAGAACCGGAACGCCTTCGAGTACGCCCCGAGCTCGACGCGCGCGCCGAGCCATGACCGGAAGCGGTTGAAGCCGTGCACCGCCTCCTCGGCGCCCACGGTCGCCTCCTCGAGCGTGTCGTGGAGGCTCGGATCGTTGACGAGGCGGCCGAGCGAGCCGCGCCAGTCGTTCGTCTCGCCGCGGTCGATCGCGATCATCACCTCGGCCATCTGCGCCACGGTCGGATCGACGGCATCGAGCCCGTCACGCGCGCGCTGCATGGCCCGGGCGAGGCCGGTCCGCCCGTCGGCCATGCTCTGGCGCGCCGACGCGATCGCGGCGTCGAGGTCTTGCAGCTGCGCGGTCACGCCGGGCGCCGCGCCGGCGAGCGCGTCGGCCGCGCGCGCGGTGGCGGTCTCGAGCCGCTCGAGCGCGCGATCGGTGGCGGTCAGCGGCGGCTCGATGTGGCCCTCGGCGAGCCAGTCGCCGGCCGCGACGAGCCGATCGTCCACCGGGCCCTGCACCACCTGCCGGCTGCGGACCACGTTGCGGTGGACCGAGTCGAGCGCGTTGTCGATCTTCGGCAGCGCGGTGCCCATCGCGCGCAGCATGCTGTCCGTCGAGGCGCCCTCCTCCATGTGAATGACCGGCTCGCCCGAGCGCAGGACCTGCACGTGCGTGCCGGGGATGATCTCGACGTAGCTGTCGCCGAACAGCGAGTCGGCGCGGCGCGTGGCGAACGAGTCGGCCGGGAGCTGGACGTCGTCGCGGAGCCGCATGTCGACGCGGGCGAACTGGCCCTCGATCGAGATCCGCGTCACGTCGCCGATCCGCACGCCCGCGATCACGACCGGCGAGCCGATCGCCAGGCGCGAGCCGTCGCGGAACTTGGCGTGCGTGATGAAGCCCCCGCCGACGCTCAGGTCGGGGATGCGCGAGCGCATCCACAGCACCACGATCGCCAGGACGGCGAGCATGACGCTGATCGAGACAAGGCGCGACAGCCAGCGCATCCGTGGAGCATCTTAGCCCGCGGCCGGCCAGTCCGCTCTACTTCGATCGGCGCAGGTAATAGTGAATGCCGCGCTCGGGGTGCGCGAGCTTGATCACGAGCGTGCCCCCGGCGGGCGCGCCGACGCGCGCAGCGAACCGCCGCTGCCGATCGAGCGGGATCGCGACGGTGTCGACGCTCGCGGTCCAGCCGGGTAGCACGGCGCCGCGCACGTCGAGATCGCCGGTCCACGCCGCGCCGTCCTCTGGCGACTCGATATAGACCTGCGCCGCCGTCTGATCGAAGTTGATGACCAAGGTCGAGATCTTGCCCTTGAGGGCCCCGCTCGCCTCGATCCAGTACGTGAACGTGCCCTCGCGCAGCGACGCGCCGGGGACGGTGACGACCGGCGCGGTCGCCTCGATCGCCTCGTTCTTGCCGCCGCCGCGCGACAGGATGAGCCGGAACGGCGGCAGAACGCCCCTGGCGTGCACGCGGAGATCGGGGATCACGCTCTGGTACGAGATCCGCCACGTCCGGCCGTCCGCGTCGATGTCGTTCGGCGGCCGCGCCTTCGGCAGCGCGCGCGTGCCAGCGTCGTGGAGCACGGCGATCCGCCCGGTGGCGACGGCGGCGCCCTCGCCGCCCCCGGTGGTGCAGCGCAGCCGGTACGTCCAGGCGCCCGGATCGACGCGCAGGTTCGCCGCGTCCTTGCCGGCGCTCACGCGCGGCGTGCGGAACCGGCCGTCGCGATCGAGCTCGATGATGCCGCCCTCGGGGCAGCGATCGCCGAACTGGAGCTGCACCGCCGACGGCGGACGCGGATCGTGCACGGTGAGCGTCTCGCCGGCGGGGACGCGCAGATCGAACCGCGTCGGGATCGCGTCGACGACGCGGATCGTGCCGGCGCGGCCGAGCACCGCGCTCTCGCCGCGCGCCATCGCGAGATCGGTGCCGGGCGCGCCGGAGAGCTTGCCGGCGCCGCGCGCGATCGCGACCGCCGCCTCGCGGGCGCCGACGTCGAACCGCGCCTCTGATGCTGTCGGCGGCGCGGCGCTCGTGGCCGGTGCTGTCGGCGGCGCGGCGCTCGTGGCCGGTGCTGTCATCGGCGCGGCGCTCGTGGCTGGCGCTGCAGCGCTGGCCCCGAGCGCGAGCGCGCCGCCCGGCAGGCGCACGACGCCGCCCGTGGCGCTGGCCCGGCCCGCGCCGGCCTCGATCGCGAGCGTCAGGTCGTCGCCGACGGAGGCGCGCGCGCCACCGCCGAGCTCGAGCGAGACGCCGCGCGACGAGAGCTTCGCGGAGCCGCCCGCGGGGACCCGCAGCACCGTCCCCTTCTCGAGTCGCCGCGCGCCCGGCGGCAGCGCCTTCCAGGTCCGCTCGCCGGGGAGCGTCACTTCGACGCGGCCAGTGAGCTCGGCCTCCAGCGCCGCGCCGTCCCCCTCGGGCGCGTCGACGGCGATCCCGGCGTCGCCCGCGCCCGCCTGCGCGCCCGCCGCGCCGGGGAGCGCCGCGTCCACGACGGCGGTCACGACGACCGCGCCGACCCCGAGCTCGACGGCGCGGCCGACCTGGAGCTCGACCCGGCCGCCGTCCTCCGTCGAGATCTGCGCCGCGCCCACCTTCAGCTCGATGGCGCGCCGGCCGGCGCCGCGCGCGGCGACGCGCACGGTGGCCCCGGGCGACACCGTCACGTCGCCGACGTCGAGCTCGTAGCGCCCCTCGCCGGAGATATCGATGGCGCCGGCCTCGACGACGAGCCCCCGCCCCGCGGCCTTGCCGCCGAAGCGCAGCACGGTGTGCGGCTGCATCGCGAGCCGCGCGCCGCCCGGGACCGCGAGCTCCGCGGCGCCGCCGGCCGTGCGCGCCGCATCGCCGACGAAGAACTGGGTGCCGATCGGGGCCAGGCGCCACGGCGCGCCGGCCGCCTCGCGCTCCACCGGCCCGTCGGCCTTCGCGAGCTCGGCGAGCGCGGTCCGCTTGCCGGAGCACGCGGCGCACGCGAGCGCGAGCAGCACCGCGGCCAGCACCCAGCCGACGAGGGTTGGACGCGACGCCACGCCGATCACCGCAGCTTGCGCAGCTCGAAGTTCTTGATGTGGACGCCGTGGCTCTCGACGACCACGTCGAGCGTCTGCGGCCGGCGGCCCGGCGCGGTGGCGGTGGCCTTGTACGTGCCAGGCGCGAGCTGGATCGAGAGCGTGCCGCCCTCGCCGGTCGTCGCCGTGACGCCGCCCGGCTCGATCGCGACCGTCGCGCCCGCGATCGGCTTGCCCGTGACCGCGTCGCTCACGACGGCGCGCAGCTCGCTCGGCTCGGCGAGCGGCGAGAGCTCGAGCTTTGGGACCCGGTTTGGGCCCTTGCCGAGCGTGGACGTCGCCGTCGCGGGCTTGCGATCCGGCGCGCTGATCGTGATCTCGACGGCGGTGGCGTCGAGCGTGGTGACGCCGCGGACCGTCCTGCCGATCGGCAGCCGCGCGATCGTGTACGCGCCGTCCGCGCCGGTCGTGGCCGTCGCGGTGTGTCCCCCGAGCTTCGCCGTGACCGTCGCGCCGGCGATCGGCCGGCCCGCCTCGTCGGTGGCCACGCCGGAGAGCTCGGCGTACTCGATCACCGGGCCGTTGTTGGTCCCGCCGTCGGCCCCGCCGTCGGCCCCGCCGCCCGGCGCCGCGACCAGGGCGCCCGCCGCGCCCCGGCCCGTGCCCGCGCCGCCGAACCGGGCCTGCACGCCGAGCCCGCCGGTGATCGCCGGCTCGTACGGGATCAGCGCGAAGTCGTCGGCCGCGAGATCCGCGGCATCGATCGCAGGCACCCGCACGACCTCCGCGAACGCGATCAGCGAGAGCCGGCCCAGGTGCACGCCGCCGTGCACGCCAGCGCGCAGCATCGGCTCCGGCGGCTCCGGCGCGCCGCCGACGTAGAGCTCGATGCTCGCCTCGGCGCCGAGGAACGCCCGCCCCGCCGGCACCGTCACGCGCGCGCTGCCGACGACCGCGTGGTGATCCGAGACGCCGAGCGAGACGCGCTCGTGCGCCCGGAGCTGCATCGGGTCTTCGATCGAGCTCAGGCTGTTGTCGAGCCGAAAGCCCGCCGAGATCCCGAGATCGATCGCGCCCGCGCGGATCGACGCGAGCGCGCGCGCCTCCGCCGAGATCGCGGACGCAGCGATCGACGGCGCCTCCCGGCCCGGCGCCCACAGCGTGAGCTGGCCGCCGATGCGCGCCGCGCCACGCCCCCGTGACAGCCGCGCGATCAGCCGCGGATCGCCGACGTAGTTGCCGTCACCGTCCGGCGTGACGCCGGTGTGCCGATCGTAGCGGCCGTCGAGCTCGAGCGCGAGCGAGAGCCCGCCGGTGGGCGCGTACGCGAGCCCCAGGGCGCCGAGGCCGCGGGACATGCGGTGCCCCTCGCCGACCAGGCCGCTGCGGTAGCCGAGCCCGCCGGTCGCCGCGAAGCCCATCGTGCCGGCAGGCAGGGTCTCCGCCTCCGGCGCGTGGATCCCGCCCGGCAGCGCGCTGGCACCGAGCGCGCCCGGACGCGCGGGCTCCGCGGCGGCGCCTCCGGCGGCCGCGCAGCACAACCACGGCACGACCCACCGGCGCATCTCGCGCCGAGCATATCCTAGTAGCGGAGCCAGCGGATGAGCTCCGCGAGCCCCGGCCGCTTGCCGTACATGAGGACGCCCACGCGGTAGATCTTCGCCGCCGCGCGGATGACGAGCGCCGTCGACAGCGCGAGGATCCCGAGCGAGAGCGCGATGTCGCCGAGCGTCGCGCCGCCGAGCGTGTAGCGCATCGGCATCAGGATCGGCGACCAGAACGGGATCATCGTCATCGTCGCGGCCGTCGAGCCGCGCGGATCGTTGCTGATCATCGTCAGGCACAGCACGCCGATCACCAGCAGCATCGTCACCGGCAGCTGGACCTGCTGCGTCTCCTGATCCGACGACACCATCGCCCCCAGCGCGGCGTACATCGCCGAGTAGAAGAAGTAGCCGCCGATGAAGTAGGCGAGGATGACCGCGATCTCGTCCGCGGCCAGCGGCGGCAGCGCCTTGCCGCCGCCCGCGATGCCGAACGCGCCGAGCACCTCGTCGCGGTAGGCGAGCAGGATGGCCCCGATCGCGAGCCACACGCCGATCTGGATCAGGCCGGCCGCGCCGACGCCGAGGATCTTGCCGGCCATCAGCGAGCGCGGCTTGACCGCCGCGACCATCAGCTCCATGACACGGCTCGTCTTCTCCTGCACGACGCTGCGCATGACGTTGATGCCGTAGAGCGTGATGGCCATGTAGAGGATGAAGCCGAGCGCGTACGCGAGCCCGAACGCGCCGAGCCCCGACGATGCCTGCTTCTCACCAGTCGTGTGCTGCGCGTCGAAGTTGATGGGTGTCGCGAGGTGCCGGCGCTGCTCCTCGGTGAGCTTGAGCTGCTTGCCACGCTCGTCGCGCACGACATCCTTGATGCTCTGCCCCAGGAGGATGCTCACCGCCTGGCTGCTCGCGTTGTCGCCGCGGTAGACGATCCGCCCGCCCTCGAGCGCGTCCTTGTCGATCGAGATGTAGCCGTTGATCTCGTTCCGCCGGATCCGCGCCTCCTCGGCGTCATCCCGCGTAGCTGGATCATCGACGATCCGCACCTTCCACTTCGCGGTCTCGAGCTTCGCGGCGAGCGGCCTGGCCAGCACGCCGCTGCGATCGACGATGTCGACCTGCGTGCCCTCGGTGCTGCTGCGCGCGATCAGCGCCGGGATCACGATCATCGCGATCATCCCGATCGGGCCGATCAGCGTCATCACGGCGAACCACTTCGACTTCACGCGCTCGAGCAGCTCGCGGCGCGCGATCACGAGCGTGTCGCGGAGGTCCTTCACGAGGCCGCCTCCGGCCGCCGCTCGGCCACCGCGGCCGTGTCGCCGACGCGCTCGACGAAGATCTGGTGCAAGGTCGGCACGATCAACTCGAACCGGCGCAGCGCGACTTCGGCGCCGACCAGCGCCGCGAGCAGCCGCTGCGGCGTCGCGCCCGGCGCGAGCTTCACCTCGCAGTCCGCGACGTCGCCCGCGCGCGGCGGCAGCCGGTCGGCGACGAGCGCGGCGTCCGCGAGCACGGCGTCCGCCCGGGCGCGCGCCGCGTCGTCGGCGAAGCCGAGGGCGATCCGCCCGTCGGCCGCCCACGAGCGCTTGAGCTCGAGCAGCCGCCCGTCGAGCACCTTGCGGCCGCGCGCGATGATGCACACCGCGTCGCACACCTTCTCGGCCTGCTCCATGAGGTGCGTCGAGAACAGCACCGTGCGGCCCGCCGCGCGGATCTCGTCGACCACCTCGCGCAAGACCTCGGCGTTGATCGGGTCGAGGCCGCTCCACGGCTCGTCGAGAATGACCAGCGCCGGCTCGTGGATGAGCGCCGTCGCGAACTGCACCTTCTGCTGCATGCCCTTCGACAGATCGGCGACCCGGTTCTTCGCCCACGCGGCGAGCCCGAGCCGGTCGAGCCACGCCCCCGCGCGGCGGCGCGCCTCGGCGCGCGGGAGCCCGCGCAACTCGCCCATGAACTCGATCATCTCGAGCACGCGCATGCGCGGGTACAGCCCGCGCTCCTCCGGCAAGTAGCCGATGTGGCGCGCCGCCTCGGGACCGGGAGCGAGGCCGTCCAGGATCTCGATCGTGCCAGCGTCGGGCGCGATGATGTCGTTGATCATCCGCAGCGTCGTCGACTTGCCGGCGCCGTTGGGGCCCAGGATCCCGTAGACGCAGCCGCGCGGGATCGAGAACGACATGTCCTCGACGGCGCGGTGGTTGCCGAACTGCTTGCTGACGTTCCGGACGACCAGCGCCGCCGCGTCGGTCATCCCCATGCGCCCTCTACCGGGAGGTCGCCCAGGATCGCGCGCTCGAGCACCGCCATGCGGACCGCGACGCCCCAGCTCACCTGCTGCAGGATCACGGCGCGCGGCCCGTCGGCGACCTGCGGCGACAGCTCGACGCCGCGGTTGATCGGGCCGGGGTGCATCACGATCGCGTCGGGGCGGGCGAACCCGAGCGACCGCTCCGACAGCCCGAACGTGCGCGACAGCTCGCGCGTGTTCGGGAACCGCGGCGCCTCGCCGTCGAACCGCTCGTGCTGCACGCGCAGCATCATGACGACGTCCGCGCCGTCGAGGCCGTCCTCGAGCCGGGTAGCGATCCGCACCCGCTCGCGCGTCTCGTCGCCGCCGATCTGCTCGATGCCGCGCGGGATCAAGGTCCACGGCGCGACGAGCCGGATCCGCGCGCCGAGCCGGGCGAGGCACAGGATGTTCGAGCGCGCGACGCGCGAGTGCGCGAGATCGCCGACGATCGCGACCTCGAGGCCCTCGATCCTGCCCTTCGCGCGCCGGATCGTGGCCGCGTCGAGGAGCGCCTGCGTCGGGTGCTCGTGCTGGCCGTCGCCAGCGTTGATCACGGCGCACCGCACCTTCCGCGCGAGCATCGCCGCCGCGCCGCCGAACGAGTGCCGCACGACGATCGCGTCGGGGGACATCGCCTCGAGGTTCTCCGCGGTGTCGAGCAGGGTCTCGCCCTTGGACGTCGACGTCGACGAGCCGGAGATGTTGACCGCCTCGGCCGACAGCCGCTTCGCCGCGATCTCGAACGACGTGCGAGTGCGCGTCGAGTTCTCGAAGAACATGTTGATGACGGTGCGCCCGCGCAGCGAGGCGAGCTTCTTCACCGGCTCGTCGGCGAGCGCCCAGTAGCGATCGGCTCGATCGAGGATCTGCGCGATCTCGCCGCGGCTCAGGTCGGCGATGCTCACGAGGTGGCGCGGGAGATGACGCGGCACGCACCTCATATACGCCGACGCGATGGCCAGCGCACCACCCACGCCGGCAGCGCGCTGCTCTGGTGGCCTGGCGCAGCCCCGGGGCGCGACTCCCCGATGCCTGGTGGCCGATTCATGCGCACTTGGTGTGCATACATCGGACTTTGTAATACATCTGGACATGGAGATTCGCTGGCTTGGCCCGCTCGCCCCTGCCGGCGCGATGCTTGCTTGCAGAGCAATCCGTGGACAGGCGAACCCCCAAGAGCCGCCCCGGCTCGATCAACGAGACGAGCCGTGTGCCGGTGATCGACTACGCGCGGCCCCGCATCTACCGCCAAGCGGTCACTCCGCCCCCGGCCCCCGCGACCAGCTCGCGCGGCCGGGAAACGGACAC
>DATMCI010000050.1:0-11215 GCA_035558535.1 Kofleriaceae bacterium
GGCGCGCTCGGCGGGCCGCCGCTCTTCGACGCCGCATCCGCACCGCCGCTCGCCGCCGACGCGCCACTCGCCGCCGCGCCCACCGACGCACCGCCACTCGCCGCCGACGCGCCACTCGCCGCAGCGCCCGCCGCCGACGCGCCGCTCGCGGCCGCCGCCGCACCGCCGCTTGCCGCCGACGCGCCGTCCGATGCCACCCCTGCGGCCGGGGCAGCCGACGCGGCCTTGCTCGCAGGCGCGGCTGGCGGCGTCGCACGCCCCGAAGCCGCCGGTGCCGCCGCGTCGCCCTCCGCCGCAACCCCCGGCGACGACGACGCTCGCGCAGGCGCGGGCGGCGGCGTCACGCGCGCGACCCCATGCGGCGGCGTGACCGTCTCCGCGTCGGGCACCGTCACGACCGCGATCTCGCGCGTGGCCCGGCGCGGCTTGATCGTCACGATCTCGCGCTGCGTCTCGGTCATCGGCGGCGGCGCGCCTGCTCGGGAGAGCTCGCCCGACGCCTCGGCCCGATCGCGCCCGGCCGAGCCGATCATGCGGAGCCCCGAGTCGGTGACCGCACGCGGCAGCGCCGCGCCTCCGTCCTCGCCCCTCGCGGCCGCCAGCCCGGCCGTGCTCGCCGCGGCCACCGCCGCAGCCGGCCCCGCCTTGCCCGACGGCGCAGCCGCCCCCGGCGCGCTCGCGCGCTTCGCGCTGCCGGCCGGCGCGGCCACGCCCGGCGTGCTCAGGCGCTTCGATCGGCTCGGCGGCGGGAGCGACGGCGGCGGCGCGACCGACGCCACCGCCGCCGCAGCAGCAGCCGCGCCGCTGCGCGCCGTCTCCGTCCCCTCCGCCGCGCCCGACTCGCTCGAGACGTGGCCGTTCGCCCGCGCCTTGACGGCGCCGAGCGCGAGCGGCGCCGTCGTCGACGGTGTCCGCGCCGCGCCGCCGTGGGCAGCCGCGTGCGCGTGCTCCTCGGCCTCGGCGAGCGCCGCCCGCCGCATCGCCGCATCTGCGCCGCCGCCGCCGTTCGCGGCCACCTGCGCCGCCGCCGCCGCCTGCGCCATCGCCGGCGTCGCCTGCGATCCGGCCCAGTCCGCCTCGGCCGGATCCGACGGATCCTCGACCGCCGCCGACTCCGCCGCGCCGCTGACGCCCGTCTGCGGCCCGTCGTCCATGACGTCGTCGAACATGAGCGGCTCGATCGCCTCGGCCGCCGCGACCGCCTCATCGATCAGCCGCAGGCTCGACTTCCGGTAACCGCCCATGAGCGCGCCCGGCGCTGGCTCGTCCGGCTCTGGCTGCGGGGCCGCCGCGACGTCGACCGCCTCGGCCGCACGCGCCATCGCCTCGGCCGCCGCCGCGAGCGCCGCCGCCGCGTCCGCCGAGACGCCGGCCGGGAGCTCCGACGTCTCCACCGGCGTCTTCACTTCCTTCGGCGCCGACGACGACTCCTCGAACGCCGGCTCGCCTTCGACCTCGACGAGCGGCATCGGCTTGCCGGTGTCTCGCTTCACCGGCGCCGGCGTCGCCAGGCCCTGATCCAGATCGACGAGCAGCTCCTCGAAGTACAGCTTCGAGATCGACTGCAGGCACTCGAGATCGCCGAAGTCGGACGCGTCGATCACCTCGAGCAGCGTCCGCTTGCCGTCGATCAGCCGCAGCAGCTTGTTGTGATCGTCGGGGACGTCGCCGAGCCGCTTCGACAGCTCGCCCACGTCGACCTCGAACCGGTGCGAGAGCGACGGGAGCTGCTCGAGGAGGCGCGACCACTCGTCGAGGCGCCGCATGCCCTCCATGAGCAGGCCCTGCGAGCTGATCCCGATGACGTCGCGCCGCCGGACCGTCCGGAACACCACCTCGAACTCGCCCTCGTTCCACGTGAGCAGGCGGTAGACCGCGTCCTCGCCTTGCAGCGGGCCCGCCTCGGCGTCGATGACCTTGCCTTCGCGGAAGTAGATCGCGGCCTGCCGCCCGGCCCCGCCGACGAACTGGATGACGCCCGACTTGCGGCTGATCTCGACCGTCTGGATCACGTCGACGACCGGCATGTCGGTGACGCGGCCCGCGAACCGCGTCCGCCCGTCCCGCCGCTCCTCGAAGCGCGTGCGCTGGCGCTTCTGCAGCAGGATGTTGATGCGGGTGATGATCTCCTTGATGTAGATCGGCTTCGTCAGGTAGTCGTCGACACCCAGCTCGAGGCCGCGGATCTTGTTCTCGATCGCGTTCTCAGCCGTCAGGAAGATGAACGGGATCTCGCCCCAGTCCGGGTTGGCACGCACGCGTCGCCGCAGCTCGAACCCATCGCCATCGGGGAACGTGGTCTCGGAGATGATCAGATCGGGCGCGTCGAGCCCGAGCTTGTCGAGCGCGTCTTGCACGGACACGGCAGTCGTGACCGTGAACTCTGCTTTGCGCAGAGACACCTCGAGGACTCGCAGGCTGCGAGTGTCCCCGTCTACGAGGAGCAGGCTTTGCTTCGACACGCCAACCGATTGAATCGGCCGGGGGGAATCGTATCGGACTCAGCACAACGTCGCCAGGGAGGGTAGCCTTTGCTGGTGATCGAGCTGCCGTATGGTCGGGTTCCCTACCTGCTCGACCTGGGGGACCGGCGCGCCACTGTCGTGAGCGCGCCCGAATGCGCTTCGCCGCCGCCGCTGCCGCCGCTCCTCACGGCCGCGCTCGACGCGCCCATTGGAAGACCTCGCATCGAGCAGCTGGTGCGCGCAAGTGCGCGAGTCACCGTCATCATCAGCGACGCGACGCGCACCGAGCCGCGCGCGGCGTTCCTCGAGCACCTGCGCGCGCGGCTGCCCGCGGTGGCGTGGACGATCGCCGTCGCGACCGGCACGCACGGGCCGACCTCCCTCGCCGACCTCGAGCTGCCGCCGCACCTCGTGCGCGACGCCCGCATCGTCAACCATGACGGCCGCTCCGAGCTCGTCTCTCTCGGGGCGACGAGCCGGGGCACGCCCGTCGAGCTGCACCGCTGCCTGCTCGAGGCGGACCTCGTCGTCGCGACCGGCTGCATCCGGCCGCACTACTTCGCCGGCTTCGGCGCGGGCGTGAAGGCGATCTTCCCCGGCCTCGGCTCGATCCCGTCCATCCGGCGCAACCACGAGCTGAAGACGCACCCCGGCGCGCGCGCCGGCAATGTCCTCGATAACCCGTGCCGCGCCGACCTCGAGGAGGCTGTCTCGCTCCTCCCCACGCCGACGTTCCTGATCAACGGCGTCTGCGGGCCCGACGATCTCGTGCACGCCGCCGTCGCTGGCGATCCCGTCGCCGCGTTCCGGGCCGGCGTCGACCTCGCGCGGCCGTGGTTCACCGTCCGGGCGCCGCGCGCGCCGCTCGTCATCGCGTCCGACGCCCTGCCCGTCACCGCCTCGCTCTACCAGGCCGCGAAGATCGCCGCTGCCGTCGCGCCGCTCGTCGCCGAGGGCGGCACGCTGCTCCTGGTCGCCGAGTGTGCCGGCGGCATCGGCCCGCTCGAGGTCGTGAACGAGGCCATCTTCCGCATCGGCGTCCTGCCTCGCCTCGCGCCGTCCGCGTCGATCGCGCTGATCTCGTCGCTGTCGCCCGCCGAGGTCAGCCGGACGCTCGTCGCTCACGCGCCCTCGCCTGCGCCGTTCCTCTCGGCTTCGCCCATCGTGGTCGTCCCCCGCGCCAGCCGGCTCCTCTTCGAGCTATGACGCACCGAGTCACCTCATTATATAGGCTCGCTCTCCGATGACGCAGCACGTCATAGAACCATCCAAGCTCGCGCAGTTCCAGGATCTTTTCCTCCAGTGGAACCGGCGCATCAACCTCTCCGCGGCGCGCACTCCGGACGAGGTGGACGCCCACGTCCGGGACAGCCTCGAGGCGGTCCCGCACCTCGCCGGCTCTCTCCGCGTCATCGATGTCGGATCGGGCGGCGGCTTCCCGGTGCTGATCGCGGCGCTCGCCTTGCCGGCCCTCTCCTTCACGGCGCTCGAGCCCATTCACAAGAAGCACGCCTTCCTTCGCACCGCCGCGCGCGAGCTCGGGCTCTCGAACCTCGAGGCGCTGGCCCAGCGAGTCGAGGACCACGCGCGGCACGACTACGACGCCGCCACCTCGCGCGCGACGTTCGATCTTCGCGAGTGGCTGCTCCTCGGCGCTCGGCTCGTCCGTCCTGGCGGGCTCGTGCTCGGCTTCGAGGCGACGCCGCGCGATGATCTGCCCGCGCAGCTCGAGCGGCACGCCTACGAGCTCGACGGCAAGCGGCGAGCGATCGTGCTCCACCGGCCATGAAGCCGCGCTCCCCGCAGGGCCGCGCCGCCCACCGCCTCGACGCCCGGCAGCCACCGGCCATGAAGCCGCGCCCCACGCAGACACAGCTCGAAGCCGCGACACGAAGGAAGGTGCGCGACCTGATCCGCCCTGGCCTCGACGTCCTCTTCTGCGGCATCAACCCCGGGCGGTACAGCGCCGCCGCGGGCCACCACTTCGCCGGTCCCGGCAACCTCTTCTGGCCCACCCTCCACGCCGCCGGCTTCACGTCCCGTCGCTTCACGCCGTTCGAGGATGCCCAGCTCCTTCCCCTGGGCTTCGGCATCACGAACTTCGTCGCCCGTGCCTCGGCCTCCGCGGCCGAGCTCTCTCCGGACGAGCTCCGAGCCGGCGTCGAGCCCCTCACTCGCAAGGTCCGCAGGCACGCGCCCCGCTTCGTCGCCTTCCTCGGGCTCGGTGCCTACCGCATCGCGTTCGACCGCCGCCAGGCCCAAGTCGGCCTCCAACCCGAGACCCTCGGCCCCGCTCGCATCTGGCTCCTGCCCAACCCCAGCGGCCTCAACGCCCACCACCAGGTGCCCGTCCTCAAGCAGATGTTCGCCGACCTCCTCCGCGTCGTCCGCGCTCCTGCTCGATAGCTGCCCCACTGCTCGGCGCGAACCTCGGAGCAGGTTCCCAGCCCGCCCTCGCGATCGTCTCCGTCTACTTCGAGGACCCACTGCTCGGAGCGAACCTCGGTTCAGGTTCCCCGCCTGTTCGGTCGGCTGTGCGATCGGCTGTTTCACGTGAAACAGCTGGGAGGACCGCGGCCGCTCTGGCCTCCATGTTTCACGTGAAACAGCGCCATTTCGATGCGCCTCCTTCTTACTCCGCTGGCCTAGGCTGACTTCTCACAGCATCGAGTCGAGCACGCTTGGGTCGCTCCACACTGAAAGGACTCGGCCACGGAACCGCCGCCGGATCTCCGCTGCGTTCTCTTCCACGAAGTCCGGATCCTCCCCGGGGCGGCACGACAGCACCACGGCAGCAACCTCCTGCCGATCCCGCTCCACCGCTTCCACGGTCAGGAGGCTGTGATTGATCGTCCCCAGCCCGCCTCGGGCCACCACGATCACGGGCAGTCCGATCATCTTCGCGAGTCCCCCCATATCCAGATCCTCCGTGATCGGGACTCGCCATCCGCCCGCTCCCTCCACCAGGACCAGATCGGCATTTCCGGCCCCCCTCTGGAACGTCTCCATGATCCGCGCTGGCTCGATTGGCCCCTCTCCTCTCGCGGCCACCCACGGAGCCACAGGCCGCCGGAATCGGTAGCGCCCGCGCAACTCGCCCTGCTGCCAGTCACTGGAGATTGCCTCCTGGTCGGCGCCCACCAGCGTTCCATTCACCGACTCGCAGCCAGTCTCGATCGGCTTCCAGGCAAAGACCCGCTTTCCAGCCCGGCGCCCCCGCTCTGCCAGCGCCGCGGTGACATGCGTCTTGCCCACTCCGGTGTCCGTGCCAGTGACGAAGTATCCGGTCATTTGGCCCCTCAGCAACCATTCGGCTCCTACCAGCTATTCGCCTCCAATCGCCAGGATGGGGGCAACTGTTCGACTTCTCCGATCAGTTGGACGGATAAGTCCTGATTAAGACTAGCGCTCATTCCACGGTCACCGTTCCGCCGCTACATCGAGTGGCGATGGAGGGACTACTGTTCGAGGCGCGCTCTCGCCAACGCGCGGCGCCCCGCCCGAAGGGTCCCCCTCGGAGAGCAAGCCTCGCGGGCGGGGGTCCCCCGAGCGGCCTGGCGCGAAGCGCACAGGCCGCGGGGCTCGCCGGTGGTACGAGCACAACATCCGCCGTGGCCGCGGCCCGGGAGGGTACTGCGGAGCAGTGAACGCCCGGGGGCGCCCGCGAGGCGACGCGGGTCCGAGGGAGGACCCTGAGGCACGGCGCCGCGCGTCCTCAAGCAAGCACGACGCCCGCGCTCTCGTTCCTCAGCGTTCCGCGAGATCCACGACAGGCCACGCGCGGCCCCCACCAAGCTCGGCCTCGCGCCTCCCCCACCAAGCTCGGCGCCCGCGCTCTCGTTCTTCAGCGGGCGCAGACTTCTTCGATCGATCGCCGGGTCGCGCCCTCGAGCAGCGCCAGGTCCTCGTCAACGAGCGTCAGCGGCGGCATCCACACGACCACGTCCCCCAGCGGCCGCAGAATGACGCCGTGCCGGCGGGCGCGCTCGCATACTTCGACGCCGAGCGGCCGGCTTTCACGTGGAACGAGCTCGATGCCGACCATCAGCCCGCACTGGCGAGTCGCCTTGACGCCGGTCAGCTGCCCGAGCCTCTCCAGCGAGCTCGCGACCCGCGCGACCTGGCGCTGCGCGTTCGCCAGCGTCTCCTCGCGGAGCAGCGCGAGCGACTCCAGGCCGACCGCGCACGCCAGCGGGTTCGCCGTGAAGGTGTGCCCGTGGAAGAAGTGCTTGAGCGCCGACCGCGGCCCCAGGAACGCCTCGTAGATCTCCTCCGTCGAGAGCGTGGCGGCGAGCGGGAGATACCCGCCGGCAATGCCCTTCGCAAGGCACAGGAAGTCAGGGGAGACCTCCTCCTGCTCGCACGCGAACACGGTGCCCGTGCGGCCAAAGCCTGTCGCGACCTCGTCGACGATCAGGTGCACGCCGTACGCGCGGCACAGCTCCGCCGACCGCGCCAGGAAGCCGCGCGGGTGCACGAGCATCCCGGCTGCGCCCTGGATCAGCGGCTCCACCACGAGGGCCGTAATCTCGCCCGCGCGCGCCGCGAGCTCCTGCTCGAGCCGGTCGAGCGACTCCGCTGCGCCTACGAGCGCGGGGCTCGGGAGCGCGATGCTCTGCACCAGGAGCGGCCCGAAGATCCGGTGGAAGAGGTCGATGCCGCCGACGCCGACCGCGCCGAGCGTGTCGCCGTGATACGCCTCGCCGAGCCGGAGAAAGCGCTGCTTCGTGGCGCGGCCGCGGAGCTGCCAGTACTGGAAAGACTGCTTCAGCGCGATCTCGACGGCCGTCGAGCCGGAGTCCGAATAGAAGACGCGCGTGAGCCCGGCCGGCGCAGCTTCGACCAGCGCCGCGCCGAGGCGAATACCCGGCTCGTGCGTGAGCCCGAGGAACGTCGAGTGCGCGACGCGATCGAGCTGCTCTCGCAGCGCCCGGTTCAACCTCGGGTGGTTGTGGCCGTGGACGTTGCACCACAGCGAGCTGACGCCGTCGAGGTAGCGGCGGCCGTGCGAGTCGACGAGGTAGTTGCCGTCTCCGCGTTCGATCACGAGCGGCTCCCACTCCGCCATCTGCGTGAACGGGTGCCACATGACCCGGCGGTCGAGATCTTCCAGCGTGCTCACCAGCGCTCGCCTCCGTCTCCAGCGCCGCTTTTGTCAACGGCGCCAGCATCGTTGCCAGCGCCTCGCACCGCGCTTCGCACCGCGCCCTCTTGACGCAGCGCGCCATCCGCCAGTGCGCCATCCGCCAACGCGCCATCGGCCAGCGCGCCGTCGGCCAGCGCGCCATCCGCCAGCGCGCCCGCAATCGCCGCGATCGCCCGCTCGAGATCCGGCAGCGCCATCGTCGCCATCAGCCCGACCCGCAGCCGCGCCGTCCCCGGCGGCACCGTCGGCGGCCGGATGCCCTGCACGAAGACGCCCGCCTCGAGCAGCCGCGCGCTGATCGCCATCACCCGCCGATCGTCGTCGATCCGGATCGGCGCGATCGGGCTCTCGCTCGCCCCGCCGGCCGCGGGCACGCCCGCCCGGAGCCGCCGCGCGTGCGCCGCCACCGCCCGACGCCGGTCGTCGCCCTCCGCGCCTCGCACGATCTGGATCGACGCCGCCGTCGCGGCCGCCACCGCCGGCGGCATGCCCGTCGAGAACACGAACGGCCGGGCGCGATTCCACAGCAGATCGGCGACCGCGCGCGTCGTCGCCGCGAACGCGCCGTACGTCCCGAGCGCCTTGCCGAACGTGCCGATCACGACGTCGGGTACCACGCCCGCCGCCGCGGCGACGCCACGCCCCTCGGGCCCGAGCACGCCGATGGCGTGCGCCTCGTCGAGCACGAGCGCCGCGTCGTGGCGCCGGCACAGCGCCGCGAGCCGCTCGACATCGGCGAGGTCGCCGTCCATCGAGAACAGCGACTCCGAGACCACGAGCCGACGCCGCCGCGCGCGCGCCGCGGACGACGCGAGCGCGGCCTCGAGCGCCGCCAGGTCGCCGTGCGGGAACACGACGACGTCGGCACGCGACAGGCGACACCCGTCGATGATGCTGGCGTGGTTGAGCTCGTCGGAGAAGATCGCGTCGCCCGCGCGCGCGAGCGCGGCGATCACGCCGCTGTTCGCCGCGTACCCGCTGCCGAAGACGCGCGCGCCCGCGCAGCGCATCCACGCGCCGACGGCGGCCTCGAGCGCCGCGTGCGCGCGGTGGTTGCCGGCGATGAGCCGCGACGCGCCCGCGCCAACCCCGCCCGTCTCCTCGAGCGCCGCCGCGGCCGCGCGCGACAGCCGGCGATCCCCGGCGAGCCCGAGGTAGTCGTTCGAGGCCAGGTTCAGGACGAGGCTCCCATCGAGCACGATGCGCGGCCCCGGCGCGCCATCGACGACGCGCGGCGCGCGCAGCCGGTGCGCCGCCGCCAGCTCGCGCAGCTCGGCACGCGCCTCGTCGTCGAGCGTCATCGGCGCGCACTATAGCGGCGCGCGCCATCGCGGCGCACCTCGCCGGGGGCCGTCACTTGCCGATGCAGAAACGCGCGAAGACCTCGTCGAGGACGCGCTCGCCGACCTCGACGCCGCGCAGCTGCGCGAGCGCCTGCGCGCCTTGCCGCAGCTCCACCGCCAGCACCTCGAGCGGGCGCCGGGCGCGCCACAGCGCGAGCCCCGCGGCGAAGGCGTCCCGCGCCGCCGCGGCCATCGCGTGCTGGCGCGCCGTCGTCACGAGCGCGTGCTCGGCGCCCTCGCGATCCGCGACGCCGGCGACCTCGAGGATCCGCCGACGCAGCTCGTCGAGCCCCTGCCCCGTCGCGGCCGACGTGGCCTCCGCCGCCGCCTCCCCGCCACCGCCGCCACCGCCGCCGCCGCCGCCAAGATCCGCCTTCGATCGCACCACGATCGCCCGCGCGCCGTAGCGCTCGCCCCGATCCCACGGCGCCACCCCGTCGTTGACGACGACGACGACGTCCGCGCTCGCGACGCGCTCCTCGCCGAGCGCGATGCCGCGCCGCTCGATCGGATCCGCCGTGTCGCGCCGGCCCGCCGTGTCGATCAGCGTCACCGCCACGCCCTGCCAGACGGCCGTGGTCTCGAGCCAGTCGCGCGTGGTCCCCGGCTCCGCCGCCACGATCGCCCGCTCGCTGCCGACCAGCGCGTTCAGGAGCGACGACTTGCCGACGTTCACCGGCCCGACGAGCGCCGCCGAGATGCCGCGGCTCACCGCCCGCCCGTGGCGGAAGCCGTCGGCGAGCGCCGCGCAGCTGCCGTGCAGCGCGCCGAGCTCCGCCTCGATCCACGCGAGGCTCTGCGTCTCGAGGTCCTCCTCGGGGAAGTCGATCCAGCCCTCGAGCTCGGCGAGCAGGCGCAGCCCCCGCGCCTCGAGCGCCGCCACGCCCTCGCCCAGGCGGCCGCCCAGGTTCTCCTGCGCGAGCCGCCACGCCCGCTCGCTGCCGGCGTGGATCACCTCGAGCAGCGCCTCGGCGCGCACGAGATCGAGCTTGCCGTTACCGACGGCGCGCCGCGTGAACTCGCCCGGCTCGGCCACGCGCGCGCCGCGGGCGAGCACCGCCTCGAGCAGCTTCGCGAGGTTCATCGCGCCGCCGTGGCCCTGCAGCTCGGCCGTGTCCTCGCCCGTGAACGACGCCGGCGCGCGCATCGCGAACGCGACGACCTGGTCCACGCGCGCGCCGCGGGCGTCCCGCGCCCACCGCACGCGCACCCGCCGATCGAGCGTGCCCGCCGGCACCCCGACGGTGTCCTCGGCGATGGCGATCGCGCGCGGTCCGCTGAGCCGCACGATCCCCACGCCGCCGGGTCCGGCGGCCGTCGCGATCGCGGCGATCGTGTCTTCCTCTGTCTCTTCCGCTGGCTCTGCGGTCCCGGTCCGCGCCTCAGCGTCGTGCTTGGCCGGTGCCGTCACTCCGCCGCGGCCGGCACGACGAGGATGTGCCGGTCCTCGCCCTCGCCCTCGCTGCGGCTCGACAGGCCCGGGATCTCGGCGATCGCCATGTGGACGATGCGCCGATCGTGCGGCGTCATCGGCTGCAGCTCGACGATCTGCTTCGTCTGCAGCGCCTTCTCGCCCATGCGCTGGGCGAGCGTCCGCAGCCGCTCGACCTGCTTGTCGCGGAAACCGCCCGCGTCGACGACGAGCGGCTTCGTGCGCTCGCCGCCTGCGCGGTCGCGGTAGACGACCTTGTTGACGAGGTGCTGGAGCGCGTCCATCACCACGCCCCGGCGGCCGATCACGAGCTCGGTGTCCTTCGTCTGGATCTCGAGGATCGTCTTGTCGGTGTCGTCCTTGATGTCGATGTCCGCCGGGATCCCCATTCGCTCGAGGACACCCAGCAAGAAATCACTCGCCTTTTCGGCGAGATCTTCACGATCCGTAGCAGCTTCTGTCACGGCGACCTCCCAAAACGTTCATCCGCCTCGCACAGATCTCCGCTCGCGCAGAGCGAAGGTCCGGCGTGGCTCGGTGCACGCGGCGCGCTCGCGCCCGGCGTGCTCGCATCGATCCGCTCGCGCCCGCGCGCTCGCGCGCTCGCGCTCCTCGGGGCCGGCTCGTTCACCGGCGCTGCTTCTTGTTCTTGCCGCGCGCGCCCGCCGGGCGGCCCGGGCCGGAGCCCACGCCGTTGCTCTTGGGGGCCGGCGCGGCATCGCCCGCGCCTCCGGCTCCCTCGGCCCCCGCGCCCGCCGCCCCCTCGGCCCCCGTCTCGGTGGACTCGACGTCGATGACCGGCTTCGGCGTCGGCCGCGCCTTCCCGCCG
>DATMCI010000051.1:0-9341 GCA_035558535.1 Kofleriaceae bacterium
CCCATACACGTGCGCGGCGAACGGGTGGTCGAGCTGCGCGGCCAGCCGCGCCTCGCGCATGAAGCGCTCCTGCCGGGCCAGTCCCCCGGTTTCGCGAGCAGCACCTTGACGACAACGTCACGCCCGAGCTCCCGCTGCTCACAGCGGTACACGATGCCGTGGCCGCCGACGCCGATCCGCTCGCGTACCAGGAACTCCCCCAAGACTCGACCAAAAAGCTCAAGGTGCGTCATCGTTCGGGCCGCGATGGTACACGTCGCCTTCTTGCCATCGCACGGCCCATGACCGTGAAGCAGACGCTCTCTCACAGGCGCGCGCGTCGACCGGCGCGCGCCTGTGTCGCGGTTCGCGCTGACGCGCGGGGCTCAGGTTCGGGCCATGCGGCTCCCCCGCGGGCTCGCGCCGGCGGCGCGCGGGTCACCGAGGGGCCGCTCGTGGTGGCGCCGGAGCAGCAGTGCCTCGACGGCGCGACGCCCCCTCGACCGGATCGCGTGCTACCACGCGTACATCCGGGTGGTGACCGGCGACGCCTGTGTTCCCGACGTGGTTCGCGATCCCGATGAGCCCCGCGGGATCTCCCGGTCCGTAGAAAGCTTGCCCGCAGCCGCCGTCCAGCGTAGGCCCGCCCCGTGGGCGCCCAACGCGTGATCTGGCATGTCGGCTTCGAACGCATCCTCCGGCGCCGCGGCCCGCCCTCGTTCGAGGTGCGCTCCGAGGTTCCGCTCTCCGAAGAGCCACCCCGGCTCGATTACCTGCTGCTACGCAAGCTCACGCCGGAAGGCGAGCCAGGGGACCAGGACGCGCAGACGCTGCGATACCTCTGGCCGCGCTTGCCACGCGTTTCGGTGGTCGAATACAAGAGCCCTAGCCATCCGTATCGGTCCGGTCAGCTCGATCGGCTCTGGGCCTACGTGCATACCTACTTCGCCAATCAGCGCGCCCTGCCTCGCCAGCGCGCCGATGGCACGCTGCTCACGCCGGCCGAGGGTGGTCCGGAAGTGCGCGCGCGCGAGGAGCTCTGCGCGGTGCTGGTTGTCCCCGGGCGCACCCCCAGCCTCGATGCCGACGTCGCGGCAATGGGCCTGACCTGGAGCGACCTGGGCGGCGGCTACCTGCGGGTGGACGACGGCCTGTTTGCGCTGTACGTCGTCGAGCTCGACGTGACCGGCCCTGCCGAAGGCGACGAGCTGCTACATTCGTTCGGCCACGGGACCTTGCGCTCGCCCGAGGCTCGCTGGTTCTGGATGGAGCTGGTAGGCTCCAGCGAGGTCGCGATGAACATGCAGGACATGGAAGGCTACAAGGAGCTGATGGACAAGCTGCTCGACACGCTGCCCGCCGAGCAGGTGTTGTCGCACTATGGTCCCGAGCAGCGCCTCGCGGGCCTGCCCCCCGAGCAGCGCCTCGCCGGTCTGCCCCCCGAGCAGCGCCTCGCGGGCCTGGACCGCGATCACCAGGCGCTTGCCTTGCCCGTCGAGGTGCTGCGGCTGCTGCCGGAGGACTACCTTCGCTCCCTCTCGCCCGAGGCGGAGGCCGAGATCCGCCGGCGGCTGCGCCAGAACGGTCACTGACGCGGTACGAAAACGGACCACGAGGACTACGCTTCCACCCCGGTGGACGTCGCACGGCGCCAGCGCGCCAGCGCCGCTCGTCGCCTGGCTAGGATGGGCATCTGAGGTCAGAACCCGGGCCGGTTGCGCTCCCGCCGCCGCGGTCGCGGCGCGCACCCGGTCGCTCTCCCAGGTGACCTGCGGATCCTCGTGCATCCTCCGGCCGACGCGCGCAGCTCTGTAGGAGGGCCGATCCGGGCCTGCGGTGATCATCAATCGAACAGCGGCGAGAGTCGCGAGGCCTGCCCCAGGTCGAGCATCGAGATCTGCGAGATCTGCGAGACGCCGAGCGGGCGCAGTTCCGGCGGCAGCGCGAGGAGCCGATCGGCCCACGCGCGGGCAAGCGCGCGCGGGGCGCGCCGGCAGAGCAGATCCTTCACCGCGTGGAAGCGTGGCGGTGCCTCCGCTCGCTCGACGAGGACGTCGTCCGGGGCGTCGCGCCACTCGCGCAGAAGCTGGTCCTCGGTGAGCGACTCGCGCTCGAGCAGGAGGAAGTGAGCGCGACCGGCCGCCATGCCATCCGTCGTCTCGACGACCGCGCGCAGCACCTCTGGTTCGAGATCGGCGCCATTGTTCCAGGGACCGAGGAGGCTGAGACGGAAGAGGCTATCGACGATCTCCGCTCTCACGTCCGCGACCCACGAAGCCGCCGCCGGACCTTCGGCGTGAGCGCCGAGCGGATAGCGCACCCACTCGGCGAGCGAGGCGAGCCTCAGGCGCCGGGCGGCAGTGGCGAGGGACGAGCACAGCCCGTACACGAATCTCGAGGGCTGCTCGTACGGGGCCGTGGCGAGGTGACGCTGGGTCAGATCGATCAACGTCCGGATGCTGTCAGGGCTGCAGGTATGCCTGCTGGCGTTCACCTTGCCGAGGTAGTCCTCGATCCTCATGAGGGCGAGCGAGGCATCGCCATTCGGCAGGCGCGAATCAGAGAAGCGCCGCTCCACGGAGGCAAGATCCGCGTCGGCGCCGCTCTCCGCGAGCGCGCGCGGGAGCAGGGCGACCGCCGCCGCGCCGATGGCTTCGTCGGGGTGTGTGAGCGCAGCGTCGACGTAATGGAGAGCATGCTCCACCGAGAGCTCGGTGAACACCCAGCAGACATGCGCGTGCTCTCCGCCAGCGGGGTGGGTCAGGAGCCACCTGGCGGCTGCGTGGCGCCGGAACGTGCGAGGCCGGCTCGCGTCGAGAGCCCAGCGCCTCGCGAGCTCGCGTCGCTCAGGTCGGCCGACGATGCTCTCGAGCACCTCATCGTAGTGGCGCTCAAGCTGGTCGGCGATCCAGAGCACCGTCTCCTCGTCATGGTCCTTGCGGGACAGGACGCTCTCGATCGCGTGGTACGGCGCGGATCCGTACGGCTCGCGCAACGATCGCAGCGTCTCCGCGTCGCCCCGCCGCACGAGCGCATCCGCGGCCCCGACCGCCAGCTCCCACGCCACGCAGGTTCGCGCGGGGATCGCCGGCTGCTCGGCCCGCTCCAGGAACCCGCGGAGCGGTGCGGCGACGCCGTGTCGATGGAGCACCTCGCCGAGCCGTAGGAGGCGTGCGACGCTCGCCGCGATCACCGGCGACAGCCGGCTCGGCGTCGCCGCGAGGTCGCGCGCCACCCTCGGATCTTCGGCCTCGATGCGCGCGAGCTCCTTCCGCTCGCGCTCGATCCACTCCTCGAGGCGGCGGACCGCCCCGGCCCGATCCAGCGCCTCTCGCCAGCTCGCCTCGTGCTGCTGCAACCACAGGAGGTTCGGCGCAGGGTGCTCGGGATGTCGGCGAATGAAGTCGACGATCGCCCGGACGACCTCGGCGTGCAGCCGCGAGAGCATGGCGCCGTCCCCATACGACAGCCGGTTCAGCACGATCGTCAGCGCCTGATCGTGGCGCTCGGGATCGCGAGGCGGCGACCACCGCAGGAGGGACCGCAGCAAGCCCCGCCCAGAGACTAAATGGATGGTCTCCTGGATGTCCTCGCTGTCGCCCGTGACCACCGCGCGTGCCCAGGTGTGGCCGTCCGCCGCGTGGTCCAGCAGGACGGCTTCCCGATCGAAGCTCAGGAACAGCAGTCGCTCCCGCCCCGCGCGCTCCTGCATCACCGAGAGCGCCTGCCAGGGCATCAGCTCGGAGTAGCGGGCCCACGCCGGCACGCCCGACGCCATCATCTCTCGCAACCACGCCGGGCCTGCTTCGACCAGGCGCTCCGCCGCGCGGACCACCCGGCGCGTGCCCTCGGTGCAGCGTTCCTCCAGATCGCGCTGCGTCCACGCAGTTGTTACCGGTGGCAGTGTCCGGCGATGGCGGCGGCTGGCGCTCTTCACCAGGGCGCCGAGCGCGGGCGGTGGGGAGAGACCGATCCGCGCCAGCATCTGGCACTCCAGCAAGCGCACCGCCGAGCACACGGCGCGCTCGACCTGATCGGGCCGCGGCACCTCGCGGGCGAGCGCGACCAGCGCGACGGACAGCTCGATGGCGCCCACGTGAGCCACCGTGTTGGTGACCAGGAGTTCGTCGATCCGCTCCTCCACGTGGCCGAGGCACGGCGCCCAGGCCATGCGCGCGGTCGCCCAGTCGGGATCGGCGAGCGTGTCGCGCAGGCGGCGCCACATCCAGTCGTCGTCGAGGCGCTCCGCGGCGAAGGTGAGCGCCAGCTCCGGATCGACCGGAAGGAGCATTCCATCCCCGGCGGGCCGCCATGCGTCGAGCTCGACGAGTAGCTCGATCAGATCGTCGCTGGACGGGGTGCGCGACAGGGCCTCGATCCTGTCAAGCACCTTCCTGGCGCTCACCTTGTCGGGCTCCTCGGCCCGGCGCGCCCGCTCGAGGATCTCGCGGAGCGACACTCCCCCCTCGCCGCCCACCGTCACACCGGCGAGCTCCACGAGCGCCTCTCGCAGTGCATCCTTGCCGACAGGCCCAATCGGACGCCCCGTGTCCGAACTGCGAACCGCCACCGCCGCCGCGAGCGCGCAGGCCTGCCGGCCGCGCTCGCTACAGAGCTGCTCCTGATCGGGTGACAGCTCGGCGCGGCGGACCATGCGGTGCATCGCGGACCGGATGTGCAGCTCGCGGTCGTTCGCGTCGCGCTCGAGCAGCTCCGGCTCGTCGGCGAGCAGGCGGATCAGGTACCCGATATCGAGCGGCGTCCAGCTCCCGCCGAGCCCGGACAGCTTGCCTGCGATGCGGTCGAGCTCGATCGCTTCGAGCGCGGCGGCGCCGGTTCCGCGCGCCTCCTCGAGCTGCCCGAGGAAGCTCTCCGCGTCGACGCGAGTCCACGCCGACAGCTCGAGCACGGACTGCCCCTGCCCCTCTCGGCGATGCCCGGCCTCACACGTCGCGATGACCAGGCGCGCCTTGCACCGGGCCGCCGCGGCGATCCACGCCTGCGGATCGTCCGGCTCATCGACGAGCCAGACTGCATCGGGCTCGGCCTCGTCGGGGATCCGGCTTTCGACGAGCCGGCCGACCTTCTCCTGCTGCGCGCGCCACAGGCGGGCGGTCTTGCCGCTGCCCGCCGGCCCGACGAGCCAGACCACGCGCTGCCCGTACGATGACACCGCGCGGCGCAGCGTCTCCGTCCCCTCGCGCAGCCCCGGGACCCTGTCGACCCACGGCGTAGCCTCTCCGAGCTCCTGCCACGCGGGGTGGCGATCGGGCGCCGGCCGGGGGCGCTGCGCCACCGCCTTCCGCGCCGCGCTCACCAGCTCCGCCGGCTTTAGTTTCAGCTCCAGCTCGCCGCAGATCGCGTCGAACACCTTCTCGACGAGGCCCGGGCCGAGGAGCTGATCCATGACCTCCCGGCGCTTGTTCAGGAGGCGGCTCAGCCGGGCCTCTCCTGCGTCTGCCTTCTTTCCGAGCGCCTTCGCGAGCGCGTTGGCGACGCGCTTCTGCTCGCCGGCCGGGATGTGCTTCTTCAGCTCATCCACCACCGCCCGGCGCGTCTCCAGATCCAGATCGAACGTCATCGGTCGCGAGCTTGACCCGCGGCGATGCGCGCGAGGTAGACCTCCGCTTGCTCCCCGTTGCGGCAACGCAGCGCAACCGACCGACGCCAGCCAGATCAGGCAGTTGGGCCCGACCCCGGCGCAGCTGGAATGCATTGGCCGCGGCCACGGTGGCAAAGATTCCGGACATGAGCCCGAGCAGGTAGATCGCCAGCTCCATACGCATCTCTCCTTTCGAGATGGGCTCACATTGCTCGCTGCAAGTCGCCGCGACCAGCCAGCAGGCTTGTGTCGTGTTGCGGCAACGCAGCGCAACGTCCGGTGCTCGTCGATGCGCCTCCCGGCAAGGGCCGGATGAGTTTGGCGCGCGCCTCGGTCAGCTCGGCGGCGGCGTGATGTTCTCGTGGAAGGCGGACTCGTTGGGGAGCGCTGCGTCGCGGTGACCAAGGGGCTGTACCTCGGCGCCGTCTCGACGACCGACGATACGACCGGCGCCAAGCGAGGAAACGGGGGCACCGTGCTGCTCAGGGTGTCTTCGCCGACACGGGATCGCTCGGTTCTTCGTCTTCCTCGTCGAGGGTGACAAACACCTCCCATCGCATCCCCGGAACGTCGAGCCCGTATGCGGAGACACGGTACTCGCCCGCACCAACGCGCCTCGTGATCTCCGAAATGGTCGTCGGCCCCGACACGACGAACCCTCCCAGCTCGGCGAGATTTCGGTACTCCGCGAAGCTGGTCGAGAACTCTTCCTTGTCGTCGCTGATGAAGTACTCACCGAGTGCGCGCGCGAGGCTGATCCGTGTCGGCTGCTTTTCCGGTAGCGCGGCGAGCATGCTGGCGAGCTGCTCGCACGTGACACGGCGGACGACGTCTTGCTCGGTGCGTCGCATCGGCAGTGCGGGCTCGGGGCGCTGAAGCTCACCGGCCCACAGGCCGACGAGCCACGAGTGGTACAGCTCGCGCACCTCATCGGGCGGCACGCGAAGCTTGAGTCCCGCGTAGTACCAAAGGATTTCAGCCACTTACCGCGACGTGGAGAACTACTTCTTCGAGTGGTGCGTCTGGCTCGGCCACGCGATCTATTGCCTGGCGTTCCCGCTGCCGTGGGCCGCTCTCGGCCTGTTCGGCCAGGCGCTCATCCTGTCCTCGATCTTCGGCGTCACCGGCATCCCGCCGACGGAGGCGCAGGCGCTCAAGACCAAGGGCGACGCCTACCGCGCCTACCAGCGCCGCGTGTCCAGGTTCGTTCCACGCCCACCCCGAGCGGTGTCCGACCGCACGGATCCGAGGGCGCCGCCGTGGCCCTGATCGGGCGCGTCTAGCGTTCGTCTAGCGCCTCGGGATCTGGATCGAGCGGCGCCAGCGGCGCCAGCAGTGGCCCGTAGACATCCTTGAGCGAGACGTCCTCGCCGTCCTCGTTCAGAACGCGACCGCCTGCAGCCAGGAAGTCGTGCAGCTTCCACCCGATGAAGCGAAGCGCGATGCAGAGCGCCTGCATCTTGTGAGCGCCTCGCATGGGCCCGGCGACGTACTCGAGGCCATCGAGCGCGTACTCGCAGGTCGCCTCGTTGTCCGCGATCGCGACCGGCATGCCGATCGCGATGCGACCCTCGCGCCGCGCGCCGCTCGCGAGGACCCACGTCACGGGTTGTTCAGCGATCCAGGTCATCGGACACCTGGAGTGTCGTGATGGGTCCATAGCGGTCACAGTCTTCTCTCTGGCACTTCCCGAGCGTATCCGCCGCGCGCCTCCAGCACGACTCCCGCTTGTCCGGGTTCTTGATCCGGCGGCATTTCCAGCCGTCGACGTAGTTGTAGTTGTACAGGCAGCAGTCCAAGCAGACGTCGTCTGGGTTGCTCGGAAGGCACCGTTTCCGCTCTGGCTGGTCGCCGGGACCTCCTCCTCCGCCGGGGCAGCTGTCGGGGTCGTGCGTTGGGACCGAGTTCTCCTCGGCTCGCTTGCAGGATCGTCGTTGGTTGCGTCGTAGTCGGCCGCACAGCTGACTATGGTCATCATCACGACCATGAGCGTTGCTTGCCTCATGCGGGAGCTTGCCGCTGACGAACTGGGCGGCAAACGCGCGACGACGCTCAGGATCTGCGGATGGTCATGTGGCAGCGGCGCGCTCTGAAAAAACCCGACACAGGCGATCGCACCAAGCCTCGATCTCGAGATGGGTTGTTCACGGCGAGCCCGACCGCGGCCACGCAGCCAGTGAGCAACGGCGATGGTCACGCGACGCCGCTTCGCAGCATACCCGAAGTCACGCTCGCCCTGGCACGCAGCCAGTGAGCAACGGCGATGGTCACGCGACGGCGGCCCCCCGGTGTCCGAGGTGCGCCGGCCGTCAGCACACGTAGTTCACATACAGCCGCCAGGTGTCGGGCGCTGCCGCCCGGCTGCGGAGCGGTTCATCCGGTTGCTGTTGGGCTCGCACGACTCGTACACCGTCGTGATGCAGCCGAGCGGTATCGCCTGAGACGGCGTGCCCACGCGAGTCTCGAAGCGCGCCACGTTCTCCTCCGCCACCGCGCTGAGCGCGGTCTACTGCACGCGTTCCCACATCCGCACGAAGTTCTCCGTCGAGGCGCCGAGGTTGTCGAGGTACTTCTGCGCCAGGCCCATCGTCCGCATGTCCTCGAACACCGCGCGCAGCAGCCCGATGTGGCCGAACCCCTGCTTCTGGTACCAGTTGCGGTACTCGGTCGACGGATACGCGAAGCCGCCCAGCCCATCGGAGACGTTGGCCGGTGGCGGGACCCAGGCGTACTGCTGACTGTCGCGCTGGCTCGAGCCGCGGCAGCCCTCGTCGCCGCGCCGCGGGACCATCTGCTGGATGAAGCCGTTCATGTCCGACGCCCACGCCAGGTTCAGCCCCTGGTCGACGCCCCACGCCAGCGACTGCGCGTACGACCGCGCCGAGCCGTCGCAGGTGTTGGCCACACCGGACGGCGGATAGGCCGCCGCGAAGTCCGGCCCGGTGCGCAGCCCGACCATGCCGCCGGTGGTCTTGATCGCGTTGACGTGCAGCGCGGTCAGCGGCTTCTCCTGCTTCTGGTTCGCCATGTTGTTGTCGCTGGCGATCAGCCGGTCGCGAAAGTGCGAGTGCGACGAGTACAGCGCGTGGTTGCCGCGGCTCTGCGCGACCGCGAACAGGTTGGCGACGGCGCGCTCCGACATGTGCGCGATGTCGATCGCCATGTGGCGATCGATCAGCGCGTTGGCCAGCTGCACGCCCTGCGCGGTCAGGCCGAGCTCGTTGGTGTAGCCGGCGCCGGCGTCGCACTCGCCGAGCTGACCCGCGGCGTTGCGGCAGGTGAACCCGTTGCGCGGGTTGGTCTCGAGGATGCCGACCATGTCGGTCGTGGTGAGGTCGTCGTACTTGCAGCGCGTGCCGCCGTTGATGCTGAAGCACTGGCCGTTACGGAAGTAGTTCTCGATCCACTGCATCGCGTTGTAGGCATTGTTCATCACCGTCGCGCCGGAGAACGCGCTGTTGATGTGGCCGCCCATCTGGAACGTGCGCACGCCCAGCGCGATGTACTCGTCGAGCACGTTCTGCCAGTCGGCGCGGTTGTCGAACGGCTCGGTGGACTCGACCGACAGCACGATCGCCAGCTTGCCGGCGGCGATGATCTGGCGGGCGTGGGCCGGCGACAGCGCGATGTCGACCCAGTCGTTGGCGTCGGCGAACCGGTTGGCCTCCTGGAGCTGCCACTTGATCGAGGTGTACTCGTTGCACTGGCCGGCCTTGAGCAGGTGCGACTTGCGGTTCTCCATCACCTCGCACATCGGCCG
>DATMCI010000052.1:0-24452 GCA_035558535.1 Kofleriaceae bacterium
ATCCGCAGCCCGGCCAGCCGCAGCCGCCGTACGGCACGCCCTACCCGGTCCAGCCGCCGCCGCCGCCGTACGCGTATCCGCAGCCCAGCCGCCGGCTCCACAACGGCGAGGTGATCGGCGACTTCGCCGCCGTCGGCGCGCTCGCCTCGATCGACATCCTGATCCGGCAGAACGTCGACAACGGCGGCGCCGGCACGCTGATCATGCTGGCCGGCATCGGCGGCGGCGGCGCGCTCGGCTGGCTGCTCACCGAGAAGTACACCGTCGACGCTGGCGCCGCGCACGCGACGACGATCGGCCTCCTCGCCGGCGCGGCCAACGGCGCGCTCCTCATCCGGCCCACCGAGGCGTACGACGCCGCGGACGTGATCGGCCTGCTCTTCGTCGGCAGCGCGCTCGGGGCCGGCGGCGGCTTCCTCTATGGCCAGGCCGCGGACCTGACCTCCGGCCAGAGCACCTTCCTCGGCAACACGCTGCTCCTCGGCACCGCCACCGCGTCGCTCGTCGGGATCGCCGGCAGCCGCAACGGCCAGTACGACAACTGGGAGAACGGCATCCTCGCGCTCGGCATCGACGCCGGCATCATCGGCGGCGCGCTGCTCGCGCCGCGCCTCGACTGGTCGCCGCGCCGCGCGCGGATCGTGCTCGCCGCGACCGCCATCGGCGCGCTCGTCGGCGGAATGATCCCCGGCCTCGTCACCAAGCGCGGCGCCGACGAGTCGTTCAACGGCGACCTCATCACCGGCGCGATGACCGCCGGCCTGTGGGGCGGCTTCGGCCTCGGCATCGTGATGACCCGCGACTCGGCGCCCGACCCTACGTACGGGGCCCCGCGCGCTCCCGCCGGTCCTGCCGCGAGGACGACGAGCTACCTACCCTTCGTCGGAGAGCAGGGGCAGATCGGCCTCATGACTGGCGGAACGTGGTAGCCCCGTCCTTGCATAGAACCCTCTAACCGGGTGATCGTCACCTCCGCATGGTGGCGTGCTTACTGTGTTCCTCCCCAAGGTCGATCGGCGTTCTGTGCACCGCGCACGGCGTCGCCATCGCATCCCCCGGGATCACGAGCGAGCAGATCTTCTCGCGCGTCCCAAACCCTATCGCCTCGCTCGTCGACGCGTGGGGCATCGCTCACGCGATCGGGGATGGCAGCAAGATCGGCCGCGATCCACGCGTCGACGTCGCGGTCCTGCACGCGTCGGTGTCCAGCGAGCACGCCTCGATGAAATTCGGGGACGGCAAGTGGCACATCGTCGATAACTCGAGCCGCAACGGCACCGAGGTCGAGGGCGCGCGCATCACCGAGCAGGAGCTCACCAGCGGCGCGACGATCCGGCTCGGCGACGTGAAGTTCTACTTCTGGCCCGAGGCGCTGCCCAAGAGCGAGCCGCCCCGCGGCTCTGGTCGGACCGCGCCCACCCGGCGCGACGAGCTCGTGTTCAGCGCCAAGGTCACGTCGCCGCGGGGCAACAACCTCGATCTGCGCCAGCGCGTCGACGGCGGCGTCCTCCGCATCGGCGAGACCTCGATCGAGCTCGCCGCGATGGAGTTCGGCCTGCTCCAGCTCCTGGTCGAGCGGCGCCGCACCGTCACCGATCCCGAGCTCGCCTACGTCGCCTGGCACGAGATCGCCGACGCGCTGTCGTTCCGCTCGGTGCAAGCCGACAGCGAGAACGTCCGCGAGCTCGTGCACCGCGTCCGCCGCAAGCTCGCCAACGTCCAGGCCGACGACCTGATCGAGAGCAAGCGCGGCGTCGGCTACCGGCTCGCCGGCGACCCCGGATGACCCCCGCGCCCGGCCGCCGCCGTCGCCGCCAGGTCCGCTGGGCGCGCCGGCTGCGCCGGCTCGGGCTCGCGTGGCAGAACGCGCTCGAGATCGCGCGTGCCGGCCGGCTGACGTCGCCGTACGGCGCGCCGTTCGAGGTCGTGCACGAGGACGCCGTCGCACGCCTGCGCCACTACCAGCCAGACCCCGCCGCCGTCCGGCCGCTCCGCGCGCCGCTCCTGCTCGTGCCGCCGCTCATGGTGGCGTCCGAGGTCTACGACATCTCGCCCGACACCAGCGCCGTCGCGTACCTCCTCGGCGCTGGCGTGGACGTGTGGCTCGTCGATTTCGGCGCGCCCGAGGACGCGCCCGGCGGCATGCAGCGCACGCTCGACGATCACGTGCGCGCCGTCGCCGGCGCGATCGAGCGCGTGCGGCAGGCCACCCGCCACGACGTCCACCTCGCCGGCTACTCGCAGGGCGGCATGTTCTGCTACCAGGCCGCCGCGTTCCGCCGCTCCGCCGGGCTCGCGTCGGTGATCGGGATCGGCAGCCCCGTCGATCTGCACCGCACCATGCGGCTCGACGAGGGCATCACCGAGCGGGTCGTCGCCGGCCTGCGCGCGGCGATCGCGTGGCCGCTCGCGCGGATCGAGGGCCTGCCCGGCGTGCTCACGTCGACCGGCTTCAAGGTCCTGTCGGCGCGCAAGGAGGTCGGGCAGCTCGTCGACTTCGTGCGCAACCTGCACGACCGCGAGGCGCTCGAGAAGCGCGAGGCCAAGCGGCTGTTCCTCGGCGGCGGTGGCTTCGTCGCGTGGCCCGGCCCTGCGTTCCGCCAGTTCGTCGACGAGCTGATCGTCGGCAACCGGATGAAGTCCGGCGGCTTCGTGATCGACGGCCACACCGTCACGCTCGCCGACCTTGCGTGCCCGATCCTGTACTTCCTCGGCAGCCGCGATCAGATGGGCCGCCCCGCCGCCGTGCGCGGGATCCGCCGCGCCGCGCCCCGGGCCGCCGCCATGTACGAGGTCACCGTGAAGGCCGGCCACTTCGGGCTCGTCGTCGGGTCGACCGCGCTCACCGCGACGTGGCCCAGCGTCGTCGAGTGGATCCGCTGGCGCGAGGGCGGCGGGCCGCCGCCGCAGCTCGCGCTCGATGTCCGGGCGCCGGACGCGGCGCCCGCGCCCGCGCCCGCCGAAGCCGAGGCCGCCGAAGCCGAAGCCGCTGAAGCCGAGGCCGAAGCCGATGCCGAGGCTGCCGGCGACAGCCTCGAGCTCGCGAAGGAGCTCCTCGAGAAGACCGCGCGCGCCGCGCTCGATCAGCTCGGCGAGTGGGCCGACGATCTCGGCGACTACCTCGACAACGCGCGCTGGCAGGTCCCGCGCATCACGCGTCTCCGCAACCTCCAGGACGACTCGCTGATCTCGCTCGGCCGCGCGCTCGCCGATCAGGCGCGCCGCATCCCCGATCGCACGTTCTTCCTGTTCCGCGGCCGGGCGTTCTCGTACGCCGACGCGAACCGGCGCGTGGACGCCGTCGTCCGCGGCCTCATCGCGTCCGGGATCCGGCCCGCGCAGAAGGTCGGCGTGATGATGAAGTCGCGCCCCAGCCACCTGACCATCACCGCGGCGCTGAACCGGCTCGGCGCCGTCTCCGTGCTGCTCTCGCCCGAGACGCCCGACGCCGTCCTGCCCGGCGCGCTCCGCCTCGGCGGCGCCGAGGCGCTCATCGTCGATCCCGACTCCGCCGCCCGCGCGCGCGCCGCCGCCGACTCTCTCCCCGATTCGCTCCCCGGCTCCCTCCCCGTGCTCGTGCTCGGCGGTGTCGGCGAGGTGCCGTGGGCGCCCGGGCAGGCCCGCGTGTTGCCGCCCGGCGTGATCGACATGGAGGCGATCGACCCCGCGTCCGTCCCGCTCCCCGCGTGGTACCGGCCCGATCCCGGCCGCGCGCGCGATCTCGCGATGATCTTCGTCTCGTCGGGGCGGCACGCGCCGCCGCGCAAGACGCGCATCTCGAACCGGCGCTGGGCGTACTCCGCGCTCGGCGCCGCCGCGGCCGCCACGCTCACGACGCGCGACACCGTCTACTCTTGCCTGCCGCTGCACCACCCGTCCGGCACGCTCGTCGCCACCGGCAGCGCGCTCGTCGGCGGGGCGCGTCTCGCGCTCGCGTCCCGCTTCGAGCCGCAGACGTTCTGGGACGAGGTCCGCCGCTACGGCGTGACCGTCGTCTACTACGCCGGCGAGATGTGCCGCAGCCTGGTCGACGCGTCGCCCGTTGTCGGTGAGAAGAACAACCCCGTGCGGCTGTTCGCCGGCAGCGGCCTTCGGCGCGACGTGTGGCGCCGGCTCGTCGAGCGGTTCGGGCCCGTCGGCGTGCTCGAGCTCTATGCGTCGACCGAGGCCAGCACCGTGCTCGCGAACGCGCGCGGCAAGAAGATCGGCTCCGTCGGGCGCCCGTTGCCCGGGTCGCCCGACGTGGCCATCGCCGCGTGGAGCTTCGCGACCGACGACTTCGTGCGCGACGCCGCCGGCCGCCTGCAGCTCGCGCCGCCTGGCGAGCCCGGCATGCTCGTCGCGCGCCTCTCCGTGCGCGACGCCGCCGGGGTGGACCACATCGATCCCCGGCGCCTGCTCGGCGGGGCGTTCGCGCCCGGCGATCTGTGGTTCATCACCGGCGACTTCTTCGAGGTCGATGTCGATGGCGATCACTGGCTCGTCGATCGCCACAGCCGGATGATCCGCACGCGTCACGGGGCCGTCTCCGCGATGCGGATCGAGGACGCGCTCTACGAGGTGCCCGGCGTGGCGCTCTGCGCCGTCTCCGCCGCGCCCGATCCCGCGCACCCCGGGGCCGCCGTGCCCATCGCCGCCGTCCAGCTTCACCCCGGCGCGACGCTCGATGCCGCCGCCGTCGCCGCCGCCGTCGCCGCGCTCCCCGAGCACGCCCGCCCGCGGCGGCTCTACCCCGTCTCCGAGCTCCCGCTGACCGACGGCTTCCGGGTGATCGAGCGGCCGCTCCCCGCCACCTCCGACTCCGGAGTGCTCGTCCTCACTCCGGAGTAGGCCGGATTCGCCCTCTCGGGGCGCCATATAAAGGAGAGACGCGCCGCGTCACCGCGCATCGCTCGTAGCCGACGGGGTGTGCGCAGCCGCGCGGTCAGCGGTGGTACAAGCGTCGAATGGCACGTTACAAAGATCCGATCGTCACCGAGGTGCTCGGCAAGCAATTGCATCCAGGCGAGCAGCTCCAGCACTGGGCCTACGGCGTGCGGCAGCCGTCGATGGGCCTGATCATCCTGCTCGTCCTGCTCGCGGTGTTGCCCGGGCTGATCGCCGTCGCGCTGCTCACGAAGGAGTATGTCGTCGGGCTGACGTCGCACCGCTTGCTGATCTTGCGGGTCAAGGGCGGCAAGGCCGCCGTGCAAGAGATCACCGAGTACAACCGCGCCCAGCTGCCGCCGTCGAAGACCTCGACCGGCGGGCTGTTCACGCACATCACGATCAACGATCCGCAGCGGCCGTTCTACGCCAAGTTCCACCGCATGGGCATGGCGAACAATCGCCAGCACGCGATGGCGATCGCGGCCGCGCTGCCGCAGGCCCAGCAGGCCGCGTGATGACTCCTGCGGCGCCCGCCTTCCCGTGCCCGTTCTGCGGCGCGCCGGCGATCTCGCCGCGCTGCCAGCAGTGCCAGCGCGATCCGCAGGCGCCGCGCCGGATCTGCGGCCACTGCGCGAAGCAGACGCCCAGCAGCGAGAAGGCGTGCATGCACTGCCAGACCGCCGCTGGCAGCGACCTCAGCTGGAAGATCCCGCTGATCGTGGTGCTATTCCTGCTCGCGCTCGCAGTCTCGATCGCCGTGCACTCGGCCTGATAGTAACTCCGGTCTGCAGATCTCGAGATCTCGAGATCTCGAGATCTCGAGTCCGCAGCAATGCGGTCACGGCGGCGGATCAATGGCGATCACCGTGGTCTCGTGATCGCGGGCCATGCGCGCGGCCGTCGGCGCGAACAGATCGCCCGGCTCGACGACCCCGCCGAACCACACGCGGCCCGCCAGCACGATCCGGCCCGCGCCCGAGCGGGCCATGTCCTCGATCTCGACCTCGCCGCCGTTGCGCTCGCCGTTGCGGTGCGGCTGCTCGCCGACCAGCTGGCCCACCGCGAGCAGCTCGCCGCTGCCCGAGTAGCGCGCGATCACCGTCGGCGAGCCCTGCGCGGACAGCGCGACTGTGCGCGTGGTGCCCGCGAGCGTGACCTCGCGCGGGAGCCGCGGGTAGCCGTGGAACGCGGCGACCAGGAGCTCGTCGCCCGGCAGCGCGAGGATCGCGCGCGCCGTGCTGTGGCCGCGCGCGCCGCGCACCCAGCGCTGCTCGCCCGTCGCCGCGTAGCGCGCGACGAACAGGTGGTCCTCGTGATCGCCCGCCACCGCGGCCCCGCCGTCCGCCAGCGCGGCGATCGACCAGCCGCGGTCGAACATGTCCGCGCCGCCGAACGCCGCCGCCCACTCGACGTCGCCCCGCTGCGTGTAGCGCACGACGAACGCGTTCGATGGGTTCGCCGTCTGCCGCGGGATCTTGCGCGGCAGCGCGAGCGTGCGCGGCCCGAACGTGGCGTCACCTCCGAACGAGCCCGTGGCGTAGATCGCGTCGCCTGCGACCGCGACCGAGCGCGCCTCGTCGTCGTCCGAGCTGCCGCCCACTGCAGCCGTCAAGATCTCGCCCGTCGCCGCGTCGAGCAGCGCCATGAACGCGTCGCGGCCGCCGAACGTGCGCGGTGACAGCGCGCCCAGCTTCGCGCCCTCGCTCGCCGTCCCGACGAGCGCGATCCGGCCGCTCGGCAGCCGCGCGAGGTCGGCGCACGAGTCGTAGCCCGGGCCGCCCGCGCTCGTGGTCCACCGCAGCTTGCCGCCCGGATCGAACGCGAGCACGAACGCGTCGTAGCTCCCGACCGCGGTCGCGACCCGCTTGCCGGCGACGCGGAGCGTCTGCTCGTAGCTGCCGCACGCGATCGTCGATCCGTCGGGCAGCGCGAGCACCGAGTCCATCACGGCGCTCTTGGCCTCGAGCTCGATCACCCGCGTCGCGTTGCCGCGCGCGTCGAGCCACGCCACATACGCGGCCGTGCGGGTCGTCGTCGGGCGCTTGGTCCAGCCCGTCGGCTGCCCGTGCCCGCCGATCACGATCGATCCGTCGTCTCGCACCGTGACCGCCTCGGGGAAGCCCGACGTCGGGGCGCCCTTGATCCACGCGATCGGGAGCGGCGGCGGCGGCGGCGGCGGCGGCGGCGGCGGCGGCGGCAGCGCGGGCGCGGGGCCCGGCTCGACGGCCGGCGCTGCCGCGGGTCCCGGCCCGACGGCCGGCGCTGCCGCCGATGGCGACGCTGCCGGCGCACGCGGAGCCGGCGCAGGCGCGCCACACGCAACCCCGGCGAGCGCGAGGACCACGATCGTGCGTCCACTCATGCGTGAGACGATAGCTCACCCCCCAGCCGAGATGACTATTGCGAGAGCTCGCGCGCGTCGCTGAGCAGGATCGGATGGCGGGCCGAGCCGCCGACGCGCAGCCGGGTGCTCGGCGCCTCGCGGTAGCCGACCTCGCGCGACGCGGCGCCCGGATCCGGCTCTCGCATCGGCCGGCACATGACCGCGATCGGTTCCCCCACCTCGAACACGCCCTCGCGGTAACGCAGCGTCCTGTTGGAGCTCCAGCCCGTGAGCTTCACGCCCCGGCGCTCGAGGAAGGCTGCCTGCGCTGCGGTGGGCTCCTCCAGGGCGCCCGAGCTCGCGGTGCGGTCGAGGTCGACGTCGACGCGCGCGCCCTCCGGATCGACGATCGCGCGGCCGGTGCCGTCCTCGATCGTGAACTGCACTCCTCGGGCCTCGCGCGTGAGCTCGCGCCAGCTATCCGGCGTGCTCCCCGCCTCGAACTCCTCGACGATCGCGACGTAGTACACGCAGCGCCGGCCCGTCAGCGGCGCCTCCAGCGTCTCGCCCTCGAGGACCCGTCCGTCGAGGCGCACCACCGCGCCCTCGGGGGCATCTGCGATCGACACGCGCTTCGCCCGCCGCAGCGCCCGCCGGAGCCGGGCGGTCGCCGACCAGTACCAGGTCGCCCCCGCGGCGATCCCGCCGAGCACCAGGACCAGGGCGAGCGCTTCCACCGGATGATGGTAACAGCAGCGTGGCTAAGTCTCGTCGAGCAGATCATGTTCGCGAATCATCACGGCGACCTCCCTCGCGAAGTCCGTTGCTTCATCCTCCTCAACGAGTCGATGCGTGATTGGCATCTTGTGTAGGAGATCCTTTGCTCGCGAATACGCAGCTCGCTGAGCGGACGATTGAGGCGCCCCCAGCACGATGGCGAGCTCGCCCAGCTCCTCTTGGTCCTTCAGTGCGGTGGCATTTCCAAGCCAGAGTGTAGCGGCCCGCTGCAGACTGTCGCTCTGGCGGTAATCCATCGACAACGGCTGAATTACGTGCCACTCGGCATTCTTCCACGCGTAGTCGAATTCGATGCTGAAGGATGGAGATGAGAACTTCTTCGGCTGAAGAGCGTCGAGCACCCCGAGTTGCTCCAAGGTCGTCTGGACGGTCGCCCAGACCTGCGCGTCGGTGCGGCGGGCGTCAGGGCCGTCGGGATGTTGCGATGCGACCATCCGATCGAAAATATCTGCGATTGCAGAGTCCAGGTCACGGGCAAGGCCAGCACGCATCTCCCCACGTTGAAAGCTCAGTCCTGGATCTGGAAACAGCAGGCGAAAAACTCCCTCCACGGTCTTGGGGATCGCGTCGATAGTGGGCAACGAATCGCGCCAACGCACCTTGAACGCTTCGATCGCCCCCAGCGTCCGACGCGTGACTGCGCGATACTGATGACCGTTGAAATCGCGAAATGTCGACGAGAGTCGTGCGTAGCGTTGCTCGAGCCGACACTCAATCCACGGCTCCGTCGGTGCGAAAGCGAGTACGCCTACGTTGAGAGCCTCTCCGGCCGCCGGATCATGGATGTAGCGAAGAATACAATACGTGTAGGGAACTCGGGCCTTTGTCATGCGACACACTCCTGGAGTTCGCCTTCAAACTTGGGCAGCGCTCCGCATAGAGCCAAGACGTGAGCACGCACAGCGTGCATGTCCTGTTGCCAAGAAGCCGGTAGCTGCCCGATCAGCGCGTCGAGCTTATTCGCATCAAGTGTCTGCAACGCTGCAAGCAACGCAGACCAGGATGGGCTTCGCTTGTGGAGGCGGGGATACATGACGTGCCGTGCCGCAAGTCCGTGCCTGGTGACTTCCCACGCGGCGTGGGTCGCGCCCACCGTCATGAGGACGCTGAAGCACATCTCAAAATCGTACGCGAGTAGATGGTTCTCGTGCAGTGCGCAGTTTGGGTTGTCGATACGACGGTCTGGGTTCTGTACTGCCAGGTCGAAGCCGAACAGCGTCGGTGATTCAGCAGCCGCCTCGTCGGGTAATGCCCCGATCACTGGCAACAGACCGCGGAGGTACGTCGTGCCAACTGCGAGGCCAGGCTTGATGCTCAACCCTTCTGCGGCGAGCGCCACGTTGAGGGCCGTCGCCGTATCCGCGTCGATTTCGACCAGCGCTGGCGTAGCAGTCACCACCCCGAGCTCGCGAGCCAACATGTTCCCGAATAGCTCGCAGACCAATCCAAGTTGCGTGATCTCGGGAAGCCCCAGTCCTTCACCACGAGGCTTCGTCCCACCGGGTGGGGGTTGACGCCGGTCTGCGAGCACCGGAGAACAAGCGGATGGGTTCGTCCACCCAGAACATGCTCCAAGTACTCAACCTCCCAGCGGAGGAGCGTCCAGGGCACTGCCACGATCTCGGTAGGCTAGTCGGAATGTAGATGGTAGGCAACCTTGTGTGATCACGTGCAGATCTGCCCGTCGGAAGCACGCACGGTCCCTCGTCTTTTCGTGATAAGTCGAGCCCGCGTCTGGCGCCCAGCCTGCGATTCTCATCGAGTCGCGATGTCGTCTCCACGCCCCGCGAGTGCGCGCCAGGTCCTCCTCGTCGGCGGCGCGACGCTGCTCGCGGCGCCGGCCATCACCGCCCTCGCCCTGCTCGATCGCGACGCCAGCTTTGCGGCCCTTCGCCGCTGGGCGCGCTGGTTCCTCGACTGCTTCGGCGTCGAGGTGCGGGTGGAGGATGCCAGCGCGCCGCTCGAGGCCGCTGGCACCGGCCAGGACGCCCGCAGTGCCTTCGGCGGCCCGGGCGCCCCCACAGGTCGCGTCTTCGTGCTGCTCGATCAGACCAGCCTCCTCGATGGCCCCGTCGGCGTCGCGGCTCTCCCCGGTCCCTTCCGCGCGATCATCAACCTCGAGTTCCTGCTGCTCCCCGGGCTCGGCTGGATGACCGCCGCTTTCGGAATCCCGATCATCCGCCAGTGGCCCGCTCAGGCCCGGCGCGCGCTCGAGCGCGCCCAGACGCACCTCGAGCGCGGTGGCGATATCTGGATCTCCATCGAGGGCCGCCGTTCGAAGGACGGCCGGCCCGGTGCCTTCAAGAAGGGCCCCGTCGTGCTGGCGATCGCCGCGCAGGCAGCCATCGTGCCCGTCTGGATCGAGGGCAGCCACGCCGCGCTCGCGTTCGGCTACCTGCGTCCGCGTCCCGGACAGGTCACGGTCCGGGTCCTGCCCCGGATCGAGACCCGGGGCCTCCGCTACGAGGATCGCCACGCCGTGGTGGCGCTGCTGCAGCGCCTCGCCGACGAGCAGCAGCCCCCGCCGTCACCGCCATCTTGAATTCGCCGAGTGTCGCCCGACGCCGCGACCTGCATGCGGCGGTCCGGCGCGGGCGTGCGATGCTCCGCCGCGTGCATGCATCGCCTTCGACCGCGGCTCGTGTGGCTCGTGTCCTGACCGCGGCGGCCATCCTCGCCGTCGCGCTGCGCGCGGACGCGCACGATTACTGGATGGTCCCGTTGGAGCTCGTCGTCGACGGCGATCGCGAGGTCACCGTCTCGCTCTTCGTCGGCGAGGACTTCCTGGCGGAGGACGCCAAGCGCTTCGAGCGGGCACGGTTCCCGCGGCTCGCGCATCTCCACACCGGCCAGATTGACGATCTCCTCGGCTCGGCTGTGGAGGGCGCGCAGCCGCTCCTGCGCCTGCCGATCCGCGGCGCGGGCGGCCACCTCGTCGTCGCCGATCGCAGCCCATCGCGCATCGAGCTCGAGGCCCGCAAGTTCGAGCGCTACCTCGAGCATGAGGGGCTCCGCGCGGTGATCGCCGAGCGGGCTCGCCTGGGCGAGTCGAACAAGCCAGGGCGCGAGCGATACAGCCGGTATCTGAAGACGCTGATCCAGCTCGGCCCGGCGCGCGACGAGACCTACGCCGCCAGCGCGGGGCAGCGGATCGAGATCCTACCGGAGGCGAACCCCGTCTTCGTCGAGCCCGGGGCCACGCTCCCCGTGCTCGTCCGCTTCGAGGGCCAGCCCCTGGCGAACGCGTGGGTAGAGGCGTTCTCGCGCAATGGCGCCGACATCCGAGGCGCGAGCTACACCACCGACGTGGCCGGCCGGATCCGCGTCGCGATCGATCGCCGCGGTGTGTGGCTGATCCGGCTCGTCCACATGGTCCGATGCGCTGGCTGCCCCGACGCGGACTGGGAGAGCTTCTGGACCTCGTACTCCTTCGCGAGCGCGAACCCCGCTGGCGGCACCGTCGCGTCCCCCTCGATGTTCGCGCCCAAGCCCCGCGCGCTCGGCCGCACCGTCATCTTCGTCGCCGTCGCCGCCGCCGCTGCGCTGGCTGGCGTCATCTACCTCAGGCGCCGCCGCCGCTGAGAGGCGAAGCACTCGCCAGACCAAAGCGGGAGTCGGAAAGTATGACTCGCTGGCCGTCGTTCACAGAGAGAGGCTCATCTCCCCGCCGCGCACTCTGACCTGAATCGAGCGCCATCATTCGCCATCACCAGCGCGCTGCGACTCGACGAGGTTCAGGGCTTGCGCTTCGAGCGCGCGCGTTTCGCGGCGGCGTTCAGCTCGTCGCGTGCCCACACGCTGGGTTGCTTGTGCTCCTCCTTGGCGCACTCCTTCCACTCTGCGATCTCGTCGACGGTCGACCGGATTCCGAATGTCTTGACTTGCGCTGGATGCCGCCGCGGTCGACCGCGACCAGCGCCCGGCCACCCGGTGCCGCGCGCGAGCACCGGATCGACTTCTTCCAGGGCGCGTTTGGGCCCGGTGTACGGCGTGCGCTGCGCCCAGCCATCCGGCTCCGCCGGCCAGTGTACGAGACCGCCGTGCTTATCCTCGCCGATCCATCGGCCGGGCAGATCTCGCGAGCGGAAGAGGCGCATCCTCCGCGAGCCTAAATCCGCTGAACGGAAGGAGCAACCTAACCCCGTGAACTCATTAGGTATTCATTTTATGAAACGGCATTTATTTTCATGAAATGAAATAGTAGGGTGCCGGCACGGTCCGGTCTTCACGGACCCGGGAATGGAGCCACCCGATGTCACTGTCGAGGAAGTCCGACAACCTGCGCCGCTCGTGCGGTCCTCATGCCACCCGCCGCTGTGCTGCTCGCGCGCTCACTTGCCTCTCGAGCGCATGCAGGAACAGGGTCCGCGCGGTCCGCGCAGCCCTCGTCGGGCGCGATGCTGTCGAGCCAGATCGGGAGGTGCGCCCGCACGTTGCCACGCTCACCGCGCTCGGCGTGCTCGGCTGGTACGTGACCGAGATCCGGCCCGCTCGCGATGCGTCGGCACTGTGGCGTGTGGAGATCGAGCGCTACGACAGGGCTGTGTCGATCACCGCGCTCGATGCGACCGATCCCGATGCCGCGCTCGAGGAGCTCGCTCGCTACGCGGCGGTTGATGCGAAGGACGGGGGCGCGTGAGCGGCGCCCCCATGGTCCGATGCGCGGGCTACCCGGCGTCGAGGGCCGCGGCAGCTATCGGGCGCCCGCTCCAGGCCGCTGGCACCCGCTGCCAAAAACTTGACGAGAACATGCACGCTGCGCAGGCTCACGAAGATGGTCGAAGATCAGCCCCGCCTCGAAGCAGCGCTCTCGGAGCCGCTGACCTGGCAGGAGATTTGCGCGCGTTATCCGAACGAATGGGTCGTACTCGTCGAAGTCGACTGGATCGATGAGGACGACAAAGACTTTCGCTCCGCCCGGGTAGCAGGTCACGGCAAGACGCGCAGAGAGCCGCTGGCCCAGGCGCGACCCATGTGGTCACGGTACGGTGAGATTGCGCACTTCTTTACTGGACCGATCCAAGCATCGCGCCCTCTCTTCAGCGGGCTTGAATGAAGGTCACGCTGTTCGACGCATCCGACAATTTGATCATCGTGAAGGCATGATTGTGGGGGCCGAGGGGTAAAGCAAAGCTCGACCTCGCGTGACTCATGCCCGTCCCCCAAAGGGACTCACGGCTTACTCTTCGATCGCGCTCGAGCCGCCGCGGCATTGAGCTCGTCGCGCGCCCACTCCGCGAGCTTGAGCCCATGGTCATCCGCGGCGCGCTGCCAATCAGCGCGTTCCTCGCGTGTCGCACGGATCCCTAGCTGCGTGTCAGCGGCTCGGACTCCGCGTGGCCGACGCCCAACAGGGCTGCCTGGCCACCCAGTGCCGCGCCCAAGCGCGGGCTCGACCTCCTCGAGCTGTCGTTTTGCGCCGCTGTAGCCGGTGCGCTTCGACCACCCGCGCGGTCGCGCCGGCCAGAGCATCAGCACCCCATGCTCGTCCTCCCCGATCCAGTGGTCGGGGTGGTCCTTCGAGCGATAGAGCCGCATCAAGAATGGAAGCTAACTCCGCTTGGCGATTCGGTCAATCAAAACAATTTGGGCTAACCAAAAATGAAAATCGAAATTCAATTGACGATTTCGAGAACCAAAAATATGGTTGGCCCATGTTCCGCGAGGCGAACACGCGCAAGACGACGGGGACGGCGGAGGCGCATTCGACGGCGCTCGGCGGCTGCACCACTGCGAACGCAGCGGAGGAGCGCTGACGTGGCCCAGCCGGGCAACAGGCCGCGCCAGCGGCACTGCAGTGCCGGGCTCGTCGAGGCGACCTATCACGCGGTCGTGACCCAGCAGGTCGCCCGGCCGCGCGGCGCTCACGGCGCCACCCCACACATCCACGATCAGGGAAGGGAGTCCAGAGTGTCACTATCGAGGAAGTTGTCCGGGCCGCATGGCCCGGGCCGGAGTCACATTCCCCGGCGGCACAGCCCGGCCGCGCCGCCCCCGGCGCTCCCTGCGGAGCCGTCCGCCGCCGCGCAAGCCCAGCACGAGCGCTCGCTCGAGCGCGACGTCGTCACGCTCGAAGCCATGGGCTGGCATGTGGTCGAGCTCCGGCCGCGCTGCGCCGATTCGGTTGTGCTCTGGCGCGTGGCGATCGAGCGTTACGACAAGACCATGACCATGGCCATCTCCCATGCAGCGGATCCCGACTCCGCGGTCGCGGAGCTCGTCCGATACGTGCAGGTCGACGTGAGTTAGACGCCGTCGTGGACGATCTCGCTGCGCAGCGCATCGGTGAGCCCGCAGGTCATCGCTTCTTCTCCTTCTTGCCTCGCGGCACCGCTGGCTTCGTTCGTCGTCCATGGTGAAGCCCTTCACCAGGTACTCACCGAGGCGGGCCATCGCCCACTGTCGGAACTGCGTGCCGCGGTGGCTTCGGACGCGGAAGCCGACGGCGAGGATCGCGTCGAGGTTGTAGTGGCGCAGGGTCCGCTTGACCTGACGGCTCCCCTCCTCGCGAACTTGTAAATACGGCTTACAAGTTGCCGCCTCGGCGAGCTCGCCCTCGGCGAAGATGTCCTTCAGGTGCAGCGTGATGTTCTGGTTGTGGAGGCCGAGAGGAAGCGAAGAAGCGAAGCCCAATCGGCGCTTGTGTGCGGCCTCGGATCGCGAATACAGCTCACGCCCACGGAGAGGTGCTCTGTGCGACCGGCGCTGGCACTAGAGCGACTCGACGAACGCGAGCAGCGCCGCGGCGTCAGCCGGCGACAGCGCAGCGAACGCGCCGCGCGCCGCCTCGGCCTCGCCGCCGTGCCAGCGGATCGCGTCGGCGATCGTCGCGGCGCGTCCATCGTGGAGGAACCGCGCGGTCGGCTGGGCGGCCACGAGCCCGAGCCCCCACAAGGGCGGAGTGCGCCACTCGCCCGCCGCCGCATCGCCCTCGCCGATCGCGTCGGCGAGCTCCGGCCCCATGTCGTGCAAGAGGAGATCCGTGTACGGATAGAAGCCGACCCCCGCGAGCACCGGCGCCGCGGCCGCCGCTCCGGTCACGAGCTTGCTGCGATGACAGCCCGCACAGCGCGCGGCGACGAACAGCTCGTGGCCGCGCGCGATGACCGGATCGGCGTTGGCGCGGCGCGCGGCGGGCACGCCGAGGTAGCGCGCGAACGTGCCCACCGCCTCGACATCGACGGCGGCCACCTCGGGGGCGCCGCCGCTCGGCGCGCCGGTGCACGCCACCTGGGCCGGCGTGCAGTCATCGGCCCGATCCGGCGACGTGATGCCCAGATCGCCGGCGAACGCGGCGGCCGATTGCCCGCGCAGCGTCGGCTGCACCGCCTTCCACCCGAAGCGGCCGACGGCGCCGCCCGGGAGCCGCGCCGCGCGCCCCGAGATGCCATCGCCGTCGGCGTCGAGCGGATCCTCGAGCGCGAGGATCGACGCAGCGTCGACCGCCTCGAGTAGCCCCATGCCGGCGAGCTGCGGCGACAAGCGCGGGCTCGCGCGCGTCTCCGGATCGAGCGCGCCGTAGGCCGGGTTCACCGCGAACGCGAACACCGGCCGCGCCGATACCGCCGAGATGCCCGCCGGCGGCGGCTCCGGGCGGGTGAACGTGATCGCCGCCTCCGGGGCGACGCCCGCGATCGCGGACGGCTGCAGCTGCCCGCCGAAGATCGGATCGGGGCCCCGCGCACCGCCCGCACCGTCCGCGCGCGCGAGGCGGAACAGGAGGCCCGCGTCGACGCCGCCACCGTCGACGAGCGACGCAGGGCGGCCGCTCGCCGGGTGGCACGCGAGGCACGACGCCGCGTGCAGCAGCGGTCCGAGGCCGTCGATGTTGGGGCGGGTCGCGTCGGGCGCGACGCGCCAGTCCGCGACGAAGAGCTCGCGGCCGATCGAGAAGCTGGTCTGCAGCACCTCGTCGATCGCGGCCGGCGTGAGGAACGGCTGCGCGCCCCACGCCGTGATCGTCAATGGCCCCGCGATAGCCACAGGATCCGGAAGCGGCTCGCGCATCGGCGCGGCGTCGAACGCCGCGTCGGCGGGACCATCAGCGGCGCCGCCGCATCCGCACCCGAGCGCGAGCGCGAGCCCGAGCCCGAGCCCGAGCCCGAGCGGGGTAATAGCCGATACCGGCGAGCGGCGGCGCGCAGACGACACGAGCCAGCCTATCGAAAATTTGAATTGCAGGGTCAATTTTGGGTCCGGTACACCATCGCCCGATGCAACGCCTCGCCTCGCGCCCTGCACGCGCACCGGCCCTGCGCCTCGCCCTCGCGCTCGCCGCGCTCGCCGCGCTCGCCGCCGCGTGCGGCGACAACATCGTCGCTCTCCCGCCCGCGCCTCCCATCATCGACGAGCTCGCGCCGGACGTGACGATCGACTTCCCGCGCGACGGCCAGGCCGTGCGCACGCGCCGCGTGCTCGTCCGCGGGACCGCCCGCGATCCGTCGAGCGTCGCCTCCGTCTCGATCACCGTCGGCGCGCAGACCGTCGCCGCGTCCGTCGAGGCCGACGGCAGCTACCGCGCCGCGATCGAGCTTTCTCCCGCGATGAACGAGGTCGTCGTCCGCGCGGCGGACAGCTCCGGCAACGCACGCACGACCCAGCACCGCATCTACTATGGCCAGCGGCTCGCGTCGGGCGGCGCCCACGGCGGCGCGATCCGCGGCGGCCGGATCTACACCTGGGGCCGCAACAACGTCGGGCAGACCGGCCTCGACTACATAAGCTACGAGAGCCGCACCACGCTCTGCGATCGCACGCAGGCCGCGCCGCGCGACGTCGCGTGGTGCAAGGCGACGACGATCACCGCGATCGACGCGATCTGCCTGAACCCCGGCTTCGTGACGCCGACGCCGCCGGACTCGCCCGAGGCCATGGCGTGCCGGGCGGCCACGCGCACCCTCCGCGACGCCGTGTGCGACGCGGCCGGCGCAGGCGCCCCCGCAAACTGCAAGACCAGCTCGACGGCGAACCTCGCCACCGCCTGTGATGCCGCGTACGGCGCCGGCACGCCGGCGAGCAGCGCCTGCAAGGCGAGCCTCGTGTGCGATGGCGCCTATACCGCCGGGAGCCCCGAGCGCGCGAGCTGCGCCGCGATCGCCGGCGCGGTCCCGTCCGTGTTCCCGTCGCCCGCCACGCCGTACACGCCGGTCGCGATCGACGCCTTCTCGCCGAGCGCGTCGCCGCCCGCGCCCACCGGCGGCGGCGTGCCGTTCGCGTCGCTCGGGATCGCGTTCACGTCGCTCTCGTTCAACCAGAACGCGGCGACCGCGCTCGACTCCGCCGGGCGCGTGTGGAGCTGGGGCGACGGCGGCAACGGCATGCTCTGCCTCGGCGACACGCTCGACCGCAAGCTCCCGCACCGCGTCGACGAGTTCGGCGCGCCCGGCACCACGGCGATCGCGATCGCCCGTGGCTACGATCACGTGCTGATCCTCCGCTCTGACGGCTCGGTGTGGAGCTGCGGCCTGAACAGCGTCGGCCAGCTCGGCGACGGCACCTCCGGCGCGGGGGCCAGCCGCGCCGTACCGACGCAGGTCATCGGCCTGCCCGCGAACATCGTGCAGGTGCTCGCCTCGGCGCAGAGCTCGTACGCGCTCACCGCCGACGGCCGCGTCTACGCGTGGGGGCGCAACCAGTACGGCAACCTCGGCAATGGCACCGCCTCGCCAGCCTCGCAGGCCGCGCCGACGCCCGCGCTCGTCCCCGGCCTCGTCGGCGTCGTGATGATCGCGAGCGGCCGCGATCACGTCCTCGCCGCGATCTCCGACGGCACCGTGTACGCGTGGGGACTCAACGGGAGCAACCAGATCAACGCCAGCACCGGCGACGTGCTGTCGCCCGTGCAGATCGGCGGCGTCGCGGACGCGCGCGCCGTCTACGCGAACGGCAACCAGGGCTTCTACGAGAACGCGCGCGGCCAGCTCCTCGGCTGGGGCCAGAACGGCAACGGCAACCTCGGCATCGCCGAGACGGAGGATCAACCCGCGCCGTCCTCGCCCGTGCTCGGCATCGCGAGCGTCCTGGACGTCGCGGTCGGCGCGCTGCAGGGCTTCGCGCTGCGCGGCGATCAGGCGTTCGGCTGGGGCTGGAGCTTCCACGGCTCCCTCGGCGCCGGCCCCTCCGCGATCCACGCGTGGCCATATCGCACGCCGCTGCTCGTCCAGCTCCCGTGACCGCCGCCGCCGCCCGTGAGTCCCCGTCGGATCAAAGATGTTATTTCTCAATACTCGAGTCGATTCACCACTCCTGTCCTGTCACCGGCGCGAGATCTCGCCGCTGTCGTGCGAGGCTCCTACGCTGGCTCGTATCGTAGATGATCCCAATCCGCACGACGCGCGCTCGTAAATCCGATTCAGCAAGCCCGAGCCCGCCGAGGGCACGCTGCGCGCAGTCCTTCCGACGGCGGTGGCCGAGGAGCTCGACTGCTCGACGTGCCGGCCAGCGTGCGGCCGACGATCGCCTCGTACTGAGTCACCCAACTTGGGGGGGAATGCCCCCCTGATGGCACCATAAACATAGAGTAATCAGACGTTTATATACGAATTTTGGCGGCCTATCGCTTGCACGATAGCGGCTCTATGTTCTCAGGTGGTCGGCGTTCATCGCAGCCTGGAGCGCGCAGCGCGGTCAATGACGTCTCGACCCGCTCGCTACTCGGGCCTGGCAAGCAGACGCTGGTCGGCCCCGCGAGCGCCATGGCGCCGGGCGGAATGCGCACCTCGGCGAGCGAGCCTGGCAAGCAGACGCTGCCCGGCCCCGCGAGCCGCATGGACGTGGTCAAGGCGCGTCTGGCGATCGGCAACGGCGAGGACGGCCACCACCGGGCCGGCGGCAGCCACGCCCAGGCTGCCAACGTCGCGCTGATCAGCGCGGATGCGCAGCAGCGCGCCGAGCAGCTCCATCGCGTGCTTCGCACCGGCGTGGGCAACCACCACAACTTCGAGCTCATCGCACCGTGGCTGATGGGCGAGCAGTCCGCGCAGCTCGCGGCCGCGTATCAAGAGCTCGCCGGCATGTCGCTCGGGGACACCATCACGAGCGTGTTTGGCGGGCAGGTGTTCATGCGCCGATACCTGCTCGACGTGCTCGAGCGCGGCGAGCCTGGCCTGGGCAGCCGGCTGGCGATGGCCTCGGGGCTCGTCACCCACACCAAGAGCGACTGGGCCGAGGTCCTGCGGCTCCTCCGCGCGGCCGAGCCCGCCGAGGTCAGCACGGCGCTCGGCGACGCCATGCTGCGCCGCCACCTGGAGACCTCGTCGCGGGTCAAGGCCGTGATCGAGGTGGCAGGCAAGCAGGAGGCGCACGACCAGGCCACCGAGGCCGTCACCACCGCGCGCGAGGCCGGCGATCCGGAGGCGCTTGCCACCGCCGAAGCGGCCGAGCAGGGCAGCAAGCAGGCGCTCAACGAGGCCAAGAACGCCGAGCTGGTGGCGATCGTCCGCCACCGCCAGCAACCCGGCCGCGGCCTGGAGCGCGGCAAGCTGATCGCCGACCTCGCAACGTGGGCCAAGCGCAACGAGCCGGAGGTCCGCGAGCAGGCGGTGGCGCCCGGCAGCCCGTTCGAGCTCGCCCTCGCCAGTCAGGCGGCCGCGACGAACCCGCTGGCGCGGCTGAGCCAACCCGATCGGACGTACCTGCTCGCGGTCGCCCGCGGTGCCGCGCCGGTGTCCGACGACCTGCTCGGACCCGAGGCGCCGTCCAGCCCGGACGCCGACGCCGAGCCCCAGACGGCCGAAGAGCAAGAGAGCGAAGCGACCAAGCGGCGCGAGAAGCGGGACGAGACCGCCAAGGACGCCGGGCTCAAGACCGCCGAGCTCGACGCCTATATCACGCGGAAGACCGACTCCAATCACACGCTCAAGCCCCAGCGCTGGTCGACGCTCAAGGGCAAGATCGAGGATCTCGATGACGAGCAGCGGGCCGTCTACCTGCGCCAGCAGATGACGCCCGAAGATCGCGAGATCTTCGATGCCGAAGACTCGACAGCCGAGCAGCGCGAGGCGGTGCGTCGCGCGGCGATGAGCTCGATCCGCGCGCGCTTGATCGGCGCCGGCATGGACGAGAAGGTCGCCGATCGGGTGATGGCGTCGTTCCAGGCCGCGGCGGCGCCCAACTCGAGCCGCTACCACAGCACGTACCAGAAGCTGCGCCGCTTGGCGTTCGGCGGCCCGGCGCTGCAGTTCTCCAAGCAGGCATTTCGACTCGTCGGCCAGCTGGCCAATCAGGAGTACCTGCAGGTCCGCGACGACACCACGCTGATGGCGGCCTTGCAGGCGCGCTGCGATGCGCCCGTGTGGGAGCAGATCACCGCGGTGCTCGGCCACGCCCCCGCGAGCGAGACCGCCAACCCCGACGGGCTGAGTGGCAAGGAAGCGCGCGAGCGGGGGAGCAACGAGGCCGAGCTCGCGCCCGCGCACTGGACCGCGTTGCTCCAGCGCGAGCTGGCCAAGCACGGGCTGGCCAAGCACGAGGACAAGGTGCTCTCGGTCGCGACCCGCGCCTACTACGCCGCGCAACGCCGCGCCGCGCTGCCGCCGGGCGACGAGGGTCGCAAGCCCGAGCTGCCGCGCGGGCTTGCGCCGATGGCGGTGGTCGAGTTCACCGGCGCGGTGTTGGCCGGGCTCAGCGCCGATCAGCGCACGCAGCTCGAGCGCGAGGATCCCGCCGGCTACGAGGCGCTGCGCAGCGGCCGCGCGGTCACCGCCACCGAGCGGATCACCGCGGCGACGTTTGGTGTCATGAGCCTCAAGCGGCTCAAGGGCACCAACGCGCGGCCGAGCGACATCGTGCGCGCGGTCGAAGACGCGCGCGGCAACGAGCTGCTCGAGGAGTGGTCCAACGTGGCGAGCTGGCGGGCGCTGCAGGCCGAGCGGACGCAGCGCGCAGCCGAGCCCCCCGGTGACGAGCGCGATCAAGCGCTGGCTCACCTCGACGCCCAGCTGCGCGCGTTCGTCGTCGACATAGATCCCGAGGTCCACGCGCAGCTGCGCAGCCTATTGCCGCGCGACAAGGTGGTCGAAGTGCTGACCAAGCTGCGCGAGAAGCTCGGCAAGGCGATGAGCGACGATCCGGCGTTCCGCGCGGCCATGCTCGTCTCGGGCATGCACGCCGACGGCCACGCGGCGGAGCGGACCCGCGGCATCGCAGCGCTCGATCAGCAGCGGATGGAAGACACCGGCGCGCAGTGGAACCAGTTCATGGGGATTGGCATCTCCGCCAAGTCCGCCGAGAGCAAGGAGTCGCGCAACCTGCTGGCCGGCCGGCTGCGCAGCGCGCACGGCGCGATCGAAGCGGCCGACGATCAGGAAGCCGCGCGCGCGGAGGTCAATGACAATCAGGTATCCAAGATCGAGAAGACGCGCGAAGAGCACGCCGACCGGATGAAGGCGGCCCAGGCCGTGAAGAAGCGCGCCAATGAGATCGCGACCACGGTGGTCACCATCCTGAGTGCAATCACGATCACGGGCGCCACGTTCGGCACTGGCGGGCTGGCGTTCGCGCCGCAGATCGGCATTGCCCTGGCCAAGGCGCTCGCCGCCGGGACGCTCCGGGCCGGTCTCAAGCGCGCGCTCGAGGGCGACAAGTTCAACGCGGTCGAGACGATCAGCAGCATCACGATGGACCTCATGGTGACCTCGCTCATGACGGCGGGCCTCGGCGGCCCCACTGGCCTCAACGCGCATGCCGAGGCAGCCGCCGGGCTGAAGGGCAAGAAGGACGCCAGCTCGCTATTCGCGAGCGCCGGGATGAAGTGGGCCATCAACACGGCCGTCCGCGAGGCGATCACCACGGCGAGCGCAGCCGCGATGGATGCCGATCCCAAGAAGCTGCAGCTCGATCAGGAGGCGATGATCCGGCTGCGCGCCTGGGTCGAGGACTTCGCGTTGACCATGGCCGTCACCGACGCGAACCGCCAGGCGACGGGCCAGAGCCAGGTCGAGAAGGACACCATCAAGCTCATCCCGGGGGTCGTCAAGCCGGTCACCGCCGAGCTCAGCCGCCCGTACGACGACAAGCTCAAGGCCGAGCGCCGGGTCCTGGGCAAGTCGACGGTCGCCGACGGCAATGCGGCTGCCTCCGGGATCACAGCCCAGCAGCTGGTGCACGGCCGCAACCAGCTCCGGCAGACCGACGGGCCGCAGCCTGCCGCGCCGGCGACCACCGCGCATGGCGTGACCCGCGCGGAGCTGGTCGACGGCAGCGATCAACTCCGGCAGACGGACGGGCCGCGGCCAGCCGCGCCGGCGACCACCGCGCACGGCGTCACGCAGGCCGAGCTATCGCACGGTCACGAGCAGCTGCAGCCCGCGCCGACGACGCTGCCGCCCGCGGACCACGCGCTCGCCGAGGTGACAGATGCGCGGCAGCTGGCCGCCCAGCTGGCGAACAACCTCGCTACCTACGGCGATCGGATCCCGGCCGCGCTACGCGCGAGGTCCCAGTCGGTGCTCGAGGCCTACCGCGCGCGGATCGAGCAGGCCCAGGCGACCCTCGCCGATGATCAGGCCACGCGCGAGCAGCGCGAGCAAGCCACCGCCCAGCTGCGGGTGATGCACGACCGCGCCGACGACGCGAACGCCGACGTCGTGGTGGCCGTGCTGAGCTCACTCGAGGTCCCGACCCACACCCCGGAGCTCGCCGCGTCGAGTGCGGAGCCCGCCGCAGGGGGAGGCGAGGACCGCGAGCGCCGTGCCGAGCCCATGATGAGCTGATCCGCCACATGGCCCGCTGACCGGTATCCTGTAACGGCCGGATCTCGATCCGGCCGAGGTCCGCTACCTCCGCAAGCTGCGGTGACACACAGGAAGAGTTCGCCGAGCGATTGGGTGTCGTACGCATAACCGTCAATCGGCCCGAGCAGCTAACGGGCGGTCTCGAGCCTCGGTTGAGCGGAGCAGGCCTCAAGCACGTCGGTCGGCGTCGAGCCGGTAATAAGCACGGACGTGGTGCCGCGCTGGATGGTCGCCGTCCTCGCACTCGTTGCGGGGGGGCCTCACGGCTCCTTTGGGCCGGCCGCATCGACACACGCGTAGCGGAGCAACTCGTCGAGCGCATCGTCGGGGTCCGCATCCTCTACGCTGATCGACGCGAACCCGTCATAGCGCTTGATCGTCACGCGCCAGAGCACCGGAGCGTCGCGGTCGGGCCGGATCTCGGTGACGTACCATCCGAGGCCGCCGAGCTCGAGGAGTGCCGCGACGTGAGGGCGCGGGTCGGCCTCAGGGGCGCCACCGGGATGCGAGCCGTGCGGGTGTGGCGTGCAGCGCGTCGTCGGCGATGACATCGGTGGCTCCCTTCGGCGTCCGTGAAATCAACGCTCGGCAACTGTATTCGGTGCACTGCGTAATCGTCAATCTGATTTCGTGCAACGATCTGACGTGCAGCATTGCGCTAACATTTGTTCCTTTCGCATCGCGGGGTTAGGCTCACCGCCCCGATGGCCGATGCTCGGAGGAAGCTCTATCGCTCGAAGGAGCACCCCGACCACTGGATCGGCGAGGATGAGCACGGCGTGCTCATGATGTGGCCGGCGCATCGACGAGGATGGTTGAAGCGAACAGGCTTCAGCGGTCCGAAGCGCCAGCTCGAGGAAGTCGACTCTGCGCTCGCGCGCGGCACCGGATGGCCGTTCGGCCCGGTCGGTCGTCGACCCCGAGACGGTGAGGCATCAAGTACGCTGGGCATCCGCGTCACCACCAGCGAACGCGCGAAGTGGCAACATGCAGCCGACAAGCACGAGCGAGGTCTCACCGTCTGGGCACGCGACGAGCTCAATGCGGCGGCCGACCGCGCACTCGACGAGGACGGCGCTCGGCCGCGTTCGAAGTCCAAGCCCTGACCAGCGCCGGTGTAACCTCGCGCCTCCACTGGTCCAAAAACTTGACAACGTCTGCAACCCATCGAGGATGAAACGATGAGCGCGCAGAGCTTGGCTGCAACTTCGTCGGCGTTGTCGTGGGCCGAAATCTGCCAGCAGTACCCCAACGAGTGGGTGTGCCTGCTCGATATCGATCACGAGCTGGATGGTTCGATCCGCTCTGCGCTCCTCATCAGTCACGATCGTTCGATCGTGGCGGCGCTCGATCGGCTCGGCACGTCGAAGCCCGATACCACGGTCGTGCATACCTGGGGACATCCCCTGCAAACGCCCCGCATCGAGATCGTTAATGAGAGTCGAGACCTCGTTCGATCTCGTCGGTGACCTGATCGGCGTAGACGCCGTCGTTGTCGGCCCGACCGGTCGCGCCAAGGTCCAGCTCATCTTGGATACCGGGGCGGTGATGACGACCGTGGTGCCGAACGTGGCCGACTCGATCGGTTACTCCTCTGCGCTGCGAGTGGGCTGGACCGTCACCCGCACAGCCGCTGCGGAGGAGCGCGGCTATATCGTGCGCTCCGAGGTCTCGACGCTCGGGTTCACGGTGCCTGATCTACGAATCGTCATTGCGGACCTTGGCTACGG
>DATMCI010000053.1:0-31678 GCA_035558535.1 Kofleriaceae bacterium
GCGGTACGCCATCGACGGAACGTCGACGGCAGCTCTGTCACGCGGCGGCAGGGGGAATGGTTTTGAGAAAGTCAGCCCGCCCGGGGGGAATGGTTTTGAGAAGAACCGGCTTCAGGGGTCCACATCAGCTGAGAGCCAACATACGCCGGGGCATCGCGCGTGCGATCGAGCCGGGCGAGCAGGCTCGCCGGTGCCGCAGAACAGCGGAGAGTTCCGCGACGACTTCGCTGGCGAAAGCTGCTGGACTCAGTGCAGTAATTTGCGGCACGACGACTCGGCCCCTGTCGTAGTATGCTGAGGCCGTGGGGAACCGATCAGGACAGCGGCGAAAGGGGAGAAAGAAATGTTCATAAGAACAACAATATTTGTGGTGATCTGTAGTGCCCTAGCGTTGGGCTGCAGTACCGAACAGCGAATCGACAGTGTGGAAGAGATCATCGACAACCTCATCCAGGCCGGATTTCCAGCCGACGACATCATGATCGTCGATGGTGCCGTGTACGTCGGTCGTGACGCCCACGTGACGCTGGAGGCGTCGCGGGAGATGCTCGAGAGTGGCGATGAGAGCGCCGAGCAATACCGGACCACGAACCTAGTCGGCATCAGCATCACGAAAATTTGCATTAATCCCACGACGTCGTTTAATAGCGTCTCCATGCTCAGCCAGGCCCTCAATGCAGCGATCGATAACTACAATGCTCTTGGACTCCGCCTCGCGTTTGCCCGCGGCCCGACAAACGGCTGTACCGCGAACATTACCGCGACGACCACGAGCGGCGTCGGCAGCTCCGCTGGCTTCCCGTGGGGCGGCAAGCCGTATGGGCTGATCTACATTGGCACCGGCCTCCAAAACTACAGCCTCGACGTGAACGAGCACGTCATCACCCACGAGATCGGTCACACGATCGGCATCCGCCACTCGGACTACTACAACCGCAGCATCAGTTGCGGCTCCGGCGGTAGCGAAGGCGATACTGGTATAGGCGCCGTCTACATCCCGGGGACGCCGACCATGGCGACGATTGGGGGCTCGCTCATGAACTCCTGCTTCGACCTGTCCGTGCCCGGTGAGTTCACCCTTAGCGACTACACTGCATTCAGACACCTGTACAACAAGCCACAGTGCGGCGATGGTATATGCAACGGCACCGAAACCTCGGATTCATGTTGGGCAGACTGCGGCTGCCACGAGTGTAGTGTCCGGAGCGAATGAGGCTCGGTGTTGTCTGTGAGCAATGATGCTTATCGATACAATCGAAGGAAACCTGACGGATTCTCTCTAATGCGATTGGGCTGCTAGATCGCCTCACGCCGAGAGATTAAGGCAGTACTGTGAAGCCTTTCAGGAAGGAAAGGATCATTTTCTCGGACTTCTTAACGCACGATGGCTTGCCACAGAGTTGCGAAGGTACACATCGAGAGATCCTTTCTGTTTCACGCTTCGATCGCGCCGGATGATGTTGTTGAACAAGTTACGAGGTCGCGCGCGGCGCACGCGCCATTAGGCGGACGAGCTGCGCCGTCGTGCCCGGGTGGAAACGAGCGCGGCGCCGAGCTGGTCGCGCAGCTCGCCAACACTCGCCTCGCCGGCCGCCGCGCTCGCGCACCGCGATCAGTAGTGCCGCGACGAGACGATCGACGGACCGGACCGCCACCGACCACAGGATCGGCACTCAGCGATGCTGGCTCCTTGCGTCAGGCGATCTCGACCGGGGGCCGTGGGCTGATCGAGCAGATCTTCGAAGAACGCGACGCAGAGATCCTCCTCGTGGAGATTCATTCCGATCCCGCTGGTGGCGGCGGCGCGGGCGACGTGTTCGCCGAGCGTAAGCCGGTGCGGCCCCCTCGCGGCGAGATCGGCGCCAAGGGCCCACGCGGTGAGACCGTACAGCATGGCGGTGAGCTGATCGTCGGGACACTTCGTCGCTTCGGAGCGGTGTCTTCGATCAATCTTCGATCTTCCGTAAGTCCTCGACCTGACCCGTCCTGACGACGGATGTAGTCGCTGCTGAGGTGGTCCGCCTATGGACCACAAACACAGTCATCTCCGACGAGGCTCAGCCTTCTCCTCCCGACTCCCGCAGATCAGGCGGCACACCACGGAGCAGCACTCATGACGTCGCGGCCGGCGAAGCCGCAGCGGTCGCGCGAGCGCGACCTGAAGGAAGTGCTCGCCCGCCTCAGGCGGGCCGATGCGGAGGTGGCCGACGCGTTGGTGACGGTGCTGCGCTGCGCAGACACGCGCACGCTGGTTGCGCTCGGGGTGATCTTCGAGTTCGTCACGCAGCAGCTCCGGCGGCGGGCACGGTGAGGGCGCGGCAGCAGCTTCGCGATCCCCAGCCGATCCGCGAGCTACGCGACCTACGCCACCACGTCGGTGCGCTCCCGCGGGGCCGCGGGCGGCGGTTCCCTGCCGCGCTGCGCGAGCGGCTCATTACGTGGACGATGGCGCGCCGGGCTGGCGGCGCCAGGTGGAGCGAGCTGGCGCGCGAGCTCGGTGTCTCGGCGGTGACCCTGAAGCGCTGGCTGTCGGCGCGCTCCGCGCACACGGACCAGGCGACGCTCCGCCCAGTGGTCGTCTCCGACGAGCCGGCGCCTCAGACGCTGACGCTCGTGGCGCCGAGCGGGTTGCGGATCGAGGGTGTCACGCTCGCTGACGTGATCGCGATCCTGGGAGGCCTGGCGTGATCCTCGGGACCAGCCGCGCCGTGCGCGTGTTCGCGTACCCGGCGCCCGTCGACCTGCGCAAAGGCTACGACGGCCTGTACGGCCTGGTGCAGACCGGGCTCGGCCGCGACCCGCTGAGCGGCGAGCTGTTCCTGTTCGTCAATCAGGCGCGCAAGCTCTGCAAGGTGCTGGTGTGGGACGGCACCGGGCTGTGCATCTTCCAGAAGCGGCTCGAGCGCGGCTGCTTCGCGAAGCTGTGGCGCGACGACGGCCAGGTGCTGCGCCTGACCGCGAGCGAGCTCGCGCTGTTCATTGAAGGCTGCACGCTCGTCGGCACGCGCGAGCTGTCGCCGATCCCGCTCGAGCGAAAAGCTCTTGTTTCGGCGCGCGCGATGTGATCAATAGAGAGCGTGACCCTCGACGTCGATCTCGCGCGCGAGCAGGACATCGAGGAGTTGCGCCGGATCGCGCAGGCGCTGCAGGCGCAGAATCAGCAGCTGCTGGAGGCGCTCGCGAAGCAGCGCCTCGAGATCCAGCGGCTCCGCGGCAAGCCCGCTGACCTGCAGCTCACGCTCAAGATGCTCGAGGTGCTGCAGGCCAAGCAGCAGGCCGCCGCGGAGGCGCTCCGCCGCGCAGAGGCCGCGCAACAGCAGCGCGCCGCCGAGCCTGCCCGCAAGCAGGCCGAGCAGCCGCGCCGGCCGGCCGGCCCGACGCCGCAGCCGCTGCTGCCGGTGGTCGAGCGCGAGTTCGTGCTCGATGACGCCGACCGCATGTGCCCGAGCTGCGGCGGCGGTCTGCGTCCGATGACCGGACAGTTCGAGGAGTCCGAGCTGATCGACGTCATCGAGGTGCGCTACGAGCTCGTCAAGGTCAAGCAGCAGAAGTACGTGTGCCGGTGCGGCGGGTGCGTCGACACCGCGCTCGGCCCCGAGCGCGCCGCGCTGGGCAGCCGCTACTCGCTCGCGTTCGCGATCAAGGTCGTGCTCGACAAGTGGCTTGATCATATTCCGCTCGAGCGGCAGTGCCGGATCCTCGAGCGGCACGGGCTGGTGGTCACGTCGCAGACGCTGTGGGATCTCGCGAACGTGCTCGCACGGCGGCTCGCCTGCGTCGATGCTGCACTCCAGGCGCACGTGCTCGCGCAGCCGGTGATCGGGCTCGATCAGACGAGCTGGCCGCGCCTCGAAGGTGCGGACTCCAAGCCGTGGCAGATGTGGTGTCTGACCGCGCCGGGCGCGGTGGTGCACCGGATCCGCGATGACAAGAGTGCCGCGACGTTCATCGATCTCGTCGGCGCGTACACCGGCACGGTCGTGTGCGATGCGTCTCTCGACGCACGCTGCAGGTGCGCGAGCGGGCCCGGGCATCGTGCTCGCCGCTTGTTGGGCGCACGTGTTCCGCAAGTTCAATGAAGCGATGCCGGATCATCCCGAGGCCGAGCGGGCACTCGCGTGGATCGGCGCGCTCTACGACATCGAGGCGCGTGCCGCGGACGACCCGGCGCGACTCGCCGAGCTGCGTCGCACGGAGTCTGCGGCCGTGCTCGCCGAGCTCAAGGCGTGGCTCTGGGAGCAGGCGGCGCTGACCTCACTCTCGCTCGGCAAGGCCGCGGCGTACACGGTCGCGAACTGGGACCGGCTCACGCGCTTCGTCGCGGATGCGCGGATCCCGCTCGACAACAACGCGACCGAGCGCGCCCTCCGCGGTCCGGTCGTCGGCCGTAAGAATCACTACGGCTCGAAGTCACGCCGCGGGACCGAGGTCGCCGCGACGCTCTACACCATCCTCGAGACGGTGAAGCTCCACGGGGTGGATCCAGCCGTCTACTTGGCAGCCGCGATCACCGCTGCCGATCGCGGCGTCGCGTTGCTGCCCTGGGAGTTCGCCGCTGCGGCCCAGCCGGTCGCAAGCGGTCAGCGCGGCGACACGCCGGTGTGATGCGGACCGGTGACCTCGACGCGGAGCGCGCCTTGGTTGCGCTCCGCGGTCGCGCGGAACCACCAGCGTCCAGCGGCGCCTCGGATCTCGGGCGCGCCGAGTCCGAGCGCTGCGCCGAGCGAGCTCACGGCCTCGTCCGAAGTCGCGGTAATCCAGACCAGCGTCCAGCGCGGCGAGGTGTGAATGCTGGCCGCGGTGTCGCCGGGCAGCCCGGCGACGACCGCGCGCAGCGTAGCGACCAGGAGGTGCGCCTGCGCGTTCATCGTGCACCTCGCACGCTGCGCGCCGGCTGGAAGGAGTGGAATCGTCGTCGGAGATGTTCGAGTGCTCTGGCCATTGTCGGCCGAGCCGAGCAGAGCCGGCACCTGAGGTCAGGACGGGTTACGCCGAGGCCTTACGATCTTCGCGGTGAGCCCAAGCAGCTCGCGACGCAACCGGCGGCCGTCCCGGCTCGAGAGCCAAGTCGCGCGCACCCGATCGAGCGCCTCGATGACGGGATCTGCGGGCGCAACTGCCCCTGTAACGGGCCGTTACAGCCATTTGCCACGCAGTGGCACCCGATGACATTGCGGGCCGCGCATCCCGGCGAAAGATCTCGCACCGGCTGCGATGCCGTAACAATTTCCTCGTGGACGCGCGGCGCCGTGCCTCGGGGTTCCTCCTCGGCCCCGCACGGCCTCGCGCGCGCCCCCGGGCGTTCTCTGCTTCGCAGTGAGGTTGGTGCTCGCGGCCACGGCGGACGTTGGTGCTCGCACCACCGGCGAGCCCCGCGGCCTGTGCGCGCTGCGCGCGCTAGGCCGCTCGGGGGCCCCGCGGGCTCGGCTTGCTCTTCGAGGAGGACCCTTCGGACGGGGCGCCGCGCGTTGGCGAGATCATGCGGCGTGAGCTGCGGACTCATGCCTCCTTTCGAGGAAGAGGCGAGACCGAACCGGCCTTCAAGCACTTCTCGATCTCGGAGCCCGTGCTCTCTGTTGTTCGCGGCCGAGCAACGGGCTTTTCCGCTCGCCTCTGCAGGCTCCGGATCACCTGCTTCTGGATGCGCGGATGCGGGCGCGCCGTGCCCTTTGCCCAGCGTGAGACGGTCGACTCGGCGACCTCGAACTCGACCGCGAGATCGTGCTGGAGCGTGCCGAGTACTTCAAACGAAGCCGCCAAGATCTTCGCGAAGCCGCCCTCCGAGGCGTTCCCCTCGATCTCGTCGCGAATCCTCACCGCGGAGCTTTCGCATCGGCCGCTGCGTAGCGCGCGAGCTCTTCGAGCGCGGCATCGGGATCGGTCGCGGTCACGGACATGCTCGCGACGAGGTCGACGCGCCTGACGGTCACGTGCCACAGGGCGGGGCGCTGATGGCTCGACGGCCGGATCTCGGTCACGCGCCATCCGAACGAGTCGAGCGCCTCGATCATGGCCACATGCGGACGTACCGGCGGGTGACGGATGGCGCCGACCATGGCAGCGCCGTGGCGGCCAGGGGTGTGGAGCTTGCGCTTCCGATGTAACGGCGGGGACGAAGGCGACATGCGGACTCCTTTCGAGCACCGGACGGGAACGGGCCTGGTCATACTGCAACACGATATACGAGTTGTCAATCAACATGTATTTCATATAAAGACTGCGGTGCAGCGCGAAAATTGACCTATATGGCGCACGGATTTAGGTTCGTTCGGTGAAGCCGAAGCTCTACCGCTCGCCGGATCTGCCCAACCGATGGGTCGGGGAGGATCAGGACGGTGCGCTCGTGCACTGGCCTGCCGAGCGAGGTGGATGGGCGCGGCGCACACCCTACACGGGCGGAAGGCGCCAGCTCGAGGAGTACGAGCCGACGCTCGCGCGAGGGTCAGGATGGCCCGGTGGCGGACGCGGTCCCGCTCCCCGCTCATTGAGCGGTGCAGCGACCAAGATGATCGGCATCCGGGTGACGGAGGAGGAGCGCGCCAAGTGGGAGCGTGTCGCGAACATGAGCGACAAGGGCCTGACCGTGTGGGCGCGCGACGAGCTCAACGAGGTGGCAGACCGGATGCTCAAAGAGAGCACGACCCGACCCCGCTCGAAGGGGTAGCGCCCGAGGTCGCTGCTCGCCGTCCCGGCTCGCCGGTCCCGCTCGACGGGGTAGCGCCCGAGGTCCCGGCTCGCCGGTCCCGCTCGAAGGGGAGAGCCCGCGCCCGAAGCCGCTGCTCACGCCGTCGCGCTCTCGCCAACGCGCGGCGCCTCGCGAGTCGGTCCTCCTCGGAGAGCGCAGCCGAGCGCGCGGGGGTCCCCCGAGCGGCCTGGCGCGCGTAGCGCGCACAGGCCGCGGGGCTCGCCGGGGGTGCGAGCACCAACACTCGCCGTGGCCGCGAGCACCAACCTCACTGCGAAGCAGTGAACGCCCGGGGGCGCGCGCGCGGCGGAGCGGATCCGAGGAGGCCGCGAGCCAAGCGCCGCGCGTCTCCGCACGAGCACCACCGCGCGCGTTCACAGGCTCAGCGGCCGCGCCTCAGCTGCTGCTGCCGCCGCTGCCGCTGCCATCGCTGCTACCGCCGCCGCTGCCGCTGCTGCCATCGCCGCCATCGCCGCTGCCGCTGCCGCCGCCGCCACGGCTGCGGCGGCCAGCCAGCGACGAGCGCACCATGTCGATGAACTCGCGGCTGGCGTCTCGGAAGACGAATCGTGCAGGCGCGCACGAGCGCCGGTTGGCGCCTGGCCCCCTCGGCGTGCAGGAACGACGCGGCCACGACGTCGCCCAGCTGCTCGCCGATCGCCACCGCCGGCGTGCCGGCGAGGTTGTAGGCGTAGTTGTACTGGCCCATCATGCCGGTCTTGATCCGGAGGCGCGGGAGGTAGTATAGGGCCCGGACAGAGCCGGTGAGGTTTCTATGTTCGACAGGGGCAGGCGGCCAGGTAGCGGATCGGGCGTAGGTAGCGGAGGACCAGTAGGCGTCCCAGGCAAGCGGACGCTGACGGAGTCGCTGCCCCAGGTGGCGCGAGCGCGGCCGCCAAAGCGCGTGGCGGAGGGTGATGCAGCAGCTCCAGCCGCCCAGCTCAACGCAGTCGTCAGGGTCGTTGCCTACTCCAAGGGCAAGGTTCTCGGCCAGCCGTGGGGCGCGAAGGCGCACTGGGATGGCCCGCTGCCGCAGCGGTACACGGGGACACGCGGCCCAGCCGGATGGACGTGGGACAATCCAGACGCCCAGACCGTGCGCATCGGCAGCGACCTTCAGGGCCAGGGCGGGAAGACCGCCGAGCAGTGGGCGGGCGCCACGGCAGACCAGATCGTCATCTACGCAGCCGCGCTCAACACGGTCACGAGCGACAGAGGCGCTGCGCCGGACGAGCACGCGCCGGGGCATGCGCTCGATACGCAGGACGCAGGAGACGGCTCCTCGAGCGCGGCCCCGCACGCCGACGCATACGCCGGGCCCGACCGTGATGCGCGCAAGTCGCGAGGTCCCGGTCACAGCGCCGTCGGGGCGCCGGAAGGCACGGGCGAGCTCGGGCAGGTGCCCCACGCCAGCGCGGCCGATGCCTCTCATGCTGACGCCGCGACGCTCGCGGCTGAGATCGATCAACTCGTTGACGCAGCGGCGGATGCGGTTGACCGCGAGACGTTCGGTGGCGACGACGTCTCTGGCGAGCACCACGGCCGCGCAGGCGATGACACCCGCATCGATGGCACCGGACCGGGCGGCAACAGAGCGCGAGCCGATGGTGACGGCGAGGGCTCCGAGGATGGCGGCCACGGTGGCACCCAGGATGGCTCGCGCGACGGCGGCGAGCGCGGCGCCCCGGAAGGTATGTACGGCGGCGAGGGCGAGTTCGGCGATACCGGGATCACCGCCGGTAGCGGCATCATCGGCATCATCGGGGTCCCCGCCGCGCTCCGAGGCGCGGTCGAAGTCGCACTGATCGTTGCCGACGGCAACATCGTCGGCGCTGGCGAGGGCCTGTTCAAGAAGGGGCTCGGCAAGATCTCTTCGGTGCTCGCGGCGCGCAAGGCGATTGCGAGCGAGGCGCGCGTCGCCGCGGCCAGGGAGACCAAGGCCGCGCTCAAGAAGATCGCGTCGGACCCAGCGACCTCGGCGGCGTGGAAGGCCGCCAGCAAAGAAGAGAGGGCGGCTGTGACCCGCCGCTTTTACTGGGCGATGCAGCGCCGCTACTTCGACGCCTACCTCGCGGCCGCGAAGCGAGCGCGGCGAGAGGCGGCCACCGCGCTAAAACGGTCGGCGAAGGACGTCGCGGCGCGTGGGCGGCTCGCGGCCGCAGAGATGGCCGAGGAAGCCGCTACAGTGAAACCCCTCGCCGGGCGGCTGCCGCAGAACCACGAACTCGCCGGCCAGCAGTTTCCCGCCGACCTCCTGCAGCCGCAATTTCGCGCCAAGGGCGTCAAGTTCACGCCGGAGGGCTACCCGGACTTTGCGCCGCATGCCTTGCGACTGCCGAACGGAAAGACCAGCGTCGAGATCAGGCTGACCGGCTCGCGGGCCGCCGACGAGGTACTCGCAAACGCCAAGGCTGGACTGCGAGTTAAGCCTGCCGACTACACGTGGCACCATCTCGAGGACGGTAAGACGATGATGCTGGTTCCGTCCAAGCTTCACGGGGCCGTGAAGCACACCGGCGGAACCGCGAACTTCAGACATGTAACTGGGAGTGGCCCATATGCGAAATGAGTGGCCGATCATGAGTCGCCGCGGCCCGGCCGTCGCCGAATCGTCCGTCGCTGCCTTCGAGCAGCGCCTCGGGCACCTCCTTCCGACGGACTACCGAAGGTTTTTGCTGGAGGTGAATGGCGGCGAACCGGACGATTCTTCATGCGAGTTCTCGCTCGGTGCCGTAACCATGTTCTTCAGCATCTGCGACGACGCTGACGACTCTCGTGATCTAGAGGACGCGAACCGGTGGTTCAACGTCAGCCCGAGTCGCAATGATCTTCTGTTCGTCGCCCACGACTCCAGCGGCGCCAACATTCTGCTCGCGCTCACCGGTGAGCATCGGGGTCAGGTCTGGGTGCAGGACGTCGCCGACTCGAGGCCCGACGGTTCGAATCCTCGCGTCCTGTGGCACGACCGCCGGGATATGAAGAAAGCCGCCGACAGCTTCGACGAGTTCCTGCGCCAGCTGGGGCCGCGCTCGACGACGGCGACAGCCGGGTCAGCGCGAGAGGTTTGACTGATGTGTTCATGTCGATGATGTCTTGGTTTGTGGTCCACCTGTTCCCGACGTTCGCGTTCCATACTCATGGCCCCTCCTGGGAGCCGCTTCGCAAGGGCCCGGGGGCGCGCGCGAGGCCGCGCGGGTCCGACGAGGAACCCCGAGGCACGGCGCCGCGCGTCCGAGGAGAAACCCCGAGGCACGGCGCCGCGCGTCCCCTGGCGAGCATCCACGTGCGCGTTCTCGCTTCCTCCGCTCCGCTCCGCCGCCTCTTCCTCCGCTCCGCCGCCGCCGCCTCCGCCGCCTCCGCCGCCTCCGCCGCCGCCGCGGGCGGTCTCGGCTTGCGGGCGGCGGACCCCGGCGGGATATTCCGGCGATGCCGAACGAGATCCCGCTCGAGCTGCTCCAGCGCCTGCCGAAGACGGACCTGCACTGCCACCTGGACGGCTCGCTGCGGCTCGACACGATCATCGAGCTCGCCCGCCGCGCGAACATCAAGCTGCCGACGTTCGATCGCGGCGAGCTGCGCAAGATACTCGTCGCGGGCGAGCACGTCGCCTCGCTCGACGATTACCTGCGCGCGTTCGACATCACGCTGTCCGTCATGCAGACAGAAGAAGGCATCGAGCGCACCGCGTTCGAGCTCGCCGAGGACGCGTGGCGCGAGAACGTGCGCTATATCGAGGTGCGGTACTCGCCGCTGCTCCACACGCGCGAGGGACTCCGCCCCGCGCAGGTCGTCGAGGCCGTGCTGCGCGGCCTGCGCACCGCGAAGCGCTCGCTCGGCATCCGCTACGGCGTGATCCTGTGCGCGATCCGCTCGAACGGCCCCGAGGCCAGCCTCCGGATCGCCGAGCTGTGCGTCGCGTTCAAGAACCGCGGCGTCGTCGGGTTCGACCTCGCCGGCTCGGAGGTCGGTAACCCCGCGAAGGTGCACCGCCAGGCGTTCCAGCTCGTCATCGACAACAACATCAACTGCACCGCGCACGCCGGCGAGTCGTTCGGCCCCGACTCGGTGCACCAGGCGCTGCACAAGTGCGGCGCGCATCGCATCGGCCACGGCACGCGGCTCGTCGAGAGCGGCGACCTGCTCAATTACGTCAACGATCACCGGATCCCGCTCGAGGTCTGCCCGTCGTCGAACCTCCAGACGCGCGCCGCCGCGAGCTGGGAGACGCACCCCGTCGACTTCTACGTCGACTATGGCCTGCGCGTCACGATCAACACCGACAACCGCCTGATGTCCGACACGACCGTGTCGCGCGAGCTCCACCTCTGCCACCGCCACTATGGCTGGTCGCTGCAGACGATCAAGGAGATCATCATCGCCGGCTGGAAGAGCGCGTTCATGCCGTACCGCGAGAAGGCCGACATGGTCGCCGAGATCAGCCGCGAGCTGACGCAGTTCCAGGATCCGCGCGGCGAGGTCGCCGGCCGCGTCGGCCTCGTCGAGTCGGACCCCGTGCAGTCCGGCCCGCCCGCCAAGCCCAAGCTCGTCGCGCCCTCGTAGCTACCCGTAGCTACCCGTAGCTAGAAGACAGTGGCGTCGATGCCGCCGTCTTTCGGCGCGTCCGGCGCGACCTGTGCGTCCACCGTCCCGCACACCAGCGAGGGCGGCGCCCCGTCCCGGTGGCAGCGCCCGTCCGCGCGGTTGCAGGTGTAGCCCTCCGGGCAGGACTCGTCCGGGCCGCACCGAAACCCGCATTGCGGCTTGGGAACGTCGTAGCAGCCGGGGAGTATGAGCCCGAGCAGCGCGCTCGCTGCGAGCGCGAGGTGGAGGCGGCGCCGGCCTCTCTTCATGATCAAAACGCTATCATGTTGCGGTGCCGATGCGGCGTGCGCCCACGACGCGGCGCATCTGCAGGATCGCGATGCGGTGCCGGTGGTGTACCATCCGCTGGTGGTAAAGCTCGACCGGGATAGGCTGAGGGCGCTCGTCGAGCCGCACTGGCGACGTCTCTTCAACTTCGCTTTTCGCATGACGCTCGATCGCGATCGGGCCGCGCGCTACGTGCTCGACATCTTCGCGCTCGCCGCCTCGCGCCCCGAGCAGATCCCAGCCACCGACGCGCAGGTCGACGGCTGGCTGATCGGCATCGCGAACAAGGTGTTCGAGGACCGGCTGCCGCGCCAGCCCGAGATCAGCTTCGACGTCCTCGACGAGCAGCTGCGCAGCGAGGCCACGCGCACCGACGTCGTGCGCTCGCTGACCGATCCGCAGCGCGACTTCATGCTGTGGGAGCTCAAGCAGGGCTGCATGACGGCGATCGTCAACTGCCTGCCGCCCGGCGAGCGCGCCGCGTTCGTCGTCTGCCACGTCCTGAAGATGTCCGACGAGGAGGCCGCCCAGAGCCTCGGCATCACCGAGAGCGCGTACAAGGTGCGGCTCTCTCGCGCGCGCAAGAAGGTCGGCGACTACCTCGCGCCTCGCTGCGAGCACGTGAACCCGCACAACCCCTGCCGCTGCCCGGCGCGCGTCGGCACGGCGCTGCACCGCGGCTTCATCCGGCCGATGGGCGCGGTGGTCTCGCTGAGCAGGCCCGAGCGGCCGTACGGCCGCTACGGCGCCGGCCCCGATCACGAGGACGTGCCGGTGCGCGATCTCGCCGCGATCTACGGCGGCCTTCCGGAGCCCGATCCGCCGCCCGACCTCGGCGAGCGCCTCGTCGAGCAGCTCGCGCGGTCGTAGCGCATGAGCGCCGGCGCGGATCCCAGCCTCGTCACCGTCCTCGTCGCCGCCGCGGACGTGGACGCCCGGCGCTGGCTGCGCGAGAGCGCCGGCGCGTACGCGCTCGAGGAGGTGGACGGCGCCGCCGCCGCGCTCGAGCGGCTCGCCGCCGCGCCGCCGCGGATCCTCGTCGTCGGCGACCGCCTCGCCGACGGCACCGGCGCGGAGCTCCTGGCCCGCGCGGCCGAGGGCGGCCTCCTCGGCGGACCCGAGGGCCCCGCCGTGCTCGCGCTCGGCAGCGCGGGCGGCGCCGAGCCGGAGCCCGATGAGTCCGCCGTGCCGATCTTCTACCGGCTGACCCCCGCGCTCGACGGCGCGCGCGTCCGCGAGCTGCTCGCGCGGGCGATCGCGCCCGCCCCGGCGCCGCGGCCGCCCGGGCTCGCCGACGCGCTCGCGCTGCGGCACGTCCTCGAGCACGCCAAGCGGATCGGCCGGCAGCCGGACCTCCCGAGCGCCGCCCGCACCGCCGCCGCGGCGGTGCTCGAGCTCGCGGGCGCCGCGCGCGCGCGCGTCCTGTTCTACGACGACGAGACCGGCGCGCTGTGGCCCGAGGGCGAGGGCGAAGGCCACGACGCGCACGCCTCGGCCGGCATCGCCGGCTTCGCGGTGCGCACGAAGACCGGCGCCGCCGTCGCGCGCGCCGAGGCCGATCCGCTGTACCGCGCCGCGATCGACGACCCCGCCGGCGACGGCACCGAGCGGCTCGCCGCGCAGCCCGTCGCCGATCGCGACGGCCGCGTCCACGGCGTGATGATCGCGATCCGCACCGCCGATCAGGCGCCGTTCGGCGAGGTGGAGCTCCGCAAGCTCGAGGCGCTCGCCGACGCGTGGGCGCCGTTCATCCACCAGCTCGCGCTGCAGCAGGAGACCGAGCAGATCCTGCGCGGCCCCGAGCGGCCCGGGAGCGACGTGTTCCGCCAGGAGGCGATCGAGCACTTCGTGCGGCGCGGCCAGCGGGGCGACATCATCCGCGTCCACCCCGGCTGGGTCCACGCCGCGTACTGGCTCGTCGTCGTGTTCGTGCTCGGCGGCGCCGCGTTCGCCGCCGTCGCGCGCGTCCACAAGTGGTCGGAGGGGCCCGCCGTCGTGCGCGTCACCGGCCGCACCGACGTGACCACGTACGAGGGCGGCACGATCACCGCGCTCGCCGTCGCGCCGGATCAGGCGGTGACCGCCGGGCAGGAGCTCGCGCGGCTGCACGACAGCGAGCAGGCGGCGATCCTGCGCGCGCAGAGCACCGAGTTCGAGCGCAAGCTCGTCGCGTACCTGCAGATGCCCGGCGATCCCACCGTCAAGCAGGCGCTCTCGGCGCTCGTCTCCGCCCGCGAGAGCGCGCGCGCGCGGTCCGAGGCGCGCGTGATCCGCGCCCCGCACGACGGCGTCGTGAAGAGCCTGCACGTCGCGCCCGGGCAGCGCGTCGAGCCCGGCAAGACGATCCTGTCGCTCGTCGAGCAGGGCGCCCAGGAGGGCATGTCCGTCTACGCGTTCCTGCCGCAGTCGGACACGTCGCAGATCGCGGCCGGCCAGCGGCTGCGGTTCACGCTGCCCGGCTACCGCGGCGCGTACGTCGAGCTCCGGGTCGACGCGATCTCCGATCCCATGGGCGTCGCCGACGCGCGCGACCGCTACCTCGGCGATCGGTTCAAGGACTCGGTCCCGATCGCCGGCCAGGTCGTGGTGGTGCAGGCGCGCCTCGCGACGCCGACGTTTTCATCCGAGGGCACGACGTACCAGCTCCACGACGGCATGCTCGGGGTCGCCGAGGTGCAGCTCGAGTCGCGCTCGGTCTTCCAGACGCTGGTGCCGGGGCTGTGATGGACGACGAGGCCAAAGCGCCCGAGGCGCCGCTCGAGCCCGGCGAGCCCGGCGAGCCCGGCGCGCCGCCCGAGCTCAGCGAGGCCGAGCTGTTCCCGTCGCTGGCGCGCCTGGCGCAGCAGCGGCGCGGCAAGGTGCCGTTCGTCCAGCAGCTCGAGTGGACCGACTGCGGCGCGGCGTGCATGGCGATGGTCCTCGGGCACCTCGGGCGCGACACGACGCTCGACGAGGCGCGCGAGATCGTCGGCGGCGGCGGGCGGGACGGTGCCGCCGCCACCTCGATCGTGCGGGCCGCGGAGCACTATGGCCTGCGGGCCCGCGGCATCTCGATCGACATCGAGCACATGCGGTTCCTGCCGGCCGGGACGATCCTGCACTGGGAGTTCAACCACTACGTCGTGTTCGAGCGCATGACGCGCAAGGGCGCCGAGCTCCTCGATCCCGCGCGCGGCCGGCGGATCATCCCCGAGAAGCAGCTGCGCGAGTCGTTCACCGGCGTCGCGCTCGTGTTCGAGACCACCGACACGTTCGCGCAGCGCAAGGCCGGCTCCGGGCGGTGGGCCTGGTACTTCCGGCAGCTCGGCGGGCAGCGCCACCTCCTGACGCGCGTGCTCGTCATGTCGCTGCTCCTGCGCGTGTTCGCGCTCGCCGTCCCGCTGCTCACGGCCGTGCTCGTCGATCGGGTGATCCCGCGCGGCGATCACGGCCTCCTGCTCGTCGTGATGATCGGGCTCGGCGGCATGCTCGTGTTCCAGATCGTGACCGCGCTGGTCCGGACGCACCTCCTGCTCCAGCTCCGCACGAACCTCGACACGCGGCTGACGCTCGGCTTCGTCGACTACCTGTCGCGGCTGCCGTTCGACTTCTTCCAGCGCCGCTCCACGGGCGACCTGCTCATGCGCGTGAACAACAACGCCACGATCCGCGAGGTGCTCACGGCCAACACGCTGTCGGCCCTGATCGACGGCCTGTTCGTCCTGCTCTACATCGGGCTGATCCTCGCCGTCGATCCGCTGCTCGGCGTGGTGACGCTCGCCCTGGGGGCGCTGCAGCTCACCGTGCTCCTCGGGGCGCGGCGCCGCTACCGCGACCTGCTCGTGCGGGCGCTCGACGCGCAGGCGCGCTCGCAGTCGTACCTCGTCGAGATGATCGCCGGCATGTCGACGCTCAAGGCCGCCGCCGCCGAGAGCCGCGCCGTCGAGCGGTGGTCGAACTTGTACGTCGACGAGCTGAACGTCTCGCTCGACCGCGGCCGCACCACCGCCGTCGTCGACGCTGTGCTCGGCGCGCTGACCAGCGGCTCGCCGCTCGTGATCCTGATGCTCGGCGCGCTGCGCGTCATGGACAGCGGCATCAGCCTCGGCACGATGCTCGCGGTCAACGCGATCGCCATCGGGCTGCTCGCGCCGCTCGCGTCGCTCGTCAACAGCGGCCTCCAGCTCCAGCTGCTCGCCAGCTACATGGACCGCGTCGAGGACGTGCTCAACACGAGCCCGGAGCAGTCCGGCCAGGACGCCGCGCGCGTGCCCCGGCTCACCGGGCGCGTGACGCTCCAGGACGTGGCGTTCCGCTACAGCGAGCGCGCGCCGCTCGTCGTGCGCGACGTCTCGGTCGACATCAGGCCCGGCTCGATGGTCGCGCTCGTCGGCAAGTCCGGCTGCGGCAAGTCCACGCTCGCGAGCCTGATCGCGGGCCTCTACCGCCCGATCGGCGGCCGGATCCTGTTCGACGGCCACGACCTCGCGCGGCTCGATCTGCGCGCGCTGCGGCGGCAGATCGGCGTCGTGTTCCAGCAGCCGTACCTGTTCGCCGGCTCGATCCGGACGAACATCGCGCTCACCGATCCGACGCTGCCGCTCGATCGCGTGATCGCTGCGGCGCGGGCGGCCGCCATCCACGACGACGTCGACGCGATGCCGATGGGCTACGACACGATGATCGCCGACGGCGGCTCGTCCCTGTCGGGCGGCCAGCGCCAGCGGCTCGCGATCGCGCGCGCGCTGGTCCACCGGCCGGCGCTGCTCATCCTCGACGAGGCCACGAGCTCGCTCGACGCCGAGACCGAGCGCGCGGTGATGCACAGCATGGCGCAGCTCCGGTGCACGCGGATCGTGCTCGCGCACCGGCTCAGCACGATCCAGGGCGCGGACCTGATCCTCGTCATGGATCGCGGCGAGATCGTGGAGTCCGGCACGCACGCCGAGCTGCTCGCGCGCGGCAAGGTCTACAGCCGGCTCGTCGCGGCGCAGCTCTCGCCCGACGCCGCACCGGGGGGCGCGTGAGCCGGGCGCGGTGTCACCTGGGCGCGCGCGCCGCCCTGGCGCTCTGGCTCGCCGCCCTGGCGTGCGGCGACGGCGACCGCGCCGATCCCGATCGCCGCGGCGCGCCGCAGCCCACGCCCGTGACGCGGCGGGATCGCCCCACCGCGCTGCTCGACGAGGTCGGCTTCGTCGGCGTGCTCGTGCCGCGCGACGCGCACGAGGTCGTCTCGCCGCTCGCGACGAAGATCGAGCGGCTGCTCGTCAAGCTCGACGATCCCGTGGACAAGGGCACGCCGCTCGCGATCCTCGACGCGCGCGAGCCCCGCGAGCGGCTCACGCTCTCGCGGAGCGAGCTGCGCGAGGGCGAGGCCGCCGTCCGCCAGGCCGCCATCGAGCGCGAGGCGGCGCGCGCCAAGCTCGCGCGCGAGCAGCAGGCGCTGCGCGCCGGCATCGTGTCGGTGGCCGAGGTCGAGCTCGCCACGGCGGAGGCCGACAAGGCCGTGAGCGCCGTCGACCGCACCATCGCGGAGGTCGAGAAGCGCCGCGAGACCGTGAAGCAGCTCGAGCAGCGGCTGGCGGACACGACGCTCACCTCGCCGATCGCCGGCAAGGTCGCGCTGCGCTACGTCGAGGAGGGCGCGCGGGTGCGCGAGGGCCAGGCCGTGATCCGCGTGATCCGCTCCGACGAGCTGTTCGTGAAGTTCGCGATCCCCGCCGCCGCGGCGCGCACCGTCGCCGCCGACGATCCGATCGAGCTCCGCCTCACCGAGCGCGGCGTCGTCGCCAAGGGCGTCGTCAAGCGCGTCTCCCCCGAGCTCGATCCCGTCGCGCAGATGGTGCTCGCCGAGGCCGAGCTCGTCACGCCCAAAGGCGAGCTGCGCGCCGAGCTGCGCGCTGGCGACACCGGCCGCGTCGTCGTCGTCCGCCCGCCGCCCCCGTAGCAGTCGCATCTTGTCCAGCGTGCTACGTAAGGCTATTTTCGCAGTACGAATGGTCAAGTCTTGGGAAGACCTGGGAAATCGCGTGATGGCGGCGAGGAAGGGCCAGGGGCTGACCCAGATCGAGCTCGCGACGGCGATCGAGGTCGATTGCTCGGTCATCACCCAGATCGAGACGGGCGAACGAACGGTGGATGCCGGTGAGCTCGCCCGGCTCGCCAAGGTCCTGAGGCGGCCGATCGGATGGTTCGTGACCGACCCGCCTCCCTCCGTGGTGAGCCGCCGCGCCGGCCGTGACGATGTCGTCCGGCACGAGGACATCCAGCTCGAGGCGCTCGCGCAGGATGTCGAGCAGCTGATCGGGCTCGGCGTGCTGCACCCGCCGCTTGCCAGGCCGATCTCCATCGACGCGATCGGTGCAGCGGAGCAGGCGGCGCTCGAGGCCAGGCGCGCCGCGGGGCTGCGCGAGGACGAGCCGGTCTGGGACCTGGTGCGCGTCGTCGAGCGGCTGGGGCTGTACGCGTTCGTGTTGGAGCTGGACGGGCGAGACAGCGCCGAGGCGGACGGCTCGTACGTCGCCCTCGAGGCGTGCGGGGTCGCGCTCATCAATGGCCGCCGCGAAGCGGGGCGCCGGCGCTTCACGATCGTCCACGAGCTCGGGCATCACCTCTCCGAGGACGAGTACGATCCCGACTGGGTCGTCGGCTCGGATGCCACGGAGCGCGAGAAGATCGTCAACGCCTTCGCGATCCACTTCCTCTTGCCGCGAGCGGCCGCCCTGCAGCGCTGGCCGGCGCTTCAGGGGGCCGCGGATCCTCGCGATGCAGCGATTCGCCTCGGCGTGGAGTTCGGCCTGAGCTGGTCCGCTGCGTGCGCGCACCTCCATCGCCTCGGCTGCTTGTCGACCAAGCAGTACGAGCACCTGCTCCCGCAGCGGCCGACGAGCGTCGATCTCGTCGAGCGCGAGCTCACGATCCGGAACGATGTGGTGGCGCCGCTCGTGCCGCCGGGCTACGCAGCGTCGGTCATCCGGGCGCTGCAGCAGGGGAGAGTCGGCCCCCCTCGCGCGCTCGAGCTACTGCAGGGGACCGTCCACGAGCGGGATCTACCCGCGAAAAAGCCGCTCTCTCTCGACTCGATGAAGCGCGAGCTCGAGCGGCTCCTCGACTAACCTCGGCGCGCTCATCATGGCCTCGGCTCTGGGACTCGATAGCTCCGTGTTGAGCCCGTTCGCACGTGCGGAGCGGCTCGACGTGCTCGAGCGACTGACGAGCGGCCGCCGGAGGGTCGTCACCGAGGCGGTCCTGCGTGAGATCGATCGAGGCTGTGCAGAGCACCCGCCGCTGGCGCAGATCCGCGCGCTGTCGTGGCTGGACGTCGTGTCTCCTCGTTCGCCAACCGAGCTCGAGGTGTTCAACGAGTACATCCGAGTGCTCGGCGCCGCCGAGCGGAACATCGGTGAGTCGTCGATCCTCGCCTGGGCCGAGGCCACGTCCAGCATGGTCGTCATGGACGACGACGATGCCGTGCGCGCGGCCCGGAAGCGGAACGTCTCCGTGCTCCGGACGCTCACGCTCCTCTGCAATGGCCTGCACGGAAAGCTCCTGACGATCGACCAAGCCTCTGCGCTGGTCGACGAGCTGGTGACTGCAGGCGGCGCGCGGTTCCCGTGCGATGGAGCGAGCTTCGTGCAGTGGGCCGAGCGTAACGGCCTCTTGCCCGCCGGCTGACCGCGCGGCTCAGCGCTTCCGCGCGACGAACCGCACGAGCTTCGCGCGATCGAGCGCCCAGTCCGGCGCGTCCTCGACCACCTCGTCGCGCAGGATCTCGAAGCCCGGCGCGAGCAGCGCCGCGAGCTGCCCCGGCGCGAACCCGCCGTCGTCGGCGCCGGCCGGATCCTTCGCGAAGTACTCGACGATGAACAGGCCGCCCGGCCGGAGGCTCGGCTTGATCTTCTCGATCCACGCCACCTTGTCGCCCGCGTAGATCATCGTGACGAGGTCCCAGCGGCTCGTGCCGAAGTCGTACTCGTCGATGTTGACGTTCACCGCCTCGAGCGCGAGCTTGCGCTTGGCCGCCTCCTCCTTGGCGATCCGGATGCCCTCGTCGGAGAGGTCGACGCCCGTCACCTTCCAGCCCTGCGCCGCCAGGAAGAGCGCGTTGCGCCCCTGGCCCATCGTCACGTCGAGCGCCTTCCCCGGCTTCTTGCCCTTCACGGTCGCGACGAGCAGCCGGTTCGGCTCGCGCAGGAAGCCCAGCCCGTTGCGATAGATCTCGTTCCAGGTGTCGCGCATCGACTGCTCGCCGCCGCGCTGCCACGTCCACAGCCGCGCCTGCCACGCGTCGCCGCGCCGCACCCACTCGAGGAGGTACCACCCGACGTACTTGTACCCGCCCTTCGTGTCGTTGCCGCCCTGCCGCTCGGTGGCCTTGCCCGTGAACACCGCGCTGTCCGCGTGGACGCGCACGCGCTCCTCCTCCCACGTCCGCGACGCGATGAACGCGTTGCCCGCCTTGCGCTTCCGCATCTGCTCCAGCTCCTCGTCGCGCGTCACCCCGTGCCCGCCCTCGAAGTGCAGGAACTCCGGCGCCAGCTTCGGCTCCACCGCCGCCACATCGCCGCGGTCGTACGCCTCGAGCAGCGCGTGGCTCAGCTGATTGATCTCCTCCTCGCTCGGCGGCTTCACCGGCGCCGGCTGCGCGGGCTGCGCTCCCGGCGCCGGCTGCGCCCCCTGAGCCGGGCCCGCCTGCTCCGCCGCCATCTCGGTGCCCGCCGCCGCCGGCTTTGCTGGCGCCGTGCCGCGAGCCGTACACGCCGTGGCCACACCGATGAGGAGGAACAGTCCGAACCGCGAGCCAGCTCCGAGCATCGAGCGCATGTGCACGTCGTACCAGATCCGCGCTCCCTGCATTCCTTCCATATGCATGCGCAGCGACGCCGTACGGAGGTACGGCGATCCGCCCATCGCTATGATGGGGCTACCGACCGGGCAGTAGACCCCATGCAGCGCGCAGACTTCGTTCGGTCCGGCTTGTCCGGCTTGTCCGGCTTGTCCGGCTTGTCCGGAGTTCGGACAGGACCGGACGTTGTGCATTCGATCGAACAGATATGGGGAGGATCGGCCTGGGCAGCATCAGGTGCTGGCGGTATAGTTCGCAAACCAATGCGCTTCGACGAGAAGGCTCGTGAGAACATGGAGGCGGCGGATCGCTTGCTGTCGAGGTCGGAGGATGGGCTCGCAGAGCCGCTGGCGAACGCATCCGCGTCGCGGGCGTACTATGCGGCCTACCAGGCGGTCGCGAACTGCGCCCAAGAGGCTGGGGTCGAGTTCAATTCGAGAGGCGCCAACTACTACGTGCACGACAAGCTCCCTTCGCTCGCGTTTCATCGACGGATCATCGATCTCGACGAGCGCGAGGCGCTGTCGTGGCTGTATGGTCTCCGAATCAAGGCCGACTACGCAGACGAGCACGTCGCCAACGACGAGGCCTCCGAGGCGGCAGAGATCGCCCGCCGGCTCGTGCAGAGGCTGGTCGGGTTGGGGCGCTCATGAAGGCTCGCGAGCAGATCCTTCATCGCGTCGCCGAGCTGCTGAACGACCGGCCGGTGCGGTGGGCGGATCCGCATCAGTTCATCGGCGACTTCGACGGGCGAGAGCGAACGTTGGAGGTCTTCAACGCGGACGCCCTGGAGCAGCGAGAGCTCATGCGCCGCATGCGGCCGATTCGTGAGGAGCTGGAAACAGCAGCCGGCGGGCCGGTGGTGGTGATCTTTCATACGCGAGCCGAGTCTGCCCGGCTCCACGCGAGCTTCATCGATGCTCACGCATCCACGCTCGCGCGAAGGCTAGCGGGCGGCGCCGGCTAGCGGGCGGCGTGGAAGGCGCGCTCGAGGTCGGCGAGGAGATCGGAGAGGTCCTCGATGCCGACGGAGAGGCGGATGAAGCCGTCGGCGATGCCGAGCTTCTTGCGGTTCTCGGGAGGCACGCTCGCGTGCGTCATGATGGCCGGGTGCTCGATCAGGGACTCGACGCCGCCGAGGGACTCGGCGAGCGTGAAGACCTGACAGGCGGAGAGGAAGCGGCGGGACTCCTCGAGGCCGCCCCGCAGGACGAAGCTGATCATGCCGCCGAAGCCGCGCTGCTGGCGCTTGGCGATCTCGTGCTGTGGGTGCGAGGGCAGGCCGGGGTAGATCACCTTCTCGACCTGCGGGTTCGCGGCGAGCCAGCCGGCGATCTGGTGCGCGTTGGACTCGTGACGATCCATGCGGACGTGCAAGGTCTTCGTGCCGCGCAGGATCAGGAAGCAGTCCATCGGCGAGGGCACCGCGCCGGCCGCGTTCTGGAGGAACGCGAGCCGATCGCGCAGCCCGGCGTCCTTCAGGATCAGCGCCCCGCCGACCACGTCGGAGTGGCCGTTCAGGTACTTCGTCAGCGAGTGCGCGACGATGTCGGCGCCGAATTCGATCGGCCGCTGGAAGTACGGCGTCATGAACGTGTTGTCGACGGCGAGGAGCAGTTCGTGCTCGCGGCACACCTCGGCGAGCGCCGCGAGGTCCACGATCTTCAGCATCGGGTTCGTCGGCGTCTCGACCCAGACGAGCTTCGTCGTCGGCCGCACCGCAGCCGCGACGGCGGCGGCGCCGGCCGCCGGATCGACGTACGTGAACTCGAAGCCGAACCGGCGGTAGACCTTGTCGAACAGGCGGAACGTGCCGCCGTAGAGGTCGTCGCACGCGATCACGTGCGTCCCGGTGTCGAACAGCTGCAGGAGCGTCGACGTGGCCGCGAGGCCCGACGCGAAGCACAGCCCGCCCGCGCCGCCCTCGAGCGACGCGAGGTTCGCCTCGAGCGCGTAGCGCGTCAGGTTGTGCGAGCGCGAGTACTCGAAGCCCTTGTGCTCGCCGGGCGCCTGCTGCGCGTACGTGGACGTGTAATAGATCGGCGTCATCACGGCGCCGGTCGTGGGATCGGGGCTCTGGCCGGCGTGGATCGCGCGCGTGCCAAAGCCCAGGGTGGGATCGTCGTGAGAGGCCATCGGCGGCTTAGTCCTCGAAGCGGAACTTGCTGGGGTCCTTCTCCATGATCCGCTCCATCGCCGCCTCCTCGAGGAGATCGATCATCCGCTGCCCGCCGTACTTCTTCATCAGCTTGTCGTCGTACTCGTCGGCGATCAGCGCGACGTCGCGCAGCGTGGCCGTGAGCTCCTCGGGGTCGAGCGTGGTGCCGCCGAGGATCGTGTGCGTGAACATGATCGTGTGCTCGGCGGGGTCCATCGCGAATGCGCCGAAGCGGAGGTGGCCGTTCAGCTCGAGCAGCTGCTTCGCGAGCGGCCCGTCGACGTCGACGCCCTTCACGAGCTGCGCCGTGCAGCGAACCATCGCGCGGTTGTCGCCCCACGGCACGACGTTGATCATCACGTAGGCGGAGCCCTGCTTGATGACGTAGAGCGAGTCGTCGACCTTGCGGTACGCGGGGCTGTCTTGGATCGTGCGCTCGATGAGGAGTGCGGTCGCAACCTCGGCGGGGTTCATACGCGCGTTGTTACCACGGGTGCCACGTCGTGTGATCCACGACGCAGGCACCCGGTGGCCGTCTGTCGCCTGCGCCGTGCCATACTCGCGGGCGTGCCGATGCTCCTCGGTCGCCTTGCGCTCACCGCCTCGCTCGTGATCGCGATCGCCGGCTCCGCGCGCGCGCAGACGCCAACCCCGGTCCCGGCAGATCCGCAGCCGCGCCCGGTGCCGGTCCAGCCGGGCAGCCCGCCGCCGTCGAACGAGCCGACGCCGTACCCGGCCCCGGTGCCGGCGGATCCGGCGCAGCCGGCGCCGAGCCAGCCAGCGCCGGCGCAGCCGCCACCCGCGCAGCCAGCGCCGGACACCCCGGCGCAGCCGGCGCCGCCAGCGCAGCCGGCGCAGCCAGCGCAGCCGGTGCAGCCCGCGCAGCCAACGCCGCCGCCGCCGGCCACGCCGCCGGCAGCGACGCCGCCGGTTACGGTCACGCCGCCCGCCCCGATGGGCGTCACCACCACGAAGGTGACCGCGTACCCGCAGACGCCGCTCGTCGGGACCGCCACCATCAAGAGCATCGTCGTCGAGGGGAACTCGAAGACCGTCAGCGACACCGTCGTCCTGATCTCCAAGCTCTCGGTCGGCGACTCGTTTGGCGCCGACATGGCCGACTCCGTGAAGGCCGATCTCATCTCGAGCGGCCTGTTCAAGGACGTCATCGTCTACTGGACGAACGTCGAGGGCGGCGTGCAGATCCACCTCGTCGTCCAGGACAAGCACTCGTGGGTGATCGCGCCCGCGTTCTACAACCAGCCGACGAACATCGGCGGCGGCATCGGGTTCGGCGAGAACAACCTGTTCGGCAAGAACCAGAAGATGCTGCTCTACGGCCAGATCGCCACCGGCGACTCCTTCTTCATCGGCGCGTGGGTCATCCCGTCGCTCGGCGGCACGCGCTTCTACAGCCAGCTCGACACATATCTGAAGAGCGCGCGCATCATCGAGTACGCCGCGCCCTCCGAGTACATCGACGGCGCCACGCCGAAGGAGGTGCGCAAGTCGCGCATGAACTACCTGAACGGCGGCGTGAAGCTCGGCATCGAGCTGTTCCGCGGCTTCAAGATCGACGCGCGCCTGCGCGCCGCGAAGGTCTCGTACAAGAGCGTGGAGCTCGCCGACGGCGCGACCGAGGCCATGGTCGATCCGGCGCTCGCCCCGGGCGATCCGATCCCCGCCCCCGGCGGCGAGGGCTGGGACATCTCGAACGAGTGGACGGCGACGATCGATCGCCGCGCCAACTACTACGGGATCCAGTCCGGCTACCGGCTCGGCGCGTCGTTCGAGCGCGCGCTGTCGGGCGTCTCGGACTTCGACTACACGCTCGTCGGCTTCTCGCTCTACCGCGCGAAGCAGATCCTCGCGCGCCACAACCTGGTCCTGCGCGCAAACCTCAACATCGGCCGCGACGTGCCGTTCCAGCAGGAGTACTCGCTCGGCGGCACCACCATGCGCGGCTACGTGAACAACCAGTTCCGCGGCGACCTCAAGGCGATCGCGAACGTCGAGTACTCGGTGCCGCTCCTCACCATCAAGGGCTTCTCGGTCCGCGGGCTCGCGTTCTTCGACAGCGGGTACGCGACGTTCCTGCGCACGCGCGAGGTGGAGGCGCGGCGCCATTACCTGCCGGGCGCCGACGCGCGCGGGGCCGCGCCGTTCAAGAACGCGGTGGGTGTCGGCACGCGGCTCTACCTGCGGCAGATCGTGCTCCCCCTCCTCGGTCTCGATTTTGGGTATGGTCTCGAGGCCCGTGACTACCAGATCTATCTCGCGATCGGTCTTACTGATTAGCGCGCTGGGCGCGGCGCTGGGTGCGGGCTGCAGCCAGGGGCCGGGCGCGGGCCCGGGGACGCCGGGCACGCCAGCGCCGGGCGCCGCGACGCTCGTCCTCGTCGGTGGCGACGTCCGGACGATCGATCCCGAGCGCCCGGCCGCGACCGCGGTCGCGATCGCTGGCGATCGGATCGCCCTGGTCGGCGGCGACGCCGAGGTCCGGCGCCTCGCCGGGCCGGGCGCGCGCGTGATCGAGCTCGGCGGCAAGACCGTCACGCCGGGCCTGATCGACGCGCACTGCCACCTCTATGGGCTCGGCGCGGATCTGGAGATGGTCTCGGTGCGCGGCCTTCCCTCGGAGGCCGCGACGGTCGCGGCGGTCACGGCGGCCGCCGCGGGGCGCCCGGCGGGTGAGTGGCTGGTCGGCCGCGGTTGGGACCAGAACCGGTGGCCGGGGCAGGCGTTCCCGACGCGCGCGGCGCTCGATGCCGCGGTCGGGGATCGGCCGGTGCTCCTGCGTCGCATCGACGGCCACGCGGTCTGGGTCAACTCGCAGGCGCTCGCCGCCGCGAAGGTCACGGCGGCGACGCCGGATCCCAAGGGCGGCAAGATCGTGCGCGGCCCCGGCGGCGAGCCGACCGGCGTCCTGATCGACAACGCCGCGGATCTCGTGGATGCCGTGGTCCCCGCGCCGCCCGCCGAGGTGCGCGAGCGGCGGATCCGGGCCGCGGCGCGGCGCGCGATCGAGGTCGGGCTCACCGGCGTCCACGACATGGGCATCGACGACGCGACGGCGGCCGTCTACCGGCAGCTCGCCGCGCGGGGCGAGCTGCCGTTGCGCGTCTACGGCCTGCTCTCGGGCGATCCCGCGAACATCGAGCGGCTGCGCCGCGGCCCTGATCCGGCGACCGATCGGTTCGAGCTGCGCGCGGTGAAGTTCTTCGCCGATGGCGCGCTCGGCTCGCGCGGCGCGCGGCTCTACACCGACTACACCGACGACCGCGGCAACCGCGGCCTGTGGGTCACCGAGCCGGAGCGGCTCGCGTTCGCCGTCGAGGTCGCCACGAGCGCCGGCTGGCAGGTGGCGGTGCACGCGATCGGCGACGCCGCGATCGGCAGCGTGATCGACGCGATCACGGCCGCGCACAAGAAGTACCCGGGCGAGCACCGCCCGCGCATCGAGCACCTGCAGATCCTCGCGCCCGACGACGTGCCGCGCCTCGTCGAGACGCGGGCGATCGCGTCGATGCAGCCCACGCACGCGACGAGCGACATGCCGTGGGCCGAGCAGCGGCTCGGCCCCGAGCGGATCAAGGGCGCGTACGCGTGGCGCACCGTGCTCGACAAGGGGATCCCTCTGGCGGCGGGCTCGGACTTTCCTGTAGAGGAGGTCTCGCCGCTGCTCGGCATCTACGCGGCCGTCACGCGGCAGGACGGGAGCGGCACGCCCCCCGGAGGTTGGTATCCTCGGCAGCGCATGACGCTCGACGAGGCCATCACGGCCTTCACCTATGGCGCCGCGTACGCGGGCTTCGCGGAGGGCTCGCGGGGCCGGATCGCGGTCGGCCGCCTCGCGGATCTCACGGTGCTCGATGGCGCGATCGCGGCGGATCGCTCGCTGCTCGAGCGCAAGGCCGCGCTGACGATCGTCGGTGGCCAGATCGTCCACGAGGCGCGGCCGGGGAGCGGGGCGCGTTGAGGTTCTGTCCGTTCTGCAGCGCCGAGAACGGCGACGAGCTGGCGGTGTGCCAGAGCTGCGGCCGTCGGCTGCCGCCGCTGCCGCCGCGCCGCGCGGGCGCGCCGGGGGGCGGCGTCCAGCTGCCGCCGCGGCCATCGGCGCCGCCCGCGCAGCCGCCGCCGGGCGCCGCGCCGCGGCCCGCGGGGCCGCCCGCGCCGTCGTCGCCACCGGGCGCCGCGTCGCGGCCGCCGGCGCCGTCCACGCAGCCACCACCGCCGGGTGCCGCGTCGCGGCCGCCCGCGCCGTCCACGCAGCCGCCGCCGCCAGGGGCGCCGCCGCCAGGGGCGCCGCCGCCAGGAGCACCGCCGGCCCGCGGCAAGTCGGCGTCGATCCCGCCGCTTGTGCCGCCCAGCGGGCCAGCCCCGCTTCCGGGGAGCGGCCCTCGCCTGGCGCCCGCGCCCGCGCCCGTGCCGCCGCCAGCGGCCATCGGCTTCGACGATGACTTCAACACCATCGCGTCGGCGCCGCTCGATCTCCCCGATGATGAGCTGCCGTCTGCGCCCGAGCCCGCGCACGCGGCGGCCGCGCCGTCCCGTGCGCCCGCGCCGCCCCGCGGGGCCGCGCCGGCGAGCCCACCGCTCCGCGGGGCCGCGCCGGCGAGCCCGCCGCTCCGCGGAGCCGCGCCAGCGAGCCCGCCGTCCCGCGGGCCCTCGCCGACGAGCCCGCCGCCCCGCGGGCCCGCGCCCGGCGCATCGCCGCTGTCCGTGCCGCCGCTGTCGGGGGCACCACCGTCAGCGGCGCCGCTGTCGCCTTCGCAGCCGCTGTCGGGGCCGCAGCCGCTGTCGGGGCCGCAGCCGCTGCCGGGGCCGCAGCCGCTGCCGGGCCCGCAGCCGCTGTCGGCCCCGCAGCCGTTTCCCGTCCCGGCGCCGCAGTTCCCCGCGCCGCCGATCGTCCCCGCCGGGCCGCTCGTCGCCCCGACGCGCGATCGGGCGTCGTTCGAGGAGCCGCCGCCGACGCACATCCAGCGCCCCGACGCGTACGCCGATCGGCCGTTCACGCCGGCGAAGGTGAGCCCGGTCCCCGAGATCCCCGAGCCCGGCCTCGTCAACGCCGCGCGCTACGCGGTGCGGTTCGGCCGCGCGCGCTGGCAGCGGCGCGGCGCGATCCGCACGCTCCGCGTCGAGATCAAGCAGGACACCGAGGCGCTCGATCAGGTGCTCGGCGCGCTCGGCCGCGTCGCGCGTGACGCCGGCGTCGAGGGCCGCGTGTTCTCCGCCGAGAACGCCGCGCTCGACGCTACCCAGGAGCGGATCGCGGCGCTCGGCCGCGAGCAGTCCGAGGTCGAGGGCCGCCGCGCCGAGGAGAACTCGAAGTTCGGCGACGTCGAGACCGAGCGCAACGCGAAGCTCGCCGAGGCCGAGCGGATGGCCGCCGAGGCGCAGCGCGACCTGACGCAGCTCGAGACCCAGCGCCGCACCCTGCGCGAGCAGCGCAAGGAGCTCGAGCGCCGGCAGCGCGCGCACCTCAAGGGCGCCGAGGACAGCGAGCGCGCGGCCGCCGGGGCGCAGGTGCCCACCGCGGGCCAGGATCACCGCCGCGCGGCCGAGCAGTTCCGCAAGGAGGCCGCCGCGCTCGAGCCCGAGCGCCAGGAGGTCGAGCGCCAGCTCGCGGCGATCGAGCGCCCGATCGCCGAGACCACCGCGCGCCTCGACGCCGCGAAGGCCGAGCTCGACGCCGCCAAGCGCAGCCTCGCCGACGCGCGCGAGGGCCACACCCACCGGCTCGCCGAGCTCGACGCCGAGCAGAAGCGCAAGGCCCGCGAGGTCGCGCTCGCCGAGGCCGAGATCGCGCGCCGGCTCGTCACGCTCGGCACGCTCGTCAACCTGAACCGGATCGAGGACCCGCGGTTCGGCGAGCTCTACCAGCGGATCGACCGGCTGCGCGGCGCGATCACCTCCCGCACCACCGAGATCGAGAAGCTCACGGCCGAGCGCGAGGCCTACGATCGCGGCGCGCTCGTCCGCGGCATCGCCACGATCGGCGGCGCGTTCGTCGCGTTCATCGCGCTGATCGTCATCCTGGGCGCGCTGATCTGATCGCCGGCTCGCCTGCGCGGCGCACGCGGCTGCCGCCGTCGTCCGCCGTCGCCGTCGTCCGCGCCGCCGCCGCCTGCGCCGCCGCCGCCGCCGCCTGCGCCGCCTGCGCCGCCGTCCGCGCACGCTGCAATTTTTGCGAGTCGGTGAACCCCGGTGAGCCCCCGGTGAACCCCCGTGAACCCGGCGAATCCCGGCGCCCGGACGACTCCGCGATCTGTGCCGTGCTAGCCTCGCGCTGTCCGTGCCCAAGGTCCTGGTCTCGAACAACAGCGAGCTCCTCCGGCACTTCACGGCGGCGCCGTTCCAGCGGCTCGGCCTCGAGCTGCTCGTCGCGAGCAACGCCGACGAGGCGCGCGCGCTGTTCCAGCGCGAGGTGCCCGCGCTCGCCGTCCTCTCCGCCGAGCAGGGCGGGTTCGAGCTCGCGCGCGTGTTCAAGGCCGAGCGCCCGCAGGCGCGCGTGATCCTCGTCGTCGGCCGCCGGCTGTCGGGCGAGCAGATGCGCGAGGTCGCCGCGAGCGGCTGCGACGAGCTCCTGATCACGCCGATGACGGCCGACGAGCTGCACGACGTCGTCGCGATCCAGCTCGGCGAGCCGCGGCCCGGCGCCGAGGCGTTCGCCGTCACCGTCGAGATCGGCGGCAAGCGCGTCGAGGCCACGGTCTCGAACCTGTCCGTCGACGGCGTGCGCCTCGTGGTCGGCGAGCCGGTCACCGAGGGCCAGGTCATCCACGTCTCGATCGCGCCCGAGGGCGAGGCGCCGCTCACCATCCGCGGCACCACCGTGTGGGCGCAGCCGCGCGAGGGCAAGACCGTCGCGGGCGTCGCGTTCGACAAGCTCGACGAGCGGGCGCGCGCGGTGCTCGCCAAGCTCACGCAGTGGCAGGTCACGCAGGACGGCGAGCGCATCCGCGTCGTCCTCCGCGGCGACTTCACCGAGGCCACGCGCTTCGACGAGCTGCTCCCCGCGATGATCGGCCGCGTCGTGTTCGACACCGCGCAGGTCACGTACATGAACTCGCTCGGCGTGCGCGCGTGGTGCGAGTTCTTGCGCCGCGCCCGCATCCAAGGCTACGAGTTCCACGCCTGCTCGGTGCCGTTCATCCTGCAGGCATCGATGGTGCGCGACGTGATCGGCCGCGGCACCGTGACGTCGTTCTTCGCGCCGTTCCACTGCATCGGCTGCGATCACCAGGAGGAGCGGCTGCTCCAGGCGGCGGCGATCCTCGCGTCGGGGCTCCAGCCGCCGATCTTCAAGTGCCCGTCGTGCGGCGGCGCGCTCGAGTTCGACGATCTGCCCGAGCGCTACTTCGCCTTCCTCGAAGAAGATCCCGCCTAGTTTGCCCTCGGCTCGCCCTCGGCTCGCCCTCGGCTCGCCCTGGCTCCATCCGCCCGCGCGGCGCGCTACGGCTTGGGGATCAGCGACTGCGAGCCGTGCGGCACCGCGGACGGATCCTCCTTCGGCGCCGGCTTGAGCGAGCCGGTCATCGACGACCGCATCACGTACGCGATCCCGAGCAGGAGCACGAGCGCGATCACGAGCAAGACGCCGAACGGCACGCGATCGCCGAGCGTGCGACGCCCGAAGAAGCGGCCCGCCGACCGGCGGTTGATCGTGCCGGTGACCTCCTGATCGAACTGGTCCGGCGCGCGCGCCTTCTGCAGCCCCGACAGCGCATCGCGCGTGGCCGAGATCTCGTCGTGCGCGCGCTTCCACTCGGGATCGCTCGCGACCTTGCCGGCGACCTCGGCGCGGCGGTCCGGCGGCAGCGCGCCGTCGAGGTAGTCCGAGACCGCGGTGATGATGTCGTCGGCGATCGGCTCTCCTTCCAGGGCGGGTTGCATGGTGGTCTCCAGGGTACCTCACACGTGGCGTTGCAGCTTCTTGCGCAGCGCGAGCCGCGCGCGGTGCAGGCGCGACTTCACCGTCCCGTCGGGCAGGCCGGTGATCTCGCAGATCTCCTCGATCGAGAGGTCCTCGATGTCGCGCAACACGACGACGATGCGGTGATCGTCGTCGAGGTTCCCGATCGCCTCCTGTAGCAGGCGCTCCATCTGCGCGCCCTCGAGCGCGCGATCCGGCTGCGCGGCGCGGACCGGCGCCCCGACGACGGCGCCGTTGGCCTGGTGGTGTTGCGAGCTCTCGTCGAGCTCGTCGCGGTCGCGGTCGTGGCGCCGCGCGAGGTACTTGATCCGGTTCTTGCAGTGGTTGACGGCGACCCGGTACAGCCACGTCGAGAACTTCGACTCCGCGCGGAACGAGTCGATCGTCTTGAAGACGCTGATGAACACTTCCTGCGCCACGTCCTCGGCCTCGGCGCGGTTGCCGAGCATGCGGAACGAGATGTTGTAGACGCGGTCTTTGTGGAGCTCGAGCAGCTCGCGGAACGCTCGCTCGTCGCGATCGCGGAGCCGCCGCAGCAGCGATCGTTCGAGCTCAGACATGGGCGGCGAGCATACCTGCTGGAACCACGGACACCCGGGGGACGGTCCCAGTTTCTCCGATTTTCCTCTTGGGCTTCCGCTGGGTTGCCCACCATTTCGGCGGTGGCCAGATTTGCGCTAGCCTTCCTGGGGCTCGAGGAGTAATTTCCGGCTTGCCACGGTTCGTCGGTTTGGTCCGGTGCTCAGTGGGAAACCTGTTTTTGGAGTGTCAGAAACCCGCTTCCGAGCACCATGGCCCCCTCTGGGGGCGGGTTCGTTTTGCGATCGTTGGGCCAGATTGAGCACGAAGAGATGAACACTCGTCTGTACGTTGGAAACCTTTCGTTTCATACCACCGCCGACGGAGTACGCACTGCGTTTCAGGAGTTCGGCACTGTCAGTGATGTCCACCTCGTCTCCGATCGCGAGACGGGTCGCTCTCGCGGCTTTGCGTTCGTGACCATGGGCTCGCCCGAAGAGGCGGCCAAGGCGATCGAGGGCATGGACGGCCGCACGCTGGACGGGCGCCCGCTCCGCGTCAACGAGGCCGAGCAGCGCCAGCAGCGCGGCGGCGGCGGCGGTGGCGGCGGATTCCGCGGCGGCGGCGGTGGCGGCTACGGTGGTGGCGGCCGCGGCGGCGGTGGCGGTGGCTATGGCGGTGGTGGCG
>DATMCI010000054.1:0-39173 GCA_035558535.1 Kofleriaceae bacterium
GTGCATGCACCCGCGCGAGCTGGCGCGAGGTCCCCGTCCGCGAGCCGGGCCACAGACTACCGCTCGCCGCTGATGACCCGGCGGCGCCTGCTCGCCTCGGCAGCTACCCAGCAGCGCCTGCTCGCCCCGGCGCTGATGGCCCCGGCGGGGCCTGCTCGCCTCGGCAGCTACCCAGCAGCGCCTGCTCGCCCCGGCGCTGATGGCCCCGGCGGCGCCTGCTCGCCTCGGCGCGCCACCCGGCAGCGCCTGCTCGCCTCGGTGACGCGACCGTGTCGGGACTCGTGAACAGCTACGTCGATCGCCGACGTGCATGCACCCGCGCGAGCTGGCGCGAGGTCCCGTCCGCGAGCCGGACCACAGACTGCCGCTCGCCGCTGATGACCCGGTGGCGCCTGCTCGCCCCGGCGCACTACCCGGCGGCGCCTGCTCTCGGCAGCTACCCGGCGGCGCCTGCTTGCTCGCCCTCGGCAGCTACCCGGCGGCACCTGCTTGCTCGCCCTCGGCAGCTACCCGGCGGCACCTGCTTGCCCTGGCACGCTACTCGGCAGCGCCTGCTCGCCTCGGTAACGCGACCGTGTCGGGACTCGTGAACAGCTACGTCGATCGCCGACGTGCATGCACCCGCGCGAGCTGGCGCGAGGTCCCCGTCCGCGAGCCGGGTCACAGACTACCGCTCGCCGCTGATGACCCGGTGGCGCCTGCTCGCCCTCGGCAGCTACCCGGCGGCGCCTACTCGCCCCGGCGCGTTACTCGGCAGCGCCTGCTCGCCTCGATAAACGCGATCGTGTCGGACTCGTGAACAGCCATGTCGATCGCCGACGTACGAGCGCACTGGCGCGACCTGGCGCGCGATGTGCGCGCACTGGCCCGCGATGGCGCACGACGCGCAAGCGCGAGTGCTGCGCGCACTGGCGCGAGACGCGCGAAGTACTGGCGCGACCTGCGCGCGATGTGCGCTCGCTGGCCGCGATGGCGCGAGACGCAAGACGCGAGGGCGCACAACGCGCAAGCGCAGGCCTGCGCGCGATGGCGTGAGACGCGCGACGCGAGGGCGCGACGCGAGGGCGCGAGACGCAGCGACCGCCCAGCACCCTCCAGGTTGAACCGGCCGATGCGTCGGCGCTGGTGAGAGACGCGCGCGACGCGAGGGCGAGGCGCGCGATGGCGCGAGATGCAGCGACCGCCCGGCATCCTCCAGGTTGAACCGGCCGATGCGCCGGCGCCGGGGCGTACGGGCGATGGCTAGCTCGTCGCCGCCACGCGCGCGAAGTCGAGGCCGCCGATGACCCCGACGGCCTCGCGGCCGCGGCACACGACCACGCGCCGGACATCGAGCTGCGCCGCGTGGGCGGCCGCACGGTGGAGCTTGGTCTCGGCCGGCAGGCAGATCACCGCGGCGTCGTACGTGGTCTCGACGGGCGTCGAGCGCGGCAGGTCCCGGCTCGCGAGCGCGTCGAGCTGCGTGAACATGCCGACGGGGAGGCCCGCGTCGGTGACGATCAGCCCGCTGACCGAGACGCGCGCCAGGAGCTCGAAGGCGGCGCTCACCGGCGAGTGGACGTCGATCGACAGGACCAGCGCGGTCATCACCGACGACAGCGGCGCCTCGATCCGCGCGTCGCGCACCGCGGCGGCGAGGTCGAGCGTCGAGAGCACACCGGCCAGCCGGCCGCCCTCCACGGCGAACACCCGGTGCAGGCCGTGCTCGGTCATGATCCGCGCGGCGTCGCAGAGCGGCGCGTCCAGCGCCACCACGCGCGGCTCGCGCGTCATCACGTCGCCAGCGCGGCCCTGGGGCAGCGCCAGCGCCGGGGCCGCCCAGCGCCGCCCGGGCTGCATCGCGCCGAGCTGGATCAGGTCGGTGCGCGTGACGACGCCGACGAGCTCGCCACCGCGGAGGATCGGCACGCCGGAGATCCCGCGCTCGTGCATCGTCCGCGCGAGGTCGGCGATCGGGGTCTCGACGCTGGCGACCGCCACATCGCGCGTCATGTAATCGGAGACCGGCCGGTCGAAGCAGCGATGTGCCATGGCCGGTCATCGAGCAAGCCGTGTGCCGCCGGCCACGGCACGGCACGGCACCGGCACCGGCACCGGCACCGGCCGGGCACGGCACGCGAGCGCTAGCTCGATTGACGACGCGTGCAACCCGGCGAACCGGTCGTCATCTGCATCTGCCGGGGGCGCCAGCCGGCCCGTCAGCAGGCGATCAGCAGGCGATCAGCAGGCGATCAGAAGATGATGATGTTGCCGCACTTGCCGTTGGTGCACGGCTGCGCGTTGCAGCAGTCCGCCGCGCTCGTGCACGACTGGCCGACCTCGGCGCAGCCCTGCGGCGCGCCGCAGATGCCGTTGTTGCACGGCAGGCCGCTGCAGCAATCAGCCGCGTTCGTGCACGTGCCGTTGGTGTTGCTGCAGCCGGCGGCGCAGGCGAGGTCCCACTCGCTGCCGCCCGGGATCGGCACGCACGGCAGGCCGCAGCAGTCCGCGGCGCTCGCGCACGACGTGCCGGGCGGCGGCGGCGTGGTGCAGTCGACCTCGGCCTGGAGGCAGCGCGGGATGCCGAGGTTGTCCTGCGCGCAGGTGTCGAACTGCAGCACGTTGCCGGCGCAGCAGTTCGCGTTGGCGTTGCACTGGATGTCCTGCAGGCGGCAGATCGCGCCCGCGGGCGAGCACGAGTTGCCGTTGTCGCAGCGGCCGAGCGAGAAGCCGGGCGCCTTCTGGCAGCGGACGTTCGCGGAGCTGTCGGGCTGGCCAGGGCCGCCGCAGCAGTCCTCGTCGGCAGCGCACAGCTCGCCGGTCGGCTTGCAGCCGCTCGGCGGCTGGCAGATCAGCGCGCCCGAGGGGCCGTACGGGAAGCACGCGCGGCTGCAGCACTCGCCGCCGCACGTCGGCAGCATGCCGCCGTTATAGTCGGCGCCGCTGCCGCACACCTCGCCGGCCGCGGCGCAGCCGGTGGCACCGCTCGACGGGACGACCTGGCAGATGCCGAGCGGGGCGCCAGCGGCGATCGCGCACGTGCCGCCGCAGCAGTCGGAGTCGAGCGCGCAGGCGTCGCCGGCCTGGACGCAGAACGAGACCGCGTTGTCGCAGACGCCGTTGTCATTGCAGAAGTGCGAGCAGCACTCGGCGTTGCTCGCGCAGGTGTTGCCCGAGCTCCTGCACGCCGGGTTGAGCGGCGTGCACGCCCCATTGCTGCAGAGCCCGCTGCAGCACTCCGTGTCGTCGTCGCACGACTGGTTGTCCGACGTGCACTGATCTCCCGAGCACCGGAAGTCGACGCACGAGAACGAGCAGCAGTCCGGACCGGTGCCGCAGGGCGCGTCCGCGGCCAGGCACTGGCCAGGGACGCGCGCGCAGAGCCCGGTGAGGTCATCGCAGTTGCCTGTACAGCACTCGTCGTCGGTGGTGCAGGCTGTTCCGGTCACCGTGCACGACGGCGCCGTGAGCGGCTTGTCACCGCACCCGACGACCAGCCAAAGAAAGCAAAGTAGTAGGAGCTGCCGCATCTCCTTCATGTGGGAAGACGACTGGAATCGTCGCAACTTTTCCTGCGACGACATTTGGTTACCCGCGAGGGCCGGCGCTGCTCACACCGATTCTGCAGCCGCAGGGAGGAATCAGGCCGCGGCGCCGCCGACCTCACCGGGCGCGAACGCTCGCCCGCGCGGCTGGCGCTACGGGCAGAGGCTCGGCTGCGGCGGAGCCACGACGCAGCCGGTGTTGATACGCAGCGCGCTCTGGTCCTGCGAGGGCGTGGGGCATCCCGGGGACGGGATCTCACCGTCCGGGCCGCGGAGACCGCCGCTGTTGCTCGAGCCGACGATCATCGTGTCCACCGGCGTCGAGATACCGCCGATGGAGGGGGCGAGGCGGTCGAACAAGGCGAACCCCGTCCCTCCGGTGACCGGGTGCGGCAGGTCCGGCGTGAAGTTCACGGGCAGCGCGTAGACCGGCACGCCCGGGGCGGTCTGGCGCGGCCCGCCGATCACGGCGCAGGCGCCGGGCGCGAGCGAGACCAACGGGGAGCCCGCGAACGGCACCTTGATGGTGTCGTAGCTGGCCTGGCCGATCTGGAGCTCGTAGCCGGTCAGATCGATCGACAGCGACGTCTTGTTGTAGATCTTGACCCACTGCTTGCCGTCGTCGATGCCGCCCGGATCGGCCAGCACCTCGCGGATCTCGAGGCCACCGATGCGGATCATGACGTCGCGGGCGCTCTGTCCCGCCCTCGCGGTCAGCACGAACCGCGCCGCCGGCCGCAGCGCGTACACCTCGAACCGCGCCACGGCGGCACCCTCGGGGACGACCACCTGCACGGGCGTGGAGATCACGGGCGAGTCCGGGTCCGCGTTCGTCTCGAGCTCGATCATCTGGCCGTTGGCGAGCGCGTTCTTGTTCAGCGTCACGGTGACCGTGATGCTCTCGCCGGCGAGCGGCGCGTTGTTGCTCGCCGAGAGGCCCGTGAGCTCGGGCGGCGCGCTCGGCGGAGGCTTCATGTCGGGGTTGCGATCGCACGGCGCCCCCACGGCGATCCACCGGCGGACGAGATCGATGTCTTCAGGGGGGAGCGCGGCGGCGCCCCACGGCATGACCAGGTTCGACGAGGCGCAGGTGCTGTCCGGGGTCCCGTCCAGGAACTCGCCCGTCAGCTTGTGGAGGAAGAAGCTCTGGTCGGGATTACTCGGGACGATGCGCATGCGGTCCGGGAACAGGCACGACGGCGTGCTGATCAGCGCGTCGCAGGCCTTCTCGGTGGTCAGATCGAGCTCAGCCGCGACGATCGGGAGCGCGTGACACGACCCGAACGTGCAGAGCGGCTTGAGCACGCGGTCGACGACGTTATCGTACGTCGGCTCGACCACAGGCGCGTCGTCGACGCCGCCGCCATCCGAGCAGGCGGCCGCGGCGGCGATGAGCGCGGCCACGATGAGGAGCTGTTTACTGCGCATACAGCACGTCGCAATAGCCAGGGTTGGGAGTGGGCGCCTTCGTCCAGACGCCCTCGGAGAGGCGCTTGATCGAGCCACCCTTCGCCGCGCCGGGCCACACCGGCGCGAGGTCGCCGTCAGGGCCGCGGAGCGACCGGTTGACGCCACCGGTGCCGTAGACGACCGCGTCGACGGGCCGCGCCGTCGGGCTCATGCCCTCCGAGATGAACACGCCGACGCCGGCCGCCTGGTCGATGCCGAGCCCGAGGTCCGGGTTCAGGTCCTTGTCGAGGGCGGGCGCGAAGTACGGGAATCCGTTCGTGAACGAGCTCACCGGACCGCCGACGACGATGCAGCCGCGGGCCTTGATCGTCCCCGCCAGCGGGAGGAGCGTGGCCATGAAGTCGTTGGCGCCCGCGCCGACGCTGTACCGCGACAGATCCACCGGCACGTCGGCGAGGTTCGCGAGCTCGATCCACTGGAGCTGGTTCGCGCTCGAGTTCGGGTTGTAGAAGACCTCGGAGACGACGACGCCAGTGACGCGGATCCCCGCGACCACCTTCGCGTCGTCCATCGTGGCGCTGACCTCGAAGTTGCCCGGCCGGAGCGCCTTCGCGACGAAGAAGCTTTTCCGCTCGCCCGCGGGGATCTTCAGCGTCGCCGGGACCTCGAGCGCGGCCTGGTCGGACGACTTCAACACGATCGTCACGTCGGTCTTCATGGGCTCGGCGAGATCAACGTCGAGCGTGACGGTCGTGCCGGCGCGGATCGTGTCGCGCGTCGGCCGCAGCGCCTCGAGCTTCGAGGGCACGTTCAGGCAGAGATCGGAGATCTTCTCGGCCGGCGAGAAGTACGCCGTCATGTTGCAGTGCTCCTGCGTCTTCGTGTCGGAGCCCCACAGGAGCGGGTGGCCCTCCCAGTTGAAGAAGTTGCACTCGTACTCGAAGCCCGTGCCGGTCGCGACCTCGTGCGGCGGGTTGTAGAGCTTGAACTCGAACGAAGGCTCGTCGGGCGCCCAGTAGATCTGCTTGCCGCGGAGCTGGTCCGGCATGCGCTGCGAGACCTTGTAGTCACTGCCGTGCATGTGGAAGTGACCCATGAGCGCGTGCAGCTTCGCGCCCTCCGGCATCGGGCAGAACGCCTGGACGCGCGCGTGCTGGCCGGGCGAGACGTTGATGCGCTTGTTGACGCCGAACACGACGCCGAGGTGCTCCTTCGAGTACTCGGTCGTGTGGAAGCTCATGTCGATCTTGAAGTCGAGCGGCGCCTCGGTCGTGTTGAGCCAGTGGACCTGCGTGAGGATCTGCTGGTGCGGCTCGAGCGGGATGGTCACGCCGTCGGGGAGCTGCCAGTCCATCGGCAGGGTCTGCGCGCCGAGGAGCAGCGACCACCGACTCCAGTCGATTCCGTTGAAGCAGTCGTACGAGTTGTCGGCCTCGGGCTCCGTCGAGCGGTAGATGTGGACGTGGTGGCTCCCCTCGGGGAACGTCACCTGTAGGCGGTCGACTTCGACGTGCCGCGTGTTGCTGAGCTTGAACACATGGCAGTCCTGAATCTCGCCTGGATCCTGTTTCCAGCTGATCTCGTGCTCGATGTTCTCCTCGAGCACCTCGACATCTATTCCGCATCCGACGGACGCGGTGGAGAGGAGAAGGAGTGTGGGAACCAGGTTACGCATGGCTTTCGAACGCTCTCCCTACGCAACTCGCGTACCGATCTCGAACCGGGATCAAAGATACCCGGTCAGGCGGCACCTTGCGCGCCTACGATGATGATTGTAGGCGAGGACACCAATGAAGTGGTGTAGAGTTTTGGGGTCCGGACCATGACCTGGACATTTTTTGTGTCCCCGCTCCCGGCCCTGCGGTTCAAATAATTGATTTAAAATGGGAAATGGTCTTTTTTTGGACCTGGACAAAAGGCTGTCCCCCCTGATCCCCTGATTTTGTCCAGGGTTCAGGGAGGAAGCTTACAATTGAGTTTCGGTCCAATCTTTGCCGCGAACCTCAGCCAGTAGGATGAAGTGGAGAAGGTGCGGCGCGGGTGACGTACGTTAGAGTACGCGGCTAACTTCAGCGCGAGGGATGGAAGCTGATGTGGGTACAAGGGGTTGCAGCGCCGTGATTATCCGTGCGCGTCCGAGCACACTCGTGTTGGTTGGGCGCACTCACGGTGGGCAGGCACGTCGAGCTCCGCCACGCAGCTCTCACGCGCGGCGCGGTTGGCGCCGTCCGCTCTGAGTGCCGCGACGCGGCCGAGGCCGGCCGGGCCGGCGCGCGCTTCGCCTGAGCGCGCAAGCCGTGCGCTGGCGGGCGAGCCCGTCGCAATGCGTGCGGAGTGCCCGCGCGCGCCGCCGCGCGACGCTGGCGAGGGGCGGACTGCGGAGGACTAGTGGCGGAAGACCGACGAGACGGCGTCGCCGATGCCGTGGATCAGCGCGCCGGTGCCGTAGACGAGGTGGCCGAGGCCGGTGCGGGCCATCTCGATGAGCTGCGACTTCTCGGCGTTGTCTTCCTCGGTGCTGACGGTGCCGGTCTCGCGCACGCCCTGATCGTTGTGGACCGGCACGTCGTTGCCCTTGGCCATCTCTTCCTGCGCGAGCGGCAGGACGAGGTGCGCGGCGAGCGGGTTCCTGCCCAGCATGCTGCCGCCGACCATCTCGTGGTTGTGGATCGTGCCGGGCGTGAGCGCCTGGCCGCCCATCGGCACGAGGTCGTTCTTGACGCGGTGGTGCGTCGAGTCGATCGCCTCGTCGGGGTGCTGCTCGTTATGAGCGACGAGGCGCTGCGCCATCTCGCGCGACACGCCGGGCGCCTGGAACGTGACGATGCGCCCCGTGAGGTCGGGGAACGTCGCCGCGGCGATCTGCGCGAGCGCGCCGCCGAGGCTGTGGCCGGACGAGATGATCTTGCCGTGCGCCGCCGCGGCCTGCATCTGGCCCTCGATCAACGCGCGGTTCGGGTTGAACTGGTACATGCCGATGCCGCTCGGATCGAGGTCGGCGATCACGGTCTGGACCTTCGTCGGCACCGTGCCGCGGAACGCGACGATCGGTGGCTTGCCGCCCTGCGTCGGCACGAACGTGCGCATCACGAACTCGTGCACGCCCCGGATGACCGGCATCGCCTCGTAGCCGTTGGCACGCAGGAACCGCTCGTCGTTCTCGTCGAGCTCCTTGTCGACCATGCCGTGCGCGAGCTGCTCGATCATCGCGTCGGTGTTGGCGAGCGGCTGATCCTTGGCCTCCTCGTCGGCCTTGGCCTTGGCCACGGCGGCCTGCGGGCCGTCGACCTCGACCTGGCCGGTCAGCTCGGTGAAGCTGGCGGCAGGCGGCGCGGCCTGGACGGCAGGCTGCTGCTCGACCGCGGCCTCGGGATCGGGGCCCGCAGTCTGCTGGAGGGCCTCGTCGTGTTGCGCTTGGCTTTGTTGCTCGTGCTCTTGCTGCATGGCTTTTACTCGAGTCTGCCGACGGCGGTCAGCTTGCCGCGTTCACGGTACATGCGGTTGACGGTCTCTACCAGGCCATTCATCGACATGGCCTCGCCCACCGCCGCCGCCTGGAAGGCGGAGCGCTCGGCAGCGACCTTGATGAATCCGCCCGAAAGCTCGAAGCGCTCCCCGAGCTCCTCGTAATCGATGTCCGCTACTTCCGCCGTCTTGGGGATCACCCGCCGCCACAGCTCCGCCCGCATCTCCGGATCGGGGAACGTGAACTGAACGTCGTACGCGAAGCGCCGCCGGAACGCCGGATCGACCGCACCGCTGAGGTTCGTGGTCAGGATGGCGAGGCCGCCAAACCGTTCCAGACGCTGCAGCAGGTAGTTGGTCTCCATGTTGGCGTAGCGGTCGTTCGAGGACTTGACCTCACTCGTACGTTTGCCGAACAGAGAATCTGCCTCGTTGAACAGCAAAACGACGTGGCCGGGCTCCGCAGCGTCGAAGACCTCGGACAGGTTCTTCTCGGTCTCGCCGAGCCACTTGGAGACCACCCGGGACAGATCGATCTCGTAGATCGCGAGCCCGAGCTGGCGGGCGATGACCGTGGCGGACATCGTCTTGCCGACGCCGGGGTCGCCCGAGAACAGGACCGAGACGCCGGGAGCGCCGCGGAAACCCCAGCGTTCCCGGACCTTGCGGCGGACGCGCAGCGCGCCCACGATCTCGCGCAGCGCCGCGGCGGTCTCATCGTCAACGACGAGATCGTCGTACTGGTACGCGGAGTCGATCCGGCGGCCGAGCCGGACCAGGCGGTCGTGGAGCTGGTTTCGCACGGCCAGATCGAGGGCGCCGAGCTCCGGTGGTCCGTCCAGGAGGGCCCGCTCGGCCCGGGCGGCGCGGGCCGCGAGCGCGATCACGCCGCCGGGAGCGGCGAACCGGGACGCCAAGGTCTCGGCGTCGTCCGCGGACAGCGCGGGCACGTGGCGCCGCCACAGCGTGGCCCGGTCATCGAGCGAGGGCACCTCGAGCGTGAACTGGACGAGCGGCCGGAAGTCGAGGCGGGGCATCCGATCGCGGCCGATCGTGACGGCGATCGCGCCCTCGTGCTCGGCCGCGAGCTGCGTCACGAACGGCGGGACCTCGCCGCGATCGCCCTGCTGCGTGAGCAGATCGTCGAGATCGGGGATCACGGGGATCGCGTCGAGCAGCCGGCACTCGCGCAGGATGCTGCGCAGCACGGGTCGCCACTGCGTGGACGGCAGGGCGGTGATCGCGGCGCCGTTGAGCAGGAGGAGCTTCTTGCCGGCGCGCGCCGCGGCGACCTGGAGGAGCAGCCGCTTGCCGGCGCCGCGCACGCCCTGCAGGACGAGCAGCGCCTCGGGCGACGTCAGCGCGGCGGTGGCGCGTGCGATCATGGGCTCGGGGAACAGCGCCTCGAGGTGGCCGCCGCGCAGCTCGGCGACGTCGGACAGCTGCGGATCGAGGTGGCTCCGGTCGCCGGCGAGGAGCTGGACGAGCCGGGCGGCCGGGCGCAGGCGGCGGAACAGGACGGAGTCGTACGTGCCGGCGCTCTCGTCGAGCTCGATCAGCCGGTACATGAGCAGCGGCGACGTCGGCGCGAGGTCGCGCGACATGTCGGCGCGGCTCTCGGACGTGTCGTAGACGAGCATCGCGAGGAGCCGCGCGTCGAGGCTGCGGCACGTCGGATCGCTGCTCAGGTAGCGGTAGGCGATGAGCAGCTTCGGATCGACCTCGGGCATGAGCGCGAACGAGAGCGTGAGCCGCTGCGCGTACGTCAGCTTGAACCGCACGCATAGATCGAGGTACGGCAGCCGGATGTTCGCGCGCAGGGTCGCCGCGATCCGCGCGTCCATGAGCAGCGCGTGGTGGCGGTACGCGTCGAGGACGACCGACGCGCCGGCGTCGCTGTCGCCCTGGAATGGCTCGCCGCGGTACTCGGACAGCGCGGTGCGGAACACGCCGGCGACGTGCTCGGGCGCCCACGCGGCGGCCGCGCCGTCCTCGGAGCGGGGCAGGACGCCCATGGCCCAGCGCTGGCGGATCTGGTACTCGACGCGCAGCCAGCAGCGCCACAGCGTGTCGCGCAGCAGCGCCTGCGGCGTCTGGTAAGGCCCGAACTCCGCCATCTGTGCGTGACCGTGCCGGCCATTGTATCCCGGGTATCCCGACCGCGTATACGGCCGCGCCCCGGCGCGGCCATTGGTAGATCGGCCCGCGCCCCGGCGCGTGGCCATTGGTAGATCGGCCCGCGCCCCGGCGCGGACATTGGTAGATCGGCCGCGCCCCGGCGCGGCCATTGGTAGATCGGCCCGCGCCCCGGCGCGCGACCATTGGTAGATCGGCCCGCGCCCGGGCGCGGCCAGATCAGGTCGTCTTGTACATGACGACGCTGAAGCGCACGCCCTGCTCGTCGTCGCGCGTCGCGTCCAGATCGACCGGATAGGACTCGTTGTTCTCGAGGTTGCGCGCGACGGCGTCGGGATCGAGCCCGCCGTACCAGGCCCAACCAGCGGCCTCGTTGCGCTCGGCCACGGCGGCGTAGAGCTGGCGGCCACCCTCGCGGTAGGCGCGGACGCGGGTCAGCGCGGCGCCGTGCTCGAGGAGCCTCGCGTCGAGCTCGTGCGCGGTGACGCCGGTGAACAGCCACGAGTGCGCGGCGCGCTCCTCGACGATCACGGCGTACCGGCGCGCCCCGCCACTCACGTACGTCGCGAGATCGGCGATCGCGTGGTGATCGTCCAGCAGCGCGCGGGCGCCGGCCTCGTCGAGATCGAGGTGCAGGCTGGAGACCGGGCCGGGGCCAGTCTCGACGACGAGCGAGAACCGCGGCGCGCCGGTGGCGCCGGGATCGGCGGTGATCGAGACGGGCCGCTCGCCGGTCTTCTGCACGAGATCGGCCGCCGCGGCCGCGTCCAGATCAAGCACGTGGCGCCGGGCCGGGCCGTGGTCCTGGTGCGTCAGCGCGGCGAGCTGCGGGTTGCCGCGCTTGCGGTAGCTCGACAGGCGCATCAGCCGCACGCCGGGGACGAGCACGCTGCCGAGGTGCTCGGGCTTGATGTCGTACGACCAGTACCAAGCCTCGGGGGACTTTCTGTGGGCCATGGCTCTCCTGTTGCGGCGCGAACGCTTTCCCGCTGGACGTACCACGAATCGGCGCGCGCCAGATCGCGCACCGGCGATCGGCGGTCGCCGGCCGACGGCGTGTGTTACGCAGCGGGGCCAACGAGAGGACCGAGGCGACACATGATCTACCTGCAATCGCAGATCAAGCTCCACCCCGGCAAGATCGGGGACTTCACCGGCGTGATGAACAAGCTCGCGGCCGTCTTGACGAGCAAGCACGGCTGGAAGCTCGTGGGCAGCTTCGCGACCATGGTGGGGCGGCTCGACACGGTCCTCGATCTCTGGGAGCTGCCGGATCTCGGCGCGTACCAGGCCGCGCTCTCCGACCCGGAGGTCATACGGTTCGGTCCGCGGATCCAGGAGATCGTCGCGGACGAGATCCTCTCGTTCGTCACACGGCTGCCGATCGGCTGATCGGGCGGGCGGGGCGCGCCGCGCCGGCTCACGGTAGGCGACGGCGCGCGCCGCGCAGCTCGGCGTGCCCGGTGCGGCTGTCTTCCCAGAAGACGTAGCGCGTGCCGTCCGCCGCCGCCTCGGCCGCGAGTCGCGGGCGCGCCGCCGTCGTCGACGCGGAGGGCGGCCGCCGCGCGTAGAATCGCCCCCGATGCGGAACACTCGCTCGCTCGCGCGGTGGGGGCTGCTCTTGGCGCTGGGGGGCACGCCCGGTGTGGCGCGCGCGGACGGCGATCCGCCCAGCGCGCCGCCGGCCGGGGCCCCGTCGTCGCCGCCTGCGCCGCCGCCGCCGTCGCCGCCGTCGCCGCCTGCGCCGCCGCCGCCGGCCAGAGCGCCATCGCCACCTCCGCCTGCGCCGCCTGCGCCGGAGGCGCGCCAGCCCGAGCAGCCCGAGCAGCCCGCGCAGCCCGCGCAGCCCGCGCGGGCCGCGGCGCTCGCCGCGCGGCTCGGGCGGGGCCGGGTCCGTGTCCGGACGGCGGACAGGAGCATCGTCGGCACGCTCGCCGGGGCGGCCGAGGGCGCGCTCCTCGTCGACGACGGCGGGCCCGCCCCCGCGCAGATCCCGCTCGTCGGCGTGCGCGGCGTGGAGCTCAGCCAGGGCGTGCGGTCGCGCGCCGCGGCGGGGGCCGGCTGGGGCCTCGTCGCCGGGGCCGCGCTCGGCGTGATCGCCACCGTCGCGATCGGCCGCGGCGGCGACGAGGACGATTACTTCCTCGAGTACACGCTGGTGCCGCCGCTGGCCGCCGGCACGCTCATCGGGCTCGTGATCGGGGTGGCGCTGACGACCGAGCGCTGGGAGCCCGTCGTGCGCTGGTGACGGCGCCCGCCGGCGCCGCGCCCGCCGCCGGTGCGCCGTTCGGCCTGCCCGTCGGCGCGCCGTTCGGCCCGCCGGGAGCGCGCCCGGCGCGCGGATCGGGATACAACCGCCAGATGAGGTCTCTCGTGCTCGTCTTGATCGCGCTGGCGGCGTGCGCGCCGGCACAGAAGCGCCCGCCGCCCCGGCCGGAGCCGCCGCCGCTCGACGTAGAGGAGCCGTGGGTGGATCCGACCGCGGATCTGCCACCGCGCGGCGTGCGGCCGCTGCGCGAGCGCAAGGCGGCGCTCGAGGCGCCCGGCGCGCCGGTGATCGCGATCCGCGGCGCGACGATCATGACCGCCACCGGCCAGACGATCGCCGGCGGGACGATCGTGCTCGTCGGCGGCGCCATCACGGCGCTCGGCGCCGACGGCGCGGTGACCGTGCCGCAAGAGGCGCGCGTCGTCGACGGCAAGGGCAAGTTCGTGACGCCCGGCCTGATCGACGCGCACTCGCACATCGGCGTGTTCGCCGCGCCGTCGGCGCGCGCGCACGACGACGGCAACGAGTCGAGCGCGCCCGTCACCGCGCAGGTGCGCGCGCAGTACGGCTACTGGCCGCAGGATCCGCAGATCTCGCGCGCCGTCGCGGGCGGCGTCACGGCGGCGCTGATCTTGCCCGGCTCGGCGAACCTCGTCGGCGGCCACGGCTTCACCGTCGTGATGCGGCCCGGTCGCATCTCGGACGAGGTGGCGTTCCCCGGCGCGCCGCCGACCATGAAGATGGCGTGCGGCGAGAACCCCAAGCGGGCCCACGGCGAGAAGTCCGGCGTCCGCACGCGCATGGGCGCGTACGCGGCGTTCCGCGCGGCGTTCCACGAGGCGCGCGGCTACCTCGCCAAACAGGTCGCGTACGCGCGCAACCGCGAGGCGTGGTTGCGCAAGAAGGCGCGCGCCGCCGAGCTCGACGCCAAGCGCCGGCCCGGCACTCCGCGCGTCAAGGTGGAGCCCGCCCCCGAGCCGCCGCCCGTCGATCTCAAGCTCGAGGGGCTCGCCGGCATCATCGCCGGCAAGACGCTCGTCCAGGTGCACTGCTACAAGGCGAGCGACATGGGCGAGATGCTCGCGATCGCCGACGAGGTCGGCTTTTCGATCCGCTCGTTCCACCACGCGCTCGAGGCGTACAAGATCCGCGATCTCCTGATCGCGCGCGGGATCGCGATCAACACGTGGTCGGACTGGTGGGGCTTCAAGCTCGAGGCGTTCGACGGGATCCCCGAGAACGCGGCGCTGTTCACCGAGAGCGGCGGCCGCCCGACGATCCACTCCGACTCGGCGATCGCGATCCAGCGCCTGAACCAGGACGCGGCGAAGGCGATGGCGTCCGGCCGCGCCGCTGGCGTCGCGATCACCGAGGATCAGGCGCTGCGCTGGATCACGGCGAACCCCGCGTGGGTGCTCGGCATCGACGACGTCACGGGGACGCTCGAGGTCGGCAAGCGCGCCGACGTCGTCCTGTGGAGCGGCTCGCCGTTCTCGGTGTACAGCAAGGCCGAGCTCGTGATCGCGGGCGGCGAGGTCTCGCTCGAGCGCGAGAAGGGCCCGCGGCCCTCGGACTTCGAGCTCGGCAACTCGGCCGCCGAGCGCGGCGCCACCGCCGGGAGGGCGCCGTGATCCGCGCGCGGGACACCGCCGCCGCCGCGCTGCCGCGGCGCGCGTGGGCGCGCGGCACCGGCGCGACCGTCGCGCTCGCCGTGCTGGCGCTCCTCGCGGGGAGCGCCGCGGCGCAGGCGATCGTCATCACCGGCGCGACCGTGTACCAGCGCGGCGGCGCCAAGCTCGAGAACGCGAGCGTCCTCGTCCAGGGTGGCAAGATCGCCGAGATCGGCGCCAGCGTCGTCGCCCCCGTCGGCGCGAAGCAGATCGACGGCCGCGGCAAGGTCGTGGCACCCGGGTTCGTCGAGGCGTTCTCGCAGCTCGGCCTCATCGAGATCGAGCTCGAGGCCTCGGCCGTCGACGGCCGATTCGCGCCGACGCCCGTCGACATCCACGCGGCCTACCGCGCCGTGGACGCGTACAACGCGCGCTCGGTCGGGATCACCGTCGCGCGCACCGGCGGCATCACCTCGGCGATGACCGGGCCCGTCGGCGGCCTCGTGGCCGGGCAGGCGGCGTTCGTGTCGCTCGGCGACGCGGCCGCCGGGCCGCTCCAGTCGCCGAGCGCGATGGTCGCGGCGCTCGGGCCGCGCGCGATCGCCTCCGGCTCGCGCGGCCACGCCGCCGAGCGGCTGCGCGAGCTGCTCGACGACGCCGACGTCTACCGCAAGAACCGCGGCGCGTTCGACCGCAACCAGTCGCGCCGGCTGATCGCGAACCGGCTCGATCTGGAGGCGCTGATCCCGGTGCTCGAGGGTCGGCTGCCGCTCGTCGTCACCGCGGACGCCGAGGTCGACATCCGCAGCGTGCTCGCGATCGCGGCCGAGCGCCGGCTGCGCGTCGCCATCGCGAGCGGCGTCGAGGCGTGGCGGGTGGCCAAGCAGCTCGCGGCGGCGAAGGTCCCCGTGATCCTCGATCCGACGGCGAACCTGCCGACGGATCTCGGCGCGCTCGACGTGCGCGACGACGGCGCCGCGATCCTGGCGCGCGCGGGCGTCCCCGTCGCGATCTCGACGCTCGGCGACGTGCAGCAGGCGCGCACGCTCCGCCAGCTCGCCGGGATCGCGGTGGCGAGCGGCCTCCCGTGGGACAAGGCGCTCGACGCGATCACGTCCGTGCCCGCGCAGCTCTTCGGCCTCCGCGATCGCGGCGCGCTCGAGCGCGGCGCGGCGGCCGATCTGGTCGTGTGGAGCGGCGATCCGCTCGAGCTGGCGAGCCGGCCCGAGGTCGTGATCATCGGCGGCGTCGTGCAGTCGCTCGAGACGCACCAGACGCGGCTGCGCGACCGCTACCGCACGCTGCCGAAGCGCTAGCCTCCGCGCGCGTCAGCGGGCCCGGACCTCACCTGCGCCGGGCACGCGGTAGCGCCGCCGGTCAGGGCTTAGCCGTCGAGGACCTCGGCGAGGGTCGGGGCATCGAGGACGCGATCGCCCCACCGCTCGAGGTCCGCGAGGTCGGCCGCTTCGATGCGGGCGATGGCCGCCGGCGGCAGCTCGCCGAACCGGGCGCCCAGCAGTCGCAGCAGCAGGCTGCGCTCCCCTGCCTTGTGGCCGCGCGCTCTTCGCTGCGCACCTTGCGCTCGTAGTCCTCGAACCATGCCCGGATCTCGGCGCTCACGGTGTCCTCCTCGTGCGTCGGGTGCTCATGCCTATCGAGCCGGAAGTGTACCAACAGCGGTGTGGCGACGCTCCGCTCCCAGGCGTCGTCGGGCAATCGTGCGAGATCGGCCAGCGCCTGGCTGAACAGGCGGCCCTTGCCGAGCAGGCGCAAGAGCAAGGTCTCCCGCGTTCGGGGCAGCTCCACGAGCACCACGACGCACAGGGCGAGCCCCCATACGGCGGCCGCGGGGTCGGGAACGGAGAAGACGTCGATCTTCTGCGTGGCGGCCAGGACCTCGACCTCGGTCTCGGCGGTACAGGCGCGGGTCAAGGCGTCGCGCAGGAGGTTCTTCGCGAGCTGGTCGAAGGGGTGATACACGACGCGCCCCTATCGGCCGCCGCGCCAGGAGTTGCTCTCCTGCGCACGATTTCCCGACTTCCGGCCGAGGTTCGTTTCGGCGGGCGCTCTGAAGGCTGCTTGTCCGGGCGGTGTCCGAATACCGGACCTGACCGGACAATCGCGCGCTACACCTGAAGCTTCTGATCTGATGCGCGGGGGCACGCGCTGCCTCACGTGCCCCCGGGCTGCATCGCATCGCGGTCGAACGCGAGCCGTGAATCCGCGCGTTCGCGCCCCGCGCTGGGCTAGGTCGTCTCGGCGCGGTCTCGCCGGAGACCACGCTCGCGCTCGATCAGGCAGATGGCGGTCAGAGTGCCGATGGCGCACAGGAGCTCTTCGCCGTCCTTCGTGACGTAGGCCTCGAGCTCGCAGACCGTCAGCGTACGGCCGGAGCGGATGACCTGGCCGATCGCGCGCAACCGCTCACCATCGGCGGGCGCGACGAGGTTGAGCTTGTACTCCACCGTGAGGACCGACGAGCCGGCGGGCATCATCGAGAAGGCGGCGTAGCCGCCGGCGCTGTCGGCGATCGTGCCGACCACACCGGCGTGGAAGTAGCCGTGCTGCTGGGTCAGCTCGTGCCGGAACGGCAGCGCGATCTCGACTCGGCCGGGATCGAGGCCGGTCAGCTCCGCGCCGAGGAGGTGCATGATCGGCTGCCGTCCGAAGCTGTCGCGCACACGCTCCGCAAAGGCGGGATCGCGGGCCTCCAAGGTCCGTCTTGGCTTCATCCCCGACTTCTACCTTGGCACGACAGGGCGAGCGGCAGCGACACGAAGCTGAGTGACAGGAACGCCTGGCGCTGCCGCACCGGCGGCTCGGGGCCGACCTCGATGTGCGCGTAGCGATCGAGCATCGCGTTCAACGCAATGCGGGCCTCGACCTTCGCGAGCGGCGCGCCGAGGCAGTAATGGATGCCGTACCCGAAGGCCACGTGCTCGGTCGCCGGCCGATCGAGGCGGAAGCTCTCCGGGTCCGAGAACACGGCCGGATCGCGGTTCGCCGAGCCGAAGATCACGTCGATCAGCTCGCCTTCGCCGATCGCGGCGCCGCCGAGCTCGACGGGGCGCCGCGTCACGCGCGTGAGCCGCTGCACCGGGCTCTCGTAGCGCAAGGTCTCCGTCAGGATCGGCTCGACGAGGCTGCGGTCCTCGCGGGCGCGGCGCCAGAGCTCGGGCCGGCGGGCGAGGATGTGGAGGCAGTTGCCGATCAACGAGGTCGTCGTCTCGTTGCCGGCGATGAGGAGGAGCATGCAGAAGCCGATGGCCTCGGCGTCGTCGAGCCGGGCGCCGTCGATCTCGGCCTCGACGAGCGCGGTGATCAGGTCGTCCGCGGGCCGGATCCGCCGCGCCGCGAGCTCGCGGCCGAAGAAGCTCGCCAGCTCCGCCATGCGCTGCTTGCGCTCCGGCGGCGGGAGCCCGGCGTAACCGATCGTGGCCTCGGACCAGCGGCGGAAGTCGGCCATCTGCTCCTGCGGGATGCCGAGGAGCGCGCAGATCACGCGCATCGGCAGCGGCACCGCGAGCCCGGCCATGAGCTCGGCCGGGCCCTCGCCGAGCGCGTCGACGAGCTCGCCGGTCGTGCGCCGGATCCACGGCTCGAGCTCGGTGACGCGCCGGGGCGAGAACGACTTCTGCACGAGGCGGCGCAGGTGCGTGTGGCGAGGCGGATCGTCGTGGAGCAGCGTGAGCCACGGGATCATCGGCTTCACCGACGGGGTGTTCGACGAGAACGTCTCCGGATCGCGGACCGCGGCGACGACATCGGCGTACCGGAGCAGCGCCCACGCGTGGATGGGCCGGTCGACGCCCGGGTGGGCGCCGGCCGGGATCCGCTGGAAGCGCACGGGCGGCCCGTCGCGGAGCGCGCGATAGACGGGATACGGATCAGCGAGGGTCTCCGTCGCGCCGAGGTCGTCGGGCACGTAGGTACGCGAGCTCTCCATGCGTCGGGTGCTCATGACTATCGAGCTGAAAATGTACCAGCAGTGGTGTGGCGACGCTGCGCTCCCACTCGTCACGGGGCAGTAACGCGAGCACGGCGATGCGCAGCGCCAGGCCCAGCCCGCAGTCTGGTAGGCAACCTGGCCCGCCGCGTCGATTCCAGCACCCCGGGACCAGAACCGGCGCCTGGAAGGTCGATCTGGTCAAGACGCCCACCGGCTACCTGGCCGTGTGGACCGACCGCCGCGAGGGGTTCGGGGTCGCGCCGCCCCCGGGCGGACGCGCCTACTTCGCGCGGTCGCGCCCGACGCGTGCGGCGCGTGCGCGCGCGCTCGATCGCCGACAACGATCCATCGCCGCCCGTCGATGCCGGGGTCCCCGACGCGCCGCCGGATGCGCCGCCGCCGCCCGATGCGCCGTCGTCGGACGCCGCGGTGCCGCCCGACGCCGCAGTCGATCCCGGACCGCCGCTCGACGACGATCCGAAGGGCTGCGGCGGCTGCAGCGGCGGCCGCGATCCGAGCGTGCTCGGGGTGCTGGTGCTCCTCGTGCTCGGCGCTCGCCCTGGCCGGCGAGCCCGGGGATCTCGAGCGAGGTGTTGATGCGCGCCGAGCTCAGGGCTCAGCCGTCGAGGACCTCGGCGAGGGTCGGGGCATCGAGGACGCGTTCGCCCCACTGCTCGATCTCCGCGAGGTCGGCCGCCTCGATGCGCGCGAGCGCCGCCGCCGGCAGCTCGCCGAACCGGGCGCGCAGCAGCCGCAACAGCAGGCTGCGCTCCCCTTCCTTGCGACCTTCCTTGCGGCCTTCCTTGCGACCTTCCGTGCGACCTTCCTTGTGGCCTGCCTCGCGGCTCTCGCTGCGCACCTTGCGCTCGTAGTCCTCGAACCATGCCCGGATCTCGGCGCTCACGGTGTCCTCCTCGTGCATCGGGTGCTCATGACTACCGAGCCGGAAGTGTACCAACAGCGGTGTGACAACGCTCCGCTCCCAGGCGTCGTCGGGCAATCGCGCGAGATCGGCCAGCGCCTGGGTGAACACGCGGCCCCTGCCGAGCAGGCGCAAGAGCAAGGTCTCCGTCGTCGGGGTCAGCTCCGCGAGCACGACGACGCGCAGCGCCAGCCCCCAGCCCGCAGCCTGGTAGACGCCCGGGCGGACCCACTCGCAGCCATAAGCGTCAAGCACGGTCGCAGGCTTGCCGGGGCTGATCACGACGAGCATCGGGAACGGCACTGTTAACGGCACCTCGTCCGCGGCTGACTTGGCACCGCCGGGATGGACCAACGAGGTGCCGGCAGTGCGGGCGCGACGCTCGAGCTCGTGATGCCAGGTGTGCTGCTTGTTGAGGCACCGGCGGACCTGACGCAAGGTCGGCGTATCGTGGAACGGCTCGAACAAGCACGGCTGCGCCGCCAGCTCCCCGAGCAGCCCCAGGCGGGCGCGCTCCGCGGCGCGCGTGGGGTCCGGGGTGGTGTACACGTCGATCTTCTGCGTCGTCGCCAGGACCTCGACCTCGGTCTCGGCGGTGCAGGCGCGGCTCAAGGCATCGCGCAGGAGGTTCTTGGCGAGCTGGTCGAACGGCTGGTGCACGATGCGCCCTATCGGCACGTCGCGCCAGGGTTGCGTCATTCCGCGCGGAAATCGTCCGGCCCAGCGTCCATTCGAGCACGCGCCCGGCCGCGGTTGTCCGGGAGTGTCCGAATGCCGGACATGCCCGGACAACGCCCGGGAGGGGAGTCCACCTGAAATCAACCCCGGTGGGGCCACTCCGTCGGTGGAGCCACTCTCGTACGCACGTCACGAAGTGCCGAGGCGGTTCAGCGGCTGGTGACGACCGGGTTCGTTCCGCGCCACAGCGCCATGGTCCCTTCCTCGTAACATAGCTGGACGTCGATGAAGCCTGCGCGCTCCAGCGCGAGGGGCTGATCGTCACGCGCCGGTACCAGCGCCGGTAGCTTCGTCTCGGGCGTCAGGTAGTGATCGGCGTAGAGCAGCACGCCGTCGGGTGCAACCGCCGTGCGCGCACGCTCGAGGAGGGGCACGAGGTGACGCTTGTGACGCGCCTCGTGCGCGGCCTGCAACGTGACGACCGCATCGAACGTGCCGAGGTCGGCAGGCCAGGTGGGTTCACGAAAGTCACGTGTCACGAACGTCACCTTGCTCGCAAGCTCGCCGAGGTGCTCGGCGGCAATCGCGTGCATGGCAGGCGAGAAGTCGAGCGCGACATACGTCTGCACGTCGCAGTGGATGAGAATCTCGCGGGCGAGCTGGCCAGGGCCGGAGCCGAACTCGAGGACGCGGAGCTTCCGGCGCGAGGCCAGCGCAGCGCAAAACGCCGCGAAAAAGCGTGGCCGATATGGACGCTTGATTCGCGTGTCCTCGATCCACGTGCGGGCTGTCGCGGGATCGCGAAAGTCGACCCGGATCGGCACGTCGTCGTCACTGGTCACGTCGCCTCGTTCTACAACAACCCGGGTCTACGTGTCGCGCAGCACCCAGAGGCGATCCGGAGGCGATCAGCGGCCCAGCGTCAAAGCCGCCCCGAACCCGGGATTGTCCGAATTCCGGACATCATCGGACAACGCCGGGAATGGGAGTCACCTGAGATCAACCTCGGAGGGGGCCACGAACGGAGGGCGCCACGAACCCACAGATCCGCGAGCCCGCTCGCACGCTGTCGTCGTCCGGAGACGCGACGATCTCGTCCCACTGCCTGGCGATCTCGCCGGTGAGCGGTGCGCGCGCCATGGGCCGATCAGGATCGAGCAGAACGGAGCGGGTGTGCCCTCCCGAGGGCCGATTCCGGCGCGCGAGCGTCTCTCACTCACGCGGCCGCATCTCCCACGTACGCAAGAACGTGGCGTCCTCTCGCGCAACTGGGCGAGACCACGAGCCGCGGGTAGCGGCACCTCCATTGCAGAAGGCCGCGGCGTGCTTCACGCGGCAAGCGCGGCCCGGATCGACGACGGGCACCAGCCCGGCGCCACGGCGGCCGAGCGACAGCGCGAGTAGCTCCTCACGGAGCCGCTGCCGCTGCCGTGCCGCCCCGTGCCGCCATGACCGGATCACGCGCGGCCGCGTGGGCACCGAACGAACAACCACAGAGAGGATCAAAGAGAATCAATGACGCGCTTCGAATCCACCTCCGATCACGTGACGCTCACGCTCATCCAAGACTCGCTCAGCCGCCGGATCGCGCCGGCGAGGAGCGCGACGGTGAGCCCGCTGCATGCCTCCGCGCTCGCCTGCGCGCTCGCCCTGATGGGCTGCCTCGCACCCGATGCCTCCGAGGAGGCGCCGCCCGCGCCGGTCGTGTCCTGGGAGGAGTTCAGGGCCTCCGTGACGCGCAACATCGAGGGTCGCGAGATCTACGTCGTCGAGTGGGATCTCGCGGTGACCGAGGAGGAGCTGCGCCAGCGGTACGAGGGCTACGTGGCGCGCGCCCAGGCGGACGCCCAGGCTGAGCACGACGGCCTGGGCGAGGTGGCGCAGGCGAGCATCGTCAACCAGAGCGGCGGTGTGGACGACATCTGGCTCAACAATCAGCAATTGAAGCTGACGTACTGTGTGAGCGATGCATTCGGCGCCCTCAAGGCGCGCGCGGTGGCGGAGATGGCCCAGGCGGCCGCCGGGTGGCAGGGCGTGGCCCGCGTGAGCTTCACGTACCTGCCGGCCCACGACGCAAACTGCAGCAACGCCAACCCGAACGTGACGTTCTCCGTGCGGCCGTCGGCCGACGGCGGCGGCTGCGCGTTCTTCCCCTCCGGCGGCGGCTGCGTGGCGCGGACCCTCACGATGGATCTGCCCGCGCTGGACGCGAACTACGAGGCCATCGCGCCGAACATGACGACCGTCGGCGTGTTCCGTCACGAGCTCGGTCACATCCTCGGCCTGCGCCACGAGCAGACGCGTCCGCAGTCCGGCACGTGCTTCGAGAACAACGCCTGGCGGGCGCTGTCTCCGTACGATCAGGGCTCCGTCATGCACTATCCCTGGTGCAATGGCCTGCTCGCCTCGGAGCTCGCCATCACGCCGTCCGACGCCCTGGGAGCCGCGCTCCTCTACGGCGGCAGCGTCGCCAACCTCGCCGCCGGCCGGCCGGCGAGCCAGTCCAGCACGGCGCACGGCGGCATCGCCGCGCGCGCGGCCGACGGCAACACCGACGGCAACTTCGCCAACAGCTCGGTCACGCACACCAACCTGGAGGCGCAGCCGTGGTGGCAGGTCGACCTCGGCGGAATCTCCGACATCGGCGAGGTCGTCCTCTACAACCGCACCGACTGCTGCGCCGAGCGGCTGGCGAACTTCGACGTCCAGCTCTCGAGCGACGGGGTCAACTGGCAGAACGCGGCCTACGTCGCGGGGCAGGCGCCGGCGAAGCTCGTGTTCGTCGGCCACGTCTCGAGCCGCTTCGTCCGGGTGCGCCTGCGCGGCACTGGCGAGCTGAGCCTCGCCGAGGTCCAGGTGAAGCCGTGGAACCTGGCGGCCGGCAAGCTGACGAGCCAGTCCAGCACGTACCTCGGCGCGAGCGCCTCGCGCGCCGTCGACGGCAACACCGACGGCAACTACAGCAGCGGCTCGGTCACGCACACCAATGAGGAGGCGCAGCCGTGGTGGCAGGTCGACCTCGGTGCCGTGACCGACATCGGCCAGGTGGTCCTCACCAACCGCACCGACTGCTGCAGCGAGCGGCTGGCGGACTTCGATCTCCAGGTCTCGAGCGACGCGGCCACCTGGCAGACCGTGACCAGCTTCTCCGGGGCGGCGCCGGCGCGGACGCCGCTCGTCGTGCGCGCCTCCGGCCGGTACGTCCGCGTGCGCCTGCGCGGCTACGGGATCCTGAGCCTGGCCGAGGTCGAGGTCTTCCAGGCGCGGAACCTGGCCGCGGGCAAGTCGGCGAGCCAGTCCACCACGTACCTCGGCGCGAGCGCCTCGCGCGCCATCGACGGCAACACCGACGGCATCTACAACAACGGCTCGGTCACGCACACCCTCCTCGTCGAGCTCCAGCCGTGGTGGCAGGTCGATCTCGGGTCCGTGATGGGCGTCGGCGACGTCGTCCTCTACAACCGCACCGACTGCTGCGCCGAGCGGCTGACCGACTTCGACATCCAGCTCTCGAACGACGGCGCCACCTGGCAGAACGCCGCCGGCCTCACCGGGGCGGCGCCGACCCGGAGCGTGTTCTCCATCCGCGCCTCGGCCCGCTACGTCCGGGTGCGTCTGCGCAACCTCGGGACGCTGAGCCTGGCCGAGGTCCAGATCTTCGCGCCCTGAGCCGGCGCCCAGGCGTAACTCCGCGCGGTCAGCCGCTCCGACTCACGGGCGAGCGCATCGGGGTCTCTCGTGCGGTGCCAGATCCGCGCTCGAGATCGCGATTTGCGCACTCAGTCATTCCGTGACCAACTCGTGACCATGAGCGATCCCACTGCGCTGTTCGCCGCGATCGAATCGCACGATCTCGGCCGGCTGGGCGAGCTCCTCGCTGGAGGCTGCGACCCGGGCGCGCTGAAACTGACCCCGCCCGGATGGTCCGCCTTGCATGAGGCCATCGAGCAGCTCGAAGATGGCGGGCCGCTCGAGGCGCTCGTCCTGCTGCTGCGAGCTGGGGCCCACGCCGACAGCAATGGCGGGGACACACCGCTCCTCATGGCGCTCTATCGCTCACAGCCGCAAGCGGTCTATCTCCTGCTCGCTGGCGGGGCAGATCCCAACGTACGCGGTCCCGAGGGCGACTCGCCGCTCCGCGTCTGTGCCGAGCGCGGCGACACCCAGATGGCAGAGACGCTGCTACGTTGCGGGGCGCGGGCCACGCTCGACGAGCCAGGCGGGCCGGCTGGTGCCTCCGCGCTCGGCATCGCGGCGATGCGTCTGGACCTGCCGATGCTCACCTTGCTCCTGCGGTGGGGCGCCGATCCGAACGCGCGGGACACCGACCGGCAGCTCGCGCGCGACCGGCTTGCCCCGCGCACCTCCGAGAACGCAGCGGCTCGCGACGCGGCCGAGCGGCTCCTGGGAGCTGCCAACCGGTAGCGCTGGACATTGACCAGCACGCCGATTGCGGTCAGACCGGGACGTCGAACACCTCGGCGAGGGTTCGGGCGCGGAGGATCCGCTCGCTCCAGCGCTCGAGCTCAGCGCCGTCGGCCGCCTCGACGCGTGCGACGTCTGCCGCCGACAGCTCGCCGAACCGCGACCGCAGCAGTCGCAGCAGTATGCCGCGCTCCCCTTCCTTCCGTCCTTCTTCGATGATCTTGCGCTGGTAGTCCTCGAACCAGGCCTGGATCTCTGCGCTCACGTCATCCTCCTCGTGCGGCGGGTGCTCATGACTACCGAGCTGGAAGTGTACCAACAGCGGTGTGGCGACGCTCCGCTCCCAGGCGTCGACCGGCAACTTCGCCAGCTCGGCCAGCGCCTGACGGCACACGCGGCCCCTGCCGAGCAGGCGCAACAGCAACGTCTCCGGCGTCGCCGGTAGCTCCGCGAGCACGACGACGCGCAGCGCCAGGCCCCAGTCGGCGTGATAGACACCCGGGCTGACCCACTCGCAGCCGTAGGCGTCGAGCACGGTCGCGGGCTTGCCGGGGCTGATCACGGCGAGCACCGGGAACGGCACCTCGTCCACGGTGGGCCTGGCACCACCGCCCGCCACCGAACTGGCGGCGACCCGCGCGCGGCGCTCGAGCTCGTGATGCCACGTGTGCTGCTTGTTCAGGCACCGGCGGACCTGGCGCAGCGTCGGCGTATCGTGGAACGGCTCGAACAGGCACGGCTGCGCCGCCAGCTCCCCGAGCAGCCCCATGCGGGCGCGCTCCGCGGCACGCGCGGGGTCCGGGGTGGCGTACACGTCGATCTTCTGCGTCGCCGCCAGCACCTCGACCTCGGTCTCGGCGGTGCACGCGCGGCGCAACGCCTCGCGCAGGATGTTCTTCGCGAACTGGTCGAAGGGCTGGTACACGATGCGCCCTATCGGCACCTCGCGCCCGCGTTGCGTCATTCCGCGCGAAATGTTCGGGACCAGCATCGATTCGCGCACGCGCCGTTGTCCGGGAGTGTCCGAATTCCGGACGTGCTCGGACACAGCCCGCGCAGAGACCCCCGAAATCAACCTTGGCGGGGCCACCTCAAAATCAACCTCGGTGGGGCCACCTCGCGGTGGGGCCACCTCGCCGCGTCTGATGCGGCGAGTCACCTCATATATAGAGGGACCGTGGGCGGTCACTCCGGAGCTCGTCGGACGCGCGCTCTCGACAACGCGCGGCGCCCTGGCGAGCCGGCCTCTTCCGAGAGCGGAGACGAGCGCGCGGGGCCCCCAAGCGGCCTGGCGCGAAGCGCACAGGCCGCGGGGCTCACTGGTCGTGCGTGCACCCACGATCGCCGTGGCCGCGGGCGCTCACCTCGCAGCGAAGCAGTGAACGCCCGGGAGGCGCGCGAGTCGCAGCGGATCGGAAGAGGCCGCGAGCACGGCGCCGCGCGTCTTCGCGCGAGCACCACCGTCCGCGCTCTCCTCCTCCACGCGCGAGCACCACCGCGCGCGCTCTCCCCCTCGCCTCCTCCCCTCAGCGCTTGCGGATCGCGTCGCCGCGGCGCACGACGCCGCCGCTCACGATGCGCGCGTTGATCCCGCGCAGGCTCAGGCTCCGCCCGATGTCCGTGTTGACCCAGCGGGTCGCGTCCGAGCCGAAGCGCGCCGTGAACTTGGCGCAGCCGGTGTGCGGCACCGCCGAGACAACCAGCACCGCGGTGCCGGCGACGAGCTCGGTGCCCGCCGGCAGGTTCTCGAGTCCTAAATCGAGATCGACGAACAGCTGATCGCCCGCGAGCGGCCAGCGCTCGCGCCCACCGGCGATCGCCGCGATCGCGCGCGCGCTCATCAGCGTCAGCTGCCGCTCGGGATCCGGCGAGCCGTCGGACGCCGAGCGCGACGGGCGCTCGCGCCAGTTGTCGCCCACCAGCCCGAGCGCCGGATCGACGATCGCTTCCTCGAGCACCTCGCGCGCATCCCGCTCGGGGCGGCGCACGATCATCTCGACGACGCCGACCGCGCGCGGCGCGCCCCGAACCGACTCCAGGGCCGCGTCGAGCTCGGCCTGTGTGCGGAACTGTTCGTCCTGCTGCTGCGGCGGCTGTGGCGGCGGTTGCGATTGCATCGCCCTGATGTGCCTCATCGCGCAGGCTGGTGTCGAGCCCCAGCGTCGGCCCTGGTGTCGAGCCCGCCGACGTCGTCGTGGAATCCCACGCCCCAGGTGTGGGGCGAGGTCGCGTAAGCCTTCGAAAATTGCGCCGCCCTGCCGTGGCGCTCCTGTTGCACACTGCGCAACGGACCCGAAAGGGGGGACCTTGCAGATGCGTCTACTCGCGACCCTGCTGTGCCTCGCTGCGTGCGATGGGACCGTGCCGGCTGGAAAGCCGGTCGGCACCACCGTCGACACCGAGGCCGAGATCCAGCGCTTTCTCCGGCGCGCGTACCTCGATCTGACCGGCGCCGTGCCGACAGACGCCGAGCTCGCCGCCGGGACCACCCGCCTGCGCGACGCCGGCAACACCGCCGCCGCGCGCGGCGAGCTCGCCGACGAGCTGATCGCCGGCGAGAAGTTCTCGGCCGTCTGGATCGAGGAGCTCGAGAACACGATCTTCGGCGGCAACACGCTCGAGCAGCAGTACGGGCTCGTGTGCGGGATCGTCCGCGGCACGACCCCGGCGTGCAGCACGTGCACGCAGACCGATCCGTGCGCGTGCACCTGCGCGAACCTGCCGGCGCTCGCCACCGAGCGCGCCGGCCTGCGCACCACGGCGGCCGATCTGCGCGGTGGCATGAAGACGTCGGTGATCGAGCGGCGCTACGCGAAGGCGACGGCGTACTTCGCGCTCGCCGGCGCGCCCGAGCCGCGCGTGCGCGCGCTGTTCGACGACTTCCTCGCCCGCCCCGCCGAGCCCGACGAGATCGAGAACGGGCGCGGGATGATCATCGGCGCGTTCTTCCCGACCTCGCCGGCCGGCCTCATGTTCCACCGCCACGGGTCCAACTACGACGACCTGCTCGACATCGTCTTCGACAGCGAGGTCTACCGCGAGGCGATCGTGCGGCGCGTGTTCGACCGCTACCTCGCGCGCTCGCCGCGGCCCGCCGAGCTCGCCTACTTCGTCGCCACCCTCGATGCGACCGACCCGGACGCGCGCAGCCTTTTGCGCGCGGTGGCGTCGTCGCGGGAGTACTTCGCGCAATGAGCCGCCTGCCAGCCATCACCGTCGCCGCCGCGCTCGCCGCCGCCGCGCTCGCCGCCGCCGCGTGCACCGACACGTACGAGTACGAGCCCGCGGTCGCCGGCGAGGCGGAGGGCGCGCGCCAGCCGCGCGCCAAGACGTCGAGCCAGTTCCTGCGCGGCCTGTACGCGGACGTCCTGTCGCGCACGCCGGAGACGTTCGAATTCGTCCTGCGGCTCAACGGCACCGAGGCCCTGCGCTTCCCGCTCGACGAGGAGGCGCAGCTCACGACCGTGCTCGACGGGATCGGCGACTCGCTGCCGATGCGGAACCTCGTCACCAAGGGGCTCCTGCACTCGACCGAGGTCTCGATCCCGACCAAGGCGAGCGTCGCCGATCCGCGCACGTACATCCGCGAGCAGTTCCGGCGCTTCCTCGGCCGCGAGCCGAACGCGTACGAGCTCGAGCAGTTCGCCGGCGAGTGGGCGCAAGACGCCGCCGTCGGTCCCCGCACCATCATCCGCGCGATCGTCGGATCGCGCGAGTACCAGAGCCAGTAGGAGGACGCCGTGGCACTCACCAGACGCAACTTCCTCCGCGGCGGCCTCGCCGGCCTCGGCGCCGTCGCCGCCGGCAAGGCGCTCTCGCCGCTCATCCGGATCAAGCCCGCAGGCGCGGCCGGCAACGGCAAGCGCGTCGTCATCGTCGGGATCGGCGGCGGCCTCCGCATGCGCGAGTCGCTCGCGATGGCCGAGGGCGCGACGATGCCGAACCTGTTCGGGACGACGCCCCTGGTCGGCGGCGGCGGCCCGGCCGGCGCGCCGCGCATCGCGCCCGAGTACGCCGATCGCGTGAAAGATCGCCCGCTCGTCCTGCCGGCCGTGCGGCCGCAGCCGCTCTACCAGCAGGGCACGCTGATCACGAACCTGCGCTACGCCGACGGGCCGCCGGGCCACCTCCAGGGCCACGGCTGCCTGCTCTCGGGCATGTACAACCAGATCGAGAACCGCGCCGACGCGCACCTGCCGGTGCCGACGATCTTCGAGCTGCACCGCCGCGCGACGAGCGCGCCGGCGACCGACACCTGGTACCTCTCGCAGGTCGGCGGCTTCTACCGCGCGCTGATCGCGAGCAACCACCCGAGCTACGGCGGCCGCTACGCGGGCATCTACCTGCAGCCGCCCGGCGTGATGCAGCCGCTCGTCTCGATCGCGGCGAGCGGCAAGCGCGATCTGAATCTGACGACGCAGAACCCGGCCCTGCCGGCGATCCCCTCGGACCCCGCCGAGGACATCGCCGCCGCGCGGCTCACGCGCGTGCTCGACGGCAACTCGCCCGCGTTCCCGCCGTCGGATCCGACGGTGCACCTCGCGTCCGCCGAGAACGAGCAGATCCAGAGCCACCTCGCCGAGATCTACGCCGACACCACCTACGACGCGTTCTTCCCCAAGAGCTACGGGATCGGGATGCGCCAGCCGAACGGCGACCTCGAGGGCACCGCCGACGCGAAGACCATCTACCACGCCGAGCGCGTGCTCACGAAGTTCAAGCCCGCGGTCATGGCGATCACGCTGCTCGACGTCGACACCTGCCACGCCGACTTCAACGGCTACCTGCGCTCGCAGCAGCTCGCCGACGCGCTCGTCAGCCACCTCTGGAACCACATCCAGTCGGTCCCCGAGCTGCGCGACACGACGACGATGCTCGTCCTGCCCGAGCACGGGCGGCACCTGTTCTTCAACGGCAACAACCCCGACAGCCTCGGCCGCTCGGGCATCGATCACGGCCAGGGCGACAACGGCGACCGCGACGTGTGGATGCTCGCGCTCGGCCCCAACATCAAGTCCAACCAGGTGATCGCGCCGACGAACGTCACGCAGCCGGGCCGCACGTCGGGCCGCTACGAGACGATCGACGCGATCATGACGGCGATGAGCGTCCTCGGTCACGAGACCGCGATGAAGGACGGCCTCGTCGGCCAGGGCGCGCGCCCGGGCCTCGTGATCCAGGAGGTGCTGCGATGAAGCGCGCGAACAAGCGATCGATCTCGCGCGCGCCGGCCGGCGCGCTGGCCCGCGCGCTGGCCGCGATGGCCGCCCTGGGTGCGATGGCCGCGATGGCGACCGTCGCCGCGTGCGGCTCCGAGGAGCTCCCGCCGCCTGATCCGGGCGACATGACGGATCCGGACCCGCTCGACACGAGCGCGGCGCCCGCGCCGGCGACGGGCAGCCTCGACGAGCTGCACGCGCGCATCCTCGAGAAGCGCTGCTCGGGGCAGCCCGGGCTGTGCCACAACGGCCAGTTCGAGCCGAACCTGTCGACGCCGGGCCTGACGTACGCGTACCTCGTCAACCGGCCGGCGATCGAGAAGCCGGGCCTGCTCCGCGTCGCGCCGCGGAGCGCGGCGCAGAGCCTGTTCATCGACAAGATCCGGAACCGCAACGGCGTCGCGACGCAGATGCCGCTCGGCGCGCCGCCGCTCGAGGAGGCCGACATCGTCGCGCTCGAGCAGTGGATCGACAACGGCGCGCTGCGCGCCCCCGGCGCGGCCCCGGCGCCGACGCTCAACAACCCGCCGCGGCGGCCGCAGATCGGCATCTTCAACGGCACCACGCGGCTCGATGGCGCCGGGCCGATCAACGTGGCGGTCGGCACGACCCTGACCCTGCGCCACACGGTGCAGGACTTCGAGACGGCCGACGACGCCATCCCGTTCGCCGCGGTCGTGCTGAGCTCCGCCAGCGGCGGCGACGTGGTGGTCACGACGGGCAACGATCCGCACGTCGGCCCGACGATGTATGACGCGGCCGGGCCGATGGGCCAGGGCGATCGGCTCAACTACCGCCGCACGTGGACGATCCCCGCGATGCTCGAGCTGTACGACAAGCCGACCAACATGCGGCGGACGGTGGCGGCCGCGGGGCAGTCGATCGGCGTGGCCGTCGTGTACATCGACTCGCTCAATCAGGGCATCGTGGCGCTCGATGTGAGCCCGAGCAGGATCCAGATCCAATGAGGAGACCGGCGATGAAGACCACCCCGATCTCGCAGCTCGCGGCTCTCCTCGCGGCCCTCTTCGCGGCCTCGCTCGCGGCGGCGTGCACCGGCGACGACACGGCGCCGAGCGCGAGCGTCGTGTCGGCCGCGCCGGACCGGATCATTCCGTCGGACGACACGGCCGACGATCTCGTCATCACCGTCGCGTACGGCGATGGCGACGGCGACCTCGGCGGCGGCACGGCCGAGGTGCACGACTGCCGCGCCGACGGGCTGCTCACCGCGCTCCCGCTCCCGCAGATCGCGCCGGAGTCCGTGATCGGCGAGCCGATCAAGGGCACGCTCGAGCTCCACGTCAACGACATCGGCGCGATCGCCGCGGGCGCGCCGCCGGCCGCGTGCCGGGACCTCGGGATCGAGGCCGTGGATGGAGCCGCCGCCGTGTTCTGCGTCATCCTCGTCGACGCCGCCGGCCACGCGGGCGACGGCGACTGCACGCAGCCGATCGCGCTCGCGATCGAGTAGCGCCCGCGCGCCGCGCGCGCCGCGGCCGGCCCGCTAGCCGACCGGCAGCTCGAGCTGGACCTTCGGCTCCACGATCTCGCACTCCTCCTCGGTGCACACGCTCAGCTTGAACGTGCCCGCGAGGCGCACCGTGCCCGGCTTCGCCGCGCGGAACTTGACCGTGAGCGTGCCGGTCCGCGCGTCGTCGAGCGCGAACGTGCCGGTGCCGTCGACGGTGAGGTCCGGCCCCGGCTCGGCGAGCAGCTTGAACGGGTACTTCTGGTTGACGTGGTACGCGCCGAGCGCGGTGAGCACGAGCCGCGCCTCGCACACCGCACCGGCGGTGCACGGCGTCTGCGGCCCGGCATCGATCCGATAGAACGCGCTCGCGGCGAGCGGAGGCGGCAGCGGCGCGATGCCCTTCGCAGGCGTGGGCGCGGGCGCAGGCTCGGGCGCGGCCTTCTGCTCGCGCTTGCACGCGGCCCCGCCCGCGGCGAGCACCGCCGCGAGCGCGAGCGCGGTCACGAGCGGCTCACGACCCATACTTCACGGAGCAGCCGTACGCCTGCGACGTGGGCGTGCGGATCGGCTTGCCGGCAGCGAGGTCCTCGAGCGCGGCGTCGACGTAGTTGACGAGCTTGCCGCCCTGCGGCGACTTGCCCTCGGCGTCGGGCGAGTTGTCGATCGCACCGGCGTAGACGAGCACGCCCTTCTTGTCGATCACGAACATGTGCGGCGTGTTCGTGGCGCCGTACGCCTTGCCGACCACGCCGCTCTCGTCGCGCAGGATCGGGTGCTCGAGCGACCACGTCTTGGCGGCCTCGGTGTTCATCGCCGGATCGTGGCCCTGCTTGCCCGGGGCGCCGCTGTTGACCGCGAGCCAGACGACGCCGTTCTTCGTGTGGCGCTTCGCCGTGTCGACGAGCGAGCCCACGCTGTGCGACCTCTTGACGAAGGGGCAGCCCGGGTTGAACCACTCGAGCACGACGACCTTGCCCTTGAACGACGCCAGCGCGACCTCCTTGCCGGCGAGGTCCTTGAGCTTGAAGTCAGGCGCCGGCTTGCCGACGGTGGCGCCCGCCAGCTCGGTCTTCGCCGGCTCGGCCTTCGCCGGCTCGGCCTTCGCCGGCTCGGCCTTCGGCGCCGGCTTCGGATCGGCGAAGCTCGCGTCGCACGCGAGAGTGAGCGCGGCGGCCGCCGCGGCGGCCGCCAGGAAGTGAAGCGTTCGCATGCGCGCATTTGAGCACGCTCCGCGGCCGCGCGGCACAAGGGCGGCACCTGCGACGGGTGCGACGCCAGCGCGCGATACCGCGCGATACCGCCCGGTGCCCGCGCCGTTCTCCGCTCGATCCAGCGCCCGATCAGTCGAGCGCGCGGTCGACGTCCTTCTCGATCTGCTTGAACGTCGCGTCGAGGTCAGTGCGGAAGTCGTCCCAGTCCGGCGCGTCGATGCGGCTCCCCGCCTTGTCGACCTCGGCGGCGAGCTGATCGCGGCGCGCGCGCAGCCCCACCGCGGCGTCCCGCGCCTTCGCGTCGGCCTTCGCCTCGAGGTCGTTGATCTTCGCGTCGATCCGCGCGAGCCGCTCGCGCGTCGTGGTGACGTAGTTCGCGCGCGCCACGGCGAGCTCGCCCTCCGCCTTGGCCAGCTCGCGCTGCTCCTTCGTCACGTCGTTCTGCTCCTTGGCCACGTCGCGCTGCTCCTTGGCCACGTCGCGCTGCTCCGAGCGCAGCTCCTCGCGTTGCTCGCGCACCTCCTCGACCGACTTGCGGACCTGGTCAGAGGCGCGCTCCGAAGGATCCTGCTTGCACGCGCCGCCGAGGAGCGCCGCGCTGATCAGCGAACACCAGAGCATCGACTTTCGCATACGACTCTCCTTGTTTCTCTCGATGGAAGGTCGTGCAACCGAGGTGCCGCCGACACGGTCGCGATCCGGGCCGCGCCAGCGACGCCAGCTCGCCCGGCGTGCGCGGACGCCACGCGCGTGCCGCGCGTACCGCGCCTCGACGCGGGCGGCGCTCAGCCAGTGAGGCTCGGCCAAAGTCCCGGCGCGAACGCAAGCGCGGGCGCCGATTTCCGACGACGCGATCATTTCGGACATTGGCGCCGAAGTCATACATTGGGCGGATCGCGCGTCTTTGCTAGCGTCGGTGCTGGTCGTGGTCGCGCGCCTCGTGATCGCATCTCAAAGGGTCTGATGGGGATCTTCTCGCGTATCTTTCAGCGCGGTCAGGACGGGGGTCCAACCGACGGGCGCCAGGAAGAGCAAGATTCCGAGAGCCAGGAGGCTCCGACCACGGACGCTGCGCGAGGCGCGGAGCCCACGCCGCACGCGACGCCCGAGCCCACGGCCGAGGCCCGGCCGACCACGACCTCCGCGTTCGCGCCGAGCCCCGCGCTCGCCACCGCCGCGGCGGGATCGGCTGCCGCGCTGTCGGAGTCTCCGTTCTCGACGCCGCTGTGGTCGTGGCCGCAGCGCAGCTCCGATCAAGGCGCGGCGCGCGAGGCCGCTACAGCAGAGAAAGCACTCACGCCGGCCGCTACGAGCGCCGCGATACAGGAGAGCCCCATGGCCAAGTCGGACGAGCCCTCGCGGTCGCGCAGTCCTCTGCCGGGCGGCGCGAAGCGCACGCAGCACCCGGTGCAACCCACCGCACCGGCGCCCGCCGCCGCTACCCCCGCGCCCGCCTCCGGCAAGGCACCCGCGAGCGCGCCGGCCGCCCCCGATCCGAAAGGGAAGGAGACCGCCAAGGCGCACTCGACGATCATCGGCGCGCCGCCGCCTCCGGCGGCTCCGGAGCCGCGGCGCACGACGACGCTCCGCGGCGCGACCATGGCGCGCACGCCCGGGGAAGCGGCCGCTGCGGGCGCCGCGCCGGCCGCCGCAGCGCCCGAGCCCGCGCCCGCGCCGGCGTCGGCGCCGGCTGACGACGAGGCCGCCGCATCACCGCGCCGCCGCCAGAAACCCGACACGCTGACACAGGCGCTCGACGAGGTCGTGATGGAGCTGCAGACCGAGCCGTCCGGCGCGCTGAACATCATGGGCGTCCTGGACGAGCTCGAGGCGCTGCAGCAGCCGCGGTCCACCGCCGAGCCCGGCGTCTCCACCGAGGACGACCTCGCGGCGGTGCGCGAGCTGTTCAACGACGTCGCCGTCGCGCACGTCTCGCAGGTCCGCTCCGTGATGCTCGAGCTGCGCTACGGCGACGCCGATCCGAAGTGGATCGAGCTGACCAAGCCCGCGCTGCGCTCGCTGCGCGCGATGGCCGAGCAGCTCGAGCTGCCCGATCTGTGCGAGGCGCTCGACTCGTTCGTCGTCACCGTCGACGCCGCGGTGCAGCAGCGCGCCCGCATCACCGACGAGGACAAGGAGGAGCTCCTCCAGCGCTACTCGCGCCTGATCGAGATGATCCCGCAGGCGTTCGAGCTCGACGCCGAGCGCGATCGCCGCGAGCCGATCATCGTCGAGGCGCTCCTGCGCCAGGTCGCGGGCGTCGAGCAGCCGACGATCGAGAAGCTGTTCTCCGTCGGGCTCGGCCGCCTCGACGCGCTGATGCGCGCGAACGCCGACGAGGTCGCCGTCGTGACCGGCCTGCGGCTCGACCTCGCGGCCGCGATCGTCGAGCGGTTCCGGAACTACCGCGCGAGCGCGACGGCCGCCATGTCGGCGCCCGATCCGTCGGTGGAGATCCGCCACCTGCACGATCTGCTCATCATGCTGAGCCTGCAGAACGACGACTTCACGCGCGTGTCGAACGAGTGGTCCAACGAGGCGCAGCAGCGCAAGCGCCAGCTGCGCCGCGAGCGCGAGCAGACGTTCCAGCAGATCAAGGTGACGCTCGCGCGGCTCGGCGAGCGCGACCAGCTCCAGAGGCTCGAGAAGCTCCCGTTCCAGGAGCGGATCGCGTCGCTCGATAAATTCCTGTCCTCTCAGCAGCCGATGCGTCCGTCCCATTAAGACGGCAAGGAGACCCGATGGCGGCCCCCACACGTGACGATGTGCTCAAGCGGATCCAGCGCGGCGAGAAGCTCGACCGCGCGGATCTCCGCGGCATCGATCTATCGAAGTCGCGCCTGCCCAAGGCGTCGCTCGATCGCGCGGACCTCGACGGCGCGAACCTCGAAGGCACCGACCTCGCCGGCAGCTCGCTGCGGCGCACGAGCCTGCGCGAGGCGTACCTGGTCGGGGTCAACCTCTCCGGCGCGAACCTCGAGAACGCCGACCTCGAAGGCGCCAAGCTCGACCGCGCGAACCTCGCCGGCGTGAACCTGACGCGCGCCAACCTCGAGGGCGCGACGCTGAACGGCGCGAACCTCGCCGGCGCGCAGCTCAGCTACGCGCAGCTCGCGGGCGCCAAGCTCGGCAACGCGAACCTCGCCGAGGCCGTGCTCGCGCACGCCGAGCTCGACGAGGCGTACCTCGGCGGGGTGCTCGGCGGCGGCGCGCGGCTCAGCAACGCCCGCCTGGTCGGCGCGAACCTCGAGGACGCGCGGCTCCCCGGCGCGAACCTCGACGAGGCGTCGCTCAAGGGCGCCGTCCTGCGCAACGCCGACTTCACGAACGCGTCCGCCGTGAAGACCGACTTCACGGGCGCGGACCTGACCGGCGCGAACCTGTCGAGCTCCGACCTCCGCCACGCGAGCTTCGCGCAGGCCGTGCTCGAGAACACGAAGCTCACCGGCGCGAAGGCCGCCGGCCTGATCGGCACCGGCTCGACGATCGGCGTCGTCGACGTGACGTGGCTCGACCTCTCGCCCGCCGGCGACGGCTCGCGGCGCGTCGAGGACGGCGTGATCCCGACGATCCTGACCGCCGGCGCGCACGCGCCGGCGCTCGCCGCCGCGCCCGGTGCCGCGCCCGCCGCGCGCGACGAGGTCCGCCGCCGCTACTTCGGCCGCGGCGACGTCCTGCGCAACGCCACGCTCCAGTTCGACGCGGGCGCGCGCGTCGAGATCGACAGCCTGTTCCAGAACTGCACGATCAACCTGGGCGACCAGACCATGCTCGTCATCGGGGCGGCCGGCGTGCTCGCCGACTGCGAGATCGTCGGCGCCGGCGTCGTGACCGTCCACGGCAAGTTCTTCGAACGCCAGAGCCCGGGCATCGTCGGGCCGCGCGTGCTCTCCGTGAGCTCGGGCGGCGCCGTCGTCTCGGCCGTCGCCCAGAACGTCGAGTCGACGCGGTTCGCCTTCGAGATGGGCTGTCAGCTCCGCGTGAAGATCGTCGCCCCCCAGCAAACGACCGAGAGGAACGAGGTGAAGTGATGAGCGACCAGAACGGCCAGAGCGGTCTCCCCACCGGCAAGCACACCCTCGTCGAGGAGGGCACCGAGTTCAAGGGCTCGATGACCTCCAAGTGCCCCATCGTCGTGATGGGCAAGGTCGAGGGCGACGTCGCCGGCCCGGAGATCCACGTCAGCGCGACCGGCATCATCGCCGGCAACGTGAAGGTGAAGGAGCTGCGCTCCGAGGGCGAGGTCGCCGGCGAGGTCGAGGCCGAGACCGTGCGCATCTCGGGCAAGGTCCGCGATCGCACCGTGATCCGCGCGCGCGCGCTCGAGGTCTCGCTCAGCACGACCAAGGGCGGCATGCAGGTCGTCTTCGGCGAGTGCGAGCTCGCCGTCGGCGACGAGCCGAACAAGGACGCGGCGATCGCGGCCGCGATCGCGCCGGGGCAGCCGGCGGCGGCACACGCGCCCGCCGCCGCGGCTTCGGCCGCGGGCGAGGCCGCCCACGCCGACGCGGCGCCGGCCGACAAGGAGGGCAAGGAGGGCAAGGAGGGCGAGAAGGGCAAGAAGGGCGGCCGCCCGCCCCAGCCGCCTGCGGTCTGAGCCGACGCGCCCGCGCGCCCCGCGCGCCCCTCGCCCCGCGCGCCTCGAGTCTGCGAGCGGCAAGCTGCTCTGCTCTAGGCGCAGCCGGCGTCGCCGCGGCGAGCCCGCTCGACGAGCCGCGCCGATTTCGAGCACCGCCGCCAGACCGGTGGCGGTCGCCGCGTACCCTGCGCCCGGCACCGCGTAAGTCGCCGGATCGGCTCAGCGCGGGCGCGCCGACGACTTTCCTTGCGACACGCCTCGCGTGGCTGCGTCCCCTGGGGGAGTGGTCGCCGCGATCACGCGAGAGGACGTGTCATGCAGAGCTCTAAAATTTTGGTCGTTACCAACCCCGAAGATCTCCTGCCCGCTCCTGTGGTCTTGCTCGGGGTGAAGATCTCCGTCACCACCGAGCCGCTCACCGGGGCCGACCGCCACGAGCACTGTCTGGTCTCGGCGTCCCTCCTGGCTGCGCTGCATCTCTCCATCGGAATGCAGCTTCGTGTCACGGGCCCCGATGGCAACTCTGCCGTGTTCACGATCAGAGATACCTTCGTCACCATATCCATTCCTCCGCTAGTATCTTACGCAATCAAGGTCTATTCCAACTCGACCACCGACTCGCAGAACGGTGGAGTGTACAAGCTCTGCGGGCAAGCAGGCAGCAATGCCTCGCTCCCGTTCACCACCTGCACCGTGGCGAATGTCCCCGTGAGCGAGAGCACGACGGGGAGCCACCTGACCCATTTCTACGACGAGCCCGCATCCGGCAGCTTCACCGAGCACGTCAGCAGGGCGAGCGACCAGCAGCTGATCGCCCTGTTCCCTCACGGCGGTAACATCGACCGGCACACCAGCGACCAGGTCGCGCCCTTCGCCAGCAGGCTCGCGGAGGAGGACAGGACTGCCACCACCTGGGAGTGCCGAGGCACCTGGAGCGGCGGCGGCGCCATGATTCGCTGGCACATCACCGCCACCGATATCGCCACGACCTCCTTCCGCGGGCTCCACAAAGCGCAGTTCGTCGCTCACGGAACCACGTCCTCGGGGGAGATTCTTTACTATTACATCCCCTTTCGCTTTGCGGTGGCGTTCCATGGCGTCACCGCTCACGCTGGCGTCAACGCCATTGTGATTGGCGGCCTCGCGTCCACGGCGCACAAAGAGCTCGTACGGGATCACATTCAGCAAGCCATCGCGGACGCAGCTCCGCAGGGAACGACCGTCTACTATTATGTTGCCAACAGTGGCGTGACGCTGCCCACCAGCTGGCATGGCATCGATGTCAGCCTGCACTCCGGTCTCGGCACGAACAACATCGTCAATCGCATGTGCACCGATGGCGGGATCCAGATCGAGCAGTCGCAGGCGGTGCGAGACAACGAGGTGTTGCGCACCGCGGTGGCGCGAGGAGTCGCCGCGGCGATGCTGGAGATCCTGGCCGAGGCCGAGTCGCTCGGCTCCGCGCGTCCCGAGCGCCAGCCTTGATGCTCCGGCCCCGAGTCACCTGGGGCTCCGCACCGGAAGCTGCACGATTCGCCGCGGACGATGCGCGGCGGCCCCACCGAGAGGTGGCCCCACCGAGGTGGCCCCACCGAGGTTGATTCGGGGGTGTCCGTTGGCCCCTCAGGTGGCCCCACCGGGTTGATTTCGGGGGTGTCCGTATCCACTCTGCCCGCGCGTTGTCCGGGCACGTCCGGGATTCGGACACTCCCGGACAACCGCGGCCGGGGCGCGCGCTCGAATCGATGCGGTCTGGAAGATTTCGCGCGAAAGGACGCAACCCTGGCGCGACGTGCCGATAGGGCGCGGCGTGTACCAGCCCTTCGACCAGTTCGCCAAGAGCCTCCTGCGCGACGCTTTGTGCCGTGCCTGCACCGCCGAGACCGAGGTCGAGGTCCTGGCCGCCACGCAGAAGATCGACGTGTACACCACGCCTGACCCCGCGCGCGCCGCGGAGCGCGCCCGCATGGGGCTGCTCGGTGAGCTGGCGGCGCAGCCGTGTCTGTTCGAGCCGTTCCACGACACGCCGACGCTGCGCCAGGTCCGCCGGTGCCTCAACAAGCAGCACACCTGGCACCACGAGCTCGAGCGCCGCGCACGCGCCGCCGTCCGCGCCGCCGCGGCCGACTCCAGCGGCACCAGGCCCGCCGCGAATGAGGTGCCGTTCCCGCTGCTCGTCGTGATCAGCCCCGGCAAGCCCGCGACCGTGCTCGACGCTTATGGCTGCGAGTGGGGCAGCCCGGGCGTCTATCACGCCGATTGGGGCCTCGCGCTGCACGTCGTCGTGCTCGCGGAGCTGCCG
>DATMCI010000055.1:0-84006 GCA_035558535.1 Kofleriaceae bacterium
CTGCCTCGGACGCGAACCAGTCGCGCGGATACGCGTACGCCTTCGCGCCGAGCTCGACGACGAGCACCGGCGCCGAGCGATTCCACGGCACCGAGCGGCGCAGGAAGTACACCGCCGTCACGTCCTTGGCCGGGACCTTGACCGGCCGGGACATGCACAGGCCGCGCGGCAGCTCGACCAGGTCGCCGTCGACGACGATCGTGCCCGGCGGGTGCAGGAACGTCTGCAGGAGCTGCCAGGCCCGGAGCGCGCCGAGCACCATCAGCACGACGCCGACCCACTGGCCGACGGTGCCGAGCTTCCAGATGAGGAGCGCGCCGAACACGAGGCCGAACACCGTCCAGCCCGCGTACCGGTTGCGCGAGACCTCGAGCTCGACCGCGAGCCGGCTCGCGCCGGTCTTCTCGGCGGGCGCGGCCGACGCCCCCGCGCCGCGGCGCGCCTTGGCTGCGCCGGCCTTCTCGGCGGGCGCGGCCACTTCCTTGGCGGCGGCGCCGGCCGGCTCGTCGTCCAGCGCGCGCTTGCTCGCCTCGACTTCGTCCTGGGCCGCGGCGTCCTCGGTCACGTCATCACGGCGAGCGTCGCCAGTCTCGGGTGAGCTCTGCGACACGGGTTTGGATCTCATCGAGGGGGACCTGCACGAGCCGCCCTTCGGCGACGACCTCCGTTCCATCTACCACGACGTCCGTAACTGCGCGAGGAGACAGCGCATACACGATGTTTTTTTCCAGGGCTTGTACCGGCCACAGCGATGGATCGTCCAGGTTCAGCGCCACCAGGTCGCAGCGGTACCCCGGGGCGATCCGGCCGATCGGCAGCCGGAGCACCTCGCCCGCCGTGCGGGTGCCCAGCGCAAAGCAGGTCTCCGCGTCGATCGCCTGGCCGTCGGTCCGGTGCACCTTCTGGAGCAGCGCCGCCGTGCGCATCTCGTCGAACACGCTGACCCGGTTGTTCGAGCAGCCGCCGTCGGTCCCCAGGCCCACGCGGACGCCGCGCGCGACCAGATCGACCAGATCCGTCACGCCGTCGCCCAGGAACATGTTCGAGCCCGGGCAGTAGGCGAGGGACCCGCCGCGCTCGGCCAGGAGCGCGCGCTCGCCCGCGTCGAACCAGCAGCCGTGCACCGCGATCATCGCCGCCATGTCCACCGGGAGCCTGGCGACCGCGTGGAGCGGCCGCGCGCCGAACCGCTCGAGCGACTGATCGACCTGGTACTGCTCCTCGGCCAGGTGGATGTGCCACGGCACGCCCGCGTCGCGCGCGCAGCCCGCGCCCGCCTCGATCATTGCCGGCGACGCGCCGTGCTGGCTGTGCGGCGCCGGCTGCACGGCCGTCAAGAACCGCGCGCGGTCCTGGTAGCGGCGCGCGAGCGCCTCGAAGTTGGCGACCGCCTGCGGGATCGTCTCGCGGTACACCGCCGGCGCGCCGTCCCAGTCGTAGAAGCAGCGCGCGAGGACGATCCGCATGCCCAGCCGGCGCGCCGCCTCGATCGTCGCCGATGCGTGCTCGTTGCCCTGCGCGTTCAGGTAATAGAAGTCGCAGACGGTGGTGACGCCGTGGAGCAGCATCTCGCCGAACGCGAACAGCGCGGCCGTCCCCATGTCCTCGGCGCCGAGCCGCGGCGAGTAGCGGTAGAGCGCCTGATCGCGCCAGACCAGGAACGGCAGATCGTCGCCGATGCCGCGCAGGAGCGACTGGAAGCTGTGGTTGTGCGTGTTGACCGTGCCCGGCACCATCGCGCGGCGGGCCCAGTCGATGCGGCGGGCGCCCGCCGCGCGCGGATCGGCCAAGACGTCCGCCGGATCGCCGACCGCCGCGATCGCGCCATCGATCGCGAGCACCGCCGTCGCGCCGCGGGCGCCTTTGCCATCGCTGGCGCCGCCGCCGGTGACCGCGCGGTCGGCGATGACGACGACCGCATCGGGCGAGCTCGCTCGATCGCCGTCGGTCACCCCGCCGGGATTCATATCGCCTCCGAGATCGACGCCAGGTTGAAGTCGTGCGTCCGCAGCGCCGGGACCCGCACGTTGCCCTCGGTGAGCACCGCTGGCGACAGCGCATCGCACCGGCGGAGCATCTGGATCGGCGACTCGTTGAACCGGAAGTTGTTCACCGGCCGCGTGACCGCGCCGTTCTCGATCAAGAACACGCCGTCGCGCGTCAGCCCGGTGACCAGGATCGTCTGCGGATCGAGCATCCGCAGGTACCACAGCCGCGTGATCAGCACGCCGCGCGCGACGCCCTTCACCAGCTCCTCGCGCGGCGTGGTGCCGCCGTCGAGCGTCCAGCCCGCCGGCTGGCCCGTCGCTGGCCTCCCCTGCCGCTTCGCCCAGAACCGGCCGTACGTGAGCGCGCGCAGCGCGCCGCGCTCGATCCACGAGGTCGGCTGGAGCGGCACCGCCTCGCCGTCGAACGGACGCGCCGCGAGCTGCGCGTCGGTCGGATCGCTGCGCAGCGTGATCGCCTCGGAGAACAGCTTGTCGCCGACCTTCGTGCCGCCGCCCGCCTTGCTGAAGAACGAGCGGCCCTCGTCGGCGCGGCGCGCGCCCAGCGAGCCCGACAGGAACCCGAGCAGGCTCGCCACCGCCGCCGGCTCGAGGACGACCGTGTAGCGATCCGGCGCGAGCCGCGCCGGCTTCGCCGAGCGCACCGCCTTGTCGACCGCCAGCTTCGCGAGCGCGCCCGCGTCGAGATCCGCGGCGCGGTTCGAGCTTGTGCCCGCCCACCCCGAGCCCGTGCCGTCGGCCGTGCGCGCGGTGCACGTGAGCCCCGCGGCCGTCCACGTGTGGTGCGCCCACGCGCCCTGCGTCGTCGCGATCGCGTGCATCTTCGTCTCGTGCTCGAAGAAGCCCGCCATCGAGACGCCCGCGCCGGCCGGCAGGGCGGCCAGCGCGGCGCCCGCCGCCTTCGCGCGCGCCTCCGGCCCGAGCCGCGCCGTCCCCGGATCGCGCGCGTTCTTCGCTGGCCGGTACGCCTGCGCGCCCAGCGGCGGCAAGAGCTCCGGGTTCTCCGGCGAGAGCTGCGCCATCCGCTTGGCGTGCGCGATCGTGTCGTCGAGCGCGCGGTCGTCGAGCTGGTTTGTGACCGCCGTCGCCGAGCGCAGGCCGAACTGCACCGTGATCGAGAGCTGCGTCCGCTCGACGTCGGACGACGACGTGATCTCGCTGACCGCGAACCGCGTGTTGCCCACCTGCTCGTTGGTGAGCGAGACGATCCCCTCGGCGCCCTTCGACGAACGGATCAAGGTCGCCGCGCGCTCGAGGAGCTGCCGGGCCTGGGCCTCGCTCAGCATCAGGCGCCCCTCCGGTTCGTGCTGAGGACAGACACCTTGCGGAAGCGCGCCGGCGGGCAGCCGTGCGAGACCGCGTTCGACTGCGACGGCTCGCCCTTGCCGTCGGAGAACGAGCCGCCCAGCCACCACGATTTCGGCCCGCCGAGCAGGTCGCAGCTCGCCCAGAACTCGAGCGTGTTCGCCTGGTACGCGACGTCGCGCAGCATGCGGGTGCGCTTGCCGCCCTTGATCTCCCAGAACGTCTGGCCGCCGAACTGGAAGTTGAACCGCTGGTGATCGATCGACCACGAGCCGCGGCCCGTGACGAGCACGCCGTCGTCGGTCGCGGCGACCAGGTCGTCGAGCGAGCGCTCCTGCGCCGCCGGGGCCAGCGAGACGTTCGGCATCCGCTGGAACGGGAACGACGCGTAGCTGTCGGCGTAGCAGGTGCCGCGCGAGCGCCGCTCGCCGATCCACCCCGCCTGCTCGCGCGTCGTCTGGTAGCCGACCAGGACGCCGTTCTCGACGAGGTTCCAGCGCTGCGTCGCCACGCCGTCGTCGTCGTAGCCGCACGTCGCGAGCCCGCCCGGCGTCGTCTTGTCGGCGTAGAACGTGAGGAGCGGCGCGCCGATGCGCAGCTTGCCCAGCTTGTCGGGCGTGGCGAACGAGGTGCCCGCGAAGTTCGCCTCGTAGCCCATCGCGCGATCGAGCTCCGTCGGGTGGCCGATCGACTCGTGGATCGTGAGCCACAGGTTCGTCGGATCGATGACCAGGTCGCGCTTGCCCGGCGCGACCGACGGCGCGCGCAGCTTCTCGACCGCCTCCTCGGCGATCCGGCGCGCGTCCGCGCGCAAGGTCGAGCCCTCGATGTACTCCCAGCCCGCCTGGCGCGGCGGCAGATCGTGCGTGCGCGACTCGAACTCGCCGCGCTTCTCGTCGACGGCCGTCACCGTGTACCCCGGGTTGAGCCGGACGATCTCCTGCTCGAGGTACGCGCCCTCCGTGGAGGCGAACAGCTTCCACTCCGAGACGCCCGCGTACCCGCTCGTCACGAACTTGACGCCCGGCACCTTCATCGCCTCGCGGTTGATCTCGAGCAGGAGGTCGGCCTTGTCCTCGAGCGGGATCTTGAACGGGTCCTTCGTCAGCGGCGTCTGCCACACGTCGACGTGGGCCACCTCGGGCGCGAGCGCCACCTTCCGCCTCATCAGCGCCGCGTTCGCCTTCGCGATCGCGACCGCCGCCTGCGCGACGCGCTCGCCCTCGGCCGCCGTGACGACCGGCGTCGCCGAGAAGCCCCAGGCGCCGCCCGCGATCACGCGCACGCCGACGCCGTACTCGTCCGTCGACGCGACGCTCTCGATCTTCTCCTCGCGAGCCGTCAGGCGCTCGTGCCGCATCCGGACGATCCGGACGTCGGCGTACGTCGCGCCCGCCTTCGTCGCCGCCGCGAGCGCGCGCTTGATGAGATCGTCGAGCTTCGGCTCGGTGAGCAGGCCCCGCGCGAGCGCCAGCCGGGGGCCGGCGAACGCCGCGAGTGCGCCCGCGCTCATCGCGCGCGAGACGGTGGAGAGGAAGCCGCGCCGGGAGATCGTCACGGCCGGGGACGGTACCTCAACTCGCCGCGCGCATGCCGCCGCGGCGCCCAGGCGGCCGGGGCCCGGCGCCCGTCGTCGGAGGGCCGTGGTAGCGTGCCCGGCGTGGAGGAGCTGCTCGCCGACATCCGCGCCGGTCGCCTCGATCCGCTCTATGTGTTTCACTCGGAGCACCCCGTCCTGATCGAGCGGGTCGTGGCCGCGATCCGCGACGTCGCGGTGCCGCCCGCCGCCCGCGGCTTCAACTACGACGTCGTCGAGGGCAAGCCGTCCGCCGTCCGGATCGTGGCGCTCGCGCAGACCCTGCCGATGATGGCGCAGCGCCGGATGATCTACGTACGCGACCTCGCGGGCATGCCCGCCGACGAGGCCGAGCCCTTGCTCGCGTACCTCGCGCGGCCCAACCCCAGCACGGTGATCGTCGCCGTCGCCTCGAAGGTCGACAAGCGGATCAAGCTGTACGCGCAGCTCTCGAAGAAGGGCTTCCTGCACGCGCTCGAGGCGCCGCGCCAGCTCCTGCCGTGGGTGCGCGCCGAGGCCCAGAGCGCCGGCGTCAAGATGGAGCCCGCCGCCATCACGCGCCTCATCGAGGCCGTCGGCTCCGACTTATCCCGCCTCGCGCTCGCCGTCGAGCAGCTCGGCCTCTACGCGCTCACGCCCGGCACCGGCGGCGCCGGCGCCACCCGGCGCGCCGTCACCTCCGATGACGTCGACGAGCTCATCGCCGACACGCGCGAGCGCTCCGTCTTCGAGCTGACCGACGCGATCGGCGCCGCCGACCGCGTGCGCGCCCGCGCCGCCGTGAGCTCGCTGTGCGACCAGCGCGAGAGCGCCGTCGGCGTGGTCGTGATGCTCGCGCGCCACGTCCGCCAGCTCGCGCTCGCCCACACGATGCGCGCCGCCGGCACGCCGCGGAACGAGTGGCCCAGCCGCCTCGGCTGCCCGCCGTTCGTCGTCGACAAGATCGTCGCCCAGGCCCGCGCCTACTCGCCCGCCGCGCTCGCCGCGGCCGTGCGCCGCCTCGCCGAGGCCGATCGCGCCCTGAAGGGCGACCAGACGCTGACCACCGATCAGCACGCCTTCACCGGCCCGCAGCTCAAGGCCCTCGGCAAGGAGCTCGGCGAGCGCGTCATCCTCGAGCGCACCGTCGACGAGATCATCCAGCTCGCCGGCTGACCCGCGCGCGTATGCGGGCCCGCCCGGAATCTGGATCGCGCGAGTGCAACATGGTGAGATGCCGTCGGTGATCGCCATGAGCCCGACTGTCGCCACGAGGCGCCTCGCGCCATGAGATCCCGGCGCGCTGCGCCCCGGCCGCCACCGCCCATGCGGATCGAGCGGCTGAGCGTGCGGAATTACCGCGCGCTGTGCTCGATCGAGCTCTCCGAGCTGACGCCGCTCACGGTCCTCCTCGGCCCCAATGGCAGCGGCAAGTCGACGATCTTCGACGTGTTCAGCTTCCTGTCGGAGTGCTTCACCGATGGACTGCCGCGGGCGTGGGAGCGCCGTGGTCGATTTCGCGAGCTACGCACGCGAGGGCGCGGCGGCCCGATCGTCTTCGAGCTCCAGTATCGAGAGGATCCGAAGGACTCGCCGGCGACCTACCACCTCGAGATTGACGAGACCTCGCGTGGCGAGCCGATCGTGGCCGCCGAGTGGCTCAAGTGGCGGCGCGTGGGGCCCAACCAAGCCGGGGCTCCGTACAAGATCCTGAGCTACAGGAACGGCAAGGGCTGGGTCATCAGCGGCAAGCGGCCGGAGCGAGACGACCGCAAGGTCTACGAGCCGCTGGACGCGCCCGAGACGCTCGCGGTGAGCACGCTGGGGCAGCTGCAGAACAACCCGCGCGTGGTCGCGCTGCGCCGCTTCGTCAGCAACTGGTACATCTCGTATCTATCTGCCGCCGACGTGCGGGGACAGCCGGAGGCGGGGGCGCACGAGCACCTCAGCAAGATCGGCGACAACCTCGCCAACGTGATCCAGTTCCTCAAGGAGCGCCACCCGCGGCTCCTGGAGCAGATCTTCGAGGCCCTCCGTCGCCGCGTCCCGCGGATCGAGACCGTCCGGTCCGAGGAGACGCGCGATGGCAAGCTGCTCCTCCTGATCAAGGACGCGCCGTTCTCCGAGCCCATCCTGGCCCGCTTCGCCTCCGATGGGACGCTCAAGATGCTGGCCTATCTCGTTGTCCTGCTCGATCCGTCGCCGCCGCCGTTCATCGGGATCGAGGAGCCCGAGAACTACCTCCATCCTCGGCTCTTGCCCGAGCTCGGCGAGGAGTGCCGGAGAGCGACGGAGCGCTCGCAGCTCCTGGTCACGACGCACTCCCCGTTCTTCCTCGACGCGGTCCAGGCGCACGAGGTCCGGATCCTGCACCGCGATGACCAGGGCTTCACGCGGGTCACGCGCGCCTCGGACATCCGGGGCATCCGCGAGTTCATCGAGAACGGCGCCGCGCTGGGCAAGCTCTGGCTCGAGGGCTACTTCGGCGTCGGCGATCCGCTCGTCCGGGCCGGAGCGCCCGCCGCCGGCGCGAGGCGCTGATGCCCGTCGAGCACGTCGAGTTTCTCGTCGAGGAGCCGTCGATGGAAACCGCGTTACGTGAGCTGCTCCCGAAGGTGCTCGGCTCGATCGACTTCGAGATCCATCGCTTCCAGGGCAAGAGCGATCTCCGGCGCGAGCTGCCCAGCCGGCTCCGTGGCTACGCATCCTGGCTGCCGTCGTCGTGGCGCATCGTGGTCGTGATCGATCGCGACAGCGAGTCCTGCGAGGAGCTGAAGCGCGAGCTCGACGACGTCGCGCGCGCGGCGGGCCTGGGACTGCGATCAGGCTCGGGCGCTCCGTGGCAGGTCGTGAACCGCCTCGCGATCGAGGAGCTCGAGGCCTGGTTCTTCGGCGACTGGGCGGCGGTCCGCGCCGCATATCCCCGCGTGCCGGCGACGATCCCGTCGAAGCAGCCGTACCGCGCCTGCGATGCGATCCGCGGCGGCACCTGGGAGGCGTTCGAGCGCGTGCTCCAACAGGCCGGCTACTTCACGAGCGGACTTCGCAAGATCGAAGCCGCTCGCGAGGTGGCCGGTCATATGGTCCCGTCGCGCAACCGCTCGCCCAGCTTCGGCAAGCTCCTCGAGATCCTCACGGAGCTGGCGGCTCCTCCGTAGCTACTCCGCTCCCGCTCGCGCGCGCCGCGGCGCTAGTCGATGTCCGAGTCGACCTCGATCGTCTTGACGTTCGTCTCGAGCTGGCTCTCCGTGTCGGAGGAGCGGCTCACCGTGGCCGGGTGGCGCGCCGCCCCGGCGGGCGCGCGCGGCAGCTGGATCGCGGGCTGCGTCTGCTCGGCGCTGATGCCCATGTCCTCGAACGGGCGGCGGTACTCGGGCGGCAGCCGCGCGAACTGCTGCGCCAGGGTCGCGCGCGGGACGAACAGCTCCTCGCGGCGGCCGTCGCCGATGTCGCGCTTGAGCACCAGCTCGCCGGAGGCGCGGCTGCGCTCGCGGATCGTGCGCGCGAGCGGCGTCAGCTGCTGGAGCAGCTCGAGCGGCACGATCCGCGGCTCGTCGAGCTCCGAGACCGCCTTGCCGCCGAACGTCAGCTCCACGAGCGAGCGCCGGTTGATCAGATCCTTCAAGAGCGCGTGCGCGCGATCCGCGAGCGCGCGGATCGGCGGCACGTCGTCGGGATCGAGCGGGTTCGAGTCGCCGTCGGCGTCGCCGCCGGTCGTGATCGCGGTCCACGTCGCGCCGGTGTCGGTGAGCGCGAACCGAAGGCCCGGCGACGCGCGGTTCGCGTTCTCCTTGAGCGTCACGATCTGCTCGCGGTGCGTGCGCTCGAACGCGACCATCACGTACTTGGCGAGATCGACCGGCGCCGGCTTCGCCTTGCCGAACACGCCCTTCTTCATCATGTGGACGATCACACCGTCGGACATCTGCTCGACGCGGATCGGCGCGCGGTACGGATCGGGCGCGAGCGCGAACGCCGCCTGGATCCGGCCCGCCGCGGCCACCGCGTCGGCCGCGGGCTCGGCGCCGCGGACGTCCCACGCCATGATCCACGTCGACTTCGGCAGCTGGTGGTCGTTGAAGAACGGCGCCAGCGCCTGCACGACCGCGTCGGCGGACGTCCGCGGCGAGGCCTGCACCTCGGCCGCGCGCACCCGCGCCTCGAGCTGCTGTTTGGCCTCGGTGGCCGCCGACTTCGCGAGCGCGACCATCTTCTGCGCCACCGTGGCCGTGGTGCCGAGCTTCTTGTCCGACGGGAGGTAGGGCCCGAGCGCGGCGACGACCGACTTCTCGAGATCGTCGAGCCGACCGACCTCGCGGTCCGCCTCGCGCCGCGCCTCGCGCGCCCGTTCCCGCCGGCCGTCCAGCTCGGTGAGCGGCAAGAACGCGTTCGTGCACGCCTCGACCGCGGACGTCAGCGTCTCGATGAAGTTCTCGTCGAGCGGGAAGGGGGTCCCATCCCCGTAGCGGTACATGCGCGCGATACTACCACCCCTCGCTCCCGCGCCCGCGCGTCAGTAGCTGCCCATGAGGCCGAGCTGCAGCACCACGCCGTCGATCAGGCTATTTCCGTAGATGAACTGCCGGTCGATGCCCTCGACGTTCATGACCGGGCTGTCGGCGGCGACCACGTCGATCAGCATGACGTCGCCCTTCACGTGGAGCTGGAGCTTGTCGAACAGCCCCCAGACCGGCCGCTCCTCGCCGACCGTGATCAGCGTGAGCTTGCCGCCCAGGGTCGCGTTCCGCACCGGCGACAGCTCGCGGTCACCCGTCCAGTACTCGCCCGCCGAGGACAAGGTCTCGTAGAAGAACGCGTCGCGGAAGAACGTCGCCGCCGACTGCTGGTAGAGGCGGAACTGGAAGCGCAGGACCAGCGGCTTGCCGATGTACTGCGAGTAGCCGATGCCGACGTTGCCGCCGGTCACGCCCCACGTGTCGTTGTAGAAGCGCCCCTCGAAGTGCGCGGCCGCGCTGAGCTTTGGCAGGTAGCGGTTGAGCCGCGCCGTGAGCGACCACCGGGCGCGCGTGTCGGGGATGTGCTCCTGCGGCGTGTTCGGGCCGACCTGCACGCGCCGGTACGGGTTCGACTGGAAGCCCTCGAGGACCTGGCCGAACAGCGCGAGCTGCAGGTTCATCGTCGGCGACAGGTTCTGCGTGAGGCTGACCTGCGCCGTGTCGATCGACAGCCCCTCCCACGTGGTCAGCCGCGCGCCCGTCGCGTCGAGGGTGTCGGCGCCAGCAAAGACCTTGTTCTTCGTGCACTTGTCCGCGCCCGTCAGCGCCCGCGTCTCGAGCGGGGTCGACAGCCCGTTGTCGCGGTTGCACACCAGATCGGAGCCGTGGCTGTAGGCGAGCCCGACCGTCGTGTTGCGGCCCGGCAGATCGATCGAGGCGCTGCCGCCGACCTGGCGCGTCAAGTAGTCGCGCTCCGTGCCGAACGTGCCGGTGAACGAGAGCCGCGAGCGCTTGCCGTGGAAGCCGAGCGTGAGCGTGCCCTCGTTGCGGACGTCGGAGAACTTGGTCGCGCCGGTCGTCGCGTCGACCTGGTACACGGTGGCCGTGGCGCCGGACACGATGTCGGCGACGTAGCCGACGTCGAGCGAGACGAACCGGCCGACGTCGATCCCGAACAGGAGCTGCGGGTGGACGACCGTGAGGCCGCCCTTACCGCCGTCGCGCTTCTCGGCGAACAGCGCCGTCGAGAGCTCGGTGCGGTCGTCCGCCTCCGCGACCGCCGCGGCCGCGCAGAGGGCGCCCGCGACCGCGGCGGTGGCCGCCGCGCTCAGTTGCAGCCGCATCCACCGCCTCCCGCGCCCTTGCCGCCGGCGGCGCCCTCGCGGTTCGTGCGCACGTGCTCGTCGCCGCTCGCCTCGTGCGGATCGTCGTCGAAGATCATGATCTGATCGGCGAGGAACTTCTTCTCCGACGCGCGCACGGCCTGGCGGCCGCACGCCCCAACGAGGAGCACGGCCGCGAGCGCGGCTGCGAGTGCGGCGACGAGTGCGGTGGCGGGCGGTGCGTTGCGCATGGGTCCTTCCGGGTGCGTCAGGAGCGTCAGGAGCGTCAGAAGAAGATCGCCAGCCCGCCCGAGTACTCCTGGCCGTTGTTCGCCTTGTTCTCGTCGAACAGCGACCAGTTGCGGGCGTCGAGTCGCAGCGTGATCTGCTTCTTGAACGTGATCTCGAGCCCGCCGCCCGCGCCCAGCGCCATCAGCGTCTCCTGCTCGTCGACGAAGTTGTCGGCCTTGGGCCGGATGTAGGCGGCGCCGAGGCCGATGCTCACGTACGGGCCGATCACCGCGCCCGGCGCCAGCCGCAGCACGAACCCCAGGCCCGACAGGAAGATGTCCTTCTCCGCGCGCGGCGACAGCCCGCCGAACCCCTCGAGCGCCCAGTACGGATCGATGAGCCACGACGGGCGGAGCAGGAACACGCCCTCCCGATCGAGGATGCCCGCGGAGAACGAGAGGCCCACGTCGGCGTACGGCGACGGGGACGGGCCGAGGAGCGCGCCCTTGATCGCGCGCCCCATCCGCGTGAAGGCGCCCGGGGACTCCGCCGGTCCGACCTCGAACGGGTGCACCTGGTCGCCGAGGATCCAGCCGGAGGTGCCGTCTTCGAGCTCGACCTTGAACCAGTAGTCGCGCGTGCCGCGGGCGAGCACGGTGAACACCTGATCGCGCTGCGCTACGTATACCTCGCGGTAGCCCGGCCCCGGCCCGGAGTGGACCGAGGTCTTCTGTGCGATCACGCGAAGGTACGCCTCGGCCGCGGCACGGCCCTGCGCGCCGGTGAGGGCGATCGCGATCGTGATGACAACGGCGAGGGCGCGCGGGGTCACTTGAACCAATCGAGGAAGAGCTGGATCTCGGGCGCGCTCGCCATGTAGATGTCCATCCCGCCGTGGCCGTCGATCCCCGCGAGGGGCTTGGTCAGGAACTTGCTCATCATCGGCGTCCCGCAATCGAGGTGGACCAGGGTCGCGCGGTAGTTCGCCGGGAAGTCGACTGGCTGGACCTTGTAGCCGAGCAGGTTGCCGGCGCCGAGGACGTGGCAGCCGCCCGCCGATGTGCAGGCGTTCGCCATCCCGTCCCGTACGTACCGCGGCCAGATGACGTCCTGGAAGTAGGTCAGGCCGCCGCGCGGGTTGCACAGCCCGATGTCCTCGGGCGTATCGCCGAGCTCGACCGTCGGGCAGCCGGCGGCCCCCAGGGCGAGCACCACGCAAGATGCGCCCCACGTCGCGGTCCGTGACCGGTGGTTACCCATCCCGATTCCTACGTTACACCCGATCCGCGGCAGGTCGCCACGCTTGCGACCGATCGCCACGGACGGTTAACCTCGCGCGCAGTGTCGACAGGAGCCTCCCGTCCACCGCCGCCGCCTCCGCCCGGCGGCCGGCCAGCGACGGCGCCCGGGATGGCTCCCGCACCACCCACAGCGGCGCCCGCGTCGCCGCCCGCGCGCGCCTCGCCGCCGCCGATCCCCGCGCGGAACCGGAGCCCGATCCGGCTCGATTCGTCCCCGGAGATGGTGGTGCTCCGGAGCGCGCTCGTGGGGCGGGCCGACACGCTCGCCACGCTCGACGACGTGATCACGCGCGCCATCGACTTCCAGGCGCCCCAGCTCGTGACGATCGTCGGCAACCAGGGGACCGGCAAGACGCGGCTCATCAGCGAGCTCGTCGCGCAGGTCGCCGCGAACGAGGCGCGGTCGTGCCGGGTGGTCCACGGCCGGGCGGAGCGCGACGCTTCGCAGCGGCCCGTCCGCATGTCGGCGCTCGCGACGCTGCTCCGCGATCGCTTCGAGCTGACGCCGTACCCCGACGAGGCGTCGCGGCTGCGGTTCTCGCACGAGGTGCGCAGCGTGATGGGCAGCGATCAGGCGCCCGAGTCCCTGTGCTTCCTCGGCTCGTTCGTCGGGTTCGAGTACCCGCCGACGGCGTTCCTGCGCGCCGTCGCCGAGAACCCCAAGCTCTACGCCGAGCTGTCGCGCACCGTGCTGCGCCGCTTCTTCGAGGTCGACGCCGCGAACACGCCGCTCGTGCTCGTGCTTGACGACATGCAGTGGGCCGATCCCGAGACGCTCGAGCTCGTGACCGAGCTGACGGCCGGCCTCGCCGGCTCGCCCGTGGTGCTGATCGTCGCGACGCGGCCCGACATGCTCGTGCGCGCCGCGGGGTGGGGCGAGGGCGGCATCGATCACGAGCGCATCGATCTCCGCAACCTCGAGGGCGACGACGCCGAGCAGATGTTCAAGAACCTGCTCGCGCGCGTCCAGACCATCCCCGCCGACATCGTCGAGGGGGCCGTCGAGATCACCGGCGGCAACCCCGCGTTCCTCGAGCAGCTCGTGCGGCTCTACCTCGATAACGGCTCGATCGACGCCGGCGGGCCGCAGTGGCTGCTCGATCCCGACAAGGCCGCCGACACCGAGCTGCCGATCAGCATCGAGGAGGCGATCGAGGCCCGCATCGCGGCGCTCGGCGTCGAGGAGCGCGAGCTGCTCGAGAAGGCCGCCGTGTTCGGCAACGTGTTCTGGGTGTCCGCGGTGATCGCGATGACGCGGCTCGAGCAGCCCGCGGCGGCGCAGTCACCGAACCCGCTCGAGCTCGAGTGGGGCAACGGCGAGGACGTGCGCCGGCGGATCAGCGATCTGATCTCGATCCTCGCCGATCGGGACTACCTCCTGCCGCTCGAGGCCGACGACTCGAGCATCCCCGGCGAGGCCGAGGTGGTGTTCAAGCACAACCTCGAGCGCGAGCTCATCAGCCGCTCGACCGCGACCGTGCGGCTCGCGCGCTACTACCTCATGGCCGCGCAGTGGCTCGAGGCCAAGACCGTGCAGCGCAGCGACGAGCAGCTCGAGTTCCTGGCCGGGCTCTACGAGCGCGGCGGCGACGCGCGGCGCGCGGCGCGCTGCTACCTGCAGGGCGGCGATCGCGCGCGCGCCCGCTACGCGCCCGAGGAGGCCCGCGCGCTGTACGAGAAGGGCCTGCAGATGATCGGCGACGGCGACGCGCCGGCGCGGATGGAGGCGCTGCACAACCTCGGCGACGTCCTCGAGCAGATCGGGCGCTCCGAGGAGGCCATGAAGTGCTTCGTCGAGATGCTCGGCCTCGCGTGGCGCTACGACAACCTCGCGAAGGCCGGCGCCGCGTACAGCCGGCTCGCGCGCGGCCAGCGCCGGCTCGGCCGCTACGACGTCGCGATGGAGCACCTGCGGCGCGCGAACGATCTGTTCGAGCGCTCGCGCGACGACCGCGGCATCGCGTCGACGCTCGACGAGATCGGCCGCGTCCACTGGCTGCGCGGCGCGTACAGCCAGGCGCTCGACTTCCACCGCCAGGCGCTGACGATCCGGCGCGCGCTCGGCGATCGCCGCTCGATCGCCTTGTCGTTCGCCAACATCGGCCGCGTCCACCACGACACCGGCAACTTCAAGGCGGCGATCAGCCAGTTCCGCGAGGCGCTCGATCTGCGGCGCGACATCGGCGATCTCGTCGGCGTCGTGCAGTCCCTGTGCGACCTCGGCGGCGTGCACGCCGAGGACGGCAACCACGAGGTCGCGCTCGAGCTGCTCGGCGAGGCGCGCACGATGGCGAACGAGATCGGCGACAAGCTCGCGCTCGCCGACGTGCTGTCGCGCACCGGCGAGGTGGAGGCGGCGATGGGCCGGGGCTTCGAGGCCGTGCGGAACCTCTCCGAGGCCAAGGGGCTCGCGTCGGGCCTGGGCGATCGGGTCGCGCTCGCCGTCACGCACCAGCGGCTCGCGCAGGTGCAGCTCCAGCTCGGTAACCTCGAGTCGGCCGACGTCGAGGCGCACGCCGCCGTCGCCGTGAGCGAGGCCGTCGGCCTGCGCGCGCACATCGGCTGCGGCTACCGCGTCAAGGCCGAGGTCGCGGCCGCGCTCGGCAACGCGGCCGGCGCCGAGGAGGACTTCCGGCGCGCGATCGATATCCTGGCCGCCGTCAAGCACGAGGTCGAGCTGGCGCGCGCGTTCCAGGGCCTGGCCGGCCTCAAGGAGGCCACCGGCCAGGTCGCCGAGGCGCAGAAGCTGCGCGGGCGCGCCGTCGACATCTTCGCGCGCCTGCGCGGCGCGGCCGCGACGGAGTAGGGGAGCCGGAGATGACCGAGGCCGAAGCGCTCGCGCGGCTCGAGGCGGCCGTTCCGCAGAACGTCCGCGACGTCTGCACGCGCCTCGCCGAGGCCGGCCACGAGGCCGTCACCGTCGGCGGCGCCGTGCGCGACGCGCTGCTCGGCCGGTCGCCCGGCGACTGGGACGTCGCGACGAGCGCGCACCCTGAGCAGGTGCTCGCGCTGTTCCCGCGGACGATCCCGACCGGGATCAAGCACGGCACCGTCACGATCGTGACCGGCCGCGGGGCCAGCTCGCACGTCGAGGTCACGACGTTCCGCGGCGAGGGCGCGTACACCGACGCGCGGCGGCCCGATCACGTCACGTTCGGCGTGCCGCTCGTCGAGGATCTGGCGCGGCGCGATCTGCGCGTCAACGCGATGGCCTACGATCCGGCCGGCCGCCGGCTGATCGATCCGTTCGGGGGGCAGCGCGACATCGCCGAGCGCATGCTGCGCGCCGTGGGGCCCACCGGGAACGTCTACGAGGACGCGGTGGCGCGGTTCACCGAGGACGGCCTGCGCGTGATGCGCGCGGTGCGGTTCGCGGCCGTGCTCGAGTTCGCGCTCGATCCGGACACCGAGCGCGGCATCGGGCCGGCGCTGCCGTCGCTCGCGAAGGTGAGCAGGGAGCGCGTCAGCGACGAGCTGCGCAAGATCCTGGCAAGCCGCCGCCCGTCGCTCGCGCTGATCCCGGCCGAGCGCAGCGGCATCCTCGGCGTGATCCTGCCAGAGCTCGACGCCGGCTGGCAGACCTGGCTCCGCTGGCGGGGCGATCGCGCCAGCGCCGTGGCGCACTGCTTCGCGCGCGTCGACGCGGCGCCTCCCGCGGCGCGGCTCGGCGCGCTGCTCGCGGAGCTCGCGCAACCCGACGAGGCGGCGGTCCGCCTCGATCGCGCGGCCGCCAAGCAGGCGCAGGACGTCTTGCGCCGGCTCAAGTTCTCGAACGAGGAGCTCGCCGGGGCGGCCGTGCTCGCTGGCGTCGGCGGCGCCTGCTGCGTCCCCGCCTGGACCGACGGCCAGCTCCGCCGCCTGCTCGTCGACGTGACGCGCCCCCACGCCGCCGCCGCCGTCGGCCTGTGGCGCGCCGACGGGGCCGCGCAGCTCGCCGACCGGGCCGCCGCGATCCTCGAGCGCGGCGACCCGCTGTCCACGGCCGAGCTCGCCGTCACCGGCAAGGACCTGATGGCCGCCCTCGAGATGGCCCCCGGCCCGGCGCTCGGCCGCCTGCTCCAGGCCCTCTTCAACCAGGTCCTCGACGACCCGGCGCTCAACACGCGCGAGCGCCTGCTCGCGAAGGCCCAGGAGCTCGAGCTCTCGATCGGCCGCGACGCCCCGCCGCTCCCGGACGGCTGACCGCCGTCGCTCGCCTCGCGGCTGCGGGCCTCGGCCTGCGTGCACACGCTTAGCGAAGCTTGCGCTGAGGTCGAAGGATCAGCTCTTCGAGTTGTGCAACCAACGCAGGCAGCGATCTCCCTCTCCACTCAGCCACCGGCTGCCCCCAGTTTCGATCTCGAATCAGTCTGAGGTGAAATGACCCTGATGGCTCCGACTCTTGGTACCAGCCTACATCGATGACGAGATTCCTGTTTTGATCGTGAAGTTGCAAGAGGCTCTCCTCGAAGAGCTTCCAGCGTTCATCGGTTGGGTCTAGAGTTTCAGGGTCAAGCTCGAGGAGTTCGTGTAATGTGACTGTCCATCCCGAGGTGATGCGGAGTGGTTGCCGTGACACCGAGTTGCTCATGGGTTTGCCTCAGAATTGGTCTCTCGGATGGCCATGGAACACGTTTCCAGAGGTAATTTCTGCACGGATGGAAGTAACGCGCCGCCCCTTAAAGTATCCCACCGGGTAGCCAAAGTCATATTTGACGTGCACGGTCGACCCCCTGTCGGAGGGCTCACCTCGAATGACTTCACCGTTTTGGAGGGCTTCGCGTTCCAGTGCGCCGTTGTTGACACTTGGCAAGTATTGGGCGTCACCGTTACGGCTGATTTGCTTGGCGTCCTCTTCGGTACGCGCCTGAAGGTGCTTTCTTCCATGATCTGAATAACTCGCAGTTTGAAGGCGAGTTCTCCAGGCCTTGCGCTTGTAATAGCCACCATGCGCGATGTCGTCGTGGCGTCGATCTGATTCTCGAGAGAAGTCCCATCGACCGAGCGGAGAGCTCGGATTGATGTGACCCTCGAAAGTAACTTCACTGCCTGCATGGGCGACGGTTACTTTTGTTACTCCTGTCTGCTCAGCGATCGCGCGTCCAAGATCAGCAAGGGTGTTGGCTCGTACCAGGCCGCCTTCGTCGAGAGGTGACAAGGTGAGCTGGCCGCTGGCCTCGTCGAAGCGAGCGGCCGGATGCTGGGCCAGCAGATCGTTGGTTGCTCGAGCTGGATCAGCTCCGGAGCGTTGGTAAATGACCGTGCCGGAGGGAGCTGCCCATAGTGCATCTGCCAGCTCATGAGAGATATTGGTGTCCAGGCTTGCTGGGCGCGGCTCTACGATGGACTTGGGGACCCTCTGGGACGTTTGACCTTCTGGAGGAATGCCGTTGGAGCCTTGCTGGTTGCCGCCGCGAATGGACTGCATGAGGGCGCGGGCGCGGTCGGCGATGAAGCCGATGACGCGGTCGAGGATGGCCTCGACGCGGCCCTGCAGGCCGAGGATGAGGTTGCGGATCGCCTCGGGGATGCCGCCCAGGCCGAGGTAGTCGGCCAGGAAGTCGATCACCGGCACCATCAGGCGGACCAGCGACTGCTCGACGAGGTTCGCGACGCCGGAGGTGTCGCCGGCGAGGATCGCCGCGGCGCCGTTCACGATCGACTCGATCAGCGTGAAGATGCGGGCCGCGTTGTTGATGATCCAGTTGACCACCCGGTAGATGGCCTCGATCGCCTGCAGGATCGCGCCGGCCGGGTTCAGCATCATCAGGATGCGCGTGCTGACCTGCGTGATGATCGCCTGCGTCACGTAGTCGAGCGCGGTCTGCAGCAGCATCTCGACGATGACGTTCGGATCGAGCTGCTCGACGAACATGTCGATCAGGCCCTGCGGCCCGCGCTCGATCAGGGTCGAGATGACCTGGTAGGCCTTGTCGAGGAGATCCGCGTTCTGCTGGCCGATGTGGCGCGCCAGGATCGTGCGGATCCGCTCCCACGAGATGCCGAGGACGTCGAGGACGAGGCCCAGGATGCTGCGCGGCGAGAAGTCCGGCGGGATCCTGACGCCCGCCTCGCCGATCCGCGAGAACAGCCACTGGAACAGCGCGCGGCCGATGTGGCCGGGGAAGTTGTCGAAGAACTGCTGGAAGCCCTGGCCCACGCCCGCCATCAGCGTGTTCGCGAAGCCCATCGGGTTCTCGGCGATGCCGCTGATGACGTTCGGGAGCCGGTCGACGAGCGCCCAGAAGTTCGCCTGCGGGATGCCGACGAGGCTGAGCAGGCCGTTCACGATGGCGCGGAACGGATCGCGGATGAACGCCTCGATCGCGGCGGTGATCCGGCCGAGCAGGCCGCCCGCGGCGACGCGCAGCTCGTGGACGCGCGTGCGGACCTCCTGGACCGCCGTGTTCGCGCGATCGACGAGGTCGCGGTTCAGGCTCGCCTGCGTGTCGGTGACCTGCGTGTCGAGCGCGTCGAGCTGCTCGCCGAGGCGCGTCGCCTCGCCCTGCGCCCACGCCTGCAGCTCCGCGGGCAGGCTCTGCACGATCGCGTCGATGTCGCGGCGCGCCTGCTGGATCAGCGACTGGCAGCTCAGGATGACGGCGTTGACGTCGCGCGAGATGTCGCGGATGAGCGTGGTCGCGCCGTCGGCGAACGTGGCCTCGGCGCGGTCGTACTCCTCGACGACCCAGTCGGGGAGGCCGAGGACGGCGTCGTGGCCGCGGTTCCAGATGGAGCCGAGCTCGTCCCGCGGGTCCAATATGTTGCCGTCGGCCTGGTAGCGCTCCTCGATCCGCGACTTGACGCTGGCGAGGCTCGTCTCGAACGCCGTCGACAGCGTGTCGATGCCGGCCTCCCACCGCGCGAGCGCGGTCTGGCTGAGCGGCTGGAGCAGGCCGTCGACGGAGGTCTGCGTGCGCTGGAAGACGGCCTGCATCTGCGCGCCGGCCTGCGCTCGCTTCTCCTCCTCGGTGCCGGTGACCTGCGTGCTGTGCTGGCCCACGCCGTGCACGGTGCCGCTGCGCGCCTGCTGCAGCTGCTGCGCGGCGGAAGCCTGCAGCGTCCGCATGTCGAGCCGGGCCTGGTCGACCGCGGCGGCCTGCTCGGCGAGCACCTTCTGCGGATCGGCCCCTGCCATCTGCTGCAGCTCGCCGAGGCCGCCGCGGGCCTCGGCGATCGGGCCGTCCTGCACGAGCTGCGCGGGCTCGGTCGTCATGCCGGCGCCCTCGATGCGCTGCTCCTGCGCGGCGACGTCTCGATCGAGCGAGACGTCGCTCGGAGCCAGCGCGTCGGGCGCTGCGGCGCCAGCGTCGACCGCCGGGGTCGCGACCTGATCGGGCGGTAGCTGGGCGGGCACGGGCTGCCGGCTGGGCTGGCCCTGTGGCTGGCCCTGCATGTCGGCGTAACCGTCGCGCACCGAGCCGGCGCGCGACTCGACGTCGGCGCTCATCTGCGTGCCGGCTTCCTGCGCCATCTCGCGCGGCTTGGCGTCGACGAGGCTCTTCTCGTCGGGCGGGCGCTTCGCGCGGATGACCTCGCGGATGCGCTCGCACGCGGCCTCGATCTCGGGGCTGGGCGGCGGCCGGGTGTCGATATCGGCGACGACCTCGGCCCCGGCGCGTGCGTCCTGCTCGGCCTGGGGCTCCTGGACGGCGCCGCGCGCCTGCGCGGTGGTCTGCTCGGCGGTCGGCAGCGTGGTGGTGGCGGTGGCCGCGGTCTGGTTCTGGGCGCCGACGTTGTCGAGGCGCCCCTGCGCGGCGGGCGTGAGCGCGGCGGGCGCCTCGGGGACGAGGACGCCCTCGATGCCGGCCGCGCCTGCGCCGGCGGCGCGCGCACCGGCGGCGCCGCCGGCCGCAGCCGCAGAAGCGGCGGGGCCTGCGCCGGCGCCGCCTGCGCGGGCGCGGGGGGCGCCGCCTGCGGCGGAGGGCGCCGATCCGGCGCCGGAAGCGGCGGGGCCTGCTGCGCCGACGGAGCCGGCGCCGCCGGGGCCAGCGCCGCCGGCAGGGCCCGCGCCGCGGGCGGCCGCGGGGCCAGCGCCAGCGCCCGCGCCGCGGCCCCCGCCGGTGGCGGCGGCAGGGCCAGCACCGCCGGTGGCGGCGGCAGGGCCCGCGCCACCGGTGGCGGCGGCAGGGCCCGCGCCGCGGCCGCCTGGACCAGCCGCCGTGGCGCCGCTGGCTGCTCCAGCGCCGACGGCGGGGTCCGAGCCGGATGCCCCTTGCTGAGGGCTCAGTCCGGCCGCGCCGGGGCGAGCGGTGGGGCTGCCGGGCTCGTCGTTCGGGCGCTCGGCTGTGGGAGAGCCCGGGCGCTCAGTGGGGTCGCCGCTGCCGGCCGGTGCTGGTGGTGCACCGCCGGGGCGGTCGGCGAGGGCGCCGGGGGCTCCGGCGCCAGGGGCGCTTGCGCCGGGAGCTCCGGCGAGCGCGGATGCCGCGCCGAGGCCGCCCTCGAGCGCCGCGGATGCGCCGAGGCCGCCCTCGAGCGCCGCAGATGCGCCGAGGCCGCCTTCGAGCGCCGCGGGTGCGCCGAGGCCGGCGCCGAGCGCCGCGGGTGCGCCGAGGCCGGCGTCGAGCGCCGCGGGTGCGCCGATACCAGCGCCGAGCGCCGCAGGTGCACCGAGGCCGGCGCCGATCGCCGCGGATGCGCCGGGCACGCCGCCGCGGCCTGGCCGATCCGAGAACCCGAGCGGCAACTCCGACGACGCTTGAGCGCGCGCGGCCGCTGCTCCGCCGGCCTGCGCGTCTCGCGAGGCTCGCCGTGCACCAGCGTCGCGCAGATCGATGCGCGGCAGCTCGCCGGAGCCTCCCTCGCCGCCGGCTCGCTCACCGCCGGGCTCGCTGGAGCCTCCCTCGCCGCTACTGCCGCGATCGCCGCTGGCCGCCCCCTGGCCAGACGCGGCCGAGCCGTTCCTGCGCGACTTCGCCCCGGTGGCAGCCGGCTCCGCAGCCGGCAGCGCTTCGGTCAGCGTCCGCCGCCCCGGCGTGGAGGGCTGCTGCGTGGACGACGATCCTTGGCCGGACCCGGGCCCGTCCTGCTTCGTCCGCGTGCTGCGGCCGGGCGGCCTCGGCGGCTGGCCGGAGCGCCGATCCTCGAGCCATCCCAGGTAGAGCTCCTCGGCCTGCCGCGGATCGGAGTCCGTCTTGTTCACGGCCATCCGATAGAGCGCGCGTGCTTCGTTGGCAGGGATCCCTTGTGCGACGGCTGGCGCCTGCCAGTCGAACGCCTCGTCCCCACCGCGACCCTCTTGAAGCTCCGCTCCCATCGCACCCTCCCTGCCTGGCACCGGCAGCTAACTGGCAGCCGTTGTACGTGCAAGGCGGGCGCCGCTTCTCCTTCGAACGCCAAAAAACATATGAGCTGCAGCAATTTGCGGCAGCGGCGGCCCCAACCGGCCGGCCCAGTCGGGCGCGGCTCAGGCCAGCTCGGCGTAGGCGTCGACGACGAGCGTGCGGGCACCGTGACGGTCGCGTCAGCCTGCTTCGGCGAGCAGGGGCAGGCGCTCGACGTACGTGCGGAGCGCCGCGAGTCGTGGCGGATCGCGAGTGTCCTGCGGCCACGTCGCCATCGCGCGCTGGACGATGTCGCGAACGACCCGCGTGACACGATCGCCGGGGACTCCTACCTTCTCGGCGAGCCGCTCGAAGTGCCGGAGCCGGATCTGCTCGAAGCGGTTCTCGCCCGATAGCTTCAGGCCAAGCGTCTGGTCGTTGAGGTACGTCACCGTCGCGACCAAGTCATAGGCGGGCGAGAGCCGGGCGTGCACGCCGTCTGGGTAGGTCAGCGACCAGTTCTTGAGGTGCGCGTCGCCGTTACCGATCAGCACGTTGAACACCGTGCGCCGGATGACCTCGTCGAAGTCATCCTCGCCCGCGACCGCGCGCACGATCCGCGCGATGCTCGTGTGGCTGAGGACGCCGTAGCGCTGGGAGGCCCGCACGTTCGTGACCTGGGCGAAGTCCTCCTGGTGGATCCGGCCGCCCGCCTCGGGGCGATCGAAGCGGCGCGAGAGGAACACGTGGCGATCCGGCGCGAGCTGGATCGGCAGCCGGTCAATGTCCCCGACGGTGACGAGCGCGACGTCGGGGATCGCGATGCCGGCGCGGCCGGCCCACTGCACCATCTCGTACTCGTGCTCGGGGACGTTCGCGTAGGTCTCACTCGGCAGCTTCGCGATCCAGTTGCCGCCTCGGCCGTCGATGGGGAGCGTCGGCCCCCGTCCCGATGCCTGATAGAGCACCGAGAACTTGAGCTGCATGCCTGCGAGCGAGAACCGCAATGCGCCAGGCTCGTCTTTGGCTGGCTCGGCCGCGCCAGGGCCGTCCTCGGGATCGCCGGACGCGTCGCCCGGTTCGCCGGCCGGGTCGTCGACCCGGCGCACGACGACGGCGCCGGGCAGATCTTCACCGAGGACAGAGATCAGGTGCGCCTCGCGGTCGCGGTGGAGGCCGGCGCGCCGCGCGATGAGCTCTCGCAGCCCGCCCTCGGGGAGCAGATTCGAGAAGAACGGCGGCAGGTGGGTCTGGCTGCGGTGGACCTCGTCGAGGTGATCTTCGAAGTACTGGCCGAGCACCGGCCGATCCGCGGCCGTGAGGTACTCCGGCAGGAACGTGAACTCCGTGCGGCCGTCGCGCTGGCTGCGGATGATGCCGACGTTTCGCGTCCCGAGGAGGACCCGCAGCTCCACGTCAGTCCTCCTCGTCGATCAACGCCGCGATGGACGGTCGATCCGAGTGGTTCCACTCCGCGTGGCGGTCGATGAGGCGCGTAGTCAGCGCTTCAATCTCATCTCGGCGAATCTCCACGAACCGGAGACCATCGTTTGCTTGCAGTGCTCGTACCGCCTCGGCGGAAATCGCGTGGCTGGCGAGCACGTGAGTCGAGTTGATCGAGCTCGGCGGCTGCGGGATCGCAGTCATCAGCATTGGCAGCATCGACACGTCCCCGACGGCGGGGTGAAGGAGCCGATTGCCGACTGACGAGAATGCCCTGCCCTGATCCCGAAAGCCTATCGCGGACGGATACGCTGTCACGATCTGGAGCGCTATGTCGTCACGCGACTCGAGCAAGCCCGTCACGTCCAGCGGCGCTCCGGAACGGAGGTCGTGAGGACGCAGCTCGATGAGCGCGATCACGGATAGCCTGGAGCGCGCACTCTTGAGGTTGAAGGACGGTGTCATCGCCGGCTCTTCCGGCCGCTGCGCAGGGACGGTCACGAGGACTCCGCGGGCGGCCTCTTCGTCGCTCCGGCCCTCGTGTACTGCCTCGAGCGCCGCGCGCGCCTCTCTTGCGCGCTGCTGTGCCGCGTGCACGGTGGGCTGTTGTTCTCCGCCGGTCGCCGCGTCCCTCCACAGCCAGCGTGTCAGTAACCTGCGAGCGCGCGCGGAAGGGGTCGGGAATCGATTGAAGTACGCGCTCAGGACGACCATGACGTCCTGGTACGGCAGCAGGCGGAGGTGCGGGATCCCTGCGTCTTGCGCCAGGAAGCCGAACACGCGATCCAGCGCGCGAGAGATCCGCTCGACAGCGGCAGGGATGTCCAGCCCCTCCAGCTGGCGCTGCGGCTCATCGGTGGGCGCCTTCCGCTCGATCGCGAGCAGGCCGCGTCGAGCCCATGCTTCGTCGAGCTCGCCGAGCGACCGGGCGCGGAGGTGCTCGACCACCTCCTTCAGGTCGAGCGGTTGAGCGTCCGGAGCGCGGAGGGCGCCGAACACCTCACTGGCCTCCAGCGCCTTGCCGGTGGAGCTCATGCGCAAGAAGATCTCGCGAACCACGGCTTCATCTTCAGTGTGGACCACCTGCGCGGGTAGCTCGTACTCGCGGAGCGCCTTGCCGACGCGGAACGCGAGCCGCACCTGCTCGGGTGCCAGCGAGGTGCGGTGGTCGTCGACCCACGCCAGCAGCTCCTCGGAGTCGGCCACGCGGTTCAACGGCAGGTGGGTCGTTGGCTCGCCGCCTCGCCGCGGCGGGACGACGGTGCCGGTCTCCAGGTCGAAGCAGAGATCGAACTGCTTCCCCCGGCCGCCTCCAGGGAGCAGCGTCGAGACCAGCGAGACGATGCGCTGCTGCCCATCGACCACGAACCACGCGTTGGTCTGCTCGCTGACGTCGAACACGAGGTCGCCGAGGGTCACCCGGCCGGCAGGCGCGAACTTCGACCAGAGGAGGAGCGATCCGATCGGATAGCCGCGCCAGATGCTATCGATCAGCTTCTGGACGTCCTCGCGCTCCCATTTGAATCCGCGCTGGAAGGTCGGTACGCGGATGCGCCCCGTGCGCGCGTGCGCGATCAGCTCCTCGACGCGGAACACTCGCGTCTCGGGCCGGATCTGCGTCGATATCGGGGCCGCCACCATCGGCGTCACTGTACCCCTGCTCAGGCCAGCTCGGCGTAGGCATCGACGACGAGCGTGCGGGCGCCGCGGCCGCCGACCACGACGCGCGTCAGCTCGATGGCGGCGAGCCGCGCGTCGAGATCGACGACCAGGTGCGAGGCGCGGCGCAAAAGGTTCGCGAGGCCGCTGCGATCGGGCTCGGGCTCGCCGGCGCGCGAGGCCACGACCTGCGCCGCGAGCGCCTGGGCGTCGGTCAGGCGCAGCGGCGCCGGGGCCGCCGCGAGCGGCGCGCCGCCGGGCGCGTCGAGGAGCACGGTCCAGCCGAGCGCGGGCAGGCGGCGCAGCGAGACGGCGAGATCGCGGCCGGCCGGCGGCGTCTCGCGCACGATGACGGCGGAGCCCTCGGCGGGGCGGCCCGCGGCGGCGAGCACGGTCGCGAACGCCTTGCGAACGAGCGCGTCGCTCGAGATGCCGCGCTCGACGGGGCAGCCGGCGGGCTCCGTCGGCAGATCGTGCCCCCACGGCTTCAGCTCGACGGGGTAGCCGGCGCGCCGCGCGAGCTTGACGGCCGCGGACGGCGTCATCGCCACGGCCTGGCGCGTGATCGGCACGCCGTACGCCGAGAGCAGCACCTTCGTCTCGTGATCGCCGAGCCGCGGCTCCGAGCCGAGCTTGTCGAGCTGGCGGCGCAGGCGATCGGCGTCGATCTCGAGCTCGGCGGACGCGGCGCGCGGGGCAGGGCCGATCCCGACGGCCGTGCGCTCGGCGGCGCGGCCGAGGATCGCGACGGCGCCGAGCGCCGCGCGGGCGCCGTACAGCGCGAGCGAGTCGCCCGCGAGCTCGGCGCGCGCGGCGACCGGGACGTGCAAGCCGGGGAGCTGGCGCGGCGGCGCGCCGAGCGCCGGATCGAAGAGCACCGCGTCGGTGGGATCGGCCGGATCGTCGAGCGAGGCGAGCGGCGAGCGCGCGCCCGCGAGCTCGGCCTCGGCGGCGACGGCGGCGGCCTGCGCCTCGAGCCACGAGCCGGGCGGCGCGATGATCGCCGCGCGCGGCCCGGCCGGCAGGCCGAACCGCACGAGCAGCACGGCAGCCTCGAGCCACGCGTCGACGTCGTGGAAGAGCGCGGCGCCGTGCGCGCGCAGGTAGGCGAGGGCGGCGGCGCGCTCGATGGCGGCCCGGCCGGTCCCGCGCGGCGGCGGCGCGAGCAGGCACACGGGGCGGCCGGCGGCGGCGGCGTGCGCGCAGGCGGCGGCGAGCTCGGCGGCGGCGGCGGCCCCGGGCGTCGCGTCGAGCGCCCACGCGAGGACGTCGTCGCCAGCGTCGGTGGCGGAGGCGGGCGCGGGCGCGGCGCGCGCGTCGATGCCGCGGGCGCGCAGCGCGGCGAGCGCCGTGGCGCCCAGGCTCGCGGGCGCGATGACCTGCACGCGCGGCGCGGCGGCGGAGACCGTGCGCGGCTGCGCCATCACGTCCCCTGCGTGGTCGGCCGCCGTCGCCCGCCGAGGCGCGGCACGACGTGGACGCCGAGGTACTCGGCGACGCGCTCGACGGTGCGGCGCTGCGGCTGGCTGCCGCGCGGCGGCAGCGCGCGGTGGCCGAGCACGGCCGGATCGAGGCCGAGCGCCGGCAGCTCGAGGCGCTTCATCGAGGCGGACGGCGCGGGCGTCGGGTAGTCCTCGAGCGCCGGGCCGGCGATCCGCAGGCCGATCACGGCGAGGCCGCGCACGCGGCAGGTCTGGAGCTCTGCGCCGGCGACGCGGGTCGCGCGGAGGCTCGTGCCGTCGGTGGCGATCGCCACGACGTGCGTGAGCTGCGCCGCGTCGACCAGCTCGGCGATCGCGGCGACCTCGGGGAAGCGCTCGGGCCGGCTCGCCTCGTCGACGAGGATCGTCGTCGCGGCGAGGTGGCGCGCGACGGCGGCCATCACCTGCGCCCAGCCGAGGTAGTCGAGCGCGAGATCGGTCGGCACGCCGGTGCTCGCGAGGCCGGCGCGCGTCGCGCGGTCGGCGGCGAGATCGAGCCACGCCTGATCGCCGGCGGCGACGGCGGTCGCGGCGCCGAGCTTGCCGGCAGCGGCGAGCGTGCCGTCGAGCCAGCGGATCGTGCGCGCGGGCGCCGCGGTGCCGAGCCAGACGGCGATGGACGTGGTCATGGTTGGCCTCGCTGGCCTCGTTGTTGGCCTCGCTGGTCTCTCCGGACCGGCTCGGTCATGGGTCCGTCGCCTCCAGCGCGCGGACGAGCTGCTCGAGGCTCGTGCCCGCGGCCCCCGTGAGCGCGCCGTCCACGCCCTTGCCGCCGCTCGTCCCGACGCGCACGAGCGCCGCGGCGCCGGCCAGATCGAGCGCCGGGACGCCGACCGCCACGCACAGCTCCGGCGCGAGCGGCGCGCCGCGCTCGAGGACGGCGCTCGGCGGGACCGCGCCCGCCTTGGCCGCCCCGGCGCTGCCGACGATCTGCGCGCCGAGCACGCGCGCGAGCTGCACCGCGCCGCGCACGGTCTCGGCGTCATCGGCCACATCGTCGCCGATCGCGACGATCACCGCGCCGGTCTGCGCGAGCTCCGCGGGCGCCGTGCCGGCGACCTCGATCCGCCGATCGGCGCCGCCGGCGGCCGTCAGCACGACCAGATCGACATCGTCATCGCCGCGCCCGGGGAGCACGCGCGCCGCGCCGACCAGGACGACCGCGGCGCCGCCGTCGGCGGCGCGCACGTGGCCGCCGTCGCGGTCGCGCAGCTCGACGTGATCGCCGGCCGTCGCGCGCGCGCGCATGAGCAGCCGCGCGCCGATCCGCGCCGCCGTGCGCGGCCCGAGCTCGCGGGCGCTCGGCGCGTCGGCGCCGAACAGCACGAGCCGCGGCCGCAGGTAATCGATCACCACCTGCCACGCGTTGCCGACGGAGGCCCACAGCGGCGCGGGCGGCGCGTCGGTCACCGCGACCACGACCTTGTCGGCGCCGGCACGGCCGAGCGCGATCTGGAGCGCGGCGATCCCCGGGATCCGGGCGCCCGAGGTGACGCGCGCCGTCGAGTCGGGCGACGCGCGCCCCAGCGACGGATCGTGCGCGGAGAGCGCGGCGTACAGCGTCGCGCCCCACGACGAGGCCACGGAGCGGCCCGCCGCGAGCGCCGTCATCGACGAGGGATGGGGCCGGTCGCCGTCGCAATCGATGTGGACCAGCACCGCTCCCACGCTGGCGAGACGCTAACGCCTGGTGCTCAGCGGGTCAACAATTGCTCTCATTCCCGCAGCTTGCAGGGCCGCGCGCGGCGGCATCGGCCGCCGTGCGCCTCGAGCTCCCAGCCGTGGCGCGCGCAGACGAGGCGCTCACCCTCGACGAACCCGTCGGAGATCCGCCCGCCATCGTGCGGACATACGTCATCGACGACGACCAGCCGGCCGCTGCCGAGCCGGGCGATCGCGACCTCGCGCGCGCCGTCCCGCGCCCGCAGGAGCGCCCCCGCCGGGACGGCCGGGAGGTCCAGGTCCGCCAGCGCCGGCAACGGCTCGGCCGGCGCGTCCGGGTCGTACCCGAGCTCGTCGATCAGCAGCGCGGTGACCGGACCCATGCGCGCCAGGGTAGGCGCGGGGTCTGACACTTTAAGCTGCGCTCTCCGCGCGCGTGCCGCGCGCTCAGCCTCGCGCGCGTGGCCGCGCGCTCGGCCCGCGCAGCGTGCGGGGCTACGCCGCGTCGCAGCGCGCGCAGCGCGCGCAGCCCGCTCAGCCTCGCGCGGCCTGGCGCAGGCAGTGATCTGCCAGGACGAGCGCGAACATCGCCTCCACGATCGGCACGGCCCGCGGCAGCACGCAGGGATCGTGGCGCCCCCGCGGCGCGAGCACCGCCGGCTCGCCGTCGGGATCGACCGTCTCCTGCGGGCGCATGATCGTGGCCGTCGGCTTGAAAGCGATCCGGAGCGTGATCGGCTCTCCGTTGGAGATCCCGCCCTGGATGCCGCCGGAGCGGTTCGTGCGCGTGCCGATCGTCCCGTCGGGGCGGCGGTAGAAGAGATCGTTGTGCTCGCTGCCGGTCATGCGCGTGCCGGCGAAGCCCGCGCCGCTCTCGACGCCCTTCACGGCCGGGATGCTCATCATCGCCTTCGCGAGCTCCGCCTCGAGCTTGTCGAACACCGGCTCGCCCCAGCCCGCGGGCACGCCGCGCGCGACGGCGCGCACCACGCCGCCGACCGAGTCGCCGTCCTTGCGCGCGCGCTCGATGCGCTCGATCATCGCCGCCGCCGCCGCGCTGTCCGGACACCGGACGTCGTTGCCGTCGACGTCGGCGCGCGTGATCGCCGCGTCGTCGACCGCGGCGGCGATCCCGCACACCTCGTCGACCCACGCGACGATCGAGACGCCGCGCCGCGCGAGCAGCTGCTGGGCCACCGCCCCCGCGGCGACCCGCCCGGCCGTCTCTCGCGCGCTCGCGCGGCCGCCGCCCGCGATGGCGCGGATGCCGTACTTGGCGTCGTACGTGTAATCGGCGTGGCTGGGCCGGTACGCCCGTGCGATCTCTTCGTAGTCCTTGCCGCGCGCGTCCTCGTTGCGGATCAGCATCGCGATCGGCGTCCCGAGCGTCACCCCGCCCAGGACCCCCGACAGGATCTCGACTCGATCCGCCTCCTTGCGCTGGCTGACGAGCCGGCTCTGGCCCGGCCGGCGGCGGTCGAGCTCGGCCTGGATCGCGCCCTCGTCGAGCGGCAGGCGCGGCGGGCAGCCATCGATCACGACGCCGAGGCCCGGCCCGTGAGACTCGCCGAACGTCGTCACGCGGAAGAGCACGCCGAGAGTGCTGCTCACGCGGCGGAGTGTACGCTCTGGATATGAAGTTGAGGACGCTCCAGCCCCCTCGCTTACGTTCCTTCTCGCTGCTCCCGTCCTTCCTCGCGCTCCTCCTCCCGCTCCTCCTCCCGCAGGCGCTCGCCGGCTGCGCCTCCCCGGCGGGGCCCTCCACACAGCCGCCGATGGTGAGCGAGACGCCGCCGATGACGAAAGATCCCGGCGCGGTGCGGGATGAAAAGCCGCTGCAGCCGGCGCCCCCGGTCAAGCCAGGGGGGCAGGGGCACGATCACGGCTCGTCCGGCGACGGCAACACAGGCGGCCAGGCGGTCGGCCGGCCGGCGGGCGCGAGCTGCATCGTCGGGCCCGAGTGCGCGTCGGGCGTCTGCGAAGGCGAGGGCTGCACCTCGGATCGGCCCGGCACGTGCGCCCCGACCACCCGGCCATGCACGCGGGATCTCCGCCAGTATTGCGGCTGCGACGGCAAGACGTTCGGCGCCTCGGGCACTTGCCCGGGCAGACGCTTTGCGTCACGGGCGCCCTGCGGCTCCTGATGTGTTACCCTCGCCCGGCTGATGGTCGACCCAGATCGCCGGCCTACTGCCCAGGAGATCGAGGAGCTGATCGATCTCGTGCGGCGCGATCCTGCATCGCCCGCATTCATCGACCTTGGTGAGGCCTACCTGGCCCTCGGCCGACCGAAAGACGCGGTCGGTGTCGGCAATGTCGGCCTGCAACACGCGCCCGACAGCCTCGAGGGACGTGTCATGGTCGCGCGCGCTCACGCCGCCCTCCACCAGTGGAAGGAGTCGCAGGGCGAGCTGCTCCGGGTCGTGAAGGTCGATCGCTCGAACCGCGTCGGGTTCGCGCTGCTCGGCGAGGTGCTGATGCGCCGCAACGACTACGAGCGCGCGGTGCCGGTGCTCCAGCACGCGCAGAACCTCGATCCGACGAGCCCGGCGATCCTGTCGATGCTGCGCCGGGCGCGCGCCGGCCAGGCGCTCGACCCGCCCGCGCCGATCCCGCAGCCGGTCGCGCCGCGCGGCGAGAGCCTGAGCCCCGGGGGCCAAGGCTCGCCCGCGGCGCCGATGGCGCCGATGGCGCCGGCCCCGATGGGCGCGCAGGTGCCGCAGATCGGGCCGCAGATGCCCACGATGGCGATCGATCCGCAGCGCGCGAACGCCGCGGCGATGCAGAAGACGATCGCCGAGCCCGCAGCGGCGCGCCTGGCCGCCGCGGCGCCCGCGGGGCGCCAGAAGCCCGCGACCGCGCCGCCGCCGATGAGCGTCGAGGGCATCCGCCCGCGCCTCGTCTCCGGCCAGAAGCAGCAGAACGCCGCCGCGGCGTCGCTGCGCCAGTCGGCCGCCGTCGGCGAGACCTACCTGAACGATCTGCTCACCGGCGGCCTGCTCGACGTGGCGGGCGTCCGCGTTCCGGACGCCGAGTTCGACCTGCGGCCCGATCGGCGGTGGGGCCGCTCGACGCGCCGCGCGTTCATCTTCCTGTTCGTCGTGCTCGTGCTCGGCATCGGCGGCGGCGGCACCTGGTACTGGTGGAACGAGCAGCAGAAGGCCGATGCCGTCGCGCGCCTGCAGAAGGACGCCAAGAAGGCGATCGGCCACGGCGAGTACGGGACGTACGATCCAAAGGATCCGGAGAGCCGCGGGCTCGAGGCGGCGATCGGCAAGCTCAACGAGGCGCTGCAGCTCGACAAGGCGAACGTGCTCACGTTCGCGTACGTCGTCGAGGTCACCGGCCTCGAGGCGCTGCTCTACGGCAAGGAGGTCGACCGCGTCGAGCGCGCGATCAAGGCGATCGAGAAGGAGATCCAGCCCGGCGCGTCGGGCGAGCGCGAGCTCGTCATCGGCAAGGCCGCGGTCGGCCTCGCGCGGCTCTACACGCTGGACCTGCAAGCGGGCTCCGCGTCGCTCGCCGAGATCCACAAGCTGCTCGACGGCTACATCGCGAAGCACGACGCCGACAAGTGGGCCAAGTGGCTGAAGGGCCGCGCGCTGCTCGCGAGCGGCGAGCGCCAGGCCGCCGCCGGTCAGCTCAAGGTGGCCGGCGAGGGCGACGACGGCCTCGCGCTCGCGATCATCGATCGCGCCGACCTGCTCGTCGACGACGGCCAGCTCGAGGAGGGACTCGACCTCTACAAGAAGGCGAACGAGAAGTCGAAGAACCACCCGCTGCTCGTGCTCGGCCGCGCGCTCGCGCGCGCCGAGGCCGCGTTCGAGGACGATCAGGTCGTCCCCGAGCTCAACGAGAAGTTCAACCTCGCCACGATCCCGCCGCGCGCCGAGGCGTACCGCCACCTCGCGCTCGCGATCGCGAACATCATGGCCGACGAGTGGAAGCTGGCGATGTCGTCGCTCGCGTCCGCGCAGACGGCGGGCAAGGCGCCCAGCGAGCCGCGGTTCTGGTCGCGGGTCGCGTGGGCGTACTACCTGATGGGCGACCTGGCGCGCATGGGGCAGGCGCGCAGCCGGGTGTTCTGGTTCAGCAAGAAGGCGGAGAGCGATCAGATGACGAAGCTCGTCAACGCCGCCTTGCTGCTCGGCGCCGGGCTGCCCGGTCCGGCGCTCGAGATCGCGACCAAGCTCGCTGGCCGGCGGCCGCGCGCGCTGCGCGTGTACGCGAACATCGATCTGGGCAAGTACAAGGAGGCGCGCGAGGAGGCCGCGGAGCTGTACAAGGAGGCGCCGCAGCTCGTCGAGGCCGAGGCCCTGAACGCGCAGGCGCGCATGATGGCGGCGGGGAGCGCGAGCGAGCGCGAGGAGCACGCCAACTCGCTCGATCGCGTCCGCAAGAAGGCGCACAGCAAGTTCCCGCGCCACGCGCTCGGCGTCGCCTGGCTCGCCGCCGGCAGCCCCGAGAAGGCCAAGCCCGAGCTCGAGCAGGCGGTGGCCGGCGTCTCGGACGAGTCGCCGAACCCGGTCGCGTACCGCACCCTGACGGCGCTCGCCGAGGTGGCGCTCGCCGAGAAGGATCCGCAGAAGGCGGGCCGCTTCCTCGACTGGTCGCTCGGCACCGATCCGGCCAAGCGCGAGCCGCTCGTCCTGTCCGACGGCACCAAGATCGCCGCGACCGATCCGCAGACCAAGCAGCGCACGCCGTTCGTCGAGTACCTGCGCTCCAACTCGGGCTACTTCCCCGCGCGCGCGATGCAGGCGCGGGTCGTCCTGCGGGCCAACCTGCCGGACGAGGCGCTGAAGCTCCTCGAGCCGATCCTGAAGGAGGCGGACGAGGACGAGTCGAAGAAGGCGGCCGTCACGCCGGCGGTGAAGCTCACGCTCGCCGAGGTGCTGATCACGCGCAAGAGCTCCTCGGCCGCGGACAAGGACCGCGCGAAGGCGATCCTCGTCGAGCTGCGCAACGCGAACACGCCGCTGGCGCCGCTCGCCGAGCTCGGGCGGATCGCCGCGCTGATCGATGCGAAGCTGCCGCAGGAGCTGGATCTGCCGGATCCCGAGGGCGCGGCGCCGCCGAAGGGCGGTACCGGCCCGAAGCGGCCGCCGCCGCGGCGCCGATGACGGCGCGCGGCCCACAGGGCCGGCGCGGTCGGCTCGCGCGCGGCTGTGCGCTCGCCTGCGCGGTGGCTGGCGTGGTGGCCGGCGCGCTGGCCGGGTGCAGCCGCGAGGAGCGCCCGGCAGCCACGCCCGCGCCCGCGCCCGCGCCCGCGCCCGCGGTGGCACCGTCGCCGCCCGTCACTGCGCCGTCGCCGCCGAAGCGGCCGCCTCCGCCTCCGCCGTCCCTGACGCGCGTCACCATCAAGGCGCTCGGGATGTACTGCGAGGAGTCGTGCCCGGTGCAGGTGCGCTTCGCGCTCGCCGCGGTGCCGAGCGTCTACGAGCTCGGGTTCGATCTCTCGAAGGAGAGCATCTTCGTCTCGTACGACGCGTCGCTCGGCACCCCGAAGGAGGTGACCCGGCCGATGATCGCGGCGATCAAGCGCGCCGGCTTCGATCCGTGGCTCGCGAAGGAGAGCTGGCCGGACGGCGTCACTGCCCGGGTCATCGAGCGTTGATCGAGCGTTGATCGAGCGCTGATCGCGCGCGGGCGCCGCTGGCGCCGCTAGCGCCGGCCGGCCCGGCGGCGGCCGCCGGGCTCGGGCGCCTCGGCCGGCGGCACGGGCAGGAGCTCGACGTCGATGATGCCGTCGAGCGAGCCCTGGCCCTGGCGGATCAGCGAGATCTGCTCGCCGTCGACCTCGATCACCGTCGACGGCTCGGCCGGCGTCTGCTCCGAGTCGATCACGACGTCGATGTGCTTCTCGAACGCCTCGAGGATCTCCTCGGCGTCGCGGCACGGCTCGTGGGTGTTCGGCACCGTCGCGCTCGACGTGAGCAGCGGGCGCCCCAGGCCCTTCGCGAGCGCCTGGGCGATCGGGTGGCTCGTGATGCGGATCCCGACGGTGCGCCGCTTGGCGTCCGTCAGCGTGCGCGGCACCTGCCGCGTCGCCGGCACCACGAGCGTGTACGGACCGGGGAAGATCCGCTGCGCGAGGCGGAACGCCGTCTGCGAGAACAGCGCGAACTCCGACGCGGTGGACAGGTCCGGGCAGATCAGCGCGAGGCGCTGGCTCCGCTGCATGCCCTTCGCGCGGTAGATGCGCTCGATCGCGTCGCGCGACTCGATCGCGCAGCCCAGCGCGTAGATCGAGTCGGTCGGGTAGGCGGCCACGCCGCCCTGGTGCAGGATCTCGACGACCTGCTCGATCTTGCGCGGCGGGGGCTCGCCCCACGGATCGATCGCGATGCGGATCGGCCCGCTCATGACGCGGCCGCCCCATCGGCACGCTGGCCGCCGGCGCGCCGGCCGCGGAAGCCCTTGCCGATCACGTACTGCTCGATCGAGATCTGGCGGCTCCCCGCCGGCTTCGCCGTCTTCGCCAGCTCGAACCGCGCGCGCACCGCCTCGGTGAGCCGCTTCCAGTCCGGCCCCTGGAACAGCTTGCCGACGAAGTGGCCGCCCGGCGCGAGCAGCGCCACCGCCAGCTCGAGCGCGCGCTCGAACAGCGCCTCGGAGCGCGCCTGATCGAGGTTGCGGATGCCGCTCGTGTCCGGCGCCATGTCGGAGAGCACCACGTCGAACGCCGTCAGATCGCCGCGCAGCGCCGCGGGATCGATCGTCATGACGTCACCGACGACGATCCGCGCGCCCGGCAGCGCCCGCGGCAGCGGCGCCCGATCCAGCCCCACGAGGATGCCCGCGTCGCCGACGCGCTCGCGCGCGTACTGCAGCCACGATCCCGGCGCGCAGCCCAGATCGAGCACGCGGTCCCCGGGGCCAAGCAGCCGGTGCTTCTCGTCGAGCTCGGACAGCTTGTAGACGGCGCGCGCGAGGTACCCCTCCCGCTTTGCCTGCTGGTGAAAGCGATCGCGCCGGATGGCGCGGTCCTCGAGCTTCGAACGAGCCATGACTGAAACACGAACGCCCGGCGCTGCGAGCGCCGGGCGTCCTCGAGAGCGAGCGCCAGGCGCTAGCCGCGACCCGCGGCCGCCTTCTTGGACGCCTTGAGCGGGTTCTTGGACCGGACCTCTTCCTTGCCCTGGCCCCGGCGCTTGTACACCGTGCGCGTCGCGGCCTTCGTCACGACGACGTAGTCGTTCGTGGCGCCCGGCACCGCGCCGCGGACGAGGATGCAGTTCTCCTCGCCGAGGATCCGGAACAGCTGGAGGTTCTGGATGCTGACCTTGTCGTGGCCCATCTGGCCCGCCATGCGCTTGCCCCGGTGGACGCGCTGCGGGGTGAGGCGGCAGCCGATCGATCCGCCGTGGCGGAAGTACTCGTGCGTGCCGTGCGAGCGGGTCATGCCGGACATGTGGTGGCGCTTGATGACGCCCTGGTAGCCCTTGCCCTTGCTCATGCCCTCGACGTCGATCGGGGTGTTGTCGGCGAAGATGTCCTTGGGGCCCAGCACCTGGCCGACCTGGAACTTCGCGACCTCCTCGGCCGGCAGGCGCAGCTCGCGGATGAAGCGCTGCGGCTTGGCGTTGGCGGCCTTCATCGAGCCGACCTCGGCCTTGGTGGCCAGGCGGATCGGCTTCTCATCGAAGCCGAGGATCAGCGCCGAGTACCCGTCGCGCTCCATCGTGCGCGTACCGACCACGACGTTCGGGCCCGTCTGGATCACGGTGACGGGGATGGACTCGCCGTCCTCCGCGAACACCTGGGTCATACCGATCTTTTTGCCGAGCAGGCCGATCTTGAGCGCCATGGCGAAACAGCTCCTACGTATCCGAAACGAGGGGGCAAGCTATACCCGCCGCGGTCCGGTGCGTCAAGCCGGTGGGGGCGCGTCTGCCGGGGGCGTGGCGATCCGGAAGATCCGGCACGTGTTCTCCGCGGTCGTGCGGGCCAACTCCTCGAAACTCATGCCTGCGCAGCTCGCGACGACCTCGGCCGTGTGGGTGAGGAACGCCGGCTCGTTGCGCCGGCCGCGCTTCGGGACCGGGGCCAGGTAGGGGCAATCCGTCTCGATCAGGAGGCGATCCCGCGGGATCAGCGGCACCGCGTCGCGCAGGGGCTGGGCCGTCTTGTAGGTGACGATGCCGCTGAACGAGACGTAGTAGCCGAGGTCCGCGTAGGCGCGCGCGTCGTCCGGGGTGCCGGTGAAGCAGTGGATGACGCAGCCGAGCTCGCCGGCGCGCCCGGCGGCGAGGATCGCGCGCGCGTCCTCGTGCGCGTCGCGGATGTGGCAGACCACCGGCTTGCCCACCGCGTGCGCCAGCTCGAGGAAGCGCGCGAACGCATCGCGCTGCGCGTCGCGCGGCGAGTGATCGTAGTAGTAGTCGAGGCCCGTCTCGCCGATCGCGACGACGCGCGGGTGCTGCGCGAGCCGCTCGTGGATCTCCCACCAGGCCGGCGTCATCTTCGCCACGTCGTGCGGGTGCGTGGCCACGGTGGCCCAGATGTCCGGATCGCGCTCGGCCAGCGCGACGGCGCGCTCGGCGCTCGCCGGATCGCCGACGGCGCCGATCACGACCATCCGCGCGACGCCGGCGGCGCGGGCGCGCGCGAGGACGTCGCCGCGGTCGGCGTCGAACTCCGGGCCGTCGACGTGGGCGTGCGAGTCGAACAGCGTCACGGCCGCTCCTTCGCGGCGGCATCGCCGCGCGCCGGCTCATCGGCCGAGGTCGCATCGGCGCCGCGCTCTGGCTCGCCGGCAGAGATCGCGTGCAGCGCGGACGCGATCTGCTCGAGCAGCTCGCCGCCCTTGCCGGATCGCGCCAGCTTCTCGAGCGGCATCTGCGCCCACGCCGCGCACGCGGGGCCGAGCGCGCCGAGCTGCTCGACGGCGAGCCCGCGGACGTGCGTCTTGCGCGAGCCGAGCGCGGCGAGCAGCACGCGGCGGGCCGCCTCGGCGTGCGCGCTCTCCGGTGCGATCCCGAGGAGCGTGCCCGCGGCGAGCACCGTGGCCTCGGGCGGCACGCGGCGGTTCGACAGCGCGCGGCCGAGCGCGTCGGCGTCGTCGGGGGAGCCGAGCGTCGCGAGCGCCGTGACCGCGTCCCACGCGCGCTCGACGTCGCCGAGGTTGCCGACCAGGGTCGCGCGGCCGGCCGGATCGCCGAGCTCGGCCAGCGCGTACGCCGCGTCGAACCGCACCGGCGGCTCGGCGTGCTCGAGCAGCGGCGCGAGGTGCTCGATCGCGCGCTTGTCGCCGATGGCGCCGAGCGCGAGCGCGGCCGCGCCGGCCACCTGCGGATCGCGGTCGCCGAGCGTCTCGGCGAGCGGCGCGAACGCGCGCTTGGCGTCGATCTCGGCGAGCGAGGTCGCGGCCTGGAACCGCAGATCGGCCGGGCCGTCGCGCAGCGCCTCGGCGAGCGGGTCAAAGCCGTCGGCGTGGCCGATCGAGCCGAGCGCGATCGCGGCGTTCTGGCGCACGACCGGGATGCCGTCGCCCAGCCGCTTCACGAGCTGGGGCAGCGCGGCCGGATCGCGGAGCTCGCCGAGCGAGGCGCACGCCTCGGAGCGCACCTCGGCGCGGTCGTCGTCGAGGGCGCGGATCAGGGCCTCGACGGCGCGGTGCTTCTCGGTCGCGTCCGAGACGTCGCCGAGCGCGTGCGCGGCGGCGGCGCGCGCCCTCGGGCTGCCCCGCGCCAGGTCGCGCAGCGCGGCCTCGAGCGTGATCGTCGAGCTCGGGAACAGGAACGACACGGCGCCCGCACCGTAGCAGATGGCCGCCGCGGGCGCTCACCCGGCCGCGGGCGCTCACCCGGCCGCGGGCGCTCGCTCGGCCGCGCTCGACTGTCAATCCTACAAGCGATCCTATTTACGCTCCTGTTATCAAGGTCAATTTCGCATCAAGGTAATAATTTGATATCGACGCTAATTGGATATCTGCCGGATGTCTATCATGCGATCTAGCCAACATTCCTAACACTCCTGTTGGGCAAACGTCTCGGACATGTCGAGATGGATTGCAATTCTGGAGAGAGTAGGAAAGATTCGCGGCATGGGCAGGGCTAGTCCGGTGCCGGTCAGCGCGGGCGATCCAGCGATCGCGGTCGGCACGGTTCTCGTGGCGATGCGCCTGGGGCTCGGACGCGGCGCGATCGGCCCGGTGACCGCTCAGCTCGCTGCTGTGGCGGCCTCGTCTGACGTGAGCGTTCCTGATGTTGAGCCCGCGCGGGTAGGGGATCCGACGCGGGCTCCAGGGACGGGCGCGGCCGTGGCTGCCGTGGCGAGCGCGGCGGGACTGGATGCGGGGATGGCAGCCGCGGCCGCGCCCGTCGTGGCGTCTGCGCGGTCGGCGCCGCGGCCTGCCGCGCCGGTGCCGTCTCGCTCGATCGAAGACTGGGCGCCGGGAGCAGGCGCGGCGCAGCTCGCCTCCCAGGGAGCGGCGAGCTCGAGGTCTTCGTGCAGCCGTGGGCAGAGCTCGTCGTGACAGCCAATCGAACAACCACCGTCCGGCGGACGTGGTGACAGCAGGCAGCGGCTCGTGGGAGCCGATGCGGCCTGATGACAGCCGATGAAGACCGATGAAAAGGAGCAGCTGATGCAGGTTCTGGTAACAACTCTCGTGGCCGTGCTCGTAGCGCTCGGTGCGCCGAGGACGGCCTCTGCGAAGACGAGTCTGGATACGCCGATCTTCGTGCTCGAGTCGCACGTCGGTGCGCGGTCTGCCGAGATCGGCCGCGTCATGGACACGCTCCGCGATCTGCTCGAGCCGTACGGGTTCGCCGCGCGTCCGGCCGCGATCCAGCGGCTGGCCGGCCAGGCGATGCCGCGGCCTGGCGTCCTCGATCCGGAGCTGACGGAAGCGAGCATCGCGCAGCACCTGCGCGACGGCTGGGCAGCGTTCGCGGCGGCCCAGTGGGAGGAGGCGAGCACCAAGCTCACGCGGGCGCTCGACGAGGTGCATCGCAACCCCGCGCTGGTCGTGAGCGACATCGGCAACCTCGATCACGTGTTCAAGGCCTATGTCGCGCTCGCGGTCACCCAGCGGCGCCTCGCTGATGTGCGCGGTGCCGCTCGCACGATGACCGAGATGATCCGCGTCTTCCCCGCGCGCGCGGTCGCGCGTGACGAGGCGTGGGGGCGCGATGGAGAGCGGCTCTACAGCGACGTGGCCACGCGCGTCCGCGAGATGGCGCGTGGCCGGCTCTCGATCGTGAGCGGACATCCCGAGGCCGCGATCTTCGTGGACGGTCAGCTCCGCGGGACGGGCACCGCCGAGCTGGCCGATCTCGTGCCCGGGACTTACCGGGTCTTCCTCCGTCCCCCCGGCTCGATCGGCCGCCAGTACGAGGTCCTGGTGGCTGCGAACGACGACTCGTATCTCGATGTCGATCTGAACCTCGACATGTCCGTGTGGGCCACCGACGCGTGGATCGGGCTCCAGCTCGCGAACGAGGAGGCCCGCGCGTACGAAGACAAGTACGCGCTCGAGGTCGCGCGCCGGTGGATGGGGCAGGGCACGCTGGCCGTCCTCGCCACGGGGCAATACAAGGGGCGCCCCATCCTGGTGGGCGCACGGTACCGCGACGGGATCGAGCTTCGCCGCGCGCGCATTTATCTCGACGACGCCGGAGGGCCGAGGGCGCTCGCGCGCTTCCTCGTGGATGGAGCGACCGGTCCCGGCCTCGAGGTCCTCGCGACTGCTGCCACGGCGATGCCGCGCGAGCGCCGGCGCTCGTGGTCGCCAATCCCGCAGATCGTGCTCGCCACTGGCGTGCTGGCGACCGCCGGCAGCCTCGCCTGGTACATCGCGGCCCCGGAAGATGATCACAAAGTCCCGAGGTACACCGACTGGAAGTTGCCGGCGGCCCTCGCGTGCGCGAGCAGCTCCATGGTGATGGGAGCTGGCCTCTATCTCTACCTGCGCGAATCGACCTCGATGGAGCACCTCACCGCCGCGGCGCTGGGCCTGGGCGTCGGCGCGCTGACCGCGGCGCCCCTGTTACTCATCGCTGACCGGGACGCGGTCACGCGCCCGGGAGTGCATGTGCGCGAGAGATACCGCAACACGGCCCCGATGGGACTGTTCTTTGGCGGCACCGGCCTCGTGCTGTTGGGCGTCGCGGCCTGGCAGATCGGGCGTGAGTACGGGGAGGGTGGGGCGCCGATCGTGGCAGTGGAGCGAGGCGGTGGGGTCATCGGCTGGTCCGGCCGGCTCTGACGCAGCGCTCGCCGCGCCACGCGCCCGTGTATTCGAGAGGCCGGACAGGTGAGCGACTCCCAGGAAGCGCGTCGATCCGAAGTTCATCGACGTGGCAACCCAGGCAACGACAGGAAAGCCCCAATGACATGGTCTGAGCGCATCGCCCACATCGCGAGCTTTCAAACTGGCGACTACTTCACCGATCATATTCCGCAGGTCATTGCCAAGAGGCTCGCGGCGCACGCTCGAGGGAGCTGGTTCGCTGCCGATCGAGTCGGGTACCTGACCGCGGAGCTCTTTTTCACGCACGGTCCCGCGTTCGTGCGTGAGATCTTCGCGCCGATCCGGCACGTAGTTCCGCAGGCGGTCGCGGCGTACCTCGCCGAGCGCGACCCGGACGCTGGCTCGCTGTCGCCGACGATCCAGGACATGTCCGACGCGACGAACGCATTCGAGATCATCGGCTTCGACGTTCCGCCCTCGGTGCTCGAGTCGTTCCGCCCCTACCTCTCTGCCATCATGTTTACCCGCGACAGGTGGTACTGGACCAAGGGCTTCACCGCGCTCGCGCTGAACGAACGCCTCGTCTGGGCGCCGGTCGCCGGGTATCCGCCTGATCAGCCCATCCCGTTCAAGCGAGGGGAGAAGTTCGAGTTCAACGTGCAAGGCTTGCTCGCGCACCTCGGCGCTGCCCTCTTGGTAGGCGCCCGCTTCGAGGACGTAGCGACTGCGTGGGGCTCGTTCTTGGTGTGCGCCGACATGCTCATCAACGCGCACCGGATCGAGTACGTGCTCGTCCTGTGGATCGCGCGGATCGTCTATCACCACATCGGTGGGCAGCCGCTCGTCTCGGTGGGGGACCTGCTCTACGCCGATATCCAGCGCTGCATCGCAGCAGATGTCTGATCGCGCCCGGCGTCAGCCGTCGCTTGTCGGCGGGGCCGGGGGCGCTGGCGGGGCCGGGGGCGCCGGGCGGAGCTGCTCGCGCGCCTGCTCCAGCGACTCGACGACGGTGATGCGCTCGGCCGGCACGTGCGCGAGGATCGCGGCGACCAGCGCGGGCCGATCCTCGAGGTCGTAGGGCGCGGGCGCGCCCTCGCCGGGGACGAGCAGGCTGCGCTCGGGGACGCCGCCGTCGACGTAGCAGGTGTGCGTCTTCGGGGACGCGATGACGCGCGCGACGTCGGCCCACGCGAGCCGGAACCGGCGGCGGCCGGCCGCGCCGACCTCGAGGCCGTCGTCGTCGGTGGTGACGGCGAGGCGCCACGTCGGCGACGCCAGGTAGGCGGCGCCCAGCGCGACGCCGATCGCGCCGGTCACGAGCGGCGCGAGGACGACACCGGCGACCGCCGACACGGCCGCGAGCGAGCCGCCGACGATGGCCGCCGTCCACGCGACGCCGCGGTAGCGCGGGCGGAAGCGGTGTCGCGTCGGCATGGCTGGGGCGAAACTCGCGGCCGCGCGCCGGCTATTCCTACTGGCGCGACACGAACGCGGCGATCGCGGCGCGGGTCTCGAGCGGGATCGACTCGAACAGGACGCCGAAGCCTCGGGGCAGGGTCGCGGGGCCGTTCTCGCCGGGGAGCTCGCAGTCGGCGGTGCGCTGCCACAGGACCCAGCCGACGGCGTCGATCGGCCCGATGCCGCGGATCTCGAACTTGATCGCGACGCGCGTGAGCAGGGGCAGCGTCATGCCCGAGATGAACGCGCCGTTCGTCGAGAGATCGCGGACCACCGCGGGGAAGCGCTTGCCGAGCGTCGAGGAGTCCGCCTCGACGCGGCGAAACACGGCCGCGAGGTTCGGATGGAGGTTCATCGGGACCTGCCCGATCGATTCCACGACGGCCGGAGCGTTGACCACGAGGCGTGCGGCACGGCGATGCTCGGACATGGCGCGTTGCGCGCTCATCTTACGCGCGTTCCGGGAGGGACGTCGCGATCGAGGGCGGAAAGTCCGGCGATTGTCTCCTCGCCGGCTGCGAGGATCATCCCCTCGGAGCGGATGCCGCGGATCGTCGCCGGCTCGAGGTTCGCGACGACGATCACCTGCTTGCCGATGAGCTGGTCCGGCGCGTACGCCTCGGCGATCCCGGCGACGATCGAGCGCGGCTGAGCCTCACCGAGATCGACGGAGAGGTGCAGGAGCTTCTTCGCCTTGGGCACCGCCACCGCCGAGAGGACCCGGCCGGTCCGCAGCTCGACGCGAGAGAAGTCGACCATCTTGATGGTGGCGGACGCGGGGTCCGCCGCGGCGGGCGCGGGCTTCGCGGCGGCAGCGGGCGCGGGCTTTGCGGCGGGCTCGGCGGGCACGGCGGCGGGCACGGCGGCGGGCACGGCCTGCTCACCGACGATCTGGGCGAAGATCTTCGCCTGCGCCGCCTCGTCGAGCCGCGGGAACAGCGGGCTCGGCGGGCTGGCTCGGAGCTGCAGGTCGGCCCACAGCGGCATGGCCGGCTCGGCTGGATCCGTCCCGGCGCCGGCCTGCACCGGCCACGTGAGCTCGCCGGTGTCGCCGATCCACTCGCGCAGCTTCGCCGCGGTGGCGGGGAGCACCGGCGCGATCAGCCGCGCGATCACCCACAGGCTCGCCTGCAGCGTCCACAGCGTGTGCGGCAGCGCCGGGTCGTTGGCCTTGGCCATGGCCCAGGGCCGCGTCTGGTCGATGAACCGGTTCGCGGTGCCGATGAAGCGCCAGATCGCCTCGAGCGCGCGCGAGGGCGCCAGCGCCTCGAAGTGCGCGGCGGCGGCGCGCGCGGTCTCCACCGCGTGGGCCGCGAGCTGCGCGTGCGGGCTGCCCTCGGTCGCGGCCGCGGCGTCGCGCGCCGGCCGGTGCTCGGCCTCGTACTTCGTGAGCAGGGTCAGGCTGCGGTTCACGAGGTTGCCGAGGTCGTTCGCGAGATCGGCGTTGAACCGCTCGAACAGCGACTCGAACGTGAAGTCGCCGTCGTTGCCGAGCGGCACCTCGCGCAGGAGGTAGTACCGCATCGCGTCGATGCCGATCGCGCGCCCGAGCGGCGAGCCGGCGCCGAGCGCGTCGGCGAGCGCCGTCGGATCGACGCGCGTCGCCGGCATCGACTTCGAGATCTTCTCGCCGCGCACCGTCCACCAGCCGTGCGCGAGGATGCCCTTCGGCAGCGGCAGCTTCGCCGCGAGGAGGAACGCGGGCCAGTACACCGTGTGGAAGCGGAGGATGTCCTTGCCGATCACGTGGAGCGCGTGCGGCCAGAAGCGCTCGACGTCGGGGCCGCCGATCTGTCCGTCCTCCGGACACAGATCCGAGAGGTAGTTCGTGAGCGCGTCCATCCACACGTAGATGACGTGGGACAGCCCCTCGGGATCGGGCTCGGGCACCGGGATGCCCCAGGCAAAGCTCGTGCGCGAGACGCTCAGGTCCCGGAGCCCGCTGTTTAGGAACGCGACGATCTCCTTGCGGTACGCCTCGGGCCGGATGAAGTCCGGGTTCGCCTCGATGTGCGCGAGCAAGGGCGCGGCGTAGCGCGACAGCCGGAAGAACCAGCTCCGCTCCTTGTCGAGCCAGGTGACGGGCTTCTTGTGCGTCGTGCAGATCCAGGCGTCGCCTTCGCGCGCGAGCTGGCTCTCGGTGTAGAACGCCTCGCAGCCGATGCAGTACCAGCCCTGGTAGGACGCGAGGTACAGGTCGTCGGGGTTCTCGCGCCGGATCCGCTGCCACAGCTCGTGGACCACGCGCTTGTGCCGCTCGCTCGTCGTGCGGATGAAGCGGTAGTCCGCGATGCCGAGCCGCTGCCAGGTCTCGTTGAAGCGGGGCGCGACCTCGTCGACGAGCTGCTGCGGCGTGAGCCCGCGCTTCACCGCGGCCTCCTCCACCTTCTGGCCGTGCTCGTCGGTGCCGGTCAAGAAGCGCGTGCTGTCGCCGCGCATCCGGTGGAACCGCGCGAACGCGTCGCACACGATGGTCGTGTACGCGTGGCCGAGGTGCGGGACGTCGTTGACGTAGTAGATCGGCGTCGTGATGTAGAACGTGCTCATGAATCGCTCGTCGGCTCGTCGTCGGGTGGGTCGTCCTCGCCCTCGTCGTCCTCGCCCTCGTCGTCCTCGCCCTCGTCCTCGAAGGGGAAGCGTGCGCGGAGGACGGAGTCGACGTCGAGGTCGTCGGCGTCGAGGTCGTCGAAGGCGTCGTCCTCGGGGCCGGTGGCTTCGGCGGAGAGGGCGCCCGGCTCGGCGAGCGCCTCGTCGGCGGTTTGCTCGTCGGCGAGGGCCTGATCGTGAGCGATGATGGCGGCGGCGGCGAGGTCGCTGGCGTCGTCGGACGGGCGCTCCTCGGGGTCGGCGCGCCGGCGATCACGGCCCGCGCGCCCGGGGGCACCGCCGCGGTCGGGGGCACCGCCGCGGTCGGTGGCGTCGTCTGGTTCGGCGTCGCCGCGGCCGCCATGGTCGCCCGGGGAGGCCCCCGACGGGAACATCGGCCGCACCTCGGCGGCGGGCACGACCTCGGTGTCGCCGGGGCCGTACGAGACGCGGACGCGCTGGCGGAGCACGTCCACCTCGACGACGCGGCCCTCGCCCCGCGCGCCGATCACGCGCTTGCCGAGCTTGGGGAGCCCCTTGCGCAGCTCGGCGTAGCCCGCCTGCTCGTACACGAGGCAGCACTTGAGCCGGCCGCACTGGCCGGACACCTTCGTCGGCGACAAGACGAGGCCCTGATCCTTGGCCATCTTGATCGAGACGGGCACGAAGTCGGGGAGCCAGGTCGTGCAGCAGAGCGTCAGGCCGCACGAGCCGATGCCGCCGACCGCCTTGGCCTCGTCGCGGACGCCGAGCTGGCGCAGCTCGATGCGGGCGCCGAGCTGGTTGCCCAGATCGCGGATCAGCTCGCGCAGGTCCAGCCGCTCGTCGCTCGTGTAGTAGACGTTGAGCTTGGCGCCGCGGCCGAGCTGGCCCATCACCTCGACGCGGAACACCTTCAGCGGGAGCCGCAGCGCGGCCGCGCGGTCCTTCGCGACGCGCAGCGCGCGGGCGCGATCGTCCTCGCCCTCGCGCTCGGCGCGCAGGTCGCGCTCGTTCGCGCGCCGGACCACGCGCCGCGCCCGGCGATCGTCCCCCGCGGGCGGGCGCCCGGCCCGCCGCGCCGGCGGCACGGCGATCCACCCGAGCCGTTGCCCGCGATCGCCGTCGACGATCACCGGCTCGCCAGCGGCGTAGTCGGCCTCGCCGGCGTCGAACCACGTGACGCGCCCGCCCGGCACGAAGCGCACGCCCGCGACGCTGACGACGTCGTCGCCGAGCGTGGCGCTCGGCCCGTCGTGCAGCGGATAGGTCAGCGGATCGGGATCGTCCTCGGGCGCGTCGGCTGGCAGGTCCGGCGCGAGCGCGACGGGCGGCGGCGGCCCGGCGTCGTCGGTGCCCCACGCCTCCGACGGGACCTCCGGCGCCGCGTCGGTCTCGGCGTCCTCGGGGGCGGGCCGGCGTTGCTCGAGCCGCGGCGTCGGGGTCTCGTACGTGCGGAGCGCGCGCGCCGTGTCGGGCCGAGTCTCGGCGCGCGGCTCGCGCGGCCCGAGCGGCCGCTCGCCGCCGCGGCGGCGATCTTCCTGTGATCCGGCGCCGCGCCGATCTTCCTGCGGTCCGCCGCCGCGCCGCTCGCCGCGTGGCTCGCGGGGCTCGCGCGGCTCGCGCGGCCGCTCGCCGCCCGCGGCGCGGCCCTCGGGTGCGCCGCCATCGCGGCCGCCGCCGTCGCGACCGCCGCGCTCGCGGCGGCGCCGCCCGCGGGGCCCCTCGGCGCGGGTCTCGGCCCGCCCGCCTTGCGCGCCGCGTCCTGCGCCGCGGTCGCGGTGGTCGCGGGGCCCGCCGCCGCCGCTCTCGGCCACGCGCGGAGCCGGCTCGCCGCCGCCGCCCTCGGCCGCGCGCGGAGCCGGCTCGCCGCCGCCGCCCTCGGTCGCGCGCGGAGCCGGCTCGCCGCCCTCGGGGCGTCGGCGATCCTCGCCGCGCCGCCTGCGCCGCCTGCGCCGCCGTGGCGCGCCCTCGGGGCCTGCGCTGCTGCCATCGCCCGCCGCGTCCGCGGCGTCGTCCGGCCCGTCGCCCGGCTCGTCGCCCGGTCCGTCGCTCGGCCCGCCGTCCGGCCCGTCGCTGCTCATGGCGGCGCTCCGAGCGCGGGCAGCAGATCGAGCTGCGAGATCAGCGCGTCGATCGCGAGCGACGGGTTCGCGTTGTGGATCGAGACCGCGGTGTGCCACGACAGGATCGCCTGCGCGCGGGCAGACGCCCGCTGCGCCGCGTCCAGATCCGCCTGCACGGCGGCCGCGTGGGCGCGCCGGTGCAGGAGCTGCGCGGCCGCGACGAGCACCGGCGCCGCGTCGCCCTTGGTCTCGGCGATCCGCGATGCCAGCGACGGCTCGTGGCGATCGGCCGCGAGCTCCGCGCTGAGGGACGCGACCCGCTCGGCGCGCGCCGGATCCGCGTCCGCCCCGACGGCGGCCCCGCCGCCGAAGCGCACCCGCTGGCAGCGGCTGCGGATCGTCGGCAGGAGCTGCTCGGGCGCCGTCGTGCACAGGACGAACAGCGTGCGCGCGGGCGGCTCCTCGAGCGTCTTGAGCAGCGCGTTCGCCGCCGGCGGCGCCATCGCCGTCGCCTCCTCGACGATGAACACGCGGACCCGGCCCTCGTGCGGGGGCAGGCCGATCCGCGCGATCACCTGGCTGCGCACGCTCTCGATCGGGACGATCTGCGCCGCGCCCTCGCGCAGCAGCGTCACCACGTCGGGGTGGATCCCGCCCGCGATCTTCGCGCACGCCTCGCACCGGGCCGGATCGTCCGGGTCGCAGCCCTCGCCGCGGGCGCGCAGGCACGACAGCGCGCTCGCGAGCGCGAGCGCCGTCTCGTACATCGGCGCGCCCGGCGGCCCCGCGAACAGGTACGCGTGCGGGACGCGGTCTCGCTCGATCGCCCTCTGCAGCCGCGCGACGACGCGCTCCTGATCGTGGAGGTCCTGCCAGACGGACACGCCTCACGCTAGCACAAGGCGCCGGGCAGACGCGGCGCGGGCCCCCCGACGTTTGCGGTCGCACGCGGGCGCTCGCCGAGGGTCGGGCAGGGCGCGGCCCCGGGGCCGCCGCGGTCGCCGAGGCTGCCGAGGCTGCCGAGGCTGCCGGAGGCTGCGTGATACATTGCCGCGAATGACGCAAGGCCCACGCGTGAAGACCGGATCCGACGCCGCGCCCGATGCGCCGAGCTTCGCCGCGTTCCGCGAGGTCCCGCGGACCGGCGTCATCTTCGTCACCACCGAGGCGCAGCGCCGCGGCTACTCGCCGTCCGCCGAGGACTGGGCGAACCTGGGGCAGGGCATGCCCGAGGCCGACGTGCTCCCCGGCGCGCCGCCGCGCATCAGCGAGCTACCGATCCTGGCCGGCGATCAGGAGTACGCGCCCGTGGCCGGCCTGTGGGAGCTCCGCGAGGCGATCGCCGGCTATTACAACGAGCTGTTCCGCCGCGGCCTCGGCAGCAAGTACAGCGCCGAGAACGTCGCCGTCTCGGGCGGCGGCCGCTCGGCGCTCACGCGCGTCGCCGCGTCGCTCGGCCACATCAACCTCGGGCACTTCCTGCCGGACTACACCGCCTACGAGGAGCTCCTCGACGTGTTCCGGCTGTTCTCGCCGATCCCGATCCTGCTCGAGGGCGAGCGCGGCTACACGTTCTCGGCGCCAGACCTCCGGCGCGAGGTCCTGGGCCGCGGGCTCGGCGCGATCCTCGTCTCGAACCCCGCGAACCCGACCGGCAAGGTGATCGGCGGCGCCGATCTCGCCGACTGGGTCGCCGTCGGGCGCGACCTCGACTGCTCCCTGATCTTCGACGAGTTCTACTCGCACTACATCTGGCGCCCCGATCTCGTCGCGCAGGGCATGATCGAGACCGCCGCGCGCTACGTCGCCGACGTCGACCGCGATCCCGTCGTGATCCTCGACGGCCTGACCAAGAACTGGCGCTACCCCGGCTGGCGCGTCACCTGGACCGTCGCGCCCAAGAAGATCATCGAGAGCGTGGTCTCCGCCGGCTCGTTCCTCGACGGCGGTGGCTCGCGCCCGCTGCAGCGCAAGGCGATCGAGCTGCTCGAGCCCGCCGCCACGCTGGCCGAGACCCGCGCGATCCACGCCGAGTTCAGCAAGAAGCGCACGAAGCTCTTGAACGGCCTCCGCGATCTCGGCTTCACGATCGATCTGCCGCCCGAGGGCACGTTCTACATCTGGGCCTCGGCGCACCACCTCCCATCCTCGATCAGCGATGGGATGAGCTTCTTCCGCGCCGCCCTCGAGCGCAACGTGATCACGGTCCCTGGCGACTTCTTCGACGTGAACCCGGGCAAGCGGCGCGGCGGGCGGCCGTCGCGCTTCCGCCGCCACCTGCGGTTCTCGTTCGGCCCGCCGCTTGCGCGCCTCGAGCTCGCGCTCGCGCGCTTCCGGGAGCTGATCGCGAGCGCGACCTGACCGGCGCGTCTTCCTCGCGCACGCTAAGGTACGGCTCGTGGACAGACCCGAACCGGGCGAGCCGCTGGATCCCGCGCCCGCGCCCGCGCCGCCGCCGCCGCCGAGCCCGCTCAGGCGGCTCCTGAAGAGCCTGTGGTGGGTCCACTCGTGCTTCGCGCTGTCGTTCGGCGTCGGCGTGATGCTGTTCGCGCGCGCCGGCCTCGCGCACGCCGACAAGATCCTGGTGGCGCTGTTCGCGTCGTGGCTCGTGATGTTCGTGGCCCTGCGGTTCATCGTCGGGCCGGCGAACCACCGCGAGCAGGAGGGGCTGACGCGCCGGGGCGTCCGCGTCGCGACGAACTACATCATCAAGCAGTTCTACCAGCAGATGTTCTTCTTCCTGACGCCGCTCTACGCGTCGAGCGCGACCTGGTCTCTGTCCTCCTTCAACTGGTGGATCGCGCCGGTGCTGCTCATCTGCGCGGTCGTCTCGACGCTCGACATCGTGTTCGACCACTTCATCATGGAGCGCCGCTTCCTCGCGTCGGCCATGTACGGCCTGGCGATGTTCGCCGTGCTCAACGTGATGGTGCCGCTCGCCGGCGGCCTCGATCACCAGAGCGGCCTCGTCATCGCCGCCTGCGCGACGCCCGCCTCGGTCGCGCTGCTCTCGTTCTCGCTCCGGCAGGTGGTCGCGCCGCAGGGCGCGCTGCTCACCGTCGCGTCGACGGGCGTGCTCCTCGGCGCCGTCTGGTTCGGCCGCGCGCTGATCCCGCCGGTGCCGCTCACGATGCCCGAGACGGCGGTCGGCCACGGCTCCGAGAGCTCGTACGAGTGCCTGCCGCCCAGCAAGCTCGTGATCCGCGCGCACCAGCTCGATCGGCTGCGCTGCGGCTCGCTGCTCCGCGAGCCCGGCGGCGTCAATGAGCCCATCGTGCACATCTGGACGCTCGACGGCCGCGAGATCGATCGCGTCGCGCCCACGCGCCTGCCGTGCGACGGCGACGACGACGTCTTCGTCAGCTACGTCACGCCGGGGCGCATCCCGTCGGATCCGACGGGCCGGTGGACCTGCACGACGGTGACCGAGGGCGGCCAGCTCGTCGGCGTCCGCAAGTTCAAGGTCATCGCGAAGGACGCGCCGCCGCCGCTGCCGTTCCTCGTGCCGCCGGGGGCGGGCGGCGGCGGCAGCGGCAGCGGCGCCACCGCAGGCAGAGGCAGCGGCAGCGGCAGCGGCAGCGCGGGCGCGGGCGCGGGCAGCGCGAAGCGCCCCGGCGCAGGCGCAGGCCCAGGCGCAGGCGCGGGCAGCGGCAGCGCCGGCAAGGCCGGCCGCGCGCGCTAGATCCGGAACGCGAGCAGGCCGGCGGGGCCGAAGCTGCCGGCGCGCGCGAGATCGTCGAAGCCGACCGAGAGGCCGAGATCGAGGTACTTGCGGACGGAGTACTGCAGCCCGGCCCGGATGAACGACCGCAGGCCGCTGTTGTCGCCGGCCTGGGACCGCGTCGTCGCGAAGTCCTCCAGGGTCACGCCGAGGCGCGCGATGAACGCGAGCTTCGGCTGGTACTGCATGACGCCGTACCCCGCGAACCGGAGGCTACCGCGCGACTGGATCGTGTTGTTGCCCATCTCGCCCGTGCCGAAGGCGCCCGACGCGTTCGCTGCCTCCTGGTAGAACGACGGCAAGAAGCGGTACAGGCGGATGTTCAGGAGGTCGTCGAGCGCGCCGAGGGCGTACTTGCCGTCTGCGAACTGCCACTTCATCGGCGCGCCGAGCGTGAGCCCGAGCGCGAGCGGATTGATGTACACGGGGATGCCGGCCCGGACAGCGAGCCAGTTCTTGACCACCATCACCGTCAGATCGAGGCCGACCGCCTTGCCGGGGTGGAAGCCGATCTTCTCGGCGCCCGTGGCCGGATCGTCGTAGATCCCGCCGAGCACGTACGTCAGGCCGATCTGGATCTCGTTCGTGATGCCGTAGCGCGCGCGCAGCGCGTCCGAGCCCTGGTACGGCGAGAACTGGGCGTGCGGGCCGATCGAGACCTCGGACATGTTCTTCGGCAGCGTGATCGGCCGCATCGCCTCTTCGATCGGGTACCCCGTGGGCTTGGGCGCCGCTTGCTTCACGACCACCGGCGCGGGCTCCTCGCCGATCGTGCGCGGCGCGTCCGGGTTCTCGTCCTTGCCCTCGATGTCGGCGGGCGGCGTGTCCTCGCTCATCTGCACGACCTCGCCGCCGGGGCCGGGGGCAGGGGCAGGGGCAGGGGCGGGCGCCTTGGCGTCCTTCGCCGGATCCTTGGCCGGCGCCTTGGCCGGCGCGGCCGGGGCCTTCTTCGGATCTGCCTTCGGCTGTGCGGCGGCGGTCGATGCCGACGCAGCGAGGCAGACGCTCAGGGCGGTCAGCAGGCGGCGAACCCTCATGCCGCGGACGATACAACATCGCCGGCCGCCTCGCGCGGACCGGCCGTCAGACGTGCCCGATCCAGATCGGCTTGCCGGTGACCGGGTTCCGGATCACGTCGCGGCCCGTGAGCCGATCGCGCAGCGCCACCGTCGCCGCCGCGGCGCCGAGCATCGCCACGAACGTGCGCCGGGACGGCGGCCGGAACCGGCGCGCCGCGGGCTCTCCGGCCGCGGCCGCCTCCGCGGCCGTCTCCGCGGCCGTCTCCGCGGCCGCCTCCGCGTGCTGCTTCCTCCCGCGCATCTTGCTCTCTCCTTGGCTCGCGTCTGGGGTCCGCTTCATGGGCTCCCTCACGGGTTGCACACCTGCGAGTCATAGCCCTCGACCAGATCCTTGAGCCCCAGCCGCTCGTTGCACGGATCCTCCTCGTGCGTCTCGACCGAGCGCATGTCGCGGCCCTCGCGATCGCTCGTGACGTTCTTCGGCGGCTCCTTGGCGTCCTTGGCGTCGGGCTTCGGCTGGTTCTGCGCCTGGCTCTGCGCGTCGTTGATCTTCTCGTTGACCCACGCGACGAACGAGATCGGGTTGTAGTGGTAGACCATCCCGTCCGGCGGGAGCTTGGCGTGCGCCGCGACGGCGGCGTCCCACCACAGCCCCGGCACGATCTGCTCGTTCACGAGCGCGTCGATGTCGGCCGGCTTCATCTTCCGGTAGTCCTTCGCCGCGCGCAGCGCGTCGCTCCAGCTCGGATCCGCCGTCCACTCCGAGACGTGGAGCGTCACCATGTAGCGGTTCTGCGCGCCCGCGCCGCCCTCGGAGTACCCCTTGAGCTCCTGCTGCGAGAGCATCCCGTCCTTGTTGGTGTCGATGTTGTCCATGATGAGCGGCTCGTCGCAGAACCGGCCGCTGCCCGAGCCGTCGATCACGTTCCACGGCGAGTTCCGCACCTTCGCGAACAGGTGCTGCTGCGAGAAGATCTCGAGGTGCAGCTGGCCCCGCGAGAGCTCGGCGGGCCCGGCGGTGCCGACGTGCCCGATCAGCGCGCCCGCCTCGATCGGCTCGTCGAGCAGCACCACGACGCCGGGCTTGCCCTTGTGCTTCCAGCCCGTCTGGTCCTTGCTCTCGCGCGTCATCCACTCGGCCGGCGGGCTCTGCTTCGTCTCGTCGGCGAGGTGCATGTACAGCGAGTAGAACTCGACCTTGAGCTCTGCATCGAGCGACATCTGGTGGCGGAGCAGGAGGAAGTTGACCGAGCCGATCGGCGACGACGCGCCCATCCGCGCGGCGACGAGGCGGCCCGGGAACGGCGCGAACACCGGATCGCCGGCCTTCTTCGCGAGGTGGACGCCGCCGTGCCACAGCCGGTGCTCGCCCCACGGGCCGACCGGGAAGTAGCCGCCCTCGGCCTCCTTCTCGTTGAGCGCGTAGAGCTGCGCCGCCTCGGCCTTGAGCTCGGACTGCGACGTCGGGATCGCCGGGACCTGCTGATCCTTCTTCGGCGTGCGCGGGAACAGCGGGAACACGAACTCGCCGCGCAGGCTCTGGCAGTACGCCTTGAAGTCCCACACGCCCGGATCCCACTTCTCGGGGACCAGGTGGTAGTGGCCGATGTACCCGGAGAACCCGAGCGTGGCGCTCTTGGGCAGTGTGTCCCAGGCTTGCTGCCCAGGGCTCGACTGCGGGTACTCGGCCGGCAGGTTCGGGAACAGCCGCAGGAGCGCGCGCGACAGCTTGCGCATCTCCTCCATCTGCGCGGGCGTGTACTCGAACGCGAGGTACGTGTGGCCGTTGATCTTGCAGGGCCGGTGGCTGCGGTTGGGGCCGAACTTGCCGCTCGCGTAGAGGTTCGGGTTCCCCTTCGCCGAGCCGAAGTTGCACAGCTCGACGCCGATCGAGTTCGTGTTCCACTCCGACGCGTGATAGCCCATCAGCGCCAGATCGAGCGTCTGGTAGATCGTGCCGTCGTTGTCGACGAGGAAGTGGCATGACAGGCCGCGCTCGTTCTGCAGCACGTCCCAGCACATCTCGGCGGTGAAGCAGTTGTCGAGGTGGATGACGAACTGCTTGACGACCGCCTTGACCGCCTCGTACGGCGCGTTCATGCCGTTGTTCCAGTCCTTGCGGCGCAGCGCGGGGCGCGTCGAGAAGCGCTGCGTGTACGCCGAGTAGCCCGGGGGCGGCCCGTACGGGTACTCGCCGCCGTCCGGAGCCGATGTGCAGCGCGGCCGCGGGTTGCGGTCCAGCGACATGCACATCTTCGACGTCGCGTTCCAGTTCGGCGGATCGAGGAAGTTGACGATCCGGGCGTCCGTCGGGAACGCCCGGCCGCCGATGATGAGGTTTCCCGAAGGACGGATGAACGTCATGGTTCCCTGCGAGCTGGTTATTGTGCCAAAAACCGGATCTCGGTCGAGCCGATCTTCACGGTCACTCCGTGATCGAGGATCTTCTGCGTGACGCGGACGCCGTTCACGAACGTGCCGTTCGTCGAGCCCAGGTCGGTGATCCAGCAGTTGCCCTGCGGATCCAGACCGAGCTGCGCGTGGTGGCTCGAGGCGAAGCCGTCCGCGATCACGAAGTCGTTGTTCGGCGCCGCGCCGAGCGAGAAGCCGTGGCGGAGCGCCAGGGTCTCGCCCGCGCGCGGGCCCGCCATGACGTAGATCCGCGGCCCGCTCGTCGGCGCCACCGCCGGCAGCTGCGCGGACGGCGGCGCCGTCGGGTACGGCGGCGCGGTGGCCATCGGCGGGCGGCTCTGCATGAGCTGGCCCGGCGGCACCGTGCCCGGCGGCACCGTGCCCGGCATTCCCGGCACGCCCACGCCCGGCGGCTGCGGCAGCGCCGGCCCCTTGGCGCGCGCCTGCTGCACCTTCGTCATGACGAAGCCGATCAGGCCGAGGAGCACGATCCCGCCGAGCGCGACCCCGATGATGAGGACGATCCAGCCGAAGATGCCGCGCCCGCCGCCCGCGCGGATCTGCGTGCACACCTCGGCGCAGTAGCCAGACTCGCACGGCTCGCCGTTGCAGCCGGCCGCCGGCACCTTGAGCTCGTTCAGCGAGGTCAGCTCCGTGCGGCCCGAGGTCTTGAGCTTGAGCTCGCGGCCCGAGACGTCCTCGTCGATGAAGTAGGTCAGCACGTACTGCTGCTTGATCTCGTCGCGGAGCTGCTGGAAGCGCGACTGCCACGAGCTGACCGTCGTCGCGTCCTTGTGCAGCCAGCGGAACGTGCCGAACGAGCGCTTCGACAGCTCGCCGAGCAGGAGCAGCGGGCGGCGCGCGTTGTTCGGCGCGTGCGCGAACGTGTGGATGCGCACGCCCGCCGCGGCCGCGCGCTTGCCGAGCGCGGTGACGCGATCGCGGTCGTTGGAGCGGTCGCGCCCGTCGCTGACGACGACGATGAGCTTGCGCAGCGGCCGGCCCTCCGGCTCGGTGCGCGCGCCTTTGAGGAGCCGCAGCGCGCGATCGAGCGCGTCGAGCAGCGCCGGCTCGGGCGCGGGGCCCTCGCTGCTGAGCTGGAGGAGCTTGCCGCGCGCGGCCTTGAGCGAGCCCAGCTTCCCGGCCCCGACCGTGTCGCCGTAGGTCACGATCCCGACCTGCGTGCGGCCCTCCGGCAGCTCGGCGAGCACCGCGGTGTCGGCCGCCTCGGTGATCGAGCGCAGCACGTCGGCGTACTCGCTCGAGCTCTCGATCACGAAGACGATCGCCAGATCGGTGTCCGACGCCGCGAAGCGGCCGACGGCGACCGGGGCGTCGAGATCGGTCTTGCTGACGAGCATCTTGAACGACTTCGCCTCGCCCAGATCGAGCACCGCGCCCGCGAGCTCCAGCGCGGAGACGTAGACGCGCAGCCGGTAGCCGCCCAGCGCCGATCGCTCGAGGTCGGCGCGATCGATGACCGCGCGGTACGACGAGCCGGTGTCCGACTGGGCGTGCGCCGGCCGGGTCGCGAGCCCCGTCGCGAGCCCGGCCGCAAGTAGCAGGAGCGCGAGCGCGCATCCCGGCAGCTTCATGGGCGCCATCGTCTGCCCCCCACCCGCGGCTCCTCCGGCCCGGCTCGATTCATGGCGCCGCAGGGTAACACGGTGCGCGCGCCGCGAATCTATCGATACACCCCGCGCGCTAACACCCCGCGCGCTACTCGGGCAGGCGGAACCGGTACAGCACCGGCACGAACGTCAGAAGATCCATTTCGGCCGTCACCGTACCGTTGGTCCAGTTGTTGATGATCATCGGCAGGCCGGCGGGTCCGATCGTGTCGGAGACGATGCCGACGTGATCGGGGCCCGAGCGCGACGGGAACGTGTCCATGAAGATGACGTCGCCGGGCCGCAGCGGATCTTTCGGATCATCGATCTTCTCGGTGTGGCGCTCCCAGTGGCGCAGGAAGTACGGCAGGATCGTCGCGACCCGGCGCTGATCGATCTGCGGATCCGGCGCGCCCTTGATCATCGGGTACGCCCGCCGCGCGCGCAGGATGTCGTCGTACAGCGCCTTCTGCAGATCGATGCCGGCGTTGCGCACGGCGCGCACGATCACGTCGGTGCACACGCCGACCTCGCGCGGCACGTCCCCCATCGGGAACTTCATCGACATGTAGCCCTCGGTGTATGCGTCGGCGTTTTGGACCGTCTTCTTGGCGCCGATCAGGACGTCGAGCGGATCCGGGATGCCGTCGCGGTCGGCGTCGCGGGCGCGGACCGGGGCGAGCCGCTCCGGCGAGAGCAGCCGCAGGAGCTCGGCGCGATCGCCGGGCCGCAGGGCGAGCGCGTGCGGGCCGACCTCGAGCGTCGCGGGGCCGGCGAGCGGGTAGACCTTGCGCGGGAAGCCGTCGATCGCGACGACGAGCAGGGAGCGCGCAAGGTCGAGCCGCGCCGAGACGCGCTCCGGGGCGAGGTCCGGCGGCAGCTGGATCTGGATCTTCTCGTCGAGATCCGACCAGATGCCCTTGTCGGTCACGCCCAGGGCGGCCTCGGCGGGGACCGCCGGCTCGCGCGGGGCGGGCGGGGCCTCGGGCGCGGCTGTGCCTGCGCCGCCGGGGCCTGCGATCGAGCCCGCGCCCGGGGGCAGGGCCGATCCGTGGGCCGGCCCCCCGGCGGGATCGAGGCGGGCGCTCGCGCGCGCGGTGGGCGGGGTGGCGTCCGCCTCGCCAGCAGCGCCGCAACCCAGCGAAATCAGCTGGGTCATACAGAACAGAAGAAAGCTGGAACCGGTTCGGGGACCTGTTGTCATACCGCCGCCTCGAGGCCTGTGCTGGCCAGGGTGCTCAAGCCACAACGCGCGAGACACCCGAAAAGTCCAACGATTGCAGTCGGAACGCATTCCATCTAAAGATCGTCGCCGGAGGATCGCATGCACTCAGCTCTCACCACGATCGCCAACGTCACGGCCGCCGACCTCACCGCGGCCGACGCGTTCGGCGGCTTCCTCGTCCTGATCGTCGCCATCCTCTCGTTCCTCTCGATCAGCGGCCTCGCCCTGTCGATGACGATCGGCGCGTCGAAGGCGTCCGGCACCGGCACCTCGGTGATCACCGCCGTCGCCGGCGTCTTGTCCGTGTTGATCGCGGTCGGCCTGTTCTCGACCGTCTCGGTCCACCACTCGCTCAAGATCGATGGCTGCCCCGCCGAGGGCTGGGACCGCCTCGGCGGCACGCTCGCGATGATCATCGGATCCGTCGCGCTCCTGTCGATCGGCGGCATCCTCGTGACGTCCTCGATGGCCGCGTTCGCGGGGCGCAAGTCGCCGGTCTCGTCGTGGCCGATGCACGAGGAGCAGCTGTTCGCCGTCTACGATCAGCGCATCAACGCGGCGCAGTCGCGCGCGTGGGCCGTCGGCGTCGCCGCTGGCGTCTCGTTCTTCCTGTTCGCGATCGGCGTCTACAAGGGCATCGAGCCGGACCGGCGGGACATCTCGAAGGACATGAACATGGACAACTTGACGAAGAAGAAGTCGTCCGATGCACCGAAGGCCGCGCCGAAGGCCGAGACGCCGAAGTCCGAGACGCCGAAGACCGAGGCGCCCAAGGGCGATGCGCCCAAGGGCGAGGCGCCGAAGGCCGAGTCGTCCGAGAAGAAGTAGTCGCGACGACCGAGCGGGCATGCAGGCTCGTGCCCCCGCGTCGCGGACCGGAGCGGTCCGGCTCACCAGCCGGGCCGCTCGTTGCGTTTCGGGCGTTTCGGGCCTGCTCGCGCTCGTTGCGGGGTGCGGGGCGCGGCCGCCGCCGGAGCCGCCCGCGGCCGGCGCGCGGGATGCCGAGCGCATCGCGATCGTCGCGTCGGAGCGCGGGCCGAGCGGCGCGCGGCTCGTCGCGATCGACGAGCAGGGCGATCGCCGCTTCGAGCTCGTGGCCCCGGTCGCCGCCGGGGTCGTGCGCGACATGAACCCGGCGATCTCGCCGGACGGCCGCTGGCTCGCGTTCGTGTCGACGCGCGGGCGCACGCTCGACGCGACGAGCCTGTGGCTGGCGCCGCTTCGGCCCGAGGCCACGCCGGTCCGGCTCACCGAGGGCGCGTGGATCGACAGCCACCCCGCGTGGACGCGCGATGGCCGCGCGCTCGTGTTCGCCTCGACGCGCGACGGCGGCGACTTCGATCTGTGGCGGCTGCCGCTCGCGGACGGCCGCGCGGCGGGGCCGGCGGAGCAGCTCACCACGGCGCCGTCGCACGAGGTGACTCCCGCGGTCGCCGCCGACGGCGCGATCGTCTACGCCGCCGTGACGCCCATGGGCGGCGCCGAGGTCCTGAGCCGGCTCGAGGAGCGCGCGCCCGACGGGACAATCCGCGCGCTGACCGAGGGCCCGGCCGACACATCGCCGGCGCTCTCCCCGGACGGCACCTCGATCGCGTTCGCGCGGCCGGCGGTGCACGACGGCGTGCCGCACTCCGAGCTGTGGCGGGTGGCGCGCGGCGGCGGCGCGGCCACGCTGCTCGTCGGGTTGCCGCTCACCGACGAGAGCGGGCCGGTGTGGTCGCGCGACGGGCGGTTCGTGTTCGCGACGTCGGTGCTGCGCGGCGCGGGCGGCCGGCCGCTGTTCTCGTCGGTGGTCCACGTCGATCTGCAGGAGGTGCCGGCGAAGGCGCGCATCCTCCGCGATCGCGCCGGGGCGATCGCGCGGTTCACGCCGGCCGTGGCGGCCGCGCGCCTCGACGCGCCGGCCTTGCACGGCGATCCCGAGTACCTGCCGGAGCTCGCGCGGATCATGGCCGACGCGATCGCGAAGGCGCAGGCGAGCGCGCCGGCCGGCCCGTGAGGCGCGCGCCGGCCGGCTGAGAATCGTGCCTGAGATCCGCGCGCCTCGACGCGCGGCGGGGGTGAATGGCCCGGCTTGCCGGGCCAGAGGGGACGGGAAGGTCCCCTATCGATCATCCATCCGTCAGTCCAGGCGCAGGATCGTGTCCACGAAGCGGCGCTGTGCGGCGGCGGCGGTCTTGCAGCTCACGCCGCCGATGAGCGCGTCGCCCTGATCGAAGACGATCTGGACGTCCTTCGTCCCGGGGTAGGGCACGACCGCCTCCGGCGCCGAGAGGGCCGGCGCGGTGATCGTCGCCGCGAGCGCGGGCGCCTCGCCAGCTGTGCCGCTCCACTTGTAGAGCCGGAACGGTCCGGCGCTGGCGTCGTGCGGGCCGGCGAGGACGAGCACCGCGCCGTGCGCCTCGGACCACGCCATGCCGCGGATGCCGAGGCCGCCCAGGTCTAACGTGGTCGCGCCACCGAACCGCGGCGCGGCGCCGGTGATCACGGCCGCCGGGTTCGTGAGCCGGACGACGATCGCGCGCGCGCTCGGCCGCGGGTTGCGGAAGCCGATCAAGAGCTCGGTGCCGCGCGCCGCGAGTCCTTCGATGTTGGTCCCGGAGAGCTCGGGCGCCAGATCTGGATCGGACGCGTCGCCGAGCTTGGAGGCGGCGTCCAGCGCCGCGATGATCGCCGCGTCGGGCGCGTCCCAGTTCCCGGCGACGAGCATCGCTTGCAGCAGCGTCTGGGTCGAGCCGGCGGGCGCGAGCGCGATCTGCGGCGGCTTCCCCGAGACGTCCATCGCGCCGAACCGGTAGCGGGCCTGCCGGATCTGCCCGCTCGAGTTCCGCCCGTGCGAGGAGATGATGTAGAGCCGCGCGCCGATGCGCGCGACGTCCTCGAGATCGCCCTCGTCCGCGGTGGTGAGGCCGAGCGCTGCAGACACATCGAGTGTCTGCGCGGGAGCCGCGTCCGCGCCGCGCCGGAACACGCGCGCGCCCTGGTTCTCATCGTTGACGTCGAGGAAGTGCTGGAGGTCGAGCGCGATCGCGCCGGATCCGTCGCAGGTCTCGCGGTACGTGCCGGGCGTCGGATCGAGCGAGACCGGCGCGTCGGGCTCGGTGCCCGCGTCGCGCCGATTCGGATCTGGATCCGGATCCGGATCACCGGATGGTGCCTGGCCGCTGCAGGCGGCGAGCGCGAGCGCGAGCGCGGCGACGAAGGCGGCCCTGCGTGTCATGGGCGCGAGCGTAGCGTGTTACAAGCGTCTCGATGACGATGAACATCGGCATCCGGCGCGCGGCGGCCGAGCCGCGCTAGGGAGCGCGGCGGGAGGAGACGATCATGCAGACCCTTCGCAGAGCCAGCGAGCGTGGCCACGCCCGGCATGACTGGCTCGACTCGTTCCACACGTTCTCGTTCGGGGACTACCAGGATCCGGCGCACATGGGCTTTCGCGCGCTGCGCGTGATCAACGACGACACCGTGGCGCCCGGCCGCGGCTTCGGCTCGCACTCGCACACGGACATGGAGATCATCTCGGTCGTCATCGAGGGCGCGCTCGCGCACCGCGACTCGCTCGGCACCGGATCGGTGATCCGACCTGGCGACGTGCAGCGGATGACCGCGGGCACCGGCGTGGTCCACAGCGAGATGAACGCGTCCTCGTCCGATCCGGTCCACTTCCTCCAGATCTGGTTGGTCCCCACCCAGAAGGGGCTGTCGCCCAGCTACGAGCAGCGGATGTTCCCCGCCGCGGATCGCACGGGCCGGCTCGGCCTCATCGCGTCGCCCAGCGGCCGCGGCGGCAGCATCATCGTCCACAGCGACGCCTCGCTCTACACCGGCGTGTTCGCCGCGGGCCAGACGACCGAGCTGCCGCTCACGCTCGGCCGCTACGCGTGGATCCACGTGGTCCGCGGCGCGGTGCGCGTGAACGGGCAGGAGCTCGGCGCCGGCGACGGCCTCGCGCTCACCGACGAGTCGAGCGTGCAGGTCGAGGGGCGCGGCGAGGGCCGTGGCGCCGGCGAGCTCTTCGTCTTCGATCTCGGCTGATCCTGAGGATCAGCCTGTCTCGCGCTCGTGCGCGCCGCGCGCCGCGGCGAGGAACATCTCGTCGCACTGCTCCGGATCGAGCACGACCTTGCTGTCGTGCGCCGCGCGGACCCACGGGCCCGGCACGTTGAAGTCGCCCGCGGCTTCGACGTACACGACGAGGTGATCGGGCGCGACCTTGCGCACAGCCCCGATCTCCTCGCCGCCTTCATCGAGGAACACCTGATCGCCGATCTGGACCTGGAACGCCATGGCTCCACCATGGCACTTTCGGCGGCCCTGTCACGCGGCGGGCGGAGCGCGCGTCAGCGGCGCCGGCGGCGCCGGGGACACACGAGCAGCGCGAGGACGCCGAGGACGAGCGCGAGGTTGCCGCGGCGGAGCGGCCCCGCGTCGCAGCAGCCCGAGCCGTCACCGGTCTCGCCGCACACCGTGGGATCGGGGACCTGCGCCGGGAACGGCTTGCCGGTGATGCCCGCGAACGCGACGTCGTCGATGTCCCAGCCCGGACCTCCGGCGGCCCCGTCGGTGCCGACGCGGAACCTGAGCCGCACGTCCATGCCCGCCAGCTGCGTCCCGAAGTCGAGCGTCACGGTGTCCATCGCGGGATAGGCGGCGTTCTGGTTGGCGAACGCCATCCGGCCGCCGAGCGGGTTCCCCGAGGTGCTCGCGAGCGTGTGCGTGTACCCGGGCAGAACGCCCAGGGTCGTCACGTCCAGCCACTTCGTGCCGCCGTCCGTCGAGAATTCGATGACGCCGCCGTCCCACGGCATGGTGTCGAACTCGAACTTGTAGCGGTGCGAGAACGTGACCACGAGCGGGGCCGCGTCGCTCGCGGTCACGATCGGGGACTCGAGGCTCCCGTCCGTCTGGACGCTGTCGTCCGTGCCGTGCCACTGGCGATCGAGCGGCGACTCCTCGCTCTCCACCTGGGCCCAGCTCGAGGCTCCCGTCGGTTGCCAGATCGAGGTCGCGTCGAACGTGTCCGTCGCCGACGCCGCGGGGACGTCGTCGACGTTGAGCCGCACCTTGAACGGCACGTCGAGCACCTCCGCGCAGCTGCCGGCGGCCTCGATCTTGACCGTGAGCTCGCCCGCGAGCGCGCCGGCCGCGCGCTTGTCGAGCTTGACCTCCACGGTGAGCGGCTGCGACGCCCCCGGCGCGAACGACTCGATCGTCACCGGCTCCGACATCACGGTGAGGCCCGGGGTCGCCGAGATCACCGAGACCCGCACGCTCGCGAGCGGCAGGTTGCCCGAGTTCGAGATCGGCAGCGAGAGCGTCGCCGTCTCGTCGGCGTCGAGGACGTCGTCGCCGTCGCAGCCGTGCGTCCTGGCGTCGTACGCGATCTCGCCGGGCGCGGCGCGGCCCTTGATCTCGGCGCTCTCCACGATGCCGACGAAGGTCGACGACCCGCGCGCCGGGGTGACCGCGCAGCTACCCATGCCGCGGCGGGCGAACGCCGCCAGCATGATCGGCTGATCCTCCGGCGCGGCGACCGCGACGAGCGCGTCGCGCGTCTCGGTCGGGGTCGCGTCCTTGGGCGCCATGAGGAGGCCCGCGACCACGTACCGCGCCATCTTCGCGCGGGCCGCGTCGAACGACGGGCCCGCCTTGAGCAGCGCGACGTAGACCTCCATCATCGTCTGCGCCCAGATCTCGCCGGCGTTGTGGACCTCGGCGTTGTTGCCGATCACGCGGAACGGGTGGCTCGTCGGCAGCGTCACGCCGTCGGCCATGTGCCGGTACGACAGCGAGTTGATCGCCGGGTTCACGCTGTACGGCGCGCGGCGGATGCCGTAGTACGCCGGATCGGTCGTGAAGCCCTGCGTCGAGTAGATGCTGAACGGGTAGGCGCCGTCGTAGTTGTCGCCCTCGCGCATCATGAGCAGGAGCGCCAGGAAGTCGCCCCAGCCCTCGCTGATCGCGCTGCACCACCGGGTGTTGCAGCTCTGGAGGCGGTGGTGCAGGTAGTGGCCGAACTCGTGCGCGAGCAGCGTGGAGTCGAGGCCGCCGTCGAGCAGCGGCACGGCCCGGTGCGCCGTGCCGGTGACCGGGCCTGTGGCGAGCTCGGTCTTGAGCTGGTTGCCCTCCTCGAGCGTGACCGACAGGCAGCTGATCGTGATCGGCGTGGTGATCGCCGGGTCGTTGGCCATGCCCGGCGGGGGCACCGCCGCCGTGTGGTTCGCGACGATCATGCCGACGCCGCCGGCCTGCTGGATGTTCAGCGCCTTCTGCCGGTAGGTGCAGGTGCCGCGATCGACGAGCACCATCTTGCCGGTGACGTTGTTCGTGAGCGGCGTGCAGCCGTCGCCTGCCGGCGCGGTGTCGTCGACCGCGAGGGCGAGCTCCCCCATCGTGTCGAACGAGAGCGGGCAGAACGTGGCCGTGGCGGTGTCCGGCGTGCGGTTCGCTGGCTGGATCGTCAGCTTGCGGTCCTCCTTGCCGGTCCACACGAAGATCTGCATGCGGGGCGGCATGCCGTCCTCGGGCGTCGCCATGTTCGCGTTGTTGAGCGAGAGCGGCGCGTTGTCCTGCGCCTCGGCGAGCATCGCGTCGCCCGCCTTGCCGCCACGGCCGTAGTTGTCGGCCTGGGCGTTGCCCGCGGCCTCCGTGAAGCCGGCGTCGTACCAGAAGTCGTGCAGCCAGTTGATCCCGTAGAACGCCGACGTGATCGCCGCCATCTGCTGCGTCTGCGACGCCAGCGCGCTCGTGTTCAGATCGAACGCGTGATCGAACGTGCGCGCGCCGGTGGCCGCGGCGTGGAAGTCACCGGCCGAGAAGCCGCTCGGCGGGTTCACGTCGCTGTACGTCTGGACGTTGTTGCCGCTCGTCTCGGTGGCCGAATCGGGGAGCCACGGATCGGGGGCGGCCGCGTCCTTGGGGTGGTTCGTGCCGTCGACCGTCACGAGCGACGAGCCGAGGTACGCCGGGAACTGGCCGGTCGGCATCCCCGTCGGGTGGGGCGAGTAGTCGGCCACCGGGCCGTCGAGCGGGTGGAATTCGCCGCTCGGCTCGGCGTACACGCGGTAAGTGAACGCGGCGTCCGCCACGAGGCTTTCGTGCGAGATCACGCGCCCGCCATCGGCGGTGAGCACCGTGCGGAACGCGTCACCGTTCGTCGTGCCCGCGCCGCTCGCGTAGGCCTCGACGACCCACGCGGGGACGAGCGCAGTGCCCGTGGGCTGCCAGACCTTTTGCGCGCGGGCGAGCTGGACGTCGAGGTCGCCGTCGCGCCCGCGGATCAGGCGCTCGCCGCCGGGGCGGAGCGACTGCGTCGCGAGCGCGGCCGGCGCGAACGGGCGCCCGTAGTTGTGCGCGACCGCGCGCGCGACCGCCTCGGCGTCGTCGATCGGGAAGGCCGCCGGCTGGCGCGGCGTGTCCGCCGAGATCAGGGTGCCGTTCGCCGCGACGAGCTCGCCGCCCGCGCGCACCATGACGCGGAGCTCGCCGCCCGCGATGGGCAGGCCGTCGAGCGTCTGCCGCACGCGCGCGATGGTCGCGTTCGGGGCCGGCACCTCGCCGATCCCCTCGAACGCCGGCAGCGCGGCGCGGGCGACGCCCCACGCCGGGGACAGCCGGCCCAGATGCGCCAGCGCGGACTCGGTCGCGGTGGCGGCTGGCGCGGGTGGCGCGCCGGCCGCGCGGAGCAGCCGCGGCACGCCGCGTTCATCGAGCGCGAGCGGCGTCATGCCCAGCTCATGCGCGGCGGCGGCCGGCGGTGCGGACACCGCGGCGCGCGGGCTTGGGTCGGCGGCTTCCTCGAGCTCGCTGCAGGCGAAGAGGAGCGAGGGCAGGAGCAGGGTGGATGCCGGCACCCGGGGCAGGCGGCGGCGGCGTGGAGCGGGCAGGCGGTACTTCGTCATCGAGCTAGGGCACAAGCCGTAACACGAAGACGGCGCTTCCGATCCAGCAATGAGTATGGCGCGGCGCGGCGTGGGCGCGGCGCGGCGTAGGTGCCGCGTAGGTGCGAAGAGATCCTAGCGGCGGCCGGGCCGCGGGCGGTCGCGCGGCTCGACCACGACGCGCGCGACCGGCACGTAGTAGTTCATGTGGTAGCCGTACGGCGGCCCGTAGAAGAACGGATCGTAGAAGCCGAAGATCGGATCGTAGGCGACGGTGGCCGCCGACGCGACGTGCGCCGGCTGGCGCCGGAAGTCAGTGAGCTGCACGTACCGCTCGCCGTCGCCGCGCCGCACGCCCCAGCGGAACCGCAGCGCGCCGACGCGGTCCGGCGCGATCGGCATCAGCAGGTCGAAGCGCAGCTGCGTCGTGCTCGCGCTGCGCGGCGCGATCTGCATCGAGCCCCGCTCCGGGCGGAGGCTCGCGAGCCGCGGCGCGGGGAGCGGCGTGCCGTGCGCGTCGAACGCCTCGAGCGCGAGCGTGTCGCGATCGAGCTCCACCGCGTCATCGCTCGTGTTGCGGACCTCGACCGCGAGATCGACGTACGTGCGATCGTCGTGGCGCGCGACGCCATCCGACCAGACGTTGACGGTGATCTTCGGATCCGAGCTCTGATCGATTCGGAGCTCGTACGAGGCCGCCGGCTGACCGCTCGGGCTGACCGCGCTCACGTTCTCGGTGGGCTGAAACTGCGCGCGCGTACTGCACGCGCCGCAGAGGAGGAGCAGTGCGGTTGTCGCGGTGGCGAGGATCTTCATGAGAGATCGCGGTGCATGCGGTGCACCAGCGCCGCACCGTGCCGCCCGCGCCTGGGCCGCTAGCGGACCGCGCGCGCGCCCCGGCGCGGTGTGCGGCGTCGGGCGAGCAGCCCCGCCCACGCGCCGAGCGCGAGCGCGGCGGCCGTACCACCGGCTGCGCCGCTGCCCGCGGCGCAGCCCGCCCCGCGATCGTCCGCGGCGTCCGCGCTCGCGTCCGGCTCGCCGAGCGCGAGCGCGCCGGGCACGAGCGCGCCCGCGCCGGGCGCGATCACGTCGGCCGCATCGCCGCATCGGCCGGGCTCGCACGCCTGCCGGCCGAGCGCCTTCAGCTGCTCGAGGGTGCCGTTGAACTTGTCGACGTCGACCGTGTTGGCGGTGATGCCCGGGATCGTGGCCGTGGCGCTGTACTGGTGGAACGCCCACCGCGTCCACGGCGCCGGCACGAGCGGGCACGTCGCGCTGTAGTTCGCGATCCACAGCGGGTGCTCGCGGAGGTCGGCGCCGCCCACGGAGTCGCGCCAGAAGTAGAAGCCGGTGTAGATGAGCGGCCGCACGCGCACGATCGGCTCGACGCGATCGAGCCACTGCCGGACGCGCGCGGCGATCGTCTGTGCGGGCAGGCCGTCGGCGTCCTCGACGTCGAGCATCGGCGGCAGATCGCCCGCTTCGAAGGGGCCGAGCTTCTGCAGGAAGATGTCCGCCTGCGCGTCGACGTCCTGGCCCGGATGGAAGCGCTGGTACGCGCCGCGCAGCACGCCCGCCTGCTTCGCGTTGCGCCAGTTCTCCTCGAAGCGCGGATCCAGATCCGTGAGGCTGCGGCTGATCTGGATGTACGCGTAGACGACGCCGGAGGCCGCGACCTTCGGCCACTCGATCGCGCCCTGGTAGCGCGACACGTCGATGCCGTAGATGGTTGGCCCGTCGGCGCAGACGGACATCGTCTGCTCGACCTCGGCCTCGGCCTCCCTCTCGCTCTCCGGCGGCAGCTCGGCGAGCGTGCACGCGGAGGCGGCGAGAGCGGACACCCCCAGCGGGAGGATGGCCCGGCGCATGAGCCGGTTCATCGCCTGGTTCGAGGAGGAGCGCACGGCAGCCGCATCTTGCATCTGGCCGGGTCTCGTGCCGCAAGTGAATTTCCAGAAACTTACGCGCGCGCCGCCGCGGACTATCGTGGGCAGGGAGGACGCTCCGTGTGTACGATCCGTTGCTCGGCAGGGAGGATCGCGGGCCGGGGCGCAGGGTACGATGTGCGCCATGTGCCCGGTATGTTACGAGCGTGCCGCGGCGACCGGTGTGCTGTGCGCCGAGTGCTGCGACGAGCTCGCGCCACCGATCCGCGCGATTCCCGAGCAGGTGCAGCTCCACGGGATCACCCCGGCCGAGGCGGCGCTCGTCGATGTGTGGGGGCGCCCGCACGCGCTCGCGCGCAGCACGCTGATCGGCCGGAGCGTGGACGATCAGGGTCTCGCGGTGCTCGAGGCATCGATCTCGCGGCACCACGCGCGGATCGAGCGCGAGGGCGGCACGTGGTGGGTGCGCGATCTGACGTCGGTGAACGGCACGTACGTCGACGATCTGCCCGTCGAGGGCGCGGCGGAGCTCCATGCCGGCGCGCGCGTCCGGTTCGGCCACATGCCGTTCTACTTCCTGCCCACCGGCGCGCAGCTCGCGCCGCCGGTGATCGATGCGGCGACCGTGCTGATCCCCAGCCTGCGCGCGGAGGGCTCCGGCGAGCACACCGTCGAGCGCGCCGAGTTCGACGAAGAAGAGCGGACCGATCCGGGGCTGCCGTCGATCTCGCTCCGGCTCCACGAGCCGACCGGCGGCGGCGGCGGCTTCGCGGAGCTCGAGGGCAAGCGGATCCAGCTCACATCGACGCAGCTCGAGCTGATCGCGTTCATGATGCGGCGCATGGCCGAGGACGCGGCCGCGCCGCCGCTCGTGCGCGGCTTCGTGCGCGCGCCGGAGCTGATCGCGGCCCTGTCGTGGGACACCCCCGAGCCGAACGAGAACCACGTGAAGCAGCTCGTCCGCCGCGTGCGGCGCGCGCTGATGAAGGTCGCGCTCGGCGATCTGATCGAGTCGCGGCACCGCTTCGGTTACCGGCTGCGCGCTATCCCGCGCGACGAGTGAGCGCGCGGCGGAGCTTCTCCGCGTTCGGATGAGCTCGGATGAGCTCGGAACTGGCCTGGCTCGCCGCGCCTGCGCGGGGCGGGTTCTTCGTAGATCGGCGGCACGCAGCTTGCTGCATCTCCGAGCAGAACCCGCAGAAAGCCAGGCACCCCATGAAGCACACAATCCCGTTTGTTTTCGCCGCGCTCACGGGCACGGTAGCGTTCGCACAGCAGAGTCGCTCGGAGCCCGTGCCGGAGCCGTCGGCCGAGCTGGAGACCAGTCCGGTGGGCGAGGTGTTCTTCGCGTTCAACTCGGCCCAGCCGGGCGACACGTCCGAGCTCGCGCCCATCGTGCGGTGGGCGAGCGAGCACCCGACCGGCTCGATCGTCCTCGACGGCAGCGCCGACTCGACCGGCGCGGCCACCTACAACATTCGGTTGTCGGCTCGGCGCGCGGAGAACGTGCGCAACAAGCTCGTGGCGATGGGCGTGGACGAGGACCGCATCGTCCTGGCGATCTATGGCGAGGACGCGCTCCGGCGCACCGACCCGGCCCTCGATCGTCGCGTGACCGTCTGGACGACCCACGATCCGCTGTACGCGATCATCGACCAGACGCTCGTCCGCGGAAAGGCGGTGCTGTGGAGCCGCCCGGTCACCTACGCCGCGATCAACCCCGTGGGCGGGCCGGAGCAGGTCGCGATCCGCTAGCCGGAGACGAACCCGGGTAGGCCGACCAACACAGGGCGCGGCCCTCGAAATTGTGAGCGGTTTCGCTCGAGTCTCGTCGCACACTGCCTCTTCCCCCCTGGGTAAGCGGGCAGTGTGGACGACTCGAGCGTTTTGTTTTTTTGATAATTTGTTGTCACTCACGAACGATTGTGCTTAGCCCGCCTTGATCTCGCGCGGGCCTCCTCCTAAGGTCCCCTCGCATCCGATCCGTGGGACGGACCGGACTCACCGGGTGCCTCGAAGGCTCGAGGCCCGTCGGTGAATGAATTCGTGTTTGGAACGGGAGGCGGGCGCCGCGCGGCGTGCCGTCCCGGCCTGGCCGCGTCTTCATTGCCCCACTCTCACTCGTCTTAGCCCGTCTTAACTCTCTCTCTGACGCCGCCGCCGATACGTACCACGAAGAGGAGCTTTCGATATGGCCACTCCGAACACGCCGCTGCCCACCGCCGAGCAACAGCAGCAGAGCCTCAGCACGGATGCCGCGCGCAACCTCGCGACGACCACCAAGTCGCCGCCCCAGATGCAGGGCATCACCTCGCGGTGGCTCCTCAAGCTCTTGCAGTGGGAGCAGGTGTCCGGCGGCGTGTTCCGCGTGAACCGCCGTCTGTCGTACGCCGTCGGGGACGGCCGCGTCACGTTCACCAATATCGGGGCCAAGATCCAGGTCATTCCGCAGGAGCTCACCGAGCTCCCCGTGCTGCGCGGCTTCGAGGACATGGACGTGCTCGCGACGCTCGCGGACCGGTTCGTGCAGCGCGAGCTCAAGCCCGGGGAGGTCATCGTCGAGGCCGGCCAGCCCGCGGACGCGATCTGCCTGATCGCGCGCGGCAAGGTCGAGCGGCTCGTGCCGGGCAAGTACGGTGATCAGACCGTCCTGGATGTGCTCGCGGACGGCGACCACTTCAGCTACGAGGCGCTGCTCGAGGATCAGGACCGCTGGAAGTTCACGGCCCGCGCGGTCACTCCCTGCACGGTGCTCATGCTCGATCAGCGCGTGTTCGATGACCTGATCGCGCAATCGGATCGGCTGCGGGAGCACATCCTCGCGTTCAAGCGGCGGGCGAGCAAGCCGCAGGACAAGGCCGGTGAGGCCGCCATCGAGGTGTTCGCCGGCCACAAGGGCGAGCCGAACCTGCCCGGCACGTTCGTCGACTACGAGCTCGCCCCGCGCGAGTACGAGCTCGCCGTCGCCCAGACCGTGCTGCGCGTCCACACGCGCGTCGCCGATCTCTACAACCACCCGATGAACCAGACCGAGGAGCAGCTCCGGTTGACGATCGAGGCCCTGCGCGAGCGGCAGGAGCACGAGATGATCAACAACCGCGAGATCGGGCTGCTCCACAACGCCGATCTCAAGCAGCGCATCCACGCGCGGAGCGGCGCGCCCACGCCCGACGACTTCGACAACCTGCTCGCGCTCGTCTGGAAAGACCCCGGGTTCTTCCTGGCCCACCCGCGCACGATCGCGGCGTTCGGGGCGGAGTGCAGCCGCCGCGGCGTCTACCCGCAGTCCGTCGACATCGGCGGCAACAAGGTGCCCGCCTGGCGCGGCGTGCCGATCTTCCCGTGCGGCAAGATCCCGGTCAGCGAGCAGCGCACCAGCTCGGTCCTCCTGATGCGGACCGGCATGGAGAAGCAGGGCGTCGTCGGCCTGCACCAGACCGGCATCCCCGACGAGTACCAGCCCAGCCTCTCGGTGCGCTTCATGGGCATCAACGAGAAGGCGATCATCTCCTACCTCGTCAGCGCCTATTACTCCGTAGCCGTGCTCGTCCCCGACGCGCTCGCCCTCCTCGAGAACGTGGAGCTCGGGAAGGCCGGCTGATCCAGCCATGTCGCAGCCGTTCGAGCTCCCTGCGTTCTACGTGCCGTGGCCGGCGCGCCTGAACCCGCACCTGGAAGGCGCGCGCGCGCACTCCAAGGCGTGGGCCCGCGAGGTCGGCATCCTCGCGCCCGAGGGCAAGGAGCAGGGCGGAGAGATCTGGACCGAGCGCAAGTTCGACGCGCATGACTACGCGCTGCTCTGCGCGTACACGCACCCGGAGGCGTCCGGGGCCGAGCTCGATCTGATCACGGACTGGTACGTCTGGGTGTTCTTCTTCGACGACCACTTCCTCGAGGTCTACAAGCGCACGAAGGACAGCAAGGGCTCCAAGGCGTACCTCGCGGGGCTGTCCGCGTTCATGCCGATCGAGCCCGCGGGCGCGCGGTTGCCCGAGCCCACCAACCCGGTGGAGCGGGGCCTCGCCGATCTCTGGACGCGCACCGTGCCTGGGACGTCGTCGGACTGGCGGCGCCGGTTCGTTCTGGCCACGAAGAACCTGCTCGAGGAGTCGACCTGGGAGCTCAACAACATCACCGAAGGCCGGATCGCGAACCCGATCGAGTACATCGAGATGCGGCGCAAGGTCGGCGGCGCGCCGTGGTCGGCCGGCCTCGTCGAGCACGCCGTCGCCGCCGAGATCCCGGCGCGGGTCGCCGGCACCCGGCCGATGCGCGTCCTCAAGGACACGTTCTCCGACGCCGTGCACCTCCGCAACGATCTGTTCTCGTACCAGCGCGAGGTGGAGGAGGAGGGCGAGAACGCCAACTGCGTGCTCGTCTTCGAGAAGTTCTTCGGCCTCGCCACGCAGGCCGCCGCCGACCTCGTCAACGAGGTGCTGAGCTCTCGCCTCTACCAGTTCGAGAACACCGTCTTCACCGAGCTGCCGCTCCTGTTCGAGGAGCACCGCCTCGATCCGGCCGAGCGCCGCGACGTCCTCGTGTACGCCCGGGGTTTGCAAGACTGGCAGTCCGGCGGCCACGAGTGGCACATGCGCTCGAGCCGCTACATGAACCGCGGCGGCACTGCCGCCGCGCGGGCCGCGCACGTCCTCGACGGGCCCACCGGCCTCGGCACCGCGTCCGCGAGCCTCACGCAGGGGCCTGTGGCGCTCGGTCCCGGCCGGCTCAAGAGCTTCACGCACGTGCCGTATCAGGCCGTGGGCCCGCTGCCGCTGCCTGAGATCTACATGCCGTTCCCGCTGCGGCTCAGCCCTCACCTCGAGGCGGCGCGCCGGAGCACCCTCGAGTGGTCGCGGCAGATGGGGCTCATCGACGTGCGGCCCGACATCCCGGGCTCCGGGCTGTGGACCGAGCGGCGCCTCGTCGGCTTCGACTTCCCGCTGTGCGCGGCCGCGATTCACGCCGACGCGTCCGGCCCCGCGCTCGACATCTCTTCGCAGTGGCTCACCTGGGGGACCTACGGCGACGACTACTTCCCGGCCGTCTACAACTCCTCGCGGGACGTCGCCGGGGCGAAGGTGTTCGTCGCGCGGCTCGCGGACTGCATGCCGATCGGCTCCGCGGTCGCGCCGATGCCCGTCACCGCCGTCGAGCGTAGCTTGCTCGACCTGTGGCGGCGCACCACGCGGACGCTCTCGGTGGTGGATCAGCAGCGGTTCCGCCGCGCGGTGACGGACATGGTCGAGAGCTGGGTCTGGGAGCTCTCCAATCACCTCCTGAACCGGGTCCCCGATCCGGTCGATTACGTGGAGATGCGGCGCGCGACGTTCGGCTCCGATCTCACGATGACGCTGTGTCGCCTGGCCGCCAGCGACCTGATCCCAGAGGCCGTCTTCCAGACGCGGACGATGAGCAACCTGGAGCACAGCGCCCAGGATTTCTGTTGCCTCATGAACGATCTCTTCTCGTACCAGAAGGAGATCCAGTTCGAGGGCGAGCTCCACAACTGCGTGCTCGTCGTCCAGAAGTTCCTGGACTGCGGCGCGCAGGAGGCAGCCGCGGTCGTCAATCGCCTGATGACGGCTCGGGCCAAGCAGATCGAGCACATCATCGCCACCGAGCTGCCGGTGCTGATCGCCGACTTCAAGCTGAACGGGCTCGTGCGGGCGAGGCTCGAGCGGTACGTGAAGGATATCGAGCTCTGGATGGCCGGCGTGCTCCACTGGCACCGCGAGACGCGCCGGTACGACGAGGACATGCTGCTCGAGTCACCGACCGTCGGGCGAGCGCTGTACGGCCCGACCGGGTTCGGCACATCGGGCGCGCGCTTCCGCCGGTCGTCCGGCGACTCGCCCGCAGCGCCGGCCCCCGCGGCCGCGCCCACGCCCACGACACCTGCGTTCGTCGCGCCCAGGCCGCCCGTCCTCGCGGCGCCTGCACCCATCACACCTGCACCGGCAGCACCCGCACCCGAGGCGGCTGCGCCGGTTCGTCTCCCATCCCTCAAACCGACCTCCGTCCTCGAACAGATCCGTAGCTGGAGAGGTGGACTATGACCACGAATACTCCCAATCCGACCGAAGAGACGCAGCACCAGTTCAGCCTGAGCACCACGGCGGCGCGCAACCTCGCGACGACCACCAAGACGCGGCCGCAGATGCAGAGCATCACGCCGCGCTGGCTGCTCAAGATGCTGCCCTGGGTCGAGACGCAGGCCGGCACGTTCCGCGTCAACCGCCGCCTGACGTACGCCGTCGGCGACGGCATCCTGACGTTCACCTCCGTCGGCGGCAAGGCGCGCGTCGTCCCGAACGAGCTGGGCGAGCTGCCCATGCTCCGGGGGTACGAGGACACGACCGTGCTCGAGGAGCTCGCGGACCGGTTCGTCCAGCGCGAGGTCAAGCCCGGCGAGGTGATCGTCGAGATGGGGCAGCCCGCTGACTCGATCGGCCTGATCGTCGACGGTAAGGTGGAGAAGCTCGGCCGGGGCAAGTTCGGCGATCCCGTCGTGCTCGGGGTCCTCGGCGACGGCGACTACTTCACCTACGAGGCGCTGCTCGAGACGGCAGACCAGTGGCAGTTCACGGCGCGCGCCGTCACCGCCACGACCGTCCTCACGCTGACGCAGGACCGCTTCGAGGATCTGGTCCGCGAGACCCCCTCGCTGGCCGCGCACCTGGCGCGCTTCCGGGAGCTCTCGCGGCGGCCGCGCGACAAGGACAACCAGGCCGCGATCTACCTCGCGGCCGGCCACCGCGGCGAGGTCGATCTCCCCGGCACCTTCGTCGACTACGAGCGCCGGCCGCGCGAGTACGAGCTGAGCGTGGCGCAGACCGTGCTGCGCGTGCACACCCGCGTCTCCGACCTCTACAACGGGCCGATGAACCAGGTCGAGGAGCAGCTCCGGCTCACCGTCGAGGCCCTGCGCGAGGTGCAGGAGCACGAGATGCTCAACAACCGCGAGTTCGGCCTCCTGCGCAACGTCGATCCCAAGCAGCGCATCCAGACCCGCGGCCGGCCGCCCACCCCCGACGATATGGACGATCTCCTGTCCCGGCGGCGCAAGACGCGCTTCTTCCTCGCCCACCCGCGCGCGATCGCGGCGTTCGGCCGCGAGTGCAACCGCGTCGGCGTCTACCCGCAGACGCTCGAGGCCGAGGGCACCACTGTGCGCTCGTGGCGCGGCGTCCCGATCTTCCCCTGTGACAAGATCCCGATCACGCCCGCCTCGACGACCTCGATCCTCGCGATGCGGACCGGCCTCGAGGATCAGGGCGTCATCGGCCTGCACCAGACCGGCATCCCCGAGGAGATCCAGCCGAGCCTCAACGTGCGCTTCATGGGCATCGACGAGAAGGCGATCTCGTCCTATCTCGTCAGCGTCTACTACTCGGTGGCCGTGCTCATCCCCGACGCGCTCGGCGTCCTCGACAACGTCGAGCTCGGCTGACGCCCGGGACCGCCGGGGCGCGCGAGGGTTTCGGAGGTGCGCGCCCTGGGGGCTGGCGGGTCACTTGCACCTCGAGAGGGCATGCTGACCATTCTCCTGATCGTCTTGCTCATCGCGATGCTCGGCGGCGGCTTCGGCTACAGCCGCTACGGATATGCCGGCTGGTCGCCCGCCGCGATCATCGCCGTCGTGCTGCTCGTGATGCTCCTGATGGGCCGCCTCTGAGCGGGCGGCGCGGCGCGGACAAGAAATGCCCGCCCCAGGCGCGACCGTCGTGAAAGTGGTCGCGTCAGGCGCGGGCTGTGTTCGCCGCGTGACGCGTGATCCGGCTGCTGCGCGCTAGCGCCGGTGCTCGCGGATGTACGCGCCGCGGACGCCGCTCTCGCGGACGTGGCGCTCTCGCACGACCGGCCGCTGCACGCGGCTCGCGGGGACGGGGCGGCGATGCGCGACGTAGCTGCTCGGCCGGTAGTACCGATAGGCGTACGGCGACCGGATCCGCGCGATCGCGACCGGCGGAGTGCCGATCTGCACCCAGCCGCCCGTGTACGTGGCCGACCGGTACCAGATGCCATCGACGGAGTACCAGTAAAAGCCGTTCGAGTAGAAGATCGGCTCCTCGTAGTCTGCGATCACGTGCACGCCGGGCGCGACGTACGCCAGATCCGGTGCCTCCGAGGAGACCGTGACCGACGCGCCGTACTCGGCCCTACCAGAGCTGAAGCATCCGCCCGCCAGCGCGGCGAACATCAGAGCAGGGATGATCTTTCGAAACATGGGGAAACCTCCACGTCGGGGAGAAGCATCGAGCGTGCCGCGCGGAGAGCGCGATGCTGCGACGCCTGGTCGGCACGCCGAGCGGGCGTGCACGCGCAGTGCGCGACGGCTCGACGCGGCGGTGGTAGCGTCGTGGCCATGAGGATCGCTCGCATCGCGCTCCTGGGCATGGGAGCGTGCGCCGCGTGCGCGTACGCGGGTTGCGGCGGTAGCCCCGCCGCGCGCCCCGATGCAGCCGGCAACGGGCCCGGGGACGCCGGCGCGTGCGGCATCGATCGGTTCGTGACCGGCGAGCTCGTGGACCTCGACTCGACGACCGCCCTGTTCAAGGGCGTCCTGGGCGCGCGGCTCACCGTCGAGGGCGTGCCCGCGCGGTCATCGACCACGGCGCCGAACGGCCGGTTCCAGCTCTGCGCGCCGCCGGCCGGCGCCATCACGCTCGACGTCGACGCCCCTGGCGACTACCTCGACGGCAAGGCGTACATCGAGGCCGAGGCGCTCGGCGCGCCCGCCCTGAGCCTCCGCACGTACACCCGGGCGCGCGGCGCGGCGCTCTACGCGTTCGATCCGAGCCGCGGCCACGTGCTGATCTACCTCGCCGGTGATCGATCCGATCTGACGTTGAGCCGCGCGCACGGCGCGCCGCTGGCCGGCAACGACGACGACGGTGACGGCGCGCTCGCGTGGGAGGCGGGCAACGCCGGGCGCTACGTGCTGTTCCCGAACGTGGACGTCTCGAGCCCGACGATCGAGCTCGGCGGCGATCCGCGGGGGCCGCACACGCTCCCCGTCGCCGCCGGCCAGCTCACGCTCGCCGCGATCTTCTTCGTGTACTTCTGAAGCGGCGCTGATCTCGCCTCACGTCCACCTCACGGTGGATCGCTCAGCGTCGTGGGCCGACGCGCTGGCGTTGTCCCAGAACGCACCGGCCGGGCCGCCCATTCGCAAGTGGCCGTGATCGCTTACTTCGAGCGCAGGCGTGCGAATTGCTCTCGGGCATGGGGCATGAGCGATCTCCGTTCCAGTCAGTACACCGGTGAGAGCTTGGACCCCGCGCACCTGATCGAGCGCGCCGAGCGCGAGCTCGGCACCCTCGATTACCACGTCCAGCGCGGGTACCTCCTCCCGCGCGAGGCAATGCGGCTCCGCGGCGAGCTCGCGTTCCAGCTCGGCGGCCACCGCAAGGCGGCCGGGGCGCTGCTCGTGGCCGACCCCGCCGATCACGAGACGGCCGACGCCACGCGTGACCGGCTCGAGCTCGCCCTGCGGCTCCTGCGCGGCGCGATCGACGACTTCTATCAGCTGCTCGCGGCCGGCCACTCGCGCCGCTGCGAGCTCGCGCGCCGCCGCGCTCGCATCGCCGGCGCCGATGCCGATCTCGCCGACACGCTCCTCGCGCTGACCTCGAGCCTCGCCAGCTTCTACGAGAACCTGCTCGAGACCACGCCGCAGCGCCACGCGTCGTAGCGCCTCGTAGCTCCTCGTAGCGCCGTCGTTTCACGCTCCGTGGCGTCCCTCGGCCGAGGATCCGTGTAGATCTTCGAGCCATGAGATCGAGACCCGAGATGATGGCGATCGCGGCTGCGCTGGCCGCCGCCGCTGCCGCCGCCTGCGGTCCGCGCACGGTCGCGCTCGAGCCCAAGAAGATCCTGAGCGTGCAGCTCGTCCCGCCGAGCGGCACGGTCTTCTGCGCGAACGACGACCTGGTGCCGCTGCGCGCGCTCGTGCGGTACCGCGACGGCACCACGCTGGCGACGCGCGGGACGCCCGGCCAGCAGCCCGACGCGTGGATCCGCGACGGCGAGCTCGCGTGGGCGACGAGCCTCGGCGCCATCGACGCCGGCGGGCAGCTGCTGCCGCCGCCCGATCGGCTCACCTGGCTCGGCCAGTCCATCACCGCCCGTGTCGCCGTCGCGCGGCAGCCCGCCTTCGCCAGCTCCGCGACGCTCGCGCCGCGCTACGACTGCGGCTATGTCGGCGCGACCGGTACCGGCGGCACCTCTGGCGCGACCGGCGAGCACGGCACGCACGGCACGCGCGGCGCCAGCGTCCGCGTGGCGCTGACGTACGTCGAGCTACCCCCGCAGCGCCGCTGGGTGCTCGCGCGCGTGAACCTCGACGTCGCGTCCAGCGTCCGGTACTACGCCATTGATCCGATGGGCCCCGGCCGGTTCACCGTCGACGTGCGGGGCGGGCAGGGCGGCGACGGCGGCGACGGCTTTGGCGGCACCTCCGGTGCCAGCGGGCGCAACGGCGCCGACGGCACAGACGGCAGCGGCTGCAGCAACGGCGGCAACGGTGGCAACGGCGCCGACGGCGAGAACGGCTCCGACGGCGGCCCTGGCGCCAACGGCGGCGACGGCGGCGACGGCGGCGCGATCACGCTCGAGTACGACGCGCGGTTCCCCGAGCTCGCGCGGCTGCTCCAGTACGCCATCGACGGCGGCGGGCCCGGCGGGCCCGGCTCCGGCGGCTCCGGCGGCTCCGGCGGCTCCGGCGGCTCCGGCGGTCGCGCCGGCCACGCCGGCCACGGCGCGAGCGGCACCAGCTGCAGCGCGACCGACGGCATGGCCGGCAGCCGCGGCCGCGACGGCTCCGCCGGCCACAGCGGCCCCGCCGGCCTCGCCGGGCGCGCCGGCCGCTCCGGCGAGGTGCGCGCCCGCTCCGCCGACGTCGCCGCGCTGTTCGCCGACGAGCTCGCGCGCGGGGCCCCGATCGTCCCCATCGCCGATCCCGGCGCGCTGCGCCCGCCCAGCGCGCCGTAGCCGCCGCTTCAGCCGCCGCTCTCGCGGAGCCTACGCAGCGCGAAGCAGAGTGCCAGTCCTGCCAGTCGTGCCAATCGTGCCAATCCGGTGAGCGCGGCGGCGACCCGGCGGATCAGCTACATCGCGTCAGTCGCCTGCGGCCATGATTCATGAAGTACCGCTGGTCTGGAAACTCGTGCCAGTGATATAGAGTGACTCTGATCTGGAGGATGCTATGGGGCAGCGTGATGGGCGGGGAAACGGGCAGCACTCCTTGGGCACAGGCTCTCAGCAGCGCCAGGCCGGCGGGCCGCAGGTCGGTAAGCGCACGCTGGTAGAGCAGGCGTATCCGGGAAGGCGCGCGTCTTCCGTGCAGCTGCGGGCGGCGCCGAACGCGACGACACCGAGCGGAGAGGGCGAGGTCTCCTCGGCAAGGGTTCACGGCGCGGCAGATCGCGGGCGCGCGGGCACGAGCGGCACGCTTCCGCACCTTGACACGATCCAGCAGGCGTTCGGGCGGCACGATGTCCGTGGAGTGAGCGCCCACGTCGGCGGCCCGGCAGTGCAGGCGTGTGACGACATGGGAGCCCACGCATACGCATCGGGAACGTCCGTGGCCTTCGCGCGTGCGCCGGACCTGCATACCGCCGCTCACGAAGCCGCGCACGTCGTCCAGCAGCGCGGGGGCGTGCGGCTCAAAGACGGTATCGGCGCCTCCGGCGACGAATACGAGCAGCACGCCGACGCGGTCGCGGATCTCGTCGTCGCCGGTCGTTCGGCGGAGTCGCTGCTCGATGCGTACGCCAGCGCCACGGCAGGACCGGCGCAGCCAGTTGCCGAGCGTACGCACGCCGTAGGATCGCCCGTGCAGCGCGAAGACAAACCGCAACCGCCGCGGGCGCAGCCGAATTCACGCGTCGACAGGTTGATCCATCTGCTCACGACCACGCCCCCGGCCCGCGGTGCCGAAGACTGGGACGAGGCATATGCGTTTTTGAACTCGTTCTCCATACCGGACCTGCTCGCCACGATCAGCGGGGCTGCCGATCGCGGGTACCTACCGGCGCTGCTTGCTCGCGCGTTCTCGGCGAACTTGTATTCCGGCGCCGCCCGCATGCTCTCGGTCCTGTATGTCGTGGAGGTCGCCCGGACCGCGCCGTCCAGCGTGACCAACGATCAGCTGAACCGCGCGGGCGTCATCCTCGACCTGATTCCGCATGACCAGCAACTGCAGATCTTCGAGTACATCCTGAACCAGCGGGGACTCAGCGTCGCTGCGACGACCTTGGTGGAAGGCGTCATCGCGATGCGCGAACGCCAGACGGCAGCCGCCGGAGGGCCTGGCAGCAGCGCCCCAGGGAGCGGCGCGCCCGGCGGCAGCGCCGGGGGCGTCCCCTCAACCGGCGGGGTGCCGACGCCCGCCGGCGGCCCGGCAGCCGCCACCGCGACAGGGCCCGGGCCGGTCGATCCTGGTCCCTGGGCGCCGCCCGGCGATCAGCCGATCCCGTTCTATATCGGCAACGAGGCGCACAAGGCAATCGCTCGCAATTACGAGGCGGTCCATCGGGGTGACAAGGTGCGCACCAACAGCTCTCCACTCTCGATCATCTTCCGCGAGCTTGCTGCCTTGGGACCAACAGCCAACCCGGGGGCCCTGAACGATAGCGAGCTCGCCCTCATGCCCGACATCACCAACCTCACGCGCCTGCACCTGTACGAGATCAAACCGCTCGCCGCACAGTCGCTTGGAGCGGCGAAGTCGAAGATGTACCTCGGACTCTTCGCGCGGGCGGGCGTCGCGATGGCGCTCGGCCCGACCAGCGAACCGGGCACCTCGGGCGGCGTGCCAGCACCCGGAGGCGTGTACATGTTCTGGTCACCGGAGCCGGGGGTCATCGTGTACCAGTACCGGCGCGGACGCCTCGTGCCAGTACCAGTTCCCGAACCGGAGCCCGTGGTTGTGCGCCGCTGGCAGTTCGAGCTGCAGCCGCTCACTCCGCAACAGCGGGCGGCGGTCACTACGACCACCTTCGGCGGCGCCATGCTGCTCGTGATGATGCTACTCCTCTCTCCCGTCGGGATCTGACCATGCTGCTGCCTGCCATTCAATACGGGCCCTGGAGCGCCGTGAAGAAGCGGATGCGCACGGTCGTCTCGCAGCTCAAGCGCGGCAACGATCCCATCGAGGTGATGACCCGCGATGGAATGCTCGACTGCTCAGCGCATCCAGGGATGCTCGTGCTGAGCGGCATCATGACCGGCCCCGTCCCCAACTTTCACTGCTTCATGCCATGGAAGCTGGCATGGGGGCCGCTGTTCGATCTGCGGGCGACGCCGACCTCGCCGGCGCCGGTCGAAGACGCGATCTTCGAGGCGTCGCTTCAAACGCCGTGGGGGATCCTCGGGCTCTTGGCCAACGAGAGCAACTCGTGGCTGATCCCCACAACGCGGCATGAGCCATTCCTGCATGCTGTCCTGGGGGCCTGGAGCGAGCTGGATGCGGTCGGTGCGCGCTACTACGCCGCCGTGCAGGGCGAGCGGCTCTGGTCGGTGCCGAATAACCTCCACTACGTCTTGGCCAACATGGGCGTGCCAGCCGAGATCCTCAACGCCCCGCTGCCTGCCGAAGGGCCGCGCGCGCTGCTTCGGTACGCCCGCCCCCCCAACTGAACTTACGAGCGCCGCTTCGCCCGCGCGCGCAGCGAAGCGCCCTGGTGGGGGGGGGCGATTCTGCAGATTCTCGAACCGACCTGCTCGGACCTGCTGGCATTGACCGCGTCGCCGCGGCTGAGAGCGGCAGCTCTGGCCAGCACCTGTACGAGATCAAGCTGCTCGCTACGGCGTGCTCGGCGTGTCCGCCGAGGAGGAGGACCGGCTCGCTACGTGGTTCGGTGACGCTTACGATCTCGCGGTCGCCAGGACCGGCGGGGCGAAGCCCTGCGGTGGCGACGAGGACTGCAACGCGAACCCCGCCGCCACGGCGATCTGGCACTTGCTCGCCGCGGATCTCGCGGGTGGCGCGTCCACTGAGCCGCGGTGCCCCGCCGTCGAGGCGGTGCCGCGCCCTGGAGACCCGGGCCACCTCGAGCGGATGCGCGGTGCCGTCGAGAGCTACGTCCGCACCGTGATCGCGGGCGCCGACGCGGACGCCATCAGAGCTTCGTCAGATCCTGACGATGTCAGACCGCATGCTCGAAGAATACCGGCCGCTGGGCAGCTACTTCGGCGAGGGCTACCCCGATTCGACCGCGCGTGAGAACGCGCTCGAGAACCTGATCCGCCGTCATCCCTCGATCGAACAGATCTGCCGGGCCGTCGAGGGCTGGGCGCTCTGGTACCGCGACGAGATGATCGAGCACAACATCCCTCCGATCAACCGGCTCGCGGCGATCGCATGGCTAGCCCGCGTGGCACTGCCCGAGGAGAGCGCGCCGATGCGGACCCGCGACGAGCTCGTGGCCGCGCTCGTCGCTCTCGGATGGAAGCTGATCGACGACCCGAAGCAGACCTTCGGTGAATGGAAAGCGGCGGCCCGGCGCGATGCCGCGTCGATGCTAACGACGGGCGCGACGGAGCTCGGGGTGCTGCGAGACCTCCTCAAGCTCGCCGAGGACCGCGCGAAAGGAGGCTCGTGATGTCGCAGCCGGGCAACCCCGAGCGCTGTCGGATCGCCCGCAGCCGCCGAACGTCCAGCTGGGAACCGCGCAGCGAACTTGCTCAAGGCGTATCGTCGCTAATATTGGCAAGCTCGGATGCAATCTTAACAATGTGCTCTGCACGAAGGGTAAGAGCTTGTTTGCCGTTACCGCGCAGCAATGCTTGAACGACTTCATCTGGAAGCAACTGAGATTCCAGAATTTCTTCAGCGTCAGCCTTGGTATGGCGCTTGAGCAGTCGTCTGACTATCGACATTCCGCTCAACTGTCGTGCACTTGCGAGGTCGGCATCGGCGCAAACGAATGTATTAGCAACAACCTTCGAGAGATACTCGCCTCGGTCACTGTTGACGAGAGCAGTGTAATTTTTCCCAGCATCGTCAGTCATGTATTCGTTGAGATCGATTTCATCGCCTGTAAACAGACTTCTACATTGAACATGCGCCAACATTGAAGCGAATGCACTGGACAATGCATTCCCGCGCCGAAACTTTCGTTTGAGCAACGTTTCGCTCGTAAGCTTAAGGGAGAAGCGCAATCTAGTTTTGGCGCCGGATCTGAATTCTCCCATCTCGATAACGTTATTAGCGATCTGGTTGTCAGATCGACCCTGTAGTTCCTCGCTGAAACTAGTGCTCCAAAACCAGCGAGTAAGGGTTCTGAGCTGTGCATCGGAAGGCGAACCCGAATCTGAGAAAAAGCGAGACAGCATCAGAAATTGACCTTCGTACGGGACGAAGGCATAACTCTTTATATGTAAATATGAACTAAGATATGCAGCTACTCGCGCCAGTATGTCTTTGGCCTTTTTAACGCCCCGTAGGAGATCTCTGGACGTCGACTCACGCAATTCCAGCATTGATTCGGGCGTCGGAAGCTTGCCCATCGATATTGCGAGAACCTTGACAAGTGTTTCGCCTGGTATCGAGAATCCTCTGGCTTCTGAATCACGTCTAATCTCTGTAATCTGGCTATTAAGATCAAAATGTTCAGACCACGTTACCGCTCTCATGAAATCTACAGCACTCAGTTTGGTCCCTGTGCTGTTAACACGTTCAAACACACCTACAACGTCCGAAATATCGCGACCAGCGATGGTTACGATAGGGAGAAGATATTCTTGGAACGTGGAATACAATTCAACAGCGCGATCTATGAGCGCCTCTCCCTCTTGCGTGCTGGCCAGAGCTTGCTGACGTTTCAGAAACTCCCGCGGGGAAAATAGGTCGCTCAGGGCAATGCTGTGTTCCGCTGCTCGCGACGGATCGGTTGTGGCAAAAGTTCGCTGCTCGAGATCAAAACTCACCCTGAACATCTTATCGTGATGCTTTGGATCGAAATGAAATACTGCATACAGAGTCGAAAGTCTCTGGAGTCCGTCGAGTACGAAATACGCGGGATAGGAATCGTCATTTTGCGGAAACACGCTCTTGGATTGTTCTTCTACCCTCAATATTGGTCCGTCTACGCGCCAGAGCAAAACGCTTCCGATGGGAAATCCACGATAAATGCTCTCTAGTAATTCCAAGATCTGACTTGGTTTCCAGACAAACCCTCGCTGGAAAGCTGGCATCCGTATGTCACCGCGCTGGATGCGTCGAAAAATTGCCGGCAGATATTGAACCTCAGGAGTTGGAGCAGTGAGTTTGGTCGCCATGAGTTAGCTCTTGTTATCACGGACATCGACGATGAGGGCTTCTAGTAAATGTAGTGAATGGCTAAGAAATCTGGCTCGAAATCTGTTGGTTCTGAATTCCCACTTCCAATTCTTATTAGAGGGAGCTGAGCGATCTTGGCTGTAATAGCGATGGGTTAGATTCTTGAGAATGTCTTGTAGTTGGGTGGTTACCTGGATCTCAAGATCGACGGATTGTTCCACACTGCTGTCGGTTGTCAGGATGTTTGCCCAAAATGTGATGTAGAGGTGGTGGGAATAATACCCCTCATCGCGGCCCCTCGGGGCGTAATGAGCAGAGAGACCGCATTCGAACGCATGCTGCTGAATCGCCTGACAGGTGTAGTCGGGAGCGTCTAGGAATCGACATACTAGGGTGGTCCTGATTGTGTCGTTCATTCGCCCGAACCAGTTGTCAGGCACTACCCAGCCATTCTCAGGAGCTTCTGGGTAGTTGGTATTATCGACTACGTTCATTCGAAATGACTTATCAATCATGGAAGTGTATGGCTTCTTGTGTAGGATTAGGGAAGGCTGCCCCATGAATAGCGTCTCTCCACTGGCTGTCTTATATTCGTTGTTCAAGGCTGCCAATTTCTCTTCAGACTTCTGATACCATTGGGAAGCTTGTACTATGTCGTCAATGACAGCAGCGTTTGCAGCATGGCGGCTTTCAATTAATCGATCGGCGAAGTCCACTCCCAGCCACTCCTGAGCCCATTGCTTGTATTCATCGATATTTTGAGGTTTATGGGCTGTGCTGGTAGCCAGAGTAAGGTTGGGGCCAGGCTCTGGGCTGCCTGGCGGAGTGGGCTCTGGGCTGCTCTCTCGAGCTGGTTCTGAGCTGCCTGGCGGAGCGGGCTCTGGGCTGCTCTCTCGAGCTGGTTTTGGGCTGCCTCGCCGCGTAGGTTTTGGGCTGCTTTCCCTAACGGCTTCTGGGCTGCGCCGCCGAGCAGCGCCTGGGCTGCTTTCCCTTACGGTTTCTGAGCGCCGCCGAGCAGCGCCTGGTCGGGGGCCTTGAGACTTTTCAGACCGCTGTTTCGCCGCTGTCGACCGAGCGCGTTCCTTGGAAATTTTGGGTGGCGGTGCAGGTATTGATCGCTTTGCCCTACTCACAGTAAGTCTCCATCGTGGCGAAACGTCGGTTAGCGCCGCTGCGTCAATGGCGGTCGAGCAAGCGGTGGCACTTCAAACTTTGTAACGGGGCGTAACACGGCTATCTGCAACGCAGCAAGGCTGCGCAATGCAAGGGAGAGGCGGTCAGACCTGCGATGGGTCGCGGCGGACCAGGGCGCGCGAGCAGCGCGCCCTGGCTTGGCCGGATCCCCGAGGTCGCATCGGGCCGCGCGCGCGACCACGCCGTCGGTCGCGGCGCTCTCACCTCGGCGAACGTGCTCGACGAGATGTGCCCAGCAACAACGGTGACGCGGGGCCCTTTCACGTGGTGGCCTCGTGAGGAAGCGTCTAGTACCGCGTCTCAGAAGTTTTGACCGATCGGGTACCGGCCCGAAACCCGTCGAGATTCGAGCGCTCGGCAACCGGTCAGAACTTCTGAGACGCGCTACTAGTCCTGCTTCGGGCGCGCTCCCGTTGGAGCGAATTCGAGCCGATGGCCGGGTTTGAACCGGCGACCTGCGGTTTACGAAACCGCTGCTCTACCCCTGAGCTACATCGGCGAGAAGGCTTGGTTCTGTACACGAACGGGGAAGCGTTGGCAAGCTGCTGCGGGGATCGTCGAGCACATAGACTCGGCGTGCTTGCTAGCTGAGCGCAGCGAGCAGCTCGATCAACCTACGCCGGAGTGCGACCGGCTCCCTAGTCGCGAGCCAGACGGCCTGGGCGTTCAGCAGGCCGCACAAAATCGCGTCCATGAAATCGGGTGCGGTTCGATCGTCGCCGTCCCGAGAGTTCGCGAGAGTTCGCGTCGGTGCACTCCCGCAGTTCGCGGATGGCTGCTTCGGTTCGCTTCGATCCGCCTGAAACCCCTCTGATTCAAACC
>DATMCI010000056.1:0-31743 GCA_035558535.1 Kofleriaceae bacterium
GCCAGGCGCCGCACATCGGGCACCCGACGTTCCCGTGCACGGCCAACGCCGGCCTGACCGCGCAGAAGAGCTTCTACGACAAGACGATGGCGAACATCACCGCGGGTGGCTGCGCTCCCAAGCCGCTCCAGAACTAGTCCGAGACTCCCCCCCCAAGAGATAGACAACAGCAAGAGAACCGAAGGCGCCCCGCGAGGGCGCCTTCGGCGTTTTCGGCGCTGCGCGCTCGGCGCCCTCGGCGCTGCGCTGAGCGCTGAGCGGCGAAGGTGTACCTCGAATCGCACCTCAAGTAGCCGCGCGCAGCTAGACTTGACCGAAATGGCCGGCGCGCCTTTCACGGCGATTCCGCCGCTTCCGATCGCCCGCTTCTCGGTGGAGCAATACCACCGCATGCTCGAGTCGGGCGCGTTCACCGAGGACGACCGCCTGGAGCTCATCGAAGGCTGGGTGGTGCAACAGCTGGCGAAGGGTCCCGGTCACGAGTACGCGGTCGGTCAAGGCGAGGAGCTTCTGCGAGCGTGCGTCCCTACCGGATGGCACGTGCGCAACCAGGCGCCCATCACGCTGGCGAGCAGCGAGCCGGAGCCCGACCTGGCGATCGTGCGCGGCGATCGCGGAGCCTATCGACGGCGCCACCCGGCCGCGTCCGACGTCGCGCTGGTGGTCGAGGTCTCGGACACGTCACTCGACACCGATCGCATCAAGGGCAAGACGTACGGCGCGGCGGGGATCGCCCAGTACTGGATCGTCAACCTCGTCGATCGATGCGTCGAGGCGTACGCGCAGCCGGATCCGGCGAGCGAAGCCGGGTACGCCCGCCGCGCGCTCTTTCGCGCGAACGAGACCATCCCGCTTCATATCGCCGGCCAGGACCTCGGCACGCTGGCCGTGGTCGCGCTCCTGCCCTGACTCCAGGTTGCGTCCGGCGCGAGCGCGTGAACACGCACGTGGTGCTCGAGTGAAGACGGCGCGGCTGCCGCGCGTTGCGCGAACGTTCGCGCACGAACGGTGAGACGAGCCAGCTCGGCGCCGCATGACGAGCGGCTGCCCGCGATCAGCGTTCACTCCGGATGACCGCGCTCGGCCACCATATATAAGGAGGGCGCAGCGCGTTGAACGCGCCGCGTCAAAACTGGGCTCCGTCGGCGACGCTTGACGTCGCGGCGCCGGCATCGCCGCCGCCCTTCACGATCGCTCCGCGTCGGCCGCCGCGTGGCACGCCAGCTCAACGAGCGCGACGACGGCTCTGGTGCGGTCACGGTCATGCTCGCCACGAATCGACGCGCTCGATCGTCACGTCCCACCGCACACGCGATAGACAGAACGTTCGCGTCGATCAGGTATCCCATTCGATCCCCGGGCGTCCGGTGTCACGAATGCGCTCGAAATCCACATCCTCGCCGACGGTCGGAGCGGATAGCAAAACGTCGATGAAGTTCGATCTCCTCTCGCGACTTCGGGTGGAGGAACGCGTGCTCGTCGACCTCGATTGCGATCCGCGTGGAGATTGCATCTTAGCGTCCAGAACGACGAGTGATAGACAGCCATGACCAGCGGACCTCGCTCGGAGCCGCGCACAGCCGCCGATGTGACGAACGGTGCTGGTTGCAGGGATCGCTCGTCCGCACGCGCTAGCCCGCGCGGACGCTCCCCGTTCCTGGATTCCTCCTGCCGGGCGTGCTCAGCTGCCGCGAGAGGAGGAGCCCATGTCCAAGAAGCTGCCCGCCGGAATCCGCGATTCGCGAGAGCTCACTCGTAAGGTCCAGTCTGGAGCCCTCACGCGCCGCGATCTCTTCAAGCTGTTCGGCGTCTCCGCCGCGGCGTTCGGCCTCCCGGCCGCCACCGGCTGCTCCGAGGAGTCCTCGCCGTACGACTTCATCATCATCGGCGCGGGGTCGGCGGGGTGCACGCTGGCGGCGCGGCTCCTCGCCGACTCGGACGCCCGCGTCCTCCTGATCGAGGCCGGCGGCTCGAATGACCGCGAGGAGATCCGGGACTTCACCCAGTCCTACCGGCTGACGCTGCCGGACTCGCAGGTCGACTGGGGCTACAAGTCCGAGCCACAGGAGACGCTCCAGAACCGGGTGCAGTCGTACTCGTCCGGCAAGGTCCTCGGCGGCTCCAGCTCCATCAACGGGATGGTCTGGGTGCAGGGCAATCAGGCCGACTATGACGGGTGGGCCGCGGAGGGCTGCACCGGCTGGGATTTCGCGAGCGTCCTCCCCTCGCTCCAGGCCCTGAGCGGACCCATCCGTCCCTCCAGCGAGATGACCGCGCGCAACGCGCTGTCACAGGGCATCGTCCAGGCGGCGGTCGACCTCGGGTACCGATTCAACATGGACTACAATGGCGATAATCAGATGGGTGTCGCGTATACCCAGCTCAACGTCGAGAACGGTATCCGCCAGGACGCCTTCACGGCGTTCCTGACGCCGTATTTGGGAGATCCGCGGCTCACGCTGATGACCGACGCCGCGGTCAAGCGCCTGACCTTCGACGGCTCGAAGACCATCGATCAGGTCATCATCGATACCGGCACAGGCGAGCTCGCGGTGCGGGCGGAGCGCGAGGTCATCGTCTGCACCGGCACCATCCACACGCCTCACCTCCTGCAGCTGTCCGGCGTGGGTGACCCCGCGGACATCGAGCCGCACGGCATCTCCGTCGTGGCGAACGTGCCCGGGGTCGGGAAGAACCTGCACGATCACCTCGTCTCGGTCGTGGCGAAGAAGCTCCAGCAGCCCGGCCCGATGACGCACGTGACCGCGATGGACGTCAACGTGTTCGCCGGTAATGGCCCGCGCGCCGGCTCGCCGAAGTTCCAGGTCCAGTCGTATTACATGCGGTATGGCTGGGGCGCGTACCCCTCCGAGGCGGTCGCCTTCGGGGTCATCAACCTGCACCCCACCAGCCGCGGCTACGTGAAGCTGCGCTCGGCGGATCCGCAGGTCGCGCCCATCATCCAGCCCAACTTCCTCGGCACGAGCGAGGACCTGGCCAATCACCTCGAGGGCTACAAGCTCGTCCGGGCGCTCCTCGGCGCGCCGGGCATGATCAGCTGGCTCATCGCCGACGAGGCCGTCCCAGGCCCGGGCGTCGTCACCGACGAGCAGCTCATCGGAGCGATCCGGCAGTACTCCGAGGCCGACTTCCACCCGGTGGGCACGTGCAAGATGGGCACAGATGCCATGGCGGTCGTGGATCCGCAGCTGCGCGTCCGCGGGCTCAAGGGGCTGCGGCTGGCGAGCGCCGCCATCATGCCGTTCATCACCTCCGGCAACACCAACGCGCCGTCGATGATGATCGGCGATCGCTGCGGCCGGCTCCTCCTCGGCCTCGGCTGAGGGAACGCGCCTAGCCGCGCCTCACGATGAAGAACCGCACGTGGTTCGTCGGCTCCTCCTTCGGGGGCGTGATGTACCCCTTCGGATCGAGGCGCTCGGCCGCCACCTCCTTGCCGATCAGGTAATCGACGATGAGCCGGGCGCGCTTGTCGGCGCGCTCCTGGCGCGTCGCCTCGTCGCCATCGAGGACGTAGACCTGCACCTCGACCAGCTGGAGCGATGGATTGTTCACGAACGTCGACGCGATCGCGTCGAGCGTCTTGTACGAGCCCGGCGTCAGCTCGGTCTCGCCCGTGAACTGGATCGGATCGAGGATCTCGATCTTCGTTTCGGAGGTGACGACCTTGCCGGATTGCTTCGGCGACGAGCCGCCACACGCAACCAAGAGGAGGAGCACGATCCCGGCGAGACGAGCGGTCATGCGCCGACGGTAGCGCGGCCGCGCGCGACGATGCGGACAATGCCGCGATCGGACTGCCATCCCTGGATGGGAATTGGGGACGAGAGGGACGTGAGCGCGCCCGCGCGGCTCACGAGTCGACGAGCAGCTCCGTCACCCGGCCGAGGTGCGCGTCGACCTCGACGCGCGCGTCGTAGGCCGGGCCCGCCTCCGGCGGATCACTCCGCGTGAACGTCACGACGAAGACGGGGCCGCGGCGCGTCACCTCGACGCCGCCGCCCGGCGACAGCTCCACGTTGTCGACGAGGATCTCGCGCGCCACCCGGACCGCCTCCGCTTCGGAGATCTCCGCGGGCGCGAGGCCGCGCTCCGCCATCACGGCCTTGAGCCTGCGGTACCGCTCGAGCAGCATCGCGCGGTTGCCCCAGTCCTCCTGCTCGTCCGCGACGCGCGGCTCGAGGAACGTCCCGCCCTCCCCGATCATGCCGTTGAACGGATTCAGCATCACTTGTGCGTAGTCCCAGTCGTGGTGGAACACCATCTCGAACGCCCAGACGAGCTCGGTCAGCGCGTCGTGTAGCTCGCGGTCACTCATGCCGCGCATGATGACAGCCCGCCGCGCGCGAAAACCGGACAGAAAACCGGACAGCCGCGCCTCCTCGAGCGCGCCAGCATCGTGCAGCAAACGGCGGCACCCCTGGCAATATAGATGTCGGAAGGAGCGATGGACCGCCTCGACCTCGCGCAGGAGCCACGCAGCGTTGTCCCGGGCCCGTCCGCCCGGTTCGGCAAGAGCCTCGCCGTGGTGATCGGGGTCGACGTCTACGGCGAGGGCATCGCGCCGCTCCGCTCGGCAGTCGCCGACGCGAAGGCGATCGCGGCGGCGCTGGAGCGCGATCACGGCTTCGAGACGTGGCGCCTGCTCGACGGCGACGCGGAGCTCCCGCACCTGCTCGCGCTCTTGCGCGAGCGGCTGCCCGCCGCGCTCGAGCAGGGCGATCGGCTCGTGCTCTACTTCGCCGGCCACGGCATCGCGCTCGATGGGGACGCCGGCCCGGCCGGCTACCTGCTGCCGGCGGGCGCCCAGCGCGCCGAGCGGGATGGCTTCTTGCCGATGCACGTCGTGCACGGCGAGCTGGCGCGGCTCCCGGTGCGCCACGCGCTGATCATCCTCGACTGCTGCTTCGCGGGCACGTTCCGGTGGTCGAGCCTGCGCGACGTCGTGCCCGAGTCGTCGACGATCTACCGCGAGCGCTACGACCGCTACCTCGAGAGCGCGGCGTGGCAGGTGCTGACGTCGGCGAGCAGCGACCAGCTCGCGCTCGACATGCTCGCGAACGACCGCGGCGAGGGCGAGGGCGTGCACTCGCCGTTCGCGCTCGCGCTGCTCGACGGCCTCGCGGGCGCCGCCGACTACACGCGGGACAACGTGATCACCGCCGACGAGCTGGCGATGTACGCGCGCGAGCGCGTCGCGTCGGTCGCCGAGTCGGTGGGCCGCCGCCAGGTCCCGCAGCTGTTCCCGCTCGATCGCCACGACGCGGGCCAGTTCGTGTTCCAGGTGCCGGGCCGCGCGGTCGCCCTCGCCGCCGCGCCGCCGCTCGACGAGGCCCAAAACCCCTACCGCGGCCTGCGATCGTTCCTCGAGGAAGACCGCGGCCTGTTCTTCGGCCGCGACGCGGTCGTCGAGCGGCTCGCCCTGGCGGCCGCCGCGCGACCGCTCACCGTGGTCGCCGGCCCGTCGGGCTCGGGCAAGTCGAGCCTCGTCCACGCCGGGCTCGTGCCGGCGCTGCGCGCGCGAGGCTTCACCGTGCTGCCATCGCAGCGCCCGGCGCGCGCGCCGCTCGACGCCCTCGACGCGTGGACGCGCGCGCTCGGCGCCGAGCCGATCCCCGGCGCGCCGGTGCGGTCGTGGGCGACCGCGGTCGCGGCGCGGGCCGCCGCCCACCCGGACCGCCCGTGGCTCGTCATCGTCGATCAGCTCGAGGAGCTGCTCACCCACCGGACCGCCGAGGCCGATCGGCTCGCGTTCCTCGGCGCGCTGGCGGACGCGCTCCGGGCCGCGCCGCAGCTCCACGTGATCGTGACGGTCCGCTCCGACGCCGAGCCGCAGCTCCACGACACCGCGCTCGCGCCGTGGTGGGCGGCCGGGCGGTTCGCCGTCCCCGCGATGACCCGCGACGAGCTCCGCCAGATCATCGAGCGGCCGGCGACCGCGGCCGTGCTGCACTTCGAGCCGTCGCGGCTGGTCGATCGGCTGATCGACGACGTCGCGCTGGTCCCAGCGCCGCTGCCGCTCCTGTCGTTCGCGCTGTCCGAGCTGTACCGCCGCTCGTGGGCGCGCTGGCAGGCCGGCGACCGCGACCGCGGGCTGCGCGAGGCCGACTACGACGAGATGGGCAGCGTGGCGCGGGCGCTGACCCAGCGCGCGACGGCTGTGCACGACGCGCTGGTGGCCGAGGACGCGCAGTACGCGACCACGATCCGCAACGTGTTCACCCGAATGGTCGCGCTCGTCGGCGGCGAGCTCGCGCGGCGGCGGGTGCCGCGCCACGAGCTTGCGTACGAAGATCCGGCCGAGGACCGACGCGTCGACGACGTCCTGCTGCGGTTCCACGACGCGCGCCTGATCTCGCTCGGGACCGAGCCGGCCCCCGACGGCGGCGCGAGCGCGTACGCCGAGCCGACGCACGACGAGCTGGTGCGCGGCTGGGCCCAGGTCCGCCGCTGGCTCGACGAGCTCGACGCGCCGGCCGGGACGCGGGCGCTGCTCGGCGCGCTGGCAGACGCGGTGCGGCCGTGGCGGACCCAGGGCCGCGCCGACTCGTACCTGTGGAGCGACGCGCGCGTCGAGCTCCTGAGCGCGCTCGGGCGGAGCCGCCGGCTCGCGCTCAACGCCGACGAGGCGCGCTTCGTCGCGCGCGCAGCGCGGCGGCGGCGCTCCCAGCGCAGGCGCCTGGTCGGGGGACTCTTGGCCGTGATCGTCGTCCTGGCCGTGGCCGCCGGCGTCGCCCTCTCGCAGCGCGATCAGGCGCAGCAGAACGCCGCGCGCGCAGAGGAGAACGCCGCCCGCGAGAAGCTCGCGCAGCAGCGCGCGTCGTCCGAGGCCCAGCGGGCCACGAGCCTGCTCGCGCGCATGTATCAGGAGGCCGGCCACCAGTTCCTGCTCGATGGGCACCGCTTCAAGGCGCTGCCGTTCCTGGTGGCGGCGCGGCGCGAGGGCGAGGCGGGCACGCCGCTGCGAATGCTGTTCTGGACGGCGACGCGCGCGCTGCCCAGAACGCCGCCGCTCGATCACCAGCGCGCCGTGACGAGCGCCGCGTTCAGCCCCGACGGCGCCCGCGTCGTGACCGGGGGCTTCGACCATACCGCGCGCGTCTGGGACGCCGCGACCGGTAGGCCGCTCCTGCCGCCCCTCCAGCACGGGGGCATCTTGAAGCGCGTCACGTGGAGCTCCGACGGCAAGCGGATCGTCACCGCCTCGCTCGACCACCGCGTGCGGATCTGGGACGCCGCGGCCGGCACGCTCCTCGTCACGATCCAGGACCGGAGCGCGCCGAGCGTCGCCGTGCTCAGCCCCGACGGCGCCCGCCTGCTCACCGCGAACAACAACGACACCGCGCAGCTCTGGGACGCCGCGACCGGCAAGCCGCTCGGCCCGCGCTTCCAGCACGCCGGCGCGGTGACCGACGCCGCGTGGAGCCCCGACGGCGCCCGCGTCGTCACCGCCAGCCGAGACTACACCGCGCAGGTCTGGGACGCCGCGACCGGCAAGCCGCTCGCGCCGCCGCTCCGGCACGCCAGCGTGGTGAACAGCGCCGCGTGGAGCCCCGACGGCGCCCGCGTCATCACCGCCAGCACCGACAAGACCGCGCGCGTCTGGGACGCCGCGACCGGCGAGTCGATCGGCCCGCCGCTCTTGCACCGCGAGAACGTCCGCGCCGCCTCGTTCAGCCCCGACGGTGCGCTCGTCGTCACCGCCAGCGACGACAAGACCGCGTGCGTCTGGGACACCGGCGCGGGCCGCTTCCAGCCCCTCGAGCACCAGCGCGCCGTGACAGGTGCGGCGTGGAGCCCCGACGGAACTCGCGTCGTCACCGCCAGCACCGATGGCACCGCGCGGATCTGGGACGCCGCGACCGGCCGGCCGCTCTCGCCGCCCCTCGAGCACACGGACGAGATCCTCCACGTCGCGTGGAGCCCCGACGGTGCCCGCATCGTCACCGCGAGCAGAGACAAGACCGCGCGCGTCTGGGACGCCGCGAGCAGCGGGCCGCTCTCCCGGTCCCTCGCGCACACGCACGCCGTGAAGACCGCCGCGTGGAGCCCCGACGGCGCCCGCGTCGTCACCGGAGGCGACGATCATGCCGCGCACATCTTCGCCGCCGCGACTGGCAAGTCGCTCGGCCCGCCCCTCGAGCACCGGGGCTCGGTGAACTGGGTCGCGTGGAGCCCCGATGGCGCCCGCGTCGTCACCGCCAGCGCCGACGACACCGCGCGGATCTGGAGCGCCGCCACCGGCAAAGAGCTCGCCACCCTCCAGCACCAGAACAAGGTGTGGCGCGCCGCGTGGAGCCCCGACGGCACCCGCGTCGTCACCGCCAGCTTCGACAAGACCGCGCGGATCTGGAGCGCCGCCACCGGCAAAGAGCTCGTCACCCTCCAGCACCGGGGCGAGGTGCGAAGCGCCGCGTGGAGCCCCGACGGCACCCGCGTCGTCACCGCCAGCGCCGACAACACCGCGCGCGTCTGGGACGCCGCCACCGGCCGCGCCCTGCCCCCGCCGCTCGAGCACCGCGGCCCCGTGTGGAGCGTCGCGTGGAGCCCCGACGGCACCCGCGTCGTCACCGCCAGCGCCGACAACACCGCGCGCGTCTGGGACGCCGCCACCGGCGCCCAGCGCGCCCGCCCCCTCGAGCACCAGGGCGCCGTGCACGATGCGTCGTTCAGCCCCGACGGCTCGCTCGTCGTCACCGCCAGCGCCGACAAGACCGCGCGCGTCTGGGACGCCGCCACCGGCATGCCGGCGTCTCCGGCCTTCGAGCACCGGGACAACGTGAGCAGCGCCGCGTTCAGCCCCGACGGCGCGAGCATCGTCACCGCGAACGACGACGGGACCGCGTCCGTGTGGAGCCTCGCCACTCACAAGCTGCTCGGCGCGCCGTTCCAGCACCGAGAGCTCGTGTGGACCGCAGCGTTCAGCCCCGACGGTACGCGCGTCGTCACCGCCAGCGACGACCAGACCGCGCAGATCTGGGAGCTCCCGATCGCCAGCGGCTCCCTCGCGGAGTGGGACGAGCTCGCGGAGCGGAGCCCGTACCTGCTCAGTAGCGGCGTGCTCGTGCCGCGCCTTTTGCGCCCCGCGCCGTGACCGGCCGTCGCGCCCGCGTGCGCGCGGCGCGGCGATCGGCGATCATGCCCGTCCATGCACGCGCAGCTCCTCGCCGAGATCCTCGCGGAGCCGCGCTCGATCGCGCCGCGGCTGGTCTACGCCGACGCGCTGCTCGAGGCTGGCGACCCGCGCGGCGAGCTCATCCAGCTCCAGTGCGCGCTCGAGGAGCAGGGCGCCGACGATCCGGCGCGCGAGGAGCGCGAGGCGCGCGCGGCTGACCTGCTCGCGCAGCACGAGCCGGCGTGGACGCGCGAGCTGCGCGCGAGCTGCCAGCTCCACGATCACCCGTTCGAGCTCGGCTTCCGCCGCGGCTTCGTCGAGCGCGCGCGGGTGCCGGGCAGCCGCGTGCCGGAGGTGCTGCCGCTGCTCGCGGCGCAGACCCCGCTGCGCGAGCTGCAGCTCCGCATCAAGGGTTCCATCGAGGCGCTCGCCGAGGTCCCTGGCCTGATGGAGCTGGAGGGCCTGTCGCTGGACGGCTCGACGACCGCCGGCGACCGCGCGCGCGCGTTCGCGCGCTGGCCGCACCGCGGGCGGCTGCGCTCGCTCGAAGCCGACGACGGGACCGCCATCGCGCACGCGGTGGCCGAGACGCCGGCGCTGGCCGGGCTCGAGAGCCTCGCGCTGAGCTTCGTCGACGCCCGGGGGGTCGCGGCGCTCGCCGCGGCGGCGCACCTCGCGCCCCTGCGCAAGCTGCGGCTCGCCCACGCCGTGATCGACGGCGCGGAGCTCGCCGCGCTCGGGCGCGCCGAGGTGTGGCCCGCGCTCGAGGCGCTCGATCTCCGGCGCTCGCGCGTGGGCGGCAACGGCGCGCTCGCGCTCGCGCACCTGGCCGCCGCGCGCCTGCGCGAGCTGCGCTGCGATCAGGGACTCGCCGCCGACGACGTGCTCGCGCTCGCCGCCCGCGCCCCGGACCTCGAGGTCGCCGATCTCGAGGGCGTCCGGCTCCAGGACACCGGCGCGCGGGCGCTCCTCCACGGCGCGGCCGCGCGCGCGAAGCTGCGCCACCTCGATCTCTCCGACACCGGGCTCTCGGACCAGGGCCTCGCCGGCGTGGTGCGCGCGCTCGAGGACGCCAGCCTGCGCCGGCTCGCGTGCTGCAAGAACGATCTGTCCACCGCCGCCACCGCGGCGATCGCGGCGAGCCGCGCGCTCGACGGTCTGCAGCAGCTGTTCCTGGCGGGGTGCCCGCTCGGCGACGCCGGGGTGACGGCGCTCGCGAGGAGCGCGCACCTGCCGGCGCTCCGCGTGCTCGATCTCGCGCGGACCGAGTGCGGCCGCGGCGGGCTCCAGGCGCTCGGCCAAAGCGAGCTCGGGGCGCGCCTGGTCTCGCTGGAGCTCGGCTACAATGAGCTCGTCGATCGCGATCTCGGCGCGCTGCTCGCCGGGCGTCGCCTCGATCGGCTCGAGCGCCTCACCCTCGGCGGCCTGGACCTGGAGCTGCCCGGCGCCCGCGTGCTCGCCGGCTCGCCGCTCGCCGCGCGCCTCCGGGCCCTCACCCTCGGGCGGCTCCAGCCCGACGCGGCCGCCCTGCTCGCGGCGGCCGACCTGCCCGAGCTGCGGCAGCTCGTCATCGGCGACTTCGACGATCGCGCCGCCGCGATCCTCGCCCAGTCGCGCGGCACGCCGTGCCTCTCGCACGTGGTGATGTTCAGCTCCCAGCTCACCGACCAGGGCGCGTTCGCGCTCGCGGAGGCCCCCGGGCTCACGCGGATCACGTGGCTCGAGCTCGACGCGCCGCACGTGACCGATGCCGGCAAGGACGCGCTGCGGCGACGCTTCGGCCACCGCGTCGGCGTGTTCTCCGGCGCCACGCTGCACGCGTTCTCGGCGCTGTCGCGCCGGTTCTGAGGCACGATGTGGAGAGGAGAACTGGATGGACAGCCCCGGCGATGAGTGGCAGGCGCGTCAGGAGCTCGCGGCGTGCTATCGCGTGTTCGATCACCTCGGCTGGACCGAGCTGATCTACAACCACATCTCGCTGCGCGTGCCCGGGCCCGAGCGGCACTTCCTGATCAACCCGTTCGGGCTCCACTACAGCGAGGTCCGCGCGTCGAACCTGGTGAAGGTCGATCTCGACGGCGCGATCATCGGCACCTCGGCGTGGGGCATCAACCCGGCCGGCTTCGCGCCGCACGCGACCATCCACCGCGCGATCGAGCGGGCGCACTGCGTGATGCACACGCACACGACGACCGGCATGGCCGTCGCCTGCTCGGCGCAGGGCCTGTCGATCAGCAACTTCTACGCGGCGCAGCTCGGCGAGCGCCTCGCCTATCACGACTTCGAGGGGATCACCGTGCACGCCGACGAGGGCGCGCGGTTGCTCGCGAACATCGGCGACCGGCAGGCCGTGATCCTGCGCAACCACGGGCTGCTCGCCTGGGGCGAGACCCTGCCGCAGACGTTCCACCTGCTCTGGACGCTGCAGCGCGCGTGCGACGTGCAAGTCGCCGGCGCGGCCCTCGGCCCGCCGCTCCTCGTCCCCGAGCCGATCCAGCGCCGCTGCGCCGCCGACGCGCACAAGGTCAGCGCCAGCGCGGCGTGGGGCCAGGACGTCTTCGACGCGCTGGTGCGCCTCGTCGACCGCACCGATCGCAGCTGGCGCGACTGACGCCCCGCGCCCCGCGACTCCGCCAGCCCAGCGGGAACAAGCCGCCGATCGATCAGCTAGTCGCGTCGAACGGGGCGTAGCCGCGGCTCACCGCGCAAACAGGCGCTCCGGATCCTTGAACGACTTGAGCTCGATGTGATTGCCGCTGGGATCGCGCAGGAACATCGTCGCCTGTTCGCCGACCTGCCCCGGAAACCGCACGTGGGGCGCGATCACGAACGTCACACCCGCGCGCTCGAGCCGCCCCGCCAGGTCGTGCCACGTATCCCACGGCAGGATGGCGCCGAAATGCGGCACCGGCACCTGCTTGCCGTCAACTGGGTTCTCGCCAGCGGGGGTGATCGGTTCGTGCGGCTGCCCCCGAGACGCGAGGTGATGCGCCGTGAGCTGATGCCCGAAGAAGTCGAGATCGATCCACGACTCACTCTCTCGACCGACCCGGCAACCGAGCAGCTCGCAGTAGAACGCCCGGGTGGCCTCCAGATCGGTGACAGGGAACGCGAGATGGAACGGGGGCAGACTCATCGCGGCAAGCATCGCATGTCGCCGCCAGCGACGCGGCAGAACCACGACGAATGCGCGATCGCGTCAACCGCCTCGAGCTCCCGGCGCCGGGGCTTCGGCGCGATGCCCGGTCAAGGAAAGGAGGATGTGCCCTGCGAGTGCTCCGAGCTCCGTCTGAAGGAACCTGGAATCGATGGCACTACCGAAACGCACCCAAAGCGGATCCCAATAAACTTCCGTTCGTGTGCTGGTCACTTGCAGGTAATGCTTCAACGACGCGAGGCGCTGATGGACATCCGGAGCGGCGACTTCGTCGGGAGCCACGATGTCGAGATAACTCACGATCCGGTTCTCCCCCGGCGGCACCTCCAGCCACTGGCGAACGAGCTCCCCCGGGTTCGTGTCTGGAAGCAGCTCGTCCGGGACGCGCGTCCAGACGGACGACCCATGGACGTACTGATAGACGTTGACGCCGCGTGCTCCGCGCGGCGACACGACACGCTGCGCGGTCAGTAGCACTACGCCGCCTTCCGGGGCAGCTCACTGCTACCGGTTCCTGGCGCCCCGCTTCGCGGATGCAACGCGATGTCGGTCCCCAGTGGAGGAACTTCCACATCGAGTATACGAGCGGCGGTGTCCACATCGAGCGTGACCTCGGCCAGGAGCGCCCGTTCGACGAAATCAGAGTAGAGGCGAGCAGACTCGGCGCGTGTATGGAAGATGACGATCACGGGACCGCCCGCCACTGCCTCCATCTCCTTCCGGATCGGCCGCAAGCTGCGAAACAGCTCGCGCTGCTCGGCGGCATCGGCGTTGAAGATCTCCAACGTTCGCTCGCGGCCATCGTAGTCGCCCAAGACGTTCTGCGCCCACCGAACCGGACGGCCGCTGAGCGCATCGCTGATGCGCCGTGCGAGCTCTTCGCGCACTGGCGTCGTCATGACGCCTTCCTTTCGAGCACCTCGGCGACCAACCGCTGTGCCATCACTTGGGCGTCGGAAGCCTCGTCGTACTCGATCATGTCTTCGTAGTAGTCTGCCTTGACGCGAAGATCGCGAAGTCTCGAGAGATCATCACACAAATCGTCATCCAAGATTCCCCACTCCTGGGCACGGCTGGGAAGGGTGTCATGACGATAATACTGCGCCCCGCGAGAATCGAACGAGAGGCCCTCTTGCTGAGCGCGGTCTGCGACGGCTTGGTAGGCTGCGTAATACGCGCGCGCCGTCGCCGCGTTGGACAACGGTTCCACCCGGCCATCGTCTGATCGATCGAGCAAGCGCTCGGCCGCCTCGAGGTTCTCCCTTGCCTTCTCATCGAGCCGCATGGTCCTGGGGGTAGATTGGAGCGCTGGGACCACGATGTCCACAGGCGAACGCGAGCCCGGCCGCCGTGGCGGCCGGAACAATCCGCCGCCGGCCCGCGTTCAGCGCTGATGTTGCGCACCGCGACGCTCGGCCTCGCCCTCTACCTCGCGTTCACCGCGTCGGCTCGCAGCACGCTCTCGGTGATCGTCGTCTGCCCCATCGCGGCGCCGCCCGCTCGGAGCGTGCTGGTTGCAGCGCCGCAGCCGCAGCCTCCTCCGCCGCAACCACCACAGCCACAGCCCCCTCCGCCGCAACCACCGCAGCCACCTCCCCCACCGCCTGCGCCACCGCCCCCGGCCCCCGCTGCGCAAGATCCGTGTCCCGCGCCGTTCACGGCGGGCACGACCGGCGAGCTCCACGCGCCGCCCGGCATCGACGCGCTCACCCCGTCGCGGCACGACGTCCGCTTGCTCGCGGCCTGGAGCCGCGACGCGCTGCACGTCAGCACCGACGAGGGGCAATCGTTCCAGCAAGTACTCGATCACCGCGGCGAGATCGGCGACGTGGCCTTCGACTGCCACGGCCGCCTGCACGCCCTCCGCGGCGACGGCGAGCTCGGCACCTACGACCCACGCACGAAGGCAGAGCGCTGGACGCGCGTGACGACGCTCTGGTCGCGCGGCGACACGATCGATCCAGGCCGGCTGGTCCCCGACGGCGCCGGTGTCGCGGTCATCGGCAACACGCCGACGCGGCGCGATCGGCTCTGGCTCGTGCGCCGCGGCGAAGACGGACGCTGGCACGCAAAGCACCTGTTCAGCGATCGCGAGCCGGACTACTGGTCCGGAATCTACATCGGCTCGATCCGCGTGCTCCCCGGCGATCGGATCCGCCTCATGGCGACGCCGAACATGGCCGACTACGGCGTCGCCGAGTGCGGCTACTCGAAGCTCTTCGAGGTGACGTTCGATCCCGGCGCCCGCCGGATCGCCGTCCGCGATCTCGGCGAGGGCGGCGAGCATCGGGACGACCGCCTCCAGCAGGACCCCATGGGGCGCTGGCTCCTCGTGACCGACGGCCGCGCGGCGCGGCTCACGACCGAGGAGCTCGCGGACCGGCTCGCCACGCCACCTCCCCCCTGAGGCCCGGGTGATACCGTCGGCGCGATGCAGCGCTACGAGCTGGCGGACGGGACCTCGAACAAGTTCTGGGAGATCGGGCTCGACGGTAAGACCGTCACGGTGCGGTTCGGCCGGATCGGCACGACCGGCCAGACGCAGGTCAAGACGCACGCCTCGCCCGAGGCCGCACGCAAGGAGCGCGACAAGCTCGTGGCCGAGAAGACGAAGAAAGGCTACCGCCTCGCGGCCGCGCGTGGCCCCGCGGCCGCGAAGGCCGGCGCGAAGGCCAGCGCGAAGACCAAGGCCAAGGCCAAGCTGGTGCCGCTGCTCGCCGACGGCGCGCCGAAAGACGTCGTCGCGCTGCGCAAGCTCGCCGCGCAGGCGCGCGAAGGAGACGAGGCGATGACGCGCACGTACATCATCACGGTGACGAAGGGCAAGCCCGGCGTCATGCGCGCTGGCGGCCCACCGATCGGCGTCACCGACAAGACGCGCCCCAAGTACGACGGCGCGTTCATGCACCACCTCATCACGCTCGATCTCGACGCGATGCCCGAGCTGCGCAAGCAGCACAAGCCGCTCGCGCGCGCCCGCGCGCTCGCGCTGTTCATCTCCAACGCGATGGACAACGAGGCATTCGACGACGACACCCAGGAGACCGCCGTCCTCGCGCTCGCCCCCAAGGACATCGCCCGCGGCGAGTGGACCGGCCCCGCCGTCGGCGATCCGAAGCCGCACGCACTCGCGGCGTGGCCCGTCGACGTCCCCGCGCGCGTGTTCACGTTCGATCGCTACGCCACCGACGACGATGCCGACGACACCGACGATCCCATGGCCGAGCTCCACGACGAGCTCATGTCCGCGTGCCGCGCGGGCGGCCAGGTCATCCACTGGTCCGGCGACGATCCCGACGACCGCTGGGTGTTCCAGTTCAACGAGGATCTCGTCGAGGTCAACCTCGGCGACGCCGGCACGATGTACGTGTTCACCGATCGCGCTTACTGGGACGGACACTGAGATGCTGCCTGGAAACTGGACCGCGGAGGACCTCACCGCGGAGCTCAGCTCGCACGGGGGCGTCATCCTCGAACGCGGCCTCCACTACATCCAATCGCCCATCTACCTGCCGAGCGGGACGACCCTCGAGGGCCTCGGCTACTCGACGCACATCGCCTGCACTGGCGACTTCCCCGCGTTCATCACGCGCGAAGGAGCCGGCGGCCCCCGGTCCGAGCGCGTGACCGTGCAGAACCTCCGCGTCCGGCGGAACAACACCTCAGGCGCGGGGACGCCGCAGACGCAGAGCATCGGCATCCGCTGGTGGGGCAACGATCTTCGCTTCGAGGATCTCTGGCTCGAGGATCACTTCTGCAGCACCCAGGGCGAGGACGTCGGGCTCGGCGGCGCGGCAGACTACGTGAGCCCGACCGCGCCGACGGCGTGCGGCCCGAACGCCCTGACCGACAGCACGCGGTCGTGGGCGCCCAACGAGCACGCCGGGCGGTGGGTCTACTCGGGCAACGCGTCGATGTTCCTCATCACCGGCAACAACGCCACGACGCTGTACCTCGATGCCGGCGGCGCGACCCCCGAGAGCTTCCCGTACACGATCTTCCTCGGCGTCGCCGAGCTCGATCCGAGCTACGACGTGAAGCTCATCAACGTCCGCTCGAGGCACGTGGCCGGCTTCAGTCTGTACGGCTCCCAGTGGGGGTTCGAGGTCAACTCCGTCCGCGGCTACGTGCAGCGCGACTGCCAGCACACAGGCTCGCGCCTCGACGGCACGAAGCTCCGGCGCAACACGCAGGACGTGCTGATCGATGGCGGTCGCTACTACGGCTGTCGCCAGGCCGGGATCAACCTCTTCGGGGGCGGGTACCGCGTGAAGCTGCGCGGCGGCGTCTGCGACGGGAACGGCATCGCCGGCGTCCCCGCGAGCGGGATCGAGATCAAGACCTCCTGGCTGAACCCATGCTTCGGGAATGTCGCCGAGATCGAGATCGATGGCTGGACGTGCCGCGACAACGCCGGCTCGGGGCTCGTCATCAACCGCGACGCCGACGCGCCCGTGACGCGGTCGCTCGTCCAGCACGTGTCGATCCGAGGCGGCGTGATGGAGGCGAACCGGTGCGGCTGGGACGACGGATCGGCCAGCGGCGCCGGCATGTACCTCCGCGGCCGCGACATCACCGTCGAAGGGACACGGCTGATCCGCAACCTGGGGGTCGGCCTGTGGGCGACGAGCGACGCGCGCGACGTCACCCTCGCGAACATCGCCTGCATCGCCAACGGCGCGCACGCCGCCGGTGGCGGCTCGAACCTCGTGATCGATGGACAGCGGATCAAGGTCGCGCACCTCACCTCGCACGGGAAGGAGTCGACCGACGTCTCCGACGACGCCGAATTCGACGCGCTCCCCGTCGTCACCGCGAACGCGGTGCTGGTCCAGAGCACGGCTCGCGCGGTCACGATCTGGATCCGCGACGCAGACGTGCGCGGCCACAGCCTGACCATCCCGATCAACACCGTCGCTGGCGCCGAGCTCATCGCCCACTACGAAGGGGCCGGCGCGCCGTACCGGTTCGGCGGGATCGGCTCCACGTTCCAGCGGACCGACGGCGGGACCGGCACGTCGCTCTACGTCAAGGAGAGCGGCACCGCGGTGACCCCGACCGGCTGGACCGGGAAGTAGCCCCGGCCGCCCCCGCCCGCCCCGGCCGTCCCCACCATATCGGCGCGGATAACTCGCGATCCGCCGCTATCGCTCGGCCTCGCCCTCTACCTCGCGTTCACCGCGTCGCATCGCGGCACTGTCTCGGTGACCGTCGTCTGCCCCGCCGCGGCGCCGCCCACCCGTCCCCTGAGGCCGCGAGCGCCACGAGCGCGACCGGTGCTCAGCTCAGTTGTCCTTCGCCCCTTCGCGAATCCAGACCAGGATCTTCAGGTAGTCGGGATCGAGCGGGCTCGTGAAGGTGACGTTGGGGTGGCGATCGGGCGGGTCCTCGCGCGAGGGGTACGTCAAGAGCTGGCTCTTCTCGGGCAACGAGCGCTGGACGCGCAGCGGATCCTCCTCGATCAGCTCCTTGAAGACGTAGGCCGTAGAGCCGTCGAGCGCGAGGCCGCCGAGGTCCTTGCCGATGCCGTTACCAGAGTGACAGGCGGTGCAGCCTCGGCCGCCCTCCGCGAGGCGCGCGAAGATCGGTATGATCTGACTCGCGAAGGAGATGTTACTCGGCAGCACCGGGGCGCCGTCCGTCGCGCGGATCTGCGCGAGCGTGATGGTGCCGGCGCTGACCGGCGAGACGGCCATGTCGAGCGTGACGGCAGCGGCCGCGGGCACGCTGAGCTTCGCCACGCCAGGGGCCACCTCGAACCACACCACCCAGCCAGAGGCAGAGGTCGCGGTCGCGCTCGGCAGTGGCTGACGGTTGTCACCGAGGAAGAACGGGCCACTCACGCTCGCGTCAAGCACGAAGGCGGCCTTGGCCACGCCGGCCTTCGGCTCGCCGCGGTCGTCGACGACACGCGCGAGCAGGATGCCGCGCGCCGCCGACGGCGTGATCTGGAAGCCGGTGGCGAGGCTCGCCACGAACGTCTCACTGACCACCGCGGCCGTGATGTCGACGAGGTCTTCGGTCCCGACCAGCACGGCCTCGCTGAACGTCGGCCGATGCGAGGGTGCCGAGGCCAGGAGCTGGAACGCGGAGTTCTCGGGCACATCCTGGATCGTGAAGGCCGCGCCCGTGGACGTGATGGTCGGTGCCGGGGTGAGGCCGGAGGTGATGACGCTCGCGGCCCCCACGATCAGCTGCCCGCTCTCGAAGTCCACGACCGTGCCACGAACCATCCTCGTGCTGGGAGCTTCGTCGCCCGGAACATCGGGAACGTCGAACCGACACGCGGGCACCGTCAACGAAATGAGAGCACCGAGGAGCCATCGCATGGGATCTCCCTTCGATTCGAGTCCGTGATTGTACTGCAAGCCCACGCAACCACCGCGCAAGCAGGCCGTCCCGGCCTATCAGCGCGGATAACTCGCTATCCGCCGCTATCGCATCGCATCCAGTAACCCCCTGAATCCCCAGGGCCGCCCGCCTGGTCTCAGCCCTGCACGGAGCCGCCGCCGGAGCCGCCTCGGCAGTCCCAGGAAGCGTGGGTGCGATGACGAAGCTCGAACGAAAGGCAACGATCATGAGCGAGACGCAGAAGCGAGACCTCGTGCTGCCGCCCGGCAGCTACGCGTACATGCAGGACGTCACCAAGGGCGTGGTGAAGACCTATACCGGCCCGACGGTCATCAACCCCACCGCGCAGGAGCGGCCCGTCGTGTACGAGCCGGCGTCGAACACGTTCCGCAGCGTGCCGTCGCTCGAGGAGGCGATGCGGATCTCGCCGCTCGCTGCCGAGGGCTACTACATCATCCTGCGCAACCCGGCGAAGGGGAACAAGCACCCCGAGGAGGGCAGCGCGCAGCCGAGCGCCGAGCAGGAGCTCGGTCGCACGATCATCGTGCCCGGACCGGCGACGTTCGCGCTGTGGCCGGGCCAGGCCGCCGAGGTCGTCGAGGGGCACCACCTGCGCTCGAACCAGTACCTGCTCGTCCGCGTCTACAACGAGGACGAGGCGCGCAAGAACTGGAGCAAGGCCGTCGTCAAGCCGGCGACCGTCGAGGGCGAGCCGTCGCCCGCGCAGCAGGTCACGGCCACGCCGCCGCCGGATCTGACCGTCGGCAAGCAGCTCATCATTCGCGGCACCGAGGTGTCGTTCTACATCCCGCCGACGGGCATCGAGGTCGTGCGCGAGCCCGGCGCGGATCACTACGCGCGCGAGGCGCTCACGCTCGAGCGGCTCGAGTACGCGATCCTCGTCGACGAGAACGGCAAGAAGCGCTACGAGGTCGGCCCGCAGGTCGTGTTCCCGCTGCCCACCGAGCGGTTCGTCGAGGCGCGCGACGACGCGGGCCGCCCGAGCAAGAAGTTCCGCGCCGTCGAGCTCAACGAGATCCAGGGCCTCCACATCAAGGTGATCGCCCAGTACTCCGAGGGCGGCGTCACCCACCGCGCCGGCGACGAGCTGTTCATCACCGGCAAGGACACCGCGATCTACTTCCCGCGCGAGGAGCACTCGGCGATCAAGTACGACGGCAAGGCCAAGCACTTCGCGACCGCGATCCCGGCCGGCGAGGCGCGCTACGTGATGAACCGGCTGACCGGCGCGATCCGCACCGTCCGCGGCCCGGCGATGCTCTTGCCCGATCCGCGGCACGAGGTGATCGTCCGCCGCGTGCTCTCGGACCGCGAGTGCAGCCTGTGGTACCCGGGCAACCAGGAGGCGCTCGCGTACAACCAGAGCGCGCGCGCGCTGCTCGGCAACGTGCCGACCACGCGCCAGGGCGTCCTGTCCGAGGGCGACATCGAGCGCGGCGGCAAGCGCGTGCAGAAGCCGAACACGCCGGGCATGGTCATGGAGGCGAGCCGCGTCAGCGGCGACCAGGCGCTGGTCGCCGACGAGTTCTCGCGCGCCAGCACCTACTCGCAGCCGCGGATGATCACGCTCGACAACAAGTACCAGGGCGCGCCGCAGATCACGCCGTGGACCGGCTACGCCGTGCTCGTCACGTCGAAGACCGGCCGCCGCCGCGTCGAGCTCGGCCCGGCGACCGTGCTGCTCGACTACGACGAGGGGCTCGAGACCCTGACCCTGTCCACCGGCAAGCCCAAGAGCACCGACCGGCTGCTCGAGACGCCGTACTTGCGCGCCTGGAACAACCAGGTCTCCGACACCGTGTACGTCGAGACGCTCGACCACGTGCACCTCGCGCTCAACCTGTCGTACCGCGTCGACTTCGAGGGCGATCCGCTGCGGTGGTTCGCCGTCGAGAACTACGTCAAGTTCCTGTGCGACCACGTGCGCTCGCTGCTCAAGGGCGAGATCCGCAAGCACACGATCGAGGACTTCTACGCGACCTCGACCGATCGGATCCGCGACTTCATCCTCGGCGCGCCGGAGGGCGACAAGCGCCCGGGCATGGCGTTCGCCGCGAACGGCATGCGGATCGTCGACGTCGACGTCTTGAAGGTGATCCTCCAGGACGAGAAGATCCGCGCGCTGCTCGAGCAGGCGCAGCACGACGTCGTGCGGACGAACATCGACCTGTCGAACCTCACCCGCGAGCTCGCGGTGACGCGGCAGCGCGAGGCGATCAGCCGCGAGGTGGCCGAGGTCAAGGCCGCGACCCGGGTGCGCCAGGACGAGCTTGCGCGCGAGCTGGCGGCGAGCGAGCTCGCCACGGCGCTGGCGCGGATCACGAACACGCTGCGCGAGACCGACGAGCGGCGCCGGCTCGTCGAGGCCGAGCAGGCGATGGAGAGCTACAAGCTCGGCCAGCGCATCGAGCGCGTCAAGCGCGAGCGCGACCAGGAGCTCGCGTTCTTCGCCCAGGAGCAGCAGAAGAAGATCGAGCTGCTCCGGGCGGAGGCCGAGACCGCGGTGCAGCGGTTCGGGGCCGTCTCCGGCAGCTTCAGCGAGGCCCTGCTCGTGCTCGGCCGCAACGAGACGCTGGTCAAGGTCGCCCAGGCGTGGAGCGTCCAGCGCCAGATCGAGGGCGAGTCCCTCGGCGACACGCTGACGCGGCTGTTCCACAACACGCCGCTCCGGCCGCTGGTCGATCAGCTCGTCGCGTCGAACGGGACGTAGCCGGGGCGCGCCTCAGCCCTGGCGCGCGGCGAGCGCCTCGGTCGCGATGACGACGCGGTTGCGGCCGGCGTGCTTGGCCGCGTAGAGCGCGGTGTCGGCGGAGCGGACGAGCGTCTCGGCGTCGCCGCCGTCGTCGGGGAACGTGGCCACGCCGATCGAGACGCTGAGCCGGCCGGGGCGCTGCGCCGCGTCGGAGAAGTCGTGCGTGAACACGCGCTCGCGCACGCGCTCGGCCACCTTGGCGGCCGTGAACTTCGCGGTGTCGACGAGGATGACCGCGAACTCCTCGCCGCCGTAGCGGGCCACCACGTCGTTCGCGCGCCGCGTGTCGGCGAGCACGCGCGCGAGCTGGCGCAGCACCTCGTCGCCGGCCGGGTGGCCGAACGTGTCGTTGAACTGCTTGAAGTGGTCGACGTCGAGCATCAGCAAGGACAGCGGCAGGCCGTTGCGCTGGCTGCGCTCGACCTCGAGCGCCAGCCGCTCGTGGAAGTGGCGGTGGTTGTAGAGGCCGGTGAGCCCGTCGGTGACCGCGAGCTGCGCGAGGCGTGCGTTCGCCTCGGCCAGCTCGTGCGTGCGCTCGTGGATCTTGGCCTCGAGCTCGCGGTTCATCTCGAGCAACGCCTGGTTCTTCGCCGAGAGCGACGCGATCAGCTGGTGGTTCTCGTGGACGAGCCGGTACTGGCGCAGGAGCGTCTCGACGCTGAGCAGGAGCGCCGTCTCGTCCCAGGGCTTGCCGACGTACTGGTTCAAGTGCGCGCGGTTGATCGCGTCGATCACCGCGTCGAGGCCCGCCTGCCCGGTGAGCAGGATCTTCATCGTGTCGGGCAGCCGGCGATCCACGATCTCGAGCAGCTCGACGCCCTTCATGCCGGGCATGATCTGGTCGGCGATCACGACCGCGATCGGCTCGCCGTCGCGCGTCAGCTCGTCGAACAGCGCCACGGCCTCGTCGCCGGAGCGCGCCGTCGCGATCTGGCACTCGTGGCCGAACCGCGCGCCGAGCTGGGCCCGGAGCACGCGGAGCACGCCCTCCTCGTCGTCGATGCAGACGATGACCTCGCGGCGGTTCACGGCGCGCCTCCAGCCGCCGCCGGCGCGACCGGGAGCCGCACCTCGAACACGGTGCGCCCGGGCTGCGACGTGCACCGGATCTCGCCGCCGTGCTTCTCGACGATCCGGCGCGAGATGCCGAGCCCCAGGCCCGTGCCCTCCCCCTTGGCCTTCGTCGTGAAGAACGGCTCGAAGATCCGCGACAGGATCTCCGGCGGCACGCCGGGCCCGTCGTCGACCACCCGGACGGCGACGTGCTCCCCCTCGACGGCCGTCTCGAGCGAGATCGTCCCCTTCCCCTTGAGGGCCTGCTGCGCGTTCGCGATGAGGTTCGTCCACACCTGGTTCAGCTCGTCCACGTACACCGGAACCCGCGGCAAACTGCCATACCGCCGCTCCACGACGATATCACGCAGCGTGTGGTGGAGGAGCACGAGCGTCGTCTCGATCCCCTCGTGCAGGTCGGCCTCGCTGCGGAGCGCCTGCTGATCGAGGTGCGAGTACGACTTGAGCGCGCCGACGATGCGCTGGATCCGCTGGACCGCGTCGCGCACCGTCGAGTCGGTCCGGTGCACGTAGACGCGATCGGTCAGCGCCGCGACCACGTCCCCGGCCAGGCGGCGCTCGGTCTCGATCACCTGGGCCAGCCGATCGGCATCGGCGGCGGTCGCGCCGAGGTCCGCCAGGTCCGCCGCGAGCTGGGACGCGTCGGCGAGGCCGGCCCGCTCGAGCACGGCCGCGACCTCGCGCGCGGCGCGCCGGGACGTCAGGCTCGTCGGCAGCGGCCGCTCCGCGAGCTGCGGCGCCGTGAGCTCGAGGAACGCGTTGATCGCCGCCGCCACCGCCGGCGAGGGCGCGCGGATGGCCAGCTCGGCGCTGTGCCGGGTGACGCGGGACAGCCCCGCGCCCAGGCCCGCGATCGAGCCGCGGATCGCCGCGGTCGGCGAGTTGATCTCGTGGGCGACGCCGGCGACGAGGACGCCGAGGCCGGCCATCCGCTCGGACAGGACGAGCTGCGCCTGCGTCTCGCGCAGATCGGCGAGCGCTTTGCCGAGCTCCTGGTTCGCCGCGGTCAGCTCGCGCGTCCGCATCTGCACCTTCTTCTCGAGCTCCTCGCTCGCGTCGCGCACCTGCGAGTAGAGCCGCGCGTTCTCGACGGCGGCGCCCGCCTGATCGGCGAACGTCGTGAGGAGCGCGAGGTCCGCGTCGGAGAACTCGCGCGCGTCCGCGCCCCGGCCGACCACGAGCACGCCGACGATGCGCCCCTTGCGCTCGAGCGGCAGCGCGACGAGCGGCCCGGGCGCGCCCGCCGCCGCCGCCGCCGCGCCGTGGTCCGGATCGTCGCCGGCGAGCGCGAGCCGGAGCGGCGCGCGCCGCGCCCGGACGCGCTCGGCGATGCCCTGCAGCGCCCGGGCGGCGGACAGCGCCTCGTCGGTGGCGAGCGCCGTCGAGACGTCGGGCCGGCGCGCCCGCGCCGCGAACGGCGCGAGCCCGCCCGCGTCGCCGGCGTCGACGAGCCACAGCGCGACGAGCTGCACGTCGAACGTGCGCGCCACCGCGTCGACGATCTTGCGCGCCACCGGATCGATGTCGATCACCGAGGACACCGCGCGGCCGGCGTCGTGCAGCGCGACGATCTCGCGCATGCGCGCGGCGAGCCGCGCCTGGTTGTCCTTGAGCGTCGACGTCATCTGGTTGAACGCGGTCGCGAGGTCGGCGAGCTCGTCGCTCCCCGCGAGCTCGATGCGGTGATCGAGGTCGCCGCGCGACACCGCGCTCGCGCCCTCGTGCAGCCGCGCGATCGGCGCGCCGATCCGGCGCGACCAGAACAGCGCGAGCACGACGGCGAACGTGAGCGCCGCCAGGCCGCCGCCGATCAGCGTGCGCACGGCGAGCGCCTTCGTCCGCTCGAGCGGCCCGCGATCGAGCGCCACGCCGATGAGGCCGACCGGCCGGCCCTCGCTGCCGATCAGCGCGGTCACCGCGACCTTGTAGCTGCCGACGCCCGCGACGTCGTAGTCGTGGAGCACGCGCTCGCCGCTCATGGCGCGCACGCGCTGCTCCACGCTGAGCACGAGCGGTGGCGCGCGGCGCGTGAAGTCTGGCGAGTGCATCGTGACCGCGAGCGTGCCGGACGGCCCGCCGAGGAGGACGTCGGCCGACAGCGCGCCCTTCACCGCGTCGGCGAAGTCGCCGTCGAGCGGCGTCGACATCACCACCATGCCGCGCAGCGTCAGGCCCTCGTCGAGGATCGGCGACACGGCGCGCATGACGACCACGTCGCCGACCGTGACCAGCGACACGCCGCGCCCCCACTGCTTGCCGGCCGCGACCAGCGGATCGTCGTGCGCCACGCCGACGTGCACGAACCGCGCGTCGGCGCCGCCGAGCGTCCGGTTCATCATGATGTCGCCGCGCGCGTCGAGCACCTGCAGCCGCGCCGACGGCACGTGGGCGGTCTGGCGCGCGATCCACGCGTCGAGCGCGGCGATCTCCGCGGGCGGCTGCAGCGGATCGGCGAAGCGCACGAGATCGCCGATCCACTCCGGCCCGCGGCCCGGCGCATCGAGCGCCGTGGCGAGCTCGCCCGCCTCGGCCAGCTGGACGCACTCGTCGCCGAGCCGCTCGACGGAGCGCAGCACGAGGTTCAGGCCGACCGTGAGCTGGCGCGCCGCGTCCTCGCCGAGGCTCGCCTCGAGGCTCGACAGGATCACGTTCGTCGCGAGCAAGGCGACGAGCAGGACCGGCACGAGCGACGCGAGCACCAGCGCGACGACGAGCTTCGTGCGCAGCCGCAGGCTCAGCCTCGGCGCCGGGACCGGCGCGCCCGCGCCCGCCTGCCGGACCTGCGGCGGGAGCCGGAACATGCGCGTGATCGTCCCGATCGAGGGGGGATCGCCGCTCCCCGACGATTCCGGGCGCGCGCGCGGCCCGCTGTCCGTGCGCTCGTTGCTCGGCGGGTCGCTCACGGCTGCCCTTCGCGCCCGATCAGCGAATAGACGGGGTGACCGAGCGGCGACAGCACCACGTTGGCGATCGCCTTGCGCGCGGCGACGACGTACTCGCTGTGCGCCAGCGGCACCCACGGCGCCAGCTCGCCGATCCGCTCCTGCACGAGCCGGTAGAGCGTCGTGCGCCGCACCTGATCCGTCACGCCCTGCGCCTCGACCAGCAGCCGATCCACCTCCGCGTCGCGGAAGAACGCGACGTTCTGCGCCGAGCCAGGCACCGCGTTATCGGAGTGGAAGAGCACGTAGAGGAAGTTGTCCGGATCGCCGGTGTCGCCCTGCCAGCCGAACAGCGCCAGATCGTGCGCGCCGGCCGCGACCGACGTGCGGTGCTCCGCGTACGGCTGGAGCCGCAGCTCGATCTTGAGCCCGACGTTCCGGAGCGCGACCTGGAGGAAGTGCGCGACGCGCTCGGGCGACGTCATGTACGGCCGCGGCGTCGACAGCGCGTACAGGGTGTACGTCCGGTTCAGGTCGATCTGGCCCGCGGCGGCCGCCTCCTGGAGCACGCGCCGCGCCCGGTCGGGATCGAACAGGTAGCGCGGCAGCGGCGGCTCGTAGTGGCCCCACTGCGTGGGCGGCAGCGGGCTCTCCGCGGGGCGCGCGCGGCCCTGGAAGGCGAGCTTCACGATCGGCATCTTGTTCACGGCGTGCGAGATGGCCTGGCGCACGGACACCTGATCAAATGGCTTCCTCGATGTATTGAATGCAAGGTAGCTCACATCGTGGCTCGGCTTCTGGTGGAGCTCGAGATCGGGGTGCAGCTCCACGAACGACTGCTCGTCGGGGAGGATCGCCGTCGCGAGATCCACCGAGCCCGACTCCAGCTCGACCAGGCGCTGGCGCGCGTCGACGACGAGGCGGAACACGATCCGCTCGAGCACCGGCCGCGGGCCCCAGTAGCGCGTGAAGCGGCGCACCGCGAGCGTGCTCCCGGGCACCCACTGCTCGAGCTGGAACGGCCCCGCGCCGACGGGGTGCTCCTTGAACGCGTCGCCCCACTGGCGGACCGCCCGCGGGGAGACGATCGGGAACTGCGCGAGATAGCCGAGCAATGCCGCATTCGGCCGCCCGACCCGGATCTGGACGGTGCGAGGATCGACGGCATCGACGCGCTGGATGTCCTTGATCAGCGAGCGCCAGTAGTCGGCGTCCTTCCCGGCGAGGTAGCTCGGGTGCGCGGGCTCGAGCACCCGCTGGAACGAGAACACGGCCGCGGCCGCGTCGACCGGGTCGCCGTCGTGGAACACCGCGCCGGACCGCAGGTGGAACGTCCACACCAGGCCGTCGGGCGAGGCATCCCACGTCGCGGCGAGCCCTGGCTCGAGGTTCGTGGTGCCGGGCGACCAGCGCACGAGCCCATCGAAGAGGAGCGACCCGATCTCGATCGACTCGGTGTCGAACACCCGCGCCGGGTCGAGCATCTGCACGTCGGCCGCCCGCGCGACGACGAGCGTGCCGGGATCTCTCCGCCGGTGCAGCCCGCGCCCGCCATCACACGCTGCGTCAATCAGCGCCCACGCGACGAGGACGAGCCTGATCCACCCTTTCATGAGGGCCCCATCATTTGAAATTCGGACACTATCATGTGATTGACTTGGGCTCTTTCACTGACTTAGCGTTCGCCGGACCAAGCCTCCCCGGCGGGTGTGTGAATGATCCATCGCAGTCAGCGTCAGAAGGAGGTCCGTTTATCCATGCGCCTCGTGCTCATGCTCGTGCTCGCCGCATCCACCGCCGCATCGTCTGCGTGCGACATCGGCAAGCTGACCGTCGGTACCACAGCGAAGGTGCTGCTCCGCGCGCAGCCTTCGCTCCAGCAGGAATCGGATTATGAGCTGGCGCGTCAAGCCATCCCGGGCGCGCTCAAGACCGTCGAGGGCTTCTGGATCGTCGATCCCGAGAACGAGAACCTGATCCAGATCCTGACCGAGGGCTACTGCCAGTACGGCACGGGGTTCGCGGAGGACGACTGGGAGGCCGCGCGGCTCGTCAAGGACCGCGCCGCCGTCGAGTACCACAACGAGCGCGCGACGAAGATCTTCAACCGCTGCCTCAACTACGCGCTCCTCTCGCTCGGCAAGGAGTGGCAGCGCGACCTGTTCGGAGACGAGGCCACCGTCACCAAGCTGCTCCGCGACCACGGCGGGCGCGGCAAGCGGTTCGCGATGATGTACGCCGGCGTCGCGCTCGGCTCGCTCGTGAACCACAACCTGTCGCAGATGGAGATGCTCGGGTACCTCCCTACGGTGGAGATGGTCCTGAACCACGTGGTCGAGCTCGACAGGCAGAAGCCGCCCGCGAACCTCGCGCACGCCGCGCTCCCGTACATCGCGCTCGGGATGATTCACACCGGCCGGCCGGTGGCAATGGGTGGACAACCCGACCGCGCGCGCGGCTACTTCGAGCAGGCGCTCCGGGTGTCCGGTGGCAAGTTCCTCCTGGCCCGGACGCTGATGGGCTATCGCGTCGGGCTCGCCAAGAACGACCGTAAGTTCTTCCACGATCAGCTGAAGCAGGTGCTCGAGACCGCGCCATCGGTGTGGCCTGAGCAGCGCCTCGCCAACGAGGTCGCGCACCGCAAGGCTCGCCGATACCTCTCGAAAGAAAAGGAGCTGTTCCCATGATGACGAGGTTTCTCGCACTGTGCGCCGGTGTCACGCTCGCGCTGACTGCCTCGCCGGCGGCGGCGCAGGCGGTCGAGCTCCGCTTCGCGACGCTCGCCCCCGCCGGCAGCCCCTGGATGGAGGTCCTCGACAAGGCGGCCGCCGAGATCAAGGAGAAGACGGCGGGCCGCGTCACGCTCAAGTACTTCGAGGGCGGCTCGCAGGGAGACGAGAAGGACTTCGTCCGCAAGATCAACGCCGGGCAGCTCGACGGCGCCGCGGTGACCTCGGTCGGCCTGTCGCTGATCGAGGAGTCGATCCGCGTGCTCGAGCTGCCGATGATGTTCAAGTCCGTCGAGGAGGTCGACTACGTCGCCGACAAGATGTGGCCGTACTTCCAGAAGAAGTTCGAGGCGAAGCACTTCAAGCTCAACGACCGCGGCGACGTCGGCTGGATCTACTTCCTGTCGAAGAGCAAGGTCGAGACGATCGCGGATCTGAAGGGCCTGAAGCTGTGGCAGTGGGGCGACGACTCCCTGGTCGGCTTGATGTTCAAGAAGCTGGCGCTGAACGGCGTGCCGCTCGGCGTGCCCGAGGTCGACTCGAGCCTGACGTCGGGCCGCATCACGGCCGCGTACGGCTCGCCGGTGGCGGCCGTCGCGCTGCAGTGGCACACGAAGATCAAGTTCATGACGTCGATGCCGATGAGCTTCGCGATCGGCGCGACCGTGATCTCGACGGCCGCCGTCAAGAAGCTGTCGCCCGAGGACTTGAAGACGGTCGAGGAGATCACCCGGTCGTACTCGAAGAAGCTGCGCAAGGTGATCCGCAAGTCGAACGAGGACGCAAAGACCACGATGACCCGCAAGGGCGTGACCGTGGTCCAGACGCCGGCCGCCACGGTCGACGAGTTCACCAAGCAGGCCGCCGCCGTGCAGCAGGAGCTCGCGGGCAAGGTCTACTCGAAGGCCGAGCTCGAGATGGTGATCAAATACCGCGACGAGTTCCGCGCCAAGCAAGGCGCGAAGTAGCCCGCAGGTATTGAAAGGCCGCGGGCCGGCCACCTACCATCCGGTCGGTGAGCAGACGATCCGACGGGGCCCCCCCCGAAGATCCAGAGGCCAAGCAAATACTCGCGTACCCCGATGATGATCTGCTCGCGCGGATCGTGCGGCTGGTCGACACCTGGGTCGGCCGCGTCGAGCAGGCCCTCCTGGTCGCGCTGCTCGCCATCGTCGTGCTCACGGCCGCGAGCCACGCGCTGCTCGATCGCTTCGCCCACATCCGGATCGAGTCCAAGGATCAGATCGTCCGCGCCGGCACGTTCGCGATCGCGATGCTCGGCGCCGCGTTCGCGACCCACCAGGGGCGCCACCTGTCGATGGACCTGATCTCGCGGCGGCTCTCGCCGCGCGCGCGGCTGTTCCTCAAGGTAGTCCTGGCGCTGTTCACGATCGCGATCGTGGTGCTCGTCATGCGCTCGGCGTTCCACCTGATCGCCCGCGAGAAGCCAGAGGAGCACCTGCTCTCGACCCACCGGCTCGCGTACCTGATCCCGATCGGCGGCGCGCAGATCATCTTCCACACCGTCCTCCACACGATCATCGACATCGATTACCTCCTCCGGCGCAAGACCCCGCCGGAGCGGATGCGATCGGCGCACTGACATGGTGACGCTGCTCCTCATCCTCCTCGTGCTCGCGTTCGTGAGCGGCGCGCCGCTGTTCACGATCATGCTCGGCGGCACCGCGCTCGGCGCGCTCTACGGCGCGCGCGGCTTCGACGCCGACCTCGACGGCGCGATCGTGAAGCTGTTCGGCGTCGCCACCGGCGAGCAAGTGAACGTGCTGTCGACGATCCCGCTGTTCATCTACGCGGGCTACCTGCTCGCCGAGGCGCGGACGGCCGATCGGCTCGTGCGGTTCGCGAACGCGCTGCTCGGCTGGATGCCGGGCGGGCTCGCGATCGTCACGATCGGCACGTGCTCCTTGTTCACGGTGTTCACCGGCGCCTCCGGCGTGACGATCATCGCGCTCGGCGGCGTGCTGATGCCGGCGCTCGTGCGCAACGGCTACCCGGAGCGGTTCTCGATCGGCCTCATCGCCGGCACGGGCTCGGTCGGCCTCCTGTTCCCGCCCGCGCTGCCGCTGTTCATCTACGGCACCGTCTACGGCCTCACGAACCTCGATCCGGAGAACTGGAACACCGAGCGGTTCCTGTTCGCGGGCGTGGTCCCGGGGATCGTGCTCGTCGGCATGCTGTCGGCGGTGGCGGTCACCGTCGCCATCTTCAAGAAGCTGCCGCGGCAGAAGTTCGAGCTGGGCGAGCTCGGCAGGAGCTTCCTCGCGGCGCTGCCGGAGCTGTTCATCCCGTTCGGCGTGATCCTGGGCCTCGCGTCGGGCTTCGGCCTGCCGGAGATCGCGTCGCTCACGGTGTTCTACGTCGTGATCCTCGAGGTCCTCGTGTTCCGCACGGTCGGCGCGCGGGTCCTGTGGGCGGTCAGCCACGAGGCGATGGCGATGATCGGCGCCATCTTCATCATCATCTTCGCGTCGACGGCGCTCACCGACTTCATGGTCAACGCCGAGGTGCCCCGGAAGCTCGTGGGGTGGACGCAGGATCACGTCGACTCGAAGATCGTGTTCCTGCTCGCGATCAACCTGATCCTTTTGATCGTCGGGACGGTGATGGACATCTTCTCGGCGATCGTGGTGGTGCTGCCGCTGATCGCGCCGATCGCCAAGGCGTACGGCATCGATCCGTACCACCTGGGCGTCATCTTCTTGCTGAACCTCGAGGTCGGCTACCTGCACCCGCCGGTCGGGCTCAACCTGTTTCTGACGAGCGTGAAGTTCCGGCGGCCGATCACCGAGGTGATGTGGGCGACGGTGCCGTTCCTCATCACGATGATCGTCGCGCTGCTCGTCATCACGTACGTGCCGGCGCTCACCGTGGTGCCGCCGCCGGAGCGGGTCGCGCCGGTCCAGAACCTGGTGCAGATCGTCGAGGAGGGCCTCGAGGAGATCCGCGTCTCGCTCCCCGAGCTGACGCTGGTGGACGCCGCGGGGAGGCCGCTCGCGGGGCCCGATGGCAAGCCGATCGTGCGCCGGTTCGTGAGCTGCCGCCCGGCCGCGTCGGAGACGCCGGCCGACGAGCGGGGCAAGGCGGCGCTCGCGGCGCGCGTGAACAGCTGCCAGAAGCTGTTCTTCGACGTCACCGACTGCGTGCCAGACGCCAAGAAGATCGACGCCAAGCAGACCGAGTGCAAGCACCGCGCGATCGCCAAGTGGGTCACCAAGGACTGGAACGCCGATCCGGCGCGCGCGTTCATCCTCGTGAGCGAGGTGGCCCTGGTCGACGCGGAGGGCAAGCCGCTCGAGGTCGAGTGGGAGACGCCGGCGGCGGGCGGCACCACGACGAAGGAGCAGAAGCCGATCGTGGACGCGGCTGGTAAGCCGGTGACGCGGACGCTCGCGTGGTGCGACGGGCTGCAGTTCAAGAGCGATACCGAGAAGTGCCGCCAGCTGTTCGTGGACGCGTCGGCGTGCAAGATCGACTTCGATCCGAACCCGACCGGGGAATGCGTGGACGAGAAGTGCCCGGCGGCGCCCGAAGGCGGCGCAGTGCCGGCAGAGGCGGCGGGATCGGGCGCGGGGTCGGCGGGATCGGGCGCGGGGTCGGCGGCAGGCTCGGCAGGATCGGCG
>DATMCI010000057.1:0-6402 GCA_035558535.1 Kofleriaceae bacterium
CCCGAACGTCTCCGGCATGTACATCTCCTCCGCCTTCGGCGGCGGCACCACGAACGTCCCCGGCGTCGTCGCGCGCGCCACGTACTCGTACGTGTGCACGCCCTCCCAGAGCAGCGACGCGAACGCCTCCACCCGCTCGTCTCGCAGGTTCTGGTGCTCGTACCACGGGCCGTACCACCACCAGTACGCGCCCTTCTGCCGCTGCACGTTCGGATCCTGCGGGATGGGCCCCGTCACCGCGAGCGACGGGTTCATCGGCTCGAGCCCCGCCGGCAGCGGATCCACGAGCGCCACGTGGTAGCGCCGGCTCTCGTTCACCATCGACAGCCGGACGCGCACCCGCGCGCCCGCCTTGATCTTCCACACCCCGTCCGGCTGCCGGACGACATCGCCCGGGCTGTCCACGCCCTCGTACCGCCGCTCGACGACAAACCCGTAGTCCGCCGGTGGCAGCGCGAGGCTCGCCGGCGCGTACGTCATGCCGATCCGGTAGTACAGCCGGCCGCGGCCGTCCTTCTGGATCGTCAGGTCCTGCTGGTCGTGCGCCGCCACGTCCCGCATCGGGATCGGGATCGCGAAGTAGTCCGTCGTCCGGCCGCGGAACGCGCGCTCCCCCGCGTAGTCATTGCCGAGCCACACGCGCGCCACGAAGTCCGGCGTCGCCTTCTCGTACGTGTCGAAGTAGCGGTCCAGCGCCAGGAGCGCGAACGAGTTCTCCTGCGTGTTCAGCCACTGCCCCGCCTTGCGGTGCCCCAAAAGCCCGGTCACGAGCTTCGGGATCAGATCCAGATCCGGCTGCTCCTGGATCAGCGACTCGAGCAGCACCGCGTCGACGCGGTGGTCGCTGGCCAACAGAAGATGCGCGCCGTCCTTGTAGCTCGTCGTGAAGCTCGCGGCCCCCGCCGTCTCCGACACCCGGTTCAGCGCGTGCCGCACGATCGCTGCGCGCTCTGCCTGGGCCGCCTTGTCGCCCGCGAACAGCCCGAGCAGCCAGCCGCTCGTCTCCAGCGACACCTTCTCGACGCCGCCCGCATCGGCCAGGAGCTTCTGCCCCTTCGCGATATCGACGTCGCCGAGGAGCTTCCGCACGTACAGCGCGTACGCCGAGATCGCCCACTGCACCTCCTTGGGGTACGCCGGCTCGTAGTACACCTCGATGCCGCGCAGGTACGTCTTCACGTTCTCGATCGGGAGCGGCGAGACCGCGAAGCCCTTCTGCTTCGCCCGCGCGAGCGCGTTGGCCACGTGCACCGTCAGGTACGGCACCGACGGGTAGCCCCGCTCCCAGAACGGGAACCCGCCGTCCCCGTTCTGCAGCTGCGCCAGCCGCTCCACGTCCGCCGCGACAGAGAGCTCCATCGCCGCCGCGCTCGGCAGCGCCTGCGTCCGGAACGCGGACAGGACATCCCGCAGCCCCGCGATCGCCAGCATCCGCGACGCGCGCTGCTCCGCGCACTCGTACGGGTACCGCACCAGGTACAGCACCGCGTCCGTCAGCGCCTGGAGGTTCGTCGACGCCGTCGTGATCTCGAGCCCGCCGAACTGCGTCACCACCTTGCCCGGCAGCGCCACCGGCTGCCGCACCGCCCCGTTATCATCTATCACGCCGTACGTCGCGAACGCCTCCGTCGTCATTGGCGTCCACACCGGCAGCGCCACCTCCGCCGCGTCGCTCGCCTTCCCGGCGCCACCGATACTCTGGCCCACGATCTGGAGCCGCGCCGTCCCCGCCAGCTCCGCCGCCGCCGGGAACTGCACCTCCACGCGATCGTTCGCCGGCACCGTCACCTCCCGCCCCGCGCCGTCCGTCAGCGCCAGGTTCGTCGTCCGCGCCGCCAGCCGCACCGTCATCGGCGCGTCCGTCTGGTTCTGCACCACCACCGGCAGCCGGAACGTGTCCCCGAAGTTCAAGAACCGCGGCGGGCTCGGCCGCACCATCAGCGGCAGCCGCGCCACCAGCGCGCTCTCTCCCTTGCCGAACTGCTGCTCGCCCGCCGCCGCGATCGCCACGATCCGGTACCGCGTCAGATTATCCGGCACCTTCACGCGCACCGTCGCCCGCCCCGCGGCGTCCGTCTTGACCGCGGGCGCGAACGCCGCCAGCGGGTTGAAGTTCGACCGGATCGCGATCGCGGGCCCGCCCGCCTCCTTCCCATCCGCCTGCCGCTTGCCCAGGACGCCCTCCGGCACCTTGCGATTGGGCTGCTCGGCCTCCTCGGCTGGCGGGGCCTGAGCCGCGGGCGAGGTCGGCGCTGGCGCCGGATCGGCCATCGGCGCCCCGCTGCCGGCGGAGGCGCCCGGCGCGAACTCCGCGGGCGAGGTCGCCATGTTCCCCCCGACGGGGAGCGCCAGGCCCTTCTGCGCCTGCAGCCGGCCGGCGTCCGGCTTGGCGAGCTTCACGTAGCCGCGCAGGTAGTGATCCGTCGCGTCCGCGGCGCGCATGCCGTAGAAGACGTCCACCGGGCTCACGAACGACGCGCCGGTGAGCGCGAGGATCGCCTCGTCGACGACGATCACCGCCGCCTCGGCGCCCGCCACCGGCCGCCCCGCCGCGTCCGTGACGGACACCGCGAGCTCCGCCGACTCGCCCGGCGCGAGCTTCGGCACGCTCGGCGAGACCTCGACCGCGAGCGTCCGCTGTTTCGGCGGCACCGCCAGATCGATCGTCCCCACCGCGTACGCCGGCCGCTTCGGCAGCTTCGGATCCGCGGCGCCCTTGTCGTCGAGCCGCGCCGCCGCGCCGACGAGGTCCACCTGCACGTGGAGGTTCGGCACCATGGCCTCGGTGATCGGCACGCCGATCACCTTCGTCGGGCCGTCGAGCGTGATCCGCTCCATCTTGACGATGCCGCTGCGCCGCCACGTCACCAGGCCCTCGGCCGGGTAGAACGGCGCCTGCACCAGCAGCTCCGCCGTCGTCCCCGCCGCGTACGTCTTGCGGTCCGGGATGATCTGCACCTGCTCCTGCTCGACCTCGCGCGCCCGCGGCTGATCGCCGCCCGTCACCCAGAGCGTCAGCTTCGTCTGGTTCGGCCGCCCCTTGGCGTCGACGATCGTCGCCGTCACCTGGTACGTGCCGCCCGCGCGCGTCGCGAGCGTGCAGCGCGCCGGCTCCTTGCCGGCGGTCACCGGGCACGCCTGCGGATCGACCTCCCGCGTCCGGTACTTGCCGCCCTCGTACTCCCAGTCGAGACGCACGGCCTTGACGTCGATCTTCGCGCCCGGCGCCGCCTTGCCGTCGAGGTCCACGCCGATCACGTCGAGCTCGAGCGGCGTGCCCTTCTCGACGAACAGCTTCTTCGTCTTGAGCCCGACGTAGAGCTCCGACGGGTGCACGATCAGCGCCGACGACGCGCTCCATGCCTGGCGGTTCACGTCCACGACGCTCGCGCTCGCCGCCACTGACATCGGCACCGCCGGCTTCACCGATAGGAAGTCGAGGTGCATCGTGTGCGCGCCCGTCGCGTCGGTCTTGCCCGCGAGGCTCCACGTCGCAGGCGCCCGCCCGACGTGCCCGTACGGCAGCGTGGCCTCGTCCAGATCGTCGGTCGCCGCGGCGGCGAAGCCGTGATAGCCCCACCACGGCTCCCACTCGCCGAACGTGTAGTCGTCGCGGTTCGGCGGCGTGTAGCTCGTGCGGCTCGCCGTGACGCTCCAGGCCACCGGCGCGCCAGGCAGCGGCCCGCCGGCGTAGTACTTCGCGCTCACCGTGACATCTCCGCCGCCTCCGACGAGGAACGGCCCCTGGCTCGCCTGCGCCGTCACCTCGAACTCCGGCCGCCGAAACTCCTCGATCTGGATCACGTGCTGGTGCTCGCGGCCCTCCCAGGCCGCCGCGCCGGCCGCGACGAAGTCGATCCGCGCGTGGCCGAGGTTCGGCGTCTTCGGCAGGACGATCTTCGCGTCGAAGCCGCCCGCCGCGTTGACCGGCGCGGTCCCCGTCGCGAGCTGGTTGTTCTGCGCGTCGTACGCCGTGAACGAGACGCTCGCCACCTGGCCCAGGGTGCCGCCGAGGTCGCCCTGCTCGTTGGGATTGATCGTGCGCAGCCAGCCCTTGAGCGAGACCTGCTCGCCCGGCTTGTACAGCTTGCGATCGTCGACGACGTACCAGGCCAGCTGCACCGGCCGCGTCCGCGCGGTCCACGCGCCGCTCTCGTTCCAGTACCCGCCGTCGTCGATGAACGCGACGTCGTCGCCGCGCCGCGCGATCAGGTAGTGCGCGCCGCGCGCCGACTGCCCGCCGAGCGGGATCGTCGCCGTGCCCTGGGCGTCGGTCTCGGCCCGCGCGCCCGAGGGCCGGAGCTCGAGGGCAACGCCGCCCGCCGGCTTGCCGCTCCCGAGCTCGGTCGCGAACGCGATGAGCTCGCCGGCATCGACGTGCGCGTCCACGGCGAGCCGCGTCGACTGCACCCAGGCGATCATCCGCGGCGGCTCGTGGCTCTCCTTCCACGGGTGCGGCTCGACGACCGCGATCGCGTGCCCGAGGCCAGCGCCGGGGCCGCTCTGGCCGAGCGCCGGCTCCAGCTCGATCGCCGTCTCGGTGAGCTGGTTCGGGCCGCCCCCGGTCTGCACGAGCCGATCGACGACGAGCGCGCCCGGCAGCTTCGGCGGCCGATCGCGGTTCCACTGCTCGCGCAGGTAGACGCGGTAGGCGTCGAAGTCGGACGGCGCGACCTTGTAGAGCCGCACCTTGAGCCCGCTGTAGTTCGTCGAGAAGAAGTCGAGCGCCGGCCGCTTCGCCGCCGGATCGAGCACGACCACGCCGCTCGGCCCGAAGAAGCTCGGGGCCGCGTCGCCGACGAGCCAGGTCACCTCCTCGTCCCTGCCGAGCTTTTGGCCGAACTCGTCGGTGATCTCGCGCGAGAGCGTGACCTTGTAGCGCGTGCGCGCCTTCGCCGCGCCCCACAGGACGATGCCGTCGCCGCTCGGGATCACGCGCAGCCCCGGGATATCGGGTTGGACCGTGACCTGCTTGCGATCGAGCTTGGCCGCGTCGAGCGTGTTGGTGAAGCGGATCCCGTACGGCTGCCCGGGCGCCTGGTCGCCTTCTGACTCCGAGCGGATGCGGAGCGGCGGGTAGGTGCGGAACGAGAGCCACTGCGCCTGCTTCGTCCGGTTCGGCCCCTCGGCCGACGGCGTGCCCTCCGGGATCACGACCTCGATCGCGGCGTCGGTGGGGAGCGGCTGCGCCGGGCGGAGCGCGAGCCAGCGCCCGTTCTGGCCGTTCTGCTTCGCGGCGGTAACGAGCGCGGCCACCTGCCGATGATCGGTGCGCCGGCTCTTGGCCAGCGTGTCGAGCGCGGCCGGATCGAGGAGCGTCGCCCCCCACGGCTTGCCATTGGCCGTCACGCGGAGCTTGCCCAGCACCGCCTGCGCGTCGATCTTCTGATCGAACAGCACGAAGATCGGCGCGTCGAGGCGCTGGTGGCCTCCCGATGGGAAGCTCGACACCAGGGTCGGCGGCGGCGTCTCGAACGAGAACTTCGTCGCCGCCGCGAGCGCTGCGCCCGCCGTACCCTTCGTGCCCGCCGGGACCTCCACCTGGTACGTCGTCGCTTGCGGGAACCGGACGTCCGGATCGAAGACGATCGTGCGCGTGCCGATCCACCGCCACTTCCCGGGCGGCTGCGGGGTCAGCTTCACCGGCACCGCCCTTGCCGCGTCGGTCTGCGACGTCACCGCGATCATCGGCTGGCTGAACGTGACGGAGAGCTCCGGCACGAGCGGCACCTGCCCCTCGGGCATCCACCGCAGGACGCGCAGGTCTTTGCCGGCGTCGCTCGCCGCGGGCGGCTTCTGCAGCGACGGCGGCGGCGGAAACGCCGCCGTGATCGTCTGTCCGGTGCGCGGCGGCGGCTGCGAGGCCGGCCGGAGCGCGAACGCCTGCTGATCGGTCGCGGCCTTCGCGATCGGCGCGGCCCGCGCGAGCAGCGCCTGCGCGTCGGCGGCCGGCAGCGGCTTCGCCGGCGCGAGCTTCGCGCGGTCGTACGCTGGCGGGCCCTGCTTGCCCTCGGAGACGCGCAGCTCGAGCCCGTCGGGCGCGCTGGCCTCCTGGACGTAGGCTGGATCCACGGCCGATCCGCCGCGGTCCCCTCCCGATCCGGAGCTCTTGTTGCCGCCGCACGAGGCGAGGAGCCCCACCAGCGCGGTGAAGGCGGAAGCGCGATGCAGCCTGGTCATGGCTCTCTCCTGTTTCGACAGCTACTCGACGATCACCCGATCCGACCCGCCGCGCCCGAACGTCTCCGGCATGTACATCTCCTCCGCCTTCGGCGGCGGCACCACGTAGCTCCCCGGCGTCGTCGCGCGCGCCACGTACTCGTACGTGTGCACGCCTTGCCAGAGCAGCGACGCGAACGCCTCCACCCGCTCGTCCCGCAGGTTCTGGTGCTCGTACCACGG
>DATMCI010000058.1:0-26427 GCA_035558535.1 Kofleriaceae bacterium
CCGGCACTACATCGCGGACCGCGCGGGGCTCACCGCGCCGACGCAGCTCGACACGCCAGACGTCGACTACTCCGGGGTCGCGCCGGTGCTCGGCGGGCGCGGGCAGGTGACGCCGAAGATCTCGGTGTTCGCGGGGCTCGACGCGCTGCTGGTCATGTCGGCGGGCGCGATCACGAAGGCCGAGAACTACGGCAAGGGCAACGTGTTCGGCATCGGCGGCAACGCTGGCGTCGACGTCGCGCTTGGCAAGCAGATCGGCCTGCGCTTCGCCGCCGAGTACAACCAGGTCAGCCTCAGCTTCAAGGGCACCGGCACGATGGCCGCGGCGCGCAAGGTCTCGGCTGCCACGGATCGCGACTTCGGCGCGATGGCGACGTTCGCGGCGATGTACTAGCCAGCGAGCCGCGCGGGGACTGGCTCGTCGACTAGCCGCGGCGGCTAGCGTTGTCGTCGGTGCCGCCGGGCCGGCAGCGCCGGATCGTGCGCGGATCGCGCAACGATCGCTGCACAGCCGCCGCGCGCCGACGAGCCGTCGCAGAGTTCGGCGATCGCCGCTGTCTCCCGCGGGGCGCAGGCGCCGTCTCCCGCGGGACGCAGACGCGCGCGGAGGCGAGCTGGCACCGTCGCTGCACTGGTGTCCGAGCATCTTCAACGAACAGCAAGGACGACACGCCATGACGACGCACACCGATACGTTCGAGACCCTCGAGGACCAAAAGCTCACGCGCGTGGCCGGCGGCAGCCAGCTCAGCAACGCGATGGCGCGCGCGCAGGAGCTCGGCCTGCGGATCACCTCGACGACAGGCGGCAAGCACGCGCCGAACTCGTACCACTACCGCGGCCGCGCGTTCGACGCGGCGGGGAGCAAGTCGGCGATGACGCAGTTCTACCGCGAGATGGCGGGCACGAACCCGACGGAGCTGTTCTACGATCCGATGGGCGGCATCAAGCACGGGCACAACATCGGCGCGATCGGCGGCCACGGCACCCACGTGCACCTCGCGTACTGAGAGTGTCAGACGCCGCCGCTACGGTCGGCCGCGATGGATGCTTCGAAGCAAGCGCGCGATCTCGCGGTCCTCGATGACGGCACCGGCGTCTACCTGTGGCGCGGCGACGAGCAGCACCCGCTGGCCAAGGAGTGGGTGTTCAAGGCCATCTATCGCTGCGAGCAGTGCGGGCGCGCCGTGACGATCTTGCGCTTCGAGCGCGACGCCGCGGCGGAGCAGAGCATGCGCCGGCTCCGCACCTGCCCAGGCGGCTGCGCCTCGATCCAGGCGCGGCTCGCGGTCGCGCCGTGAGCCGGCGCGCGCGTGCGCGCGATGCGCGCGCCAGGCGGCGGCCGCTGGTCTAGACTGCGAGCGTGGTCCGAAGGTCATTGGCCGCGCTCGCGCCGCTCGCGCCGCTCGTGCTCTTTTCCGCGTGCGCCGAGGAAGAGCCGGCGCCGGTGCGGCCGCCGTGGAGCGAGGCGCCGGAGATGCCGGGGCGGCGGCTCGAGCCGGCGGTCACCGCGGCGGGCACGCGGCTCGTGGTCGCGGGCGGCTTCTCGACGAGCGCGCAGGAGGGGCTCGAGATCACGCGCGAGGTGATCGCGCTCGACACGCTCACCGACGCGTGGGCGACGCTGCCCGAGCTGCCGGTCGCGTGGACGCACGGGACGCTCGCCGCGTCGGCGGGCACGCTGTACCTGCTCGGCGGGCTCGAGGGCCCGACGTTCGTCGCGCGCGGCGAGGTGTACGCGCTGGATCCGAACGCCGACGCGTGGCGCGATCTGCCGGCGATGCCCGCCGGCGAGGAGCGCGGCGCGGCCGGGATCGCGGTCGCGCCGCCGCACGTCTACCTGGTCGGCGGCGCGTCGACGGCGGGCGTGCTCGCGAGCGTCCTCGACTACAACCTCACGACGCAGACGTGGACGAACCTGCCGGACCTCCCGGCGCCGCGCTCGCACGCGGCGGTGATGCGGCTTGTCGACGGCACGCTGATCGTCGCCGGCGGGATCGCGGCCGGGGCGGGCGCGCCGCTCGATGAGGTCCTCGCGCTGCCGCTGGGCGCACCGGCGTGGCAGCCACGCCGGCCGATGCCGGCGCCGCGCGGCGGCTGCGCGTACGGCCAGGCGCTCGGCCGGCTGATCTGCGCGGGCGGCGAGGCCGGATCGTCGGCGCTGCGGGTCACCGAGGCGTACGATCCGAGCACCGACGCGTGGACGGAGCTGCCGGAGCTGCCGTTTGCCCGCGCGGGCGCGCAGGGCGCGGTGATCGGCCAGCAGCTCTACATCCCGGGCGGCGCGGGCGCGCTCGTGTTCGAGCCGACCCGCACGGTGCTGCGCTTCTCGCTGCTCGACGCGCTCCCGCGCTAACGCGGCGAGATCGCGGGCGCGATTGATGTTCATGGCCGCCTCGCCGAGGCGGGCTCCGCCTCCTGGACTCGCTCGTCGGCCGGGCCTTAACCTTCGCGCGGGCGGTGCGTCTGATCGCTCACCGTCACTCACCAGGAGCCCTCGCCATGCGTAACCCGTGGAAGCTGACCTCGTTCGCCCTCGCCGCCGCGCTCGCCGCCTCTGCCATCGTCCCCAGCGTGCTCGCCGAGCCGCAGCCGAAGATGCGCGAGGCGCTCGACAGCCTGCGCGCCGCCGAGCGCTCCCTGAGCCAGGCGACGCACGACAAGGGCGGCCACCGCGTGAAGGCGCTCCAGCTCACGAAGCAGGCGATCGACGAGGTGCAGGCGGGCATCAAGTTCGACAACAAGCACTGAGCCGCCGCCCCGCCGCCCCCGCCTACCGCTTCGGCAGCTCGAGCCCGAAGCTCTGGGCCAGCGCGAGGATCTGGCCGACCGCCTGCGGCACCGCCGCGAGCGGGCCGCCCTCGGGGCCGCCGCCGATCTGCGTCACGTGCAGCGTCTGGGCGTGCGGCTGCAGCGCGGCGGCGAGCTGCGGCAGCGCGGTCGTCACGAGCTCGCGCTGCGTGCGGCTCTGCGCGAGCAAGAGCTCGATCTCGGCGAGCCGGCGCTGCGCCGCCGCCTCGAGCTGGCTCTCGACGTCGCGCGTCTCGGCGTCGCCGCGGCGCAGCTCGTGCTCGACGGCCGCCTGCGTGCGGCGGACCTCGGCCTCGGCGGCGAGGCGCTGCAGCGCGAGCGCGTGGGCGCGCTCCTGCTCGAGCAGGCCCGCGCGGTGGATCGCCTCGACGCGCACCGCGTCGGCCTCGAGCGTCGCGAGCTCGGCGGCCGCGCGGGCGCGCCGCTCCTCCTCGGCGAGCTCGATCTGCTGCAGCTTGCGCTCGCGGTCGAGCTCGACGTTGCGCCGCGCGACGGCCGCCGCGAGCTCGGCGCGCCGCGTGGCCTCGCGCGACTCGACCTCCGTCGCCTCCGCCTCGGTGCGCGCCTTGAGCGCGCGGGTCGCGCGCACGCTCTCGAGGTGCGCCTCCTGCGAGAGGCGCTCGGTCTCGGCGCGCCGCTCGGCCACCTGGCGCGCGCGCTCGAGCTCGGCCAGCTCGGCGCGGGTCGCGATCTCGGCGCGGAACGGCGCCTGGAGGTGGTTGAACACGACCTCGCTCTGGATCGTGACCTGCTGGATCTCGATCGTGTCGATGACGACGCCCCAGCCGCGCGCCGTCGTGTCGTCGGGCGAGCCCTCGCCGCCGACGACCGGCGCGATCTCCTCCATGAGGAACGTGGCGATTGTCTCCTTGCGCCGCGTCAGGCACTCCTGCAGCGACAGGTTCGCCACGAGCCGGCGGGCCGCGCCGACGAACATCTCGCGCAAGGTCGCGGCGAGCTTCTCGCTCGCGGCCTCGCCGTAGGTGAAGTTCAGCACGCGGAACGCGAGCTCGGGCGCCGCGATGCGGTACACGGCGATGCCGGTGATCGAGACGCCCACGTGCTCGCGCGTGATCTGATCGGCGACGAACTCGATCCGCTGCAGCGTCGTCGGGACGATCGCGATCGTGTCCCACGGCCACTTGAACAGACGGACGCCCTGGCCGGAGCGCTTGCGATCGATCTCGCCGCGCCGCGTGCAGACGAGGTACTCGCTCGGCTTGGCGCCGATGAAGCCCCAGCGCTTGAGCTTCTCGGGATCCTCGACGGGCTTGCCGCTGCGCCAGCCGTGCTGGTACCGCTCGACGGGCGCGCTGTCGTTCATGCTGGTGCTGGTGCCGCTGCCGGTGACGCCGCTCGCGGTCTTGCCGCGGCGGTCCGATTCTCGGACGAGGTGGAGGTCGGGTGCTGCCATCGCTCGGCAGACGGTGCAGCGCGTGTGCCCGCCCAAGCGGCCGGCGCGTCGCGCCGGGCCTGCGCCGACCTGCGCCGGAACGGCGCAGCTGCGCCAGGATGGAGCTACCCTGCTCCGGTGCGGATCTTCCTGGTGCGCCACGGCGAGTCCCTCGGCAACGTCGACCCGCTCGTCCACGCGACGACCGCGGATCACGCCGTCCCGCTGTCGGAGCGCGGCCACGAGCAGGGCCGCGAGGCGGGGCGGCGGCTCGCCGCGTACCTGGACGAGCACGGCGGCGGCGGCGAGCCCGGAGATGTCGAGCCCAGCGGCGCCGAGCGCGCCCGCGCCCGCCCGCACATGCGCCTGTGGGTCAGCCCATACCTGCGCACGCGCCAGACGGCGGACGCGCTGCAGGAGACGGCGGGTGCGTGGATCACCGATCGCGTCGAGCACGTCCTCCTCTGCGAGCAGCAGTGGGGCCTGTTCGACGGCGTCCCCGAGCGCGAGCTGGCGGAGCGGTTCCCGCGCGAGTTCGCGCACTACGACATGCAGGCCCGGTTCGGCGGCAAGTTCTGGGCGCGCATGCCGCAGGGCGAGAGCCGGTTCGACGTGGCGCAGCGGATCCACCAGGCGTTCGGCACGTTCCACCGCGACGCGCAGGCGCACGGGATCCGCGATCTGGTCGTGATCTGCCACGGCGTGACCTTGCGCGCGTTCGTGATGATGTGGTGTCACCTGTCGCCGGAGTGGTTCGAGCGGGAGCCGAACCCCGGCAACGCGGCGATCCGGCTGATCGAGCGCGGCCAGGATCGCGGGTACGTGTTCGCGGGCTTCGCGAGGCGCTAAGGTGCGCCATGGCCTGCGCGCGTTGCGGCAACCCGGAGGAAGGCGACGCCCGCCGCTGGTGCGCGGCGTGCGAGGCCGCCTACGATGGCTGGTCGCGGCAGTACGCCGCCGACGTCGTGTGGGCGGCGCTGTCCGGCACGGTCGTCGTCGCGTTCGCCGGGATGGGCCTGCCGCTGCTCGGCATCAGCTGGCTCGCCGCGGTGTCCGGCGTGTTCGCCGGGTTCGGCGCGTTCCTCGGGCTGCACCGGCTGAACGTCCGCCGCCGCCGCCGGCAGTTCCTCGCAGGCGGCCCCGTGCCGCGCGCGTACCTGCCGGACAGGAGTTAGTCGAGAGCTCGCATGCGAGCAGACCTTCCCCGTGCGCTCGGGCGCTGAGCACGATCTCGGCGAATTCAAGTTCGAGGTACCGCCGCGGGCGACTCTCGGCGAATTCAAGTTGGGGCGTGCCACGGCGCAGGCGACGCAGGCGCGCCAGCAAGCAGCCCGAGCAGGTCGCGACACAACCGGCGGCCGCCCCGGCTCGAGAACCAAGCCGTGCGCGCCCGATCGAGCGCCCGATCGAGCGCCCGATCGAGCGCCTCGATGACGGGCTCCGCGGGGCGCAACCACGCCGCTTGACCAGCTACAGCATGGCGATAGACCATCAGTGAGATGGTGAGCGTGGCTGGTCGGCGAATCGCAAGAGTCGAGCTCCGGGCGGGTTGAGATGCTGGGGAACCTGCTCGGGAACTATCGTGTCGTGGAGCAACTCGGCGAGGGGGGGATGGGCGTGGTTTACCTGGGGCATCACGAGGCGCTCGGCCATCGCGTCGCTGTGAAGGTGCTGCAGTTGGAGCTGTCTCGCCACGCAGACATGGTGCAGCGGTTCTTCAACGAAGCTCGGGCTGCGACGTCGATCCGCAACCTGGGCATCGTGCAGATCTTCGATTTCGGTACGGCCCCCGACGGGCGCGCGTACTTCGTGATGGAGCTGCTCGAAGGCCAGAACCTCGCCGCGCGGCTCAAGCAGCGGCGCCTCGACTATACAGAGTGCTGTCGCATCGGCCGCCAGGTCGCCAACGTGATGCAAGCGGCACACGCTGCTGGCATCACGCACCGCGACCTCAAGCCGGATAATCTGTTTCTGATCCCCGATGCCGAGGTGGTGGGCGGAGAGCGCGTCAAGGTGCTCGATTTCGGGATCGCCAAGCTCGCCGACGAGGTCCACACCTCCGGCATGAGGACGCGCACGGGTCTGATGATGGGCACGCCGCAGTACATGTCGCCCGAGCAGAGCCGTGGCGCTGGCGTGGTCGACTCTCGCTCCGACATCTACTCGCTCGGCTGCATTTTGTTCGAGATGGCGTGTGGCCGGCGGCCGTTCGTCGAGGAAGGTGTTGGAGAGATCCTCGGTGCGCACCAGTATCTCGATCCGCCTCAGCCACGGCGCTTCGCGCCCGATATCCCCGGCGAGCTCGCGAAGCTGATCCTGCAGATGCTCGCAAAGCAGCCGGAGTCACGGCCGCAGCCAATGGCGGTGATTGGCCAGGTGCTCGAGGAGATCCTGCGTACGCTCGATGGACCGCCGAAGCGCGTGCCGACGCCGCTGCCCGTGCTGCAGGACTCAGCGATCTCGGTGATATCAACGACGCTCGGCGACTCAGCGGGGATGGCGAGCGTCGGACCGCGCACCGGGACACGTCGGCGCCGGCTGTCGTTCATGCTCGGCGGCATCGTCGTTGGCGTGGTCGCGCTCGCCATCGCGGTTGGAGCTTACAGCTCGCGATCCTCCGGGCCGTCTGCTGCCGGCGCCGCGACCGGAGTCGCGGACGCCGACACCGACGCCGGCCTCGCGGAGCGCTCACCCTCCATGGGCCCTTCGCTCACGCCCGACGCAGCGATCGACAATGAACGTGCGGCACTCGCGACCAGCGTCGAGTCACGGATCAAGTCCTTCGAAGCAGCGATGCAGGATGGAAATCTGCAGCGAGCCAAGACCGAGCTTGACGCGATCCCACTCACGGTCTCCGATTACGGGGCGCTCAAGCAGAAGTATGACCAAGCCGAGGCCGCCGCGATCGCCGAGATGGTCCAGCAGCTAAAGAACGCGGCCCGTGACGATTGCAAGGAGTACAACCGGATCATCGAGCAAGAGAAGTCGTCAAGGCCGCCGCATGTCGCGGCAGAAGCCCAGCGGCAGGTCAGGTGCATTGCTGTGACGAAGGCGCAGCCGTTCTCGCCATGTGATCCCGACGCGTTCAGCCAGATAGCCCGCGAACAGTACTCCGCTGGAAAGCTCACCGCAGCTATTGAGAGTTATGAGGCAGCGTGGAATTGCAAGCAGGATCCGAAGTACGCTAACAAGGCGTTTAGCGTGGCGTGCCACATACCCAGCGTCCGGAAGGCGAAGCTGTTTTGGATGCGGATGCCTCCAGCGATGAGGCAGAGCGAGCTCGGGATCATGGTTTGCGTTCGCAATGGCATCACTGAGAACATGCTCAACGCCCGGTGAGCTTCGAGTCGCGGCCGCCCCCCGAGGCGCCTCTCGTCTTTTTCGGTGGTTTAGCCACAGATCGCCGGTTGCCGGCCGCGCGCGGCGCTGCGACGATTCACGCATGATCGGGATCCCGCTGGCGCTCGCGGTGTTCGGTTACGGCGAGTGGGCCACGCACAAGTACCTGCTCCACGGCGTCGGGCGCGATCGGCGGAGCCGATTCTCGTTCCACTACCACGATCACCACCAGGCGGTGCGCCGCAACGGCGGCTACGACCCGGCGTACGAGGGGCCGCCGTGGGCGAGCACCACGCAGGCGCGCGAGGCGCTCGGGCTCCTCGCGGTCGGCGCCGCGCACGCGCCGCTCCTGCCGATCGCGCCGCTCTACACGGCGACGATCTGGTACTGCCTGTACCGCTACCGGCGCGATCACCGCCGCGCCCACCTCGATCCGGCGTGGGCGCGCGATCGCCTGCCGTGGCACTACGACCACCACATGGGCGATCAGGACAAGAACTTCGGCGTCTCGTGGTCGTGGTTCGACGCGCTCGCCGGATCGCGCGAGGTCTACGTCGGCACGGAGCGCGAGCGCGCGCTGCACCCCAAGCACAAGGCCCGCGCCGAGACCGCGGCGGCCGGCGCGGCGGTCCGCGCGCAGCGGCGCAACCCGCTGCTCCGGCTCCTCGCGGCGCGCCGCAGCCGCGCTACTCCGGCGTGAGCACCGCACCGGCGTGAGCGCCGCCCCGCCGCGGAGCGGCGCGGCCCGCGGCGCAGCGCTCAGCGCCGCGAGCGCTTCTTCGGCGGCGCGACGGTGGCCGCGAGCGCCGCCGAGCCGACTCCCGCGGGCGGCGGCGCCGCGGGCGGGCCCGGCGGCCGGCGCTTCCCGCCCGAGCCGCGCACCGTGCGGGCCGGCATGATCTCCTGCACCTCGGCGGCCTGCGCGGCGGCCGGCGCCGCCGGCTGCTGGTACCGGCTCCACCACGCCTGCGCGTGCTCCGGCGTCCACGCGTGCTCCGGCGGGATCGGGATCGCGCGCAGCCGCGCCGCGAGCTCGCGCGCGTTCGCCGGCCGCTGATCGATCTCCTTCGCCAGGCACGCCGTGATCACCGCCTCGAGCTCGATCGGGCAGAAGCCGCGCACGTGCGCGCGCAGGGGCGGTACCCGCGAGTGGATGTGATCGTGCAGGACCTTGCCCTCGCCGCCGCGGCGGTCGTACACCTCGCCGCCGGCGAGCAGCCACCACGCGCAGCAGCCGAGCGCGTAGATGTCGGCGCGCCCGTCGAGCGGCATGCCGAGGATCTGCTCGGGCGCCATGAAGCCCGGCGTGCCGAGCATCGCGCCCATGCGCGTGAGCTTGGATCCGGACATCGCCGGATCGATCACCTCGCGCATCTTCTCGAGCGGCGCCGGCTCGCGCACGTCCTGCACGATGCCGAAGTCGAGCAGCTTGACGATGTCGACCTCGTCGGCGGCGCGGCACAGGTAGAGGTTCGGCGGCTTGATGTCGCGGTGGAGCAGGCCCGCGTCGTGCGCCTCGGCCAGGGACGCGCACGCCTGGATCATCATGTCGATCACGCGCGCCACCGGCTGCGCGCCGTGGCCCGCCACGAGCGACTCCTGATCGAGCCCTTCGAGCAGCTCCATCACGTAGTAGAAGACGCCGTCCTCGGTGACGCCGTAGTCGTAGAGCTCGATCGTGTGGCGCGAGCGCATCGACGCGAGCGTCTGCGCCTCGCGGCGGAACCGCTCGCGGATCTCGCCCGAGTACGCCGGCTCGGAGAGCGCCTCCGGCCGGATCAGCTTGATCGCCGCGGAGCGCGCGAGCAGCCGGTGCTCGGCGCGCCAGACCTCGCCCATGCCGCCCGCGCCGAGCTTGGCGATGAGCCGGTAGGCGCCCAGCTCCCGCGCGCGCTCCTCGGCGGAGCGCGCCTCTTCACGCGACGCCACGACCAGGCGGCGCATCCGCACGAGGTTCCACGCGAGGACGAGCGACAGCCCGACGGCGAACACCAGCGCGCCCGCGCTCACCCACAGGCTCCAGCGCTGCAGCGCGCGCATCGGCCCGAGCAGCGTGTGCTCCGGCACGAGCGTGGCGACGTACCAGTCGAGCGGCACCGCCACGCCGGCGCGCTTGCCGCCGATCGGCGCGACCGACGCGAGGTAGCCGCCGTCCCGGGCGCCCAGCTCGACGAACCGCTGCTCGCCCGCCAGCGGCTGCGCGAGCAGCGCGTCGACGCCCGGATCGCGCAGATCCTCGCGCTGGAGCAGGCGCTCCGCCGCCGGCAGCGCGAGCCGCTCGGCCGCCGGGTACGCGAGGATCACGCCGTCCTTCGTGAAGACGAGCGAGCGCGCCTGCGGCAGCCCCGGCCGCGCGACGAAGCTCGACAGCGCGCCGACCTCGAAGTCGACGGTGAGCACCGCGGAGAGCTCCCCGCCCGCGAGCACCGGCTCGGTGCACGTGATGCCGGTCTCGTGGCTGCCGTAGAACGGGTACGGGTTCGTCCACGCGCGCGCGCGCGCCGCCTGCGCGAGCGTGTAGAAGTCGCGCTTGCGCGGATCGTAGTCCGTGACCTCCTGGCGCAGCGGCGCGAGCGCGCCGCCTGCGACGGTGAAGCGGCTCACCTCGGTGCCGCGCGCGGTGATCCGGCTCTCCTGCGCCTCGATCCGCGACTCGCCGTGCGGCAGGTACGCGCCGCGGAACGTGCCGTCGGGGAAGCTGATGCTGACGTACGACACGCCCGGCCGCGCCACCATCAGATCGTGCATGCGCACCAGCGTGTCCTCGAGCGGGCGCGCCGGATCGGCGAGCGCGCGCAGCCGCACGAGCAGCGGCCCCGCCTGATCGAGCGCGAACGCGACGTCCGCCTCGATCCGCCGCGCCTGCTCGACGAGCTGGCCGCGCGCCATCGACTGGCTCGCGGTGCGCGTGGCGTCGCGCCCGACGAGGAGGATGCCGAGGCCGGCGGCGATCACGAGCGCCGGCAGCGTGACGAGGACGCCGACCGGCGAGGCCAGGAGGCGGCCGATGCGCGCCGGGCCGCGGCGCCCGTCCGCCGTCGTCAGCGGCGGCGGCGGCGGCGGCGCCGGCGTGCTAGCCACGAGACTCGTAGACCGTGCGCGCGGGCAGCTCGAACGCGGTCAGAAAGCCGCCCTTGCCGCACGCGGTGTCGAGCCCGACGCACGCCGGCCCGGCCCACATGTCCGTCGGATCCTCGGGCGTGTGCGTCGACAGCTCGTTGGGGAGCGTGCGCGTCGTCGTGTGGCCGAACACGACGAGCTTGCCGCGGTAGTGCTCGAAGAAGTCGCGGTCGCGCAGCCACAGGAGCGCGCGCCGCGGCTCGACCTTCGACGGGTGCGGGAACTCGCCGGCCTGGCGCTTGATGCCGGCGTGCACGTAGATCGCGTGTTCGTCCTCGTAGAAGTACGGCAGCTCGCGCATCCACGCGATGACGTCCTTCGGCAGGAACGAGCCCTCGAGCATGTCCTCGAGCTCGCCCTGCTCCGGCATCTGATCCTCGCGCGGCGGCGGGCCGCCCGTGAACGAGCGGTAGCACTCGAGGCAGCCGTTCTGGCGCGGGAACACGAACTCCGGCCAGCCGCGGTCGACGATCTGCAGCCAGGCGTCCTCGTGGTTGCCGCGCAGCGCGATCACCTTCGCCGGGCTCGTCTTCTGCAGCTCCCGGACGTGCGCGACCACGCCTGCCGAGTCGGGGCCACGATCGACGTAGTCCCCGAGGAAGATCATGGTGTCGTCGGAGGTGAGCGGCGGGAGCCGATCGAGCAGCGTGAGGAGTGACGCTAGATCTCCGTGTATGTCCCCGATAGCAAAGGTCCGACCGGCCACCTGGCCATTGTAGTGTAGGAACCGGCCACGATCGCGGTCGGATGTTGGTTCTGACCACGATCACGGAGCTGCTTTTCTTACGTTTGCGGTGGCACGAACCGTGGAATCATACGCGGTCATGACGCCTCGCCTGTGGGCCCTCTCGCTCGCCCCGCTCCTCGCCGCCACCACCGCGTACGCGCAGGCGCCCGGCGATGACTCGTCGGAACCGTACTACGCGCCGCCGCAGCGGTACGCGCAGCCGCCGCCGTCGTCGCCGTACTACGCGCCGCCGCCGCCGCCGCCGTCGCCGTACTACGCGCCCGCGCCGCCGTCGTCGTATGAGCCGGCGCCGCCGCCCGCGCCGCCGCCGCCGTACGGCGCTGCGGTGCCGTCGCCGGTCATGGCGCGCCGCTGGGCGATCGGCGTGTCGCTCGGCCACATGGGCGTCGCGCCCGAGGGCGCCGCCGAGGGGACCCAGTCGGAGTTCCGCATCACCGAGCTCGCGGTGCGCTACCGCGCGACGCGCCGGTTCGAGATCGAGCTCGCGCTGAGCGGCGGGCGCGAGGTCCTGCCGGACGACACCGAGGGGAGCCTCGCGACCGGCACCGTGTCGCTCGCGCTGCGCTACCGGTTCCGCCCCGAGCAGCGCTGGAACTGGTTCTTGATGGGCGGCCTCGGCGGCAGCGTCGTCGCGCCGCACCAGTCGACCGACCTCGAGCGCCAGGACGCCACGCGCGCGCTCGGCATGGTCGGCATCGGCATCGAGCGCCGCTTCCGCCGGTTCGCGCTGCAGGCCGAGCTGCGCGCCGTGGGCCTGGGCCCGCGCGCGGACGCGATCAGCGACGGGCCGATCATGGACGGCGGCGCGCCGAAGCCGGAGCCGACGCCGGCGCCGGCGCCGGCGCCGCGGCCGACGGGGGCCCTGCCGCAGGGCTTCGCGACGACGTACGCCGAGGAGCTGAACGGCGGCGTGATCTCGATCGGCGCGTCGTACTACTTCTAGCGATCGCCAAGCGATCGCTACTTCTTCCAGCGCAGCACGTCGATCGTCGCTGGCGACTGCTGCGTCAGCGGCTCGATGACGAGCCTCGGGTGGCCCATGTGGATCACGAGGTCGAAGCCGTCGAGCTGGCCGTCGGGGCCGCCCTTGTGCGGGCCCGACGGATCGCTGCGATCCTCCCACAGCGCCGCGACGTGATCGAACGCGCGCGGCGTGTGGCCGCGCAGCGCGCCGCCGTAGTCGATGCGGATCAGGTCGCCCTCGCGTACGCCGGTGATCGGCTGCGCCGGCGCGCCGTGCTCGTCGATGTCCGTGGACCGGACGATCATCGTCGCGAACGCCGTCAGCCCGGCGACGTTCGAGTAGGGTAGGGGGCGGCCCATGCGCCGCATCGCGCCCACCATCACGTCGGCGCAGTCCGCGCCCGTGAACCGGTCGGTCTGGTGGTTTCGGCCCTCGCCGGCCGAGCCGAACACCTCGGGCACGAGCAGGTACGCCGACAGGTGGCCGAGGAAGTCGTCGCCGCGGCGGATCGAGACGCGGTGCACCGACGGCAGGACGCCGAACGTGTCGGCCGCCTCGGCGCCCGGCGTCTGGAGGCGCGCGCCGTCGAGCTCGAGCTCCACCTTGTAGCGGACCGTGCCGAGCCCCGGCACCTGCTGCGCGTTCGGCTCGCCTGACGTCACCGCCGCCGGGATCGTCGCTGGCGCGCCCCACGCGGCGACCACGCGCTCGAAGTAGTCGATGTGATCGAAGCCGAGCCAGGTGCCGAACGTCTTCGGCTCGACCGACACGTTGCTGTAGTAGCTGCTCGTCACGCCGGTGGTCGCCGGCCGCGCGCGGAAGCCGTGCGGCTCGACGGTGGACCACTGGACGCGCGCGCGCTGCGCATCCATGCGCTCGGTGGCGCGCACGACGCCAGCGATGCGGACGCGCTCGACGCCTTCTGGCGCGAGCACCACCGGCTGCCGGCCGCGTCGCCCGACGACCACCACGGCGAGCTCCGCCTGCTGATCCGCGCGCGCCTCGGTCGCGCCGTCGGACCACGCGCCGCCCGCCACGCGGCCGACGATCACCGCACGCTCCGGCTTCCAGGCTGGCTCCGCGGCCGCGGTCGGCGCGAGCGCCGCGAGCGCCGCGGTCAGCGAGGTGGCGAGCAGCGGGAGTCCCAGCGCGCGGTGCATCCGTTCGGGATGCGCCATCGGCGCCGCCGATGCAAGGCAGATCTAGGATGGTGCGGTGGTGCGGAGCTGCGGAGACCCCGAGCTTCGCCCCTCGCTCGCGCTCGGGGCTCAGTGCTCAGCCTTCGTCCACACCGCGAGCTCCACGCCCGTCGGATCGAGGAAGTGGAAGCGCCGCCCCCCCGGGAACTCGTGGCGCTCGGTGATCCGCCCGCCCGCGCCCGCGATCGCCTTCTCGCTCGCCTCCAGGTCGTCGCTGTAGAGGATCGCGAGCGTGCCCCCGCGCGACGGCGGGATCTCGACCTTGCGCAGCCCCGCCGAGATGCCCGCGCCGAGGATGTCGGCGTAGTCGTCGCCCCAATCCTGGAACGTCCACCCGAACGCCTCCGCATAGAACCCCTTCGCCGCCGCGAGATCCGTCGCCGGGATCTCGATAAAGTCGAGCTTGTGATGGCGCGCCGTCATCGAGGCGCATGATATTCGATCACGCGATCACACGTCGATCGTGCCGCGGCCTAGCTCGATCACCGCGCCCGTCACGTAGATCCCGCGCGCCGCGTCGACGCGCAGGCCGAGCCGCGACGGCCGCTGCACCGCGTCGCCCTGGCGCAGCGTGGCCGTCATCGGCAGCGAGCGCTCCCGCGCGAGCCACCAGCCGCCCAGGTTCGCGCACGCCGAGCCCGTGGCCGGATCCTCGAGGCACGCGCCGTTCACCGTGAAGAAGAAGCGCACCGGCCACTCGTCGCCCTCCGCGGCCCACACGTAGGCCATCGCCTCGGTCCGCGCCTTCGAGTAGCCCCAGCGCTCGAGCAGCGGCATCACCGGGCGCGCCGCGTGCACGTGCGCCGCCGACGCCACCGGGATCACCAGCTGCTCGACGCCCGTCGACACCCACAGCGGCTCGTCGCAGACGGCGTCCGCCGGCAGCCCCAGCATGCTCGCCAGCTCGGCGCGCGACGCGTCCACTGCGCGCGTCTCCGGCGGGCGCGCCGCGCGCAGCGTCCACGCCCCGCCGTCGCAGGTGACCGGCACGAGGCCCGCCGGCAGATCGAGCGTCACGCGATCGCGGCCCGCGCCGACGACGCTCGCCGTGCCCAGTGTCGGGTGGCCGGCGAACGGCATCTCGAAGCCCGGCGTGAAGATCCGCACGCGCGCGTCCGCGCCCTCGCGCTCGCTCGGCAGGACGAACGTCGTCTCCGACAGGTTCATCTGGCGCGCGAGCGCCTGCATCTGCGCGTCCGAGAGGCCCCGCGCGTCCTCGAACACGCACAGCGGGTTTCCGGAGAACGGATCGCCGTCGATCGTGAACACGTTGAGGATGCGGAACGCGTGCGCCATGGCCGCGATCCTTGCGCCGCCCGCGCGCCCGCGCAAGCACGGGGCAAGCACAGGAACCGCGCCGCGCGGCGTGCACACACGGTAAGCTCCCGGCGTGCCGGCCACCGTCGTCGACGCCGTTCGGACCCCGCTGCCGTGTCCCTGCAACTGCCACCAGGTGCTGGCGCTCGAGGAGCGCGCTGCCGGCATCGAGGCGCTGTACCGCTTCGACGACGCCATGCGCGGCTGGGGCCAGACCGTCATCTGGGACCTCGCCGCGCCCACGCTGTGGCGGCTCCAGCAGCGCCTCGGCGACGTCAAGTGGGTCGCCGTGCGCGACGGCGGCTGCATCCACGCCCGGCTGCTCGGCTTCTGCGTCCACGAGACCATCCACGCCATGTGCGGCGATCCGAGCCTGCCCAACTACGGCCTGCCCGTCGGCCTGCCGTACGGCGTGCCCGAGTCCGTGCCGCGCACCGAGGAGGCCGCGCACCTGCACCCGTTCAACCAGCAGGAGGCGCGCGCGTGGGTCGGCCTCGGCGCCGTCGCGTACCGGCTGTTCGGCATCGAGTGGACGCTCCTGCAGGCGCGCGACGTCGGCACGTACGGCTTCGTCGGAGGCAACGCGCTCAACGACGTGCCCGCCGGCTACCGCGCGGTGCCGCACTACGACTCGCACCACCACCAGCGGCGCTACTACGCGCTCGCGCGCAAGCTCGAGGACGAGGCGCGCGAGTGGTTCACCCCCGAGAAGCTCGACGAGATCAACGAGAAGTTCACCGCCGCCGAGGCCATCGGCCGCGCGCAGCGCCCCTCGGCGTATCCCGCACCGCGCGAGATGGCGCGGCAGCGCCCCGGCAAGCTCGGCCGCAACGATCTGTGCGTGTGCGGCTCGATGCGCAAGTGGAAGCACTGCCACGGCGCGCAGCTCGAGGAGTAACGCATCGCACGCGCGTCGCGGCCGTCCCGCTCGTCGCGCGACGCTCGCGCTTGTCGCACCCGTCGCACGCGGATCGGCGATTTTCGGTCGCGCCTCCGTCGAGGATGCGGGGCTAGGATGTGCCGCATGTCGTGCAAGCCACTCGCGCTCGCAGCGCTCGCGCTCGCGCTCGCGCTCATCGGAAGCTGCGGCTCGCCGCGGCCGCCCGCCGCCACGCCGAGCCCCGTCTCCGCCGCGCCCGCGCCCGCGCCGTCGTCGCCGCCCGTCGCTGGGCCGCCCGCCGCGCTCGAGCCGCCGCAGCCCGCGCTGCGCCTGCCGCGCAACTTCGAGCCCACGCAGTACACCGCGCGGCTCGCGATCGATCCCGGCCGCACCGGCTTCGATGGCTCGATCGCGATCGCCGGCACCGTCGCCGCGCGCTCGTCGGTGATCTGGCTGCACGGCCACCAGCTGAAGGTCGGCAAGGCCGTCGCGCAGCAGGGCAGCTTCGAGGTGCCGCTCACCGTGACGCCGAAGGGCACCGATCTGCTCGAGGTGCGCGCCGCCCGGCCGCTCGAGGCCGGCGCGTGGACGCTCGTGCTCGACTACGCCGGCCAGCTCGATCCCGTGAACACCACCGGCGCGTTCCGGCAGACCCTCGCCGATCACTCGTACGTGTTCACGCAGTTCGAGGCGATCTACGCGCGGCGCGTGTTCCCGTGCGTCGACGAGCCCGATCGCAAGGTGCCGTGGAAGCTCTCGTTCGACGTCCCCAAGCAGCTCACCGTCGTGGCGAACAGCCCGCAGGCCAGCGAGGCGCCCGTCGACGACAAGCAGAAGCGCGTCGAGTTCGCGACCACGAAGCCCCTGCCGTCGTACCTGGTCGCGTTCGGCGTCGGCCCGTTCGACGTCGTCGACGCTGGCGCCACGAAGCGCGGCACGCCCGTGCGCGTCATCGCGCTCGCCAAGCGCGGCGCGGAGGCCGCGTACGCCGCGAAGACGTCGGTGCGGGTCGTCGAGGCCGCCGAGGACTGGTTCGGCACGCCGTACCCGTACGAGAAGCTCGACATGCTCGCGGTCCCGATCACCGTCGGGTTCGGCGCCATGGAGAACGCCGGGCTCATCACGTACAGCGAGACCCTGATCCTGCAGGACCCCGCGCGCCCGGCGAAGGAGCGCCAGCGGCGGTGGATCGGCGTCGCGTCGCACGAGGTGGCGCACCAGTGGTTCGGCAACCTCGTGACGCCCGTGTTCTGGGACGACATCTGGCTCAACGAGGGCTTCGCGAGCTGGATCACGCCCAAGCTCTCCGCCGTGCTCGAGCCCGCGTGGCGCGAGGATCAGTCCGAGCTCGACAAGCGCAACAGCGCGCTCGGGAGCGACGCGCTCGTCAGCGCGCGCCAGATCCGGCAGCCCATCGACGACACCGACGACATCCTGACCGCGTTCGATCGCATCACGTACGACAAGGGCGCGAGCGTGCTCAACATGTTCGAGCACTACGTCGGCGCCGACGTGTTCCAGCGCGGCGTGCGCGAGTACCTCGCCCAGCGCGCGTGGGGGAACGCGACCTCGACCGACTTCATCGCGGCGATCGCGAAGGCCGCCGGCCCCAAGGTCGCCGCGATCGGCGGCGCGCCTGACGCGGCAGCCGGCACGCGCGTCATCGCGGACGGCTTCACCTCGTTCCTCACGCAGCCCGGCGCGCCGGAGATCACCGCGACGCTCGCGTGCAGCGGCGGCGGCGGCGGCGGCAGCGGCAAGCCCACCGTCTCGCTCGCGCAGCGGCGCTACGTGCCGCCCGGCGCGCCCGCGCCCACCGCTGCCGGCAAGCCGTGGACGTTGCCCATCTGCGTCGCCTACGACGCCGCGGGCGGGCGCGCCGAGGTGTGCACGATCCTCGATCGGCCCACCGCGGAGCTCGCGCTGCCCGCCGCCGGCAAGGCGTGCCCGCGCTGGGTGATGCCGAACGTCGCCGGGCGCGGCTACTACCGCAGCGCGTACACCGCCGCCGAGATCCTGGCGCTGCGCGACGAGGCGTGGCCGCGGCTGTCGTGGCCCGAGCGGCGCGCCGTCTACTTCGACGTCGCGCAGGCCGCGGCGCGCGGCCGGATGTCGCTCGCCGTGGCGCTGTCGCTCGTGCCGCGGATGCTCGCCGGCAACGATCGCTTCACCGTCGGGCCCGCGCTCGGGCTCGTCGGCAGCCTCGAGCGGCTCGTGCCCGAGAAGCTGCGCGACAAGTACGAGCTCTACCTGCGCCAGACGTTCGGCCCTGGCGCGGCGCAGGCCGGCTTCCTCGGCAAGGACACCGACACGCTCGACATCGAGGAGACGCGCGCCGATCTCATCTACACCGTGGCGTGGAACGGGCGCGAGCCCGCGCTCGTCGCCGAGGCCGTGCGGCTCGCCGAGCGGGGCTGGCGGGACCTGCCCGAGCCGATCCGCGGCACCGTGCTCTCGATCGCCGTCGACGCGCGCCCCGAGCTGTTCGAGCGCGTCTTACAAGCCGTGCGCCGCGAGCCCGAGCGGTCGCGCCGCGAGGAGATGCTGTGGGCGCTCGCCGGGGTGCGCGACCGCGAGCGCCAGAAGCAGGCGCTGGGGCTCCTGATCGATCCGAAGGTCGACATCCGCGAGACGATGTGGCTCCTGTTCGGCTGGCGGACGCCCGCGAACCTCGCCGTGGCGCAGCAGTTCTACCGCGATCACGCCGCCGCGATCCTGAAGCGGATGCCGACGGCGGAGACCACCGGGCCGCTCGCGCGGCTCTCCGGGCTGTTCACCGCCACGTGCCGCGCCGAGGAGCGCGAGGCGGTCGTCGACTACGTGAAGAAGACGTTCGAGTCCCTGCCTGGCGGCCCGCGCATCGTGCGCCAGAACATCGAGTCGATGGACCAGTGCATCGCGAGCAAGCAGCTGCTCGAGCCCGAGGTCAAGGCGTGGCTCGAGGGCATGCGCCTGCCGAAGCCAGACAAGGCCGGCACCGCCGGCAAGGCCGGGGCCGGGGCCGGGGCTCCGGCGAAGGCCGAGAAGGCGGCCAAGCCGGCGAAGGCCGGCGGCGGCGGCGGCAGCGGCGGCGGCGCGAAGAAGTAGAGCGCGAAGAAGTAGAGCGCGCCCCGCTTCCGCGGCGCGAGCCGCGGCGCGAGCCGCCGCGAATCGGCGGGGTGGCGAGACCGCCTTCTTGCTGCCGGTAGAGCCCCGCAGATCGTGAGCGCGCATGCTGGTGCTCGCGCGTGGACGCGCGGCGCGGTGCTCGCGGCCTCTTCCGATCCGCTGCGCCTCGCGTGCCCCCCGGGCTTCACTCCTTCGCTGTGAGGTCGGCGCTCGCGGTGATCGCGAGTGCTCGCATGACCGGCGAGCCCGCGCGGCCTGTGCGCGCTGCGCGCGCCAGTCCGCTGGGGGACCCCGCACGCTCGGCTCCGCTCTCGGAAGAGGCCGACTCGCCAGCGCGCCTTGCGTTGTCGAGAGCGCCCCTCGGGCGAGCTCCGGAGTGAACGCCTCGGCCCCCTATATAATGAGGTGACTCGTTGCGTCAGAGTCGAGGTAGTTACAGGTACGTCACCGCTTCGCGGGCTCGAGACCACGGGCGGACATCGAGGTGAATCGCCGGATTGATCGCGGGAGCGCCCTCAGCGTCAGCCATCACCGAGAGCGCGAGCCCGCCCGCGCGGAACGATGGCGTGACGATCTGGACCCAGCCCGGCCGCTCGATCTGCTCGGCAAGGGCAGCGCCGCCGAGCGCGGCGGATCGAGGATCGTGGCGGCGGCAGCACGGGCCGAGGCGACGCCATCAGTGCTTCTTGCTCGCGAGGTCGAGGAGGATCCGCTGCGCCGTCTCCTTGCCCCAGCCGTTCGCGGCGGGGTGGGCCAGGTACGCCTCGAGATCGGCCTTCGCCGCGGCAGGCTTCTTCATGCTCCAGTAGATCCGTCCGCGCTGAACCAGCGCATCGGCGAGATCGGGCCTCGCCTCGAGCGCCTGCGTATAGGCCCCGATCGCGGCTCCGTGCTCGCGCTTGTCCTCGAGCGCGAGCGCGAGCATGTAGAGCACGTCGCCTCGCTCCACCGGCGCCGTGAGGGTGGTGGCCCCTAGGCGCGAGACCTCTATCGCCTGGTCGAAGTAATCCCAGCGACGGTACAGATCCGCGAGCGCCACGTATGGCGCGGCCATCAGAGGCGCGCGGCGTACGGCCTCCGAGAACGAGGCCGCAGCTCGCCCCGCGTCATCACGGTCGCGGTAGATCCGCCCGCAGTAGTAGTGCGCGCGCCAGACGTCGCCGTCGAGGTGAACCGCGAGGAGGAGCTGAGCGAGCGCGGCGTCGTGGTTCTGCGAGCGGGTGTCGGGCACCACCTCCTCCGGCTTTTGGCCCTGCGCCGCGGCCTGTGCCTCGCGCGCCCGCTGGCGCTCGGCCTCGTAGAGGCTGAGCCCGTACATCAGGCGGTACATCGCGACGTCGGGAGCCAGCCGGGGCGCGTTCGCCGCTGCCGCTACGGCCGCGCGATAGTCCTGCTTCCGGACGTACGCATAGGCGAGGTAGTACCAGGCGGCGTCGTGCTCCGGCCACATCGCCACCGCAGCCCCGTACTCGCGGATCGCGGTGTCGAAGTCGTTGCGCCTGAGAGACATGGCGCCAGCGTTCGACTGCCGGATCGCCAAATCCCGCTTCACCGGATCGATCCGCACCGGCGGGGGCGTCGGCGGCACCTTCGGCGCGGCGGCGGGTGCCGCCGGGACGGGCCGCGCGGTAGTCGCGCGTGCCGGCGGGGACGGGGGCGGCGCCGGCCTCGCCGGCTGCATCGACTTGAAGACGAGGAGGCCGTCGGAGTTGCGATCACCGTGTGGCGACTGGAGAGCCCACGTTCCCGTAATCGTCACGTAGTCGCCGAGCGCGAATTTGGGCACCGCTGGCCACTGCGCGAGCGTGGCCTTCGGCAGGCGATCGCGCTCGACCCGAGTCGGCGGGCGCGGCACGTCCACGACCCAGATCGATCGGTCAGGCGGTGTGTCCTTCGCGTCACTGAAGTAAAATTTCGGCCGCTCGCAGAGGGTTTGATCGTCGTAGATCCGCTTCTTCACCTGTTCAGGCGTCTCCCCAGGCCGGGTGACCTCCCGCTCGCAGTCGTAGATCCAGGTGATGTAGCCCCGGACGGTGATCTCGGTCCCGAGCCAGTCACGCCCGACGATCCGCAGCTCGCGCGCGGTGCGCACGCCCGGCTCGCCCGGCGGCAGCTCGAAGCTCGGGACTGGCGGTACCGTGAGCTGCGCAGCCTTGCTCTCCGCGGCGGGCCGCAGCGGGTGCTGGGCCGCGACGTGGGCCGGCGCGGTGATCAGCGTGAGCGCCGCGAGCGCGAACCTGACAGGGGGAGCCATCCCCGGAGCATAACGGCGATCCGATGAGGCTCTACAAGTCGCGCGAGCACTCGAGCCGACCGAAGCCGAGCGCCGCCAGCTGCTCGCGGAGCACGATCTCGGCCGGCTCGAGCGGTGGCTCGCGGCCGCGCGAACCTGCGTGGGTATCGCGGAGCTACTGGCCGTGCCCTGAGAGCGGCGATCCGGCGGTGCCGCGCATCCGCCTCATTCGGTGAACGGTGGTGCGTGGGCGCGTGCTCGGTCGACGCCGTGAGCACCACGCTGCAGACGCGTCGAGCTGGTGACCCCGATGGATGTCGACGAGCGTTCCCCGGTCAGGGTGAGACTAGATCGGGACGCCCTCGACGATGCTGAGGTACGAGCCGGTCGGGATCACGCGCGTGAGCTTGAAGCCGGCCGACGCGAAGAGCGCCGCGAACTCCTCCTGGGTGCGCTCGACGCCGCCCGGCATCAGCACGACCATGTACGCGTCGAAGATCTTGCCGATGTGCGGGCCCTGCGGGATCACAGAGTCGACGACGATCAGCTTGCCCTCTGGCTTGATGCCCTTGCGGATGTTCGACAGGAACTGCTTGGCAGCCGCATCGCCCCAGTCGTGGACGATGTACTTGAGGACGTAGCAGTCGCCGCCCGCGGGCACCGCCTCGAACATGTCGCCCGCGATGAACTCCATGCGATCCGCGAGGCCGTGGCTCTTGGCCAGCTCCGGCCCGTTCGCGACGACCTCCGGCAGCTCGAGCACCGCGCCGGTCGCCTGCGGGGCCGCGTTCAGGATGTGCGCGAGGAGCGCGCCGTGGCCGCCGGCGATGTCGATGATCCGCCGGAACGGCGTGAAGTCGTAGGCGTCGACCACCGGGGGCGACTGCACGCTCGAGAACCCGGTCATCGCGCCCTGGAACACCGCGAGATCGTCGTGGTGTGAGCCGAGGTACTGGAACACGTTCATGCCGAACGCCTCCTCGATCCCCGACTTGCCCGACTTCATCGCGTCGAGGAGGTGGCTGCAGCCCTTGCTCGACCAGGCGCTGCCGAAGAAGACCACCATGTCGCGCAGCGAGACGGGCACGCCCGTGCGCAGGAGCTGCGAGACCTCGGTGAGCGCGAACTTCCGCTCGGGGAGCTCCTCGAAGACCCCGAGGCTCGTGAGCGTGCGCAGGACGCGGTAGAGGAAGTCCGGCTGGGCGCCGCTCGCGCGCGCGAGGTCGTCGGCGGACCGCGGACCGTCCGCGAGCTTGTCGGCGATGTCGAGCTGCGCGACCGCAGCGAGCATCTGCGTGGTCATGACCCCCAGGCCCATGCGCATCAGCTGATGCGACGGCGAGAGGTCCGTATGCAGATACTTCGAGGTCGTCTCGTAAACACCCTTGGCACCAGACTTCGACTCACTCTGATTCATGATCTCCACCCCTGCTGTTGCGAACGCGAGTACAAACTATATGTTTGTCCCCGCCAAATGGCGCTCAAGCTAGCTCTCGACTCCGAATGCTGGCTCGAACGCAGCTCTGCATCCGCTCCTCGTCGAGGAGCCAGAGCTGCGACGCGCTCATTCCACCATTTAGAGGTGAGCGGAACCTAACGGAGCGCGGCGAGCGTGTCAATCCGTTGGCGGGCTGAGGCTGCGAACTTTGTGTTGCCCGGCAGCGCCGTAACGATTCGCGTCCCCGACGCCGATCATCCCCCGCTCCGGCTGCCGCGCTCCGGCTGCCGCGCTCCGGCTGCCGCTCTCCGGCAAACGAGCCCCTCGATGCGTGGCTGAGATGTTCGTCTGCAATCGCCTCGTGGTGCTCGTGTCCACGGGTTGACATGCAGGGGCTCTCGCGGGTGTCGCGTCAGATCGTCGCCGTCATCGCCGTCGCCGCCCATGTCATCGCCATCGCCATCGCCGCCGCAGCCGCCGCTCTCACCGGGTGCGGCGGCGTGGACAGCGGCTCCGGGGCCGGTGAGGCCGCGCCGGGCCCGGGCGCAGGCTCGGCCGGCGACGAGGCGTCGCCGATCGACGGCGAGACGGCTCTGGCCGGCGACGAGGCGCCCCGGGACGCTGACAAGGCGCCCCCGGACGCGGCGTACCTCGTCCTCCGCGACAAGGGGCTCGTCGCGATCGAGCACGGCAAGCTCCGCACGCTCGTCGAGGACGAGTACGTCGGCGGGCGCGCGATGGCCCGCAAGGGCGGCGGGCTCTGGTTCTACGTCGGCGACCGGATGGCTCGCTACGATGGTTCGCTCGCGCTGCTACCCGACGCGCCCGCCAAGCTCGGCGCGGTCGCGGTCGACCCCGACGGGACGCTGTGGGTCAGCGGCGCGGGGCTCGCGTCGTACGACGGCACGACCTGGAAGCGGCACGCCTTGCCACCGGGCCTGCGCAACGCCTCCGTCCGCTCGCTCGTGTTCGCCGCCGACGGCACGCGCTACGGCGTCGCGGACGGCGTGCTCGTCGCCGGCCGCGGCGACACGTGGACCGCGCTGACCGCCGGCGCTCCGCCCGTCCGCGACATCGCGCTGGCCAACGACGGGACGCTCTATGTCTCGCGCCGCGATCAGGTCGCCAGGCTCGCCGGCGGCAAGCTCGTCCCGGTCGCCACCCTGAAGGGCGACGCCCCGGCGCTGGTGACGACATCCGGAGGGACAGTCCACGTCTTCCACCGCGGTGGCGCGCATCGGATCACCGCCGGCAAGCTCGAGCCGCTCGCGGACCTGCCGTTCACGGTGGGCCAGGTCTTCGGCGCGGACGGCACGCTCTATGGCATCTCGGCCGACGGCCTGCGGATCGTGCGCCGGCACACCGATGGCAAGGTCGACAAGCTCCCCGCCAACAGGGATCTCCCGTTCAAGGCCAGGTCCATCACCGTCGACGCACAACAACGGATCTGGGTCGTGCTCGAGCACGGCATCACGGTCCTCGGCAGACGTGGGCTCGCGCCGCTCATGCCGGGCGACGTGCCCGAGCTGTCGCGCGACGTCGAGGCGATCATCGTCACCGGCGACGGACCGCTCCTGCACGACATCGGCGACGTCCAGGCGCTCCAGCTGCGCGCCAGGTTCACCTCGGCGATCGCCAGCGCGGAGCGGCTGACGCTCTACGAAGGTCTGCCGCACCCGAGCGAGGAGCGCGCGCGCGCGGAGGCGGAGCGCCGCTCCAAGCCGGTCCAGGAGCTCCACGGGGACTGGTTCTACGAGGAGCCGCTCGCGCCATCCGCCCAGGACGTGAAGCGGCTGACGCAGCTGCTCTCGATGCCGGCGACGTTCGAGCTCATCTTCGCCCGCCCTGCGTGCTGCCAGTTCCACCCCGATTACGCCGTCGAGTGGCAGCAGGGCTCGAGCGTGTACCGGGCGCTGCTCTGCTTCGGCTGTGGCGAGGCCCTGCTGCTCGGCCCCGGGATCACCGAGAGTTATCAACTCACGTACAGCCGCGAGCTCGCAGCGTTGCTCTCGAAGTACCGCAAGAACCGCCCGACGCCGCCGCTGCCCTGCTGGTGGCTGCCCCCCATCCAGGAGTGGAGGTCCGCGGACGAGCTGCCTTGGCCCGCGAAGCTGGTGACACGCAATCCATGGGATCTGTTCCTGCTCACCCTCGAATGCGCGCAACGTGGCAGCGACGCTGTCATCGACCTGCGCGACGCCATGACTTTCTAACGGCATCGGGTAAGCTCGTGGCATGGCCGTGCCACAGCAGCTCCTCGCGCTCGACGAGTCCGTGCGGCTAGAGATCGCTCATACCCTTCTGGAGAGTGTCGAGCGCAAGCTACTCGACGCAGCGCTCGATCGCTCGATCGCCCAAGTCGATGCCGGCCAGGGGATCCCGGTCGAGCAGGCAATCGCCGAGATCCGCGCCAGACGCGCAGCGCGTGCCCGCGCAACTCGCTGACGTGGTCGACCGTCGAGCTCGACTGAGCACAGCGCATCCTCCTTGTGGAGGAGGAGGGTGGCCGACGGCCGACTGACGCGCGACAGCCGCGGGCGCCCATGCGCGCGCGTCTACGTCGAGGTCGTGAGGGCAGTAGGACTCGAACCTACAACCAGCGGATTAAGAGTTTCAGAGCGACGATAATATGAGGACTTACCGAGCCATACCGAGTAGATGGCCGATCCCCTCCCCGTCGGAAACGAGTCGCTCTGAGACATGCCGCGTCGTATGTAGGAGAGGCAACAAATGGGCAACAAACAGGAGGCTCCCCGGAACGTCGACATCACCGAGCGGTGGCTCGAGGGCTACCAGCTCGCACCGGATGTCCCACGCATGAAGCTGTGGGATGAGCGGCTACGCGGTTTCGGCGTGATCATCGGCCAGACCCGCCGCTCGTTCGTGGTCCGCGCGTACGTGAAGGGCAAGCGCGTCCGCCGGCTCGTCACGCTCGGGCACTGGGCCCCGAGCAAGCTCCGGGCGGCCGACCTGGGGCTCCGCGATCGGACGATGACGGTCGCACAGGCCCGGAGCGCCGCCATCAAGGAGCTCGGCGCGATGCACGGTGGCGAGGATCCCGCCCCAGCCCCCGAGAGCGTCCCGGCCGGGCCCACGTTCGGGGATGCGCTCGCGCTCTACATCGATCGGCTGCGCCGTAAGGGCGGCCGGCCGCGCAGCATCTCGTCCATCGAGAGCGAGGCGAAGCGGCACCTCGGCGACTGGACCACGCGGCGGCTCGCGGACATCTCGCGCACGGACTGCCGCACGCTCCACGAGCGACTGACCGACACGAGCGCCAGGAGCCGATCGCATGGGCGGACCTCCCGACCTGGTGCTCGGCGATCGACAAGCTCTCCGCCGTGCGGCGCGACTACCAGCTCGTGGTGCTCCTCTCCGGCCTGCGCCGCATGGACGCAGCAACCATCCGCTGGGAGCACGTCGACTTCGCGGCGCGCACGTTGCGCCGGCCGAACCCCAAAGGCGGAGCGGACCGCGCGTTCACGTTCCCGCTGTCGCGCGCGTGCATCGAGATCCTCGAGCAGCGCAAGCGGGAGAACCGCGATGACAACGGGTGGGCGTTCCCGACCGACGCGATGATAGGCCGCGCATGCGACCTGTGCGCCGAGCTCGGCCTGCCGCGGCACCGCGTCGGGGCGCGGATCCACCTCGTCGAGGCGAAAGAAGCCGCCGACGAGATCGTCTCGCCGCACCGCTTGCGTGACACGTACACCTCCGCGCTCGCCGAGGTGGGCGGGATCTATCCGACCCTGGAATCCGCGACGCGCTCCTCGAGCTCCACCGGCGCGGCGAGATCCGGCTCGCCTCGGTCACGATGCCGGACGTGGCAGGCTCCGAGCTGGCGCACCGTGACGAGCGGCCCACGCTCCTCGACGAA